>NZ_JAULSF010000002.1:1730000-2060000 GCF_030518355.1 Agrobacterium sp. V1
TGTGATCCCTGCCCGCCAGACCGAGACCATCGAGGCTGCTTTGTTCGGCGCGGGTTACTCCAAGGTACAATCATCGGAAATCGCCGGGCTGCTGTCACCGCAACTCCAGTCGAACAATGTCGAAAGCGGTGATGTGCTGCGCGTCGGCATTATTCAGGAAGACGAAAAAAGCGACATCGTGCGCGTCAGCCTTTATCGCAAGGGCCGTCACATGGTCACCATGGCCGTCGATGACCGCAAGAATTTCATCAAGGCCAGCGAACCGCCGAAACTCGACGCCGTGGCGACCGCCTTCGACAGCACGCCGGCGCCTGCGGCCGGCCGCGACCTGCCCAGCGTCTATGACGGTGTCTACCGCGCGGCTCTCGCTTACGGCATGAACCAGAGCATGGTTTCCCAGCTCATCAAGCTTCTGGCCAGCAGCGTCGATTTTCAGGCGCAGCTCAAGCCGGCGGATACGCTGGAAGCCTTCTTCTCCGTGGAAGACGCCGATGGCAAGGCCACCGACAAGTCGGAGCTGCTCTACGTCAACGCCAAGTTCGGCGACAACGAGACGCGGTTTTACCGGTTCCAGAACCCTGAAGACAACAGCATCGATTATTTCGACGAGAACGGCAAAAGCATCCGGCAGTTCCTGTTGCGTAACCCCGTTCCGAACGGCCGCATGACATCCGGTTTCGGCATGCGCCGTCACCCGGTTCTGAAATTCAGCCGCATGCATACCGGCACCGACTGGGCCGCCGCCCGCGGCACGCCGATCATCGCAACTGGCAACGGCACTGTCGAAAAGGCCGGCTGGGCCTCTGGTTACGGCAACCAGACCCTGCTGCGCCATGCCAATGGCTATGTCTCTTCCTATAATCACCAGAGCGCCATCGCCAAGGGCGTCACCGAGGGCGCCAAGGTCCGGCAGGGTCAGGTCATCGGTTATGTCGGATCGACCGGCCTTTCGACCGGCGCCCACCTGCATTACGAACTGATCGTCAACGGCACGAAAGTCGATGCGATGAAAGTGCGCCTGCCGGGCGGCAAATCGCTTTCCGGTGATGCGCTTGCACGTTTCTCCGATGAGAGAAAGCGCATCGACAACCTGCTCAACATCGAAGACAAGCCAAACCAAGTGGCGAGCCGGTAATCCGCCGGCATTTTGCGGTCCGAAAAGCAGATCAAATGAAAAGGGCTCCGTTTCCGGAGCCCTTTCGTTTTATGCCGCATCGGCCGTTTCGGTTTCGGCTTCGCCCTTCGGAGGCTTGACCTTGAACAGCAGCCGGTCCGTACCGGACGTCACCTTGACCCGCGAACCATCGGGGATTTCCCCGCCGAGGATCATTTCGGCAAGCCTGTCCTGAACCGACTTCTGGATCACCCGCTTCAGCGGACGTGCGCCGTAAGCGGGATCATAGCCCTTGTTGGCGAGCCAGCTGCGGGCATCCTCATCCAGTTCGAGCGAGATCTTGCGATCACCCAGCAGCGAGACGAGCCGCTTCAACTGAATTTCCACGATTGCACCCATTTCATCACGCCGCAGGCGGTGGAACAGGATGATATCGTCGATACGGTTGAGGAACTCCGGCCGGAAATGCGACCGGACCCGCTCCATCACCAACTCGCGAACCGAACCCACATCGTCATTGTCGCCCATCTGCGTCATGAATTCCGAACCGAGGTTCGAGGTCATGATGATGATGGTGTTCTTGAAATCGACGGTGCGGCCCTGGCCATCCGTCAGGCGGCCATCATCCAGCACCTGCAACAGGACATTGAAGACGTCCGGATGCGCTTTCTCGATCTCGTCAAACAGCACGACCTGATAAGGCCGGCGGCGAACGGCTTCGGTCAGGGCACCACCCTCTTCGTAACCGACATAACCGGGAGGCGCACCGATGAGCCGGGCAACGGAGTGTTTCTCCATATATTCCGACATATCGAGGCGAACCATCGCGGTTTCGTCGTCGAACAGGAAGCGGGCGAGCGACTTCGTCAGCTCGGTCTTGCCCACACCGGTCGGGCCGAGGAAGATGAACGAGCCGATCGGGCGGTTCGGATCCTGAAGGCCGGCACGCGAACGGCGAACCGCCTTGGAAACTGCCTGAACGGCCTCGCCCTGCCCGACAACGGACTTGGCAAGTTCGTCTTCCATGCGCAGCAGCTTTTCGCGTTGACCTTCCAGCATCTTGTCGACGGGAATGCCGGTCCAGCGGGAAACGACATGGGCAATATTGTCCGGTGTCACCACCTCCTGAACCATCGAGCCGGCACCGCTGCTGTCACGCGCTTCCGCCGCAGCCAGTTCCTTTTCAAGGCCCGGAATAATGCCATAGGTCAACTCGCCGGCGCGCTGGAACTGGCCGTTGCGCTGGGCAATAGCCAGTTCGTTGCGGGCTTCGTCCAGACGCTTTTTCAAATCGGCGGCATGGCCGAGCTTCTGCTTTTCCGCCTGCCAGCGTGCCGTCAGGGCATCTGCCTTTTCTTCCGTATCGGCCAACTCGTCTTCAAGCTTTTTAAGGCGATCGACGGAGGACTGGTCCGTCTCCTGCTTCAAGGCTTCGCGCTCGATCTTGAGCTGGATGATACGACGATCCAGTTCGTCCAGTTCTTCCGGCTTGGAATCCACCTGCATGCGAAGACGCGAAGCGGCCTCGTCCATCAGATCGATTGCCTTGTCGGGCAGGAACCGGTCGGTAATATAGCGGTTGGAAAGCGTTGCAGCCGCAACCAGGGCCGAATCCGAGATGCGGACCTTGTGATGCTGTTCGTATTTTTCCTTCAGACCACGCAGGATCGAGATCGTGTCTTCCACGGTCGGTTCATCCACCAGCACGGGCTGGAAACGGCGGGCAAGGGCCGGGTCCTTTTCCACGTGCTTGCGATATTCATCAAGCGTGGTGGCGCCAACGCAGTGCAGTTCACCACGGGCAAGCGCGGGCTTCAGCAGGTTGGACGCATCCATCGCGCCATCGGCCTTGCCGGCACCGACCAGCGTATGCATCTCGTCGATGAACAGGATGATGCCGCCATTTTCGGCCTGCACCTCATTGAGTACGGCCTTCAGGCGCTCCTCGAATTCACCGCGATATTTCGCACCGGCGATCAGCGCGCCCATATCGAGCGCCATCAGCTTCTTGTCCTTGAGGCTTTCCGGCACGTCACCATTGACGATGCGCAGCGCAAGCCCTTCGGCAATCGCCGTTTTACCGACGCCCGGTTCACCGATCAGCACGGGGTTGTTCTTGGTGCGGCGCGAAAGGACCTGAATGGTACGGCGAATTTCGTCGTCGCGGCCGATGACAGGGTCGAGTTTACCCTCGCGGGCTTCTTCCGTGAGATCGCGCGCGTATTTCTTCAGCGCGTCAAAACCTTGTTCGGCATTGGCGCTATCGGCCGTGCGGCCCTTGCGGATGTCGTTGATGACCTGGTTGAGAGCCTGCGCCGTTGCGCCTGCCTTCTTCATCGAAGCCGAAGTGGAAGCAGAGCTTTCAATCGCCAACGCCTGCAAAAGACGCTCGACGGTAACGAAGCTGTCGCCTGCCTTCTTTGCAAGATCTTCAGCAGTCGAAAACACCTTGGCAAGCGGCGCCGTCAGCGAAAGGCCGCCATTGCCGCCGGAAACCTTGGGCAATTTCGCCAACGCGGCATCATTGGCAAGACGCGCTTCTTTCGCGTCGCCACCAGCCCGCTCGATCAGCGATGCCGCCATGCCCTGCTCGTCATCGAGCAAAACCTTGAGAACATGTTCCGCAGAAAACTGCTGATGATTTTCGGCAAGCGCAAAGGTCTGTGCCGATTGCAGAAAACCGCGAACGCGTTCGGAGTATTTTTCAATATTCATAGTCGAACCTCCATTGACCGGCCCGCCCGCTTTCGGCACGGCTCCGGGTGTTAGGGTTGAGGCTCCCTCAAAAGGCAAGCCCCGCTACGACAGCCGTGTTTAAAGGATTTCACGATCGCCGCCTCTCGAAGGACGGTTGCCGGCGAATGCGGCTTGCGTCCTTCCTGCACGAATATGGGAGGCATTTTCATCGGTTTAAAGGGGCGCAAAACCGCCATTCGGGAAATTTTCGCCTGTTTTGACAGACGTCAGTTTGCCGGCGCGCAACCACCCTCTTTGCCTGCCATCGGCTCCTGCCATCTGAACCCTAAAAACAAAAAACTCCGGCAAGCCGGAGTTTTTCAATTACGTGGTTGGCCGCGTGTTTGACGCGGCCTGCCTGAAATCCCTGCTTATTCAGCAGCGTTTTCAAGAGTGGCCGGTGTTGCGTCTTCACCGGCGGGCGCGTCTTCACCTTCAGCACCCTCCGCCGCAGCGGCACGGCGCGGGCGACGCGGGCGCGGGGTCGTGGCACGGCGGGTCTTTGGCGCACGTTCGGTTGCGGGTGCTTCCGCCTGCTGCTGCTCTTCCTCGACGGCCACTTCCATGGGCGTACCTTCGATGACGGGCTGCGGTGCCTGGCTGGCGTCATAAACCGGTGGCTGCTGCTCGGCCGAGACCTGCGGCTGTCGCGGCTGACGTTCCTGCCGTTCACGACGGTCCGGACGTTCGCGACGTTCCTGGCGTGGCTCGCTCCGCTCAGCGCGCTCCTGGCGCTCCGGCTGCTGGACGCGCTCTACCTGTTCGGAATGCTGCTGCGATGCAACGACGCCGTCGTCGCCATCGTTTCCATCCATATCGTCGGCATCCGTCTCGGTGGCGTTATACTCACCGCGATCGTCGCGCTGGAAACGTTCCTGCATCTGGGCCTGAGCCGTGGCAATGATGCGGTTGTAGTGCTCGGCATGCTGCAGATAGTTTTCCGCAATCACACGGTCGCCAGAACTCTGCGCGTCCCGGGCAAGGGCAGCGTATTTTTCCGCTATATGCTGGGCTGTACCACGAATCTTAACATCGGGGCCGGAACTGTCATAAGTCCTGGTGAGCGGATTGCCGCCCTTGCGGTTGAAGTTATTATTACCGCCACCATTGTTATTGTTGTTATTATTGTTGCTTCCACGCCCCCGGCCGCGCTTGTTTTGCTGTCCTGGCCTCATCAATTGCTCACCTGAATTCTGTTTTGCTGACAATCTGGTTATTTTCATGCAATTCCGGACGGAAAACCGCTGGAAATTTTTCCTGAAATTGTTCCGTCACGCGTCCTGCCGAAGATAACCCCGGACAAGACCTCGCGTGTGACGACCGGTCGCGCAAATGCTGCACCGAGCCGCCTGCGAACAAAGTTTACTGATTCACATGCCGGAAACGCCCAGCCTTTCAGGGCTCTCAAAAGAACCCGCTTCGGGACTGACCCATACCCTGACGAATCTGCGTTCGTCCTCAGCCACCCTGCATGTGGCCGCAAACTATCCCGCTTCCTGCGGAAATCCAAGCCTTTTCTTTTGCTGTGCAAAATATCTCTGCAAAAATCCGCCGCCATATCGCGAAGAACTATCTCCGGAAGATCAAAACTCTGTCGTTGCCGCCATAATCCTTCACGGCCTCCACAAGAGAGAAACCGTTAGAAGCAAATATCGCGGAAACATCAAGCCTTTGATCGAAACCGATCTCCACACCAACGATCCCGTTTTCCACAAGAAAGCGGCCTGCGTCGGCAGCAATAAGGCGGTACGGTGCAAGGCCGTCCTGACCTCCGTCCAGCGCCGCCATCGGATCATGATGACGAACCTCTCGGTCGAGCGTTGTAACGATATCGCTTCTTATATAAGGCGGATTCGACACAATTATGTCAAAGCGGCCGGAGATTTTTTCGAACCAGTCGCTCTGCATGATCTCAAAACGCGTTTCGAGCCCGTTTCTGGACGCGTTTTTCGCAGCGGTCTCCAAGGCACCAGTGGAAATATCGCTGCCGATACCCGTCGCGTCAGGGCATTCCTTCAAAAGCGCCAGACAGATCGCCCCCGTGCCCGTGCCCAGATCCAGGATGCGGGCGCTGCCCTTGTGGGAAACCGCCTCCTTTAACGCCGGCAACAGCGTATCGACCAGAACCTCCGTGTCCGGACGGGGTTCGAGCGTATCCTTAGACAACAGAAGATCGAGGCCGTGAAATTCCCGGTGACCGAGGATGCGGTGGACGGGTTCTCCCCCGGCCCGCCTTTCGATCATGGAAGCGATGCGGGCCTGCTCCTCCTGCGTAAGGGGCCGGTCCGGCTTCATCACGAAATCAGTCAGTGAAAAGGCGACAACCTCACCGATCAGCAGGCGCGCATCGAGAAGCGGATCGGCAACACCGGCCGCCTGCAGCCGTTTGCGGGCAGCGGCAAGTTCGGTCGAAACGGTCCCCCCAGCGCCGCTCAAAGCTGCTGTTCGCCAAGCAGTGCCAGCTGGCCGGCCTGATAATCGGCGATCAACGCATCCACGAGCTCATCAATCTCACCTTCGATCATTCTGTCGAGTTTATAGAGAGTGAGGTTGATGCGGTGATCGGTGACACGCCCCTGCGGGAAGTTATAGGTGCGGATGCGCTCGGACCGGTCACCCGAACCGACCTGGCTCTTGCGGTCCGCCGAACGTTCGTTATCCACCTTCTGGCGCTCGATATCGTAAAGACGCGAACGCAGAACCTGCATGGCCTTGGCGCGATTCTGGTGCTGGGATTTCTCCGAACTGGTGACGATCAATCCCGTCGGAAGATGGGTGATACGAACGGCGGAATCGGTGGTGTTGACGTGTTGACCGCCGGCACCCGAGGCGCGCATTGTATCGATGCGAATATCTTCCGGGCGGATTTCGACGTCGATGTCCTCCGCTTCCGGCAGCACCGCGACGGTGGCGGCGGAGGTGTGAATGCGGCCGCTCGCTTCCGTTTCCGGCACCCGCTGCACGCGATGTACACCGGATTCGAACTTCAGCTTGGAGAACACCCCTCGCCCGCTGATCGTGGCGATGATTTCCTTATAACCGCCCGCTTCACCTTCGCTGGCGGAAAGGACTTCGACTTTCCAGCCCTTGGTCGACGCGAAGCGCTCATACATGCGGAACAGATCGCCGGCAAACAGGGCCGCTTCGGAGCCGCCTGTGCCGGCACGGATTTCAAGGATCGCGCTTTTTTCATCCGCCGCATCCTTGGGAAGCAGCAGGACCTGCATGTCCTTCTCAAGCTCACCGATGCGGGCCTCGACCTCCGGCAGCTCCATTTCCGCCAGATCGCGCATGTCCCTGTCGGTCGTCTTGTCGGCGAGCAGCGCCTCGAGATCGGCAGCCTCGGCAATCGCC
The DNA here is from genome assembly GCF_030518355.1 of Agrobacterium sp. V1. NCBI lineage: Bacteria > Pseudomonadati > Pseudomonadota > Alphaproteobacteria > Hyphomicrobiales > Rhizobiaceae > Agrobacterium > Agrobacterium sp. V1. The sequence continues at coordinate 1,737,205 of NZ_JAULSF010000002.1, forward strand.
TTTTCGTAATCGCGGATCTTGTTCACGACCGGCTGCAGTTCGGAATATTCCGAAGCCAGCTTCACATAGACATCTGCCGCCGGGCCAGCCGACATCCGCGCCTCGATCTCTCCGAAACGCCTTTCCAACTCGCGCATTTTTTCGACGGGAAGCTTCGCCACCAGTCACTCCGATAATGAAATAAGTCTTTTAAATGGGAATGGAATGCGCTGCAGCAAAGCGTAACAACACCTCGCGCCCGCTTTCCAGCGAATTATGATCATCAAGCGCGGCATTCAACTCGTCGGCAAGACGTGCCGCGTCCAGCCCGAGCAGCATGGCCTTGACCGGACCGATTGCCGTTGGCGACATGGAAATCGACCGGAAACCGAGACCGATCAGCGCCATGGCAGTCAGTGGCTTGCCCGCCATCTCGCCGCACAGCGTGACTGATGTGTGGTGCTTTTCGCCGGCGCGAACGATATCACGCAGAATGCGCAGGAATGGCTTGCCAAGATTGTCGAAACGATCCGAAACCCGGGCATTGCCACGATCGACCGCCATGGAGAACTGGAACAGGTCGTTTGAACCGACGGAAACGAAATCCACCTCCTGCATCAGCTCGTCGAGCTGCCACATCAGCGATGGCACTTCCAGCATCGCGCCGAATTGCAACTTTTTCGGCAGCGCATGGCTGAACTTCGAAAGATGCTGCACTTCCTTCTGCAGAAGATCGCGTGCCGCCCGGATTTCGGACACTTCCGTCACCATCGGCAACATCATGCGCAGCTCCGCACCGGACGCGGCGCGCAGCAGTGCGCGCATCTGCGTGCGCATCAGGCCCGGACGGTCGAGCGACAGGCGGATCGCGCGCCAGCCCAGCGCCGGATTTTCCTCTTCCTGGCCGCGCATATAAGAAACGACCTTGTCGCCGCCGATGTCAAGCGTGCGGAAGGTGACGCTCTTGCCCTTGGCCTGCCGCAGAACGGAGCGGTAGAAAGCCTCCTGCTCCTCGCCCTTCGGCATGTTGGAAGCGATCATGAATTGCAGCTCGGTGCGGAACAGGCCGATGCCGTCGGCACCGGACTCCTCCAGCTGCGGCAGGTCCACCAGCAGGCCCGCATTCATCTTCAGATTGACCTTCTGGCCATCCTTGGTGATCGGCTCGACATTGCGCAGCGCACGGAACTGCTCCTGCCGTTTGGCACGCAGGCGAACTTTTTCTTCATAGGCACGCTGCAGGTCCGACATCGGGCGCAGATGCACCTGACCGTCATCACCATCGATGATAATCGGATCGTTGTTTTCCGCCAGCGCGACGATGCCGGCCGCCTGGCCGATGATCGGAATACCCATGGCGCGCGCCACGATAACGACGTGGCTCGTCACCGCGCCGTCTTCGAGCACCAGACCGCGCAGTTTTTCACGCGGGTAATCCAGCAATTCGGCAGCGCCCATGGCGCGTGCCAGAACGATGGCGTCGAGCGGGAAATCCTGTTCGGGTCCGCGACCGCCAAAACCGATCAGCTGACGCAGCAGCCGGTTGGCGAGATCATCGAAGTCGTGCATGCGCTCGCGCAGATAAGGATCGGTCAGGCGCATCATGCGCGCCTTGGTGTCGCTCTGCACTTTCTCGACCGCCGCTTCCGCCGTCAGGCCGTTGCGGATCGCCTCTTCCATGCGCCGCACCCAGCCCTGATCGTGGGCGAACATGCGATAGGTCTCGAGAACCTCGCGGTGCTCACCTTCGGTCGGCACGTCGCGGCGCTGCAACATGTCATCGATCGACAGGCGCAGCGAGCCAATGGCATCGGCAAGACGGCGGATTTCCGTATCCGCGTCCTCGTTCAGCAGGTTGGTGACGACAATGCGGGGATCGTGCAGCACGACGTGGCCAAGACCGATGCCTTCGCCATAACCATCGCCATCGATGGTGACGGCGCGCGTCAGGTCCAGCTCCACACCGGGGCGGGTGATCTTTTTCAACTCGCCGCTCGCCACTATTTCAGCGATAAGCATCGCGGTTGTCTCAAGCGCTTCAACTTCATCCTCCCGGTATGTTCGGCTGGCCTTGTTCTGGACCACAAGAACGCCAAGAGTGCGACCGGAGCGCAAAATCGGCACGCCGAGGAAAGAATGGTAAATTTCCTCACCGGTTTCAGGAAGATAGCGGAATGCGGGATGCGCCTGCGCATCGGAAAGATTGAGCGGTTGAGCGGAAGCGGCAATGGTGCCGACAAGACCTTGCCCCATTTTCAGCTGGGCAAGATGCACGGCATCCTTGTTAAGACCTTCGGTGGCGTAAAGCTCCAGCACGCTGTCGGAACGCAGCACGTAGACCGAGCAAACCTCCGCCACCATGTTGCTGGCAATCTGACGGACGATCTGGTCCAGACGATCCTGCGGTTCAAGGTGCTCCGCCATCATTTCGCGCAGCCGCTTGAGCAGGACGCGCGGACCTGCGGAAAGGTCTCTCATCGCGTTTGCTCCCCGACGCTTCCGATCCGAATGTCATAATATTCGAGAATCAAAACGTCATTTAAAAAATTTATAGCGCCAGAAGCGCGTCCCGCAAGGGACACGCTTTCAAGAAACGCCACATCGGAAGAACGCAACTCCGAAGAATCGGAGCATCGGGAACCGATGTCTCGGATTTAGCTCTTATCGAGACCGTAAGCCGAATGCAAAGTGCGAACGGCAAGTTCGGCATAGGCGCCGTCGATCAGGATCGAAATCTTGATCTCTGACGTGGTGATGGCCTTGATGTTGATGTTCTTCTCGGCAAGTGCCTTGAACGCGCTGGCTGCAACGCCAGCATGGCTGCGCATGCCGATACCGATGACAGACACCTTGGCGAGACCCGTCTCGTTCTGGGCAACGTCGAAGCCGATCTGGGCCTTGTTGTCGTCGAGAACCTTGAGCGCCTTGGCAACGTCGCCCGAGGGAACGGTGAAGGTCATGTCGGTGCGCGAGCCATCTTCGGAGATGTTCTGCACGATCATGTCGACATTGATATGCGCTTCGGCCAGCGGACCGAAGATCGCGGCGGAAACGCCCGGACGGTCGGCCACGCGGCGCAGCGAAATCTGTGCTTCATCCTTGGCATAGGCGATGCCGGTTACGACTTCCTGTTCCACGATTTCATCCTCGTCACAAATCAAAGTACCGGGCGGGTTGATGAGGTCGCCCATGCCCGGCGCATCGGGATCCTCGAAACTGGAGCGAACGAAGGTGCGCACCTTGTGTACCATGGCAAGCTCGACGGAGCGAACCTGCAGAACCTTCGCGCCAAGAGACGCCATTTCGAGCATTTCCTCGAAAGCGATTTTCTTCATGCGCCGAGCCTTGGGCTCGATGCGCGGATCGGTCGTGTAAACGCCGTCGACATCGGTATAGATGTCACAACGATCCGCCTTGACGGCGGCGGCAATGGCCACAGCCGACGTGTCAGAGCCGCCGCGACCAAGCGTCGCGATGCGATTATCCGGGCCGATGCCCTGGAAGCCGGCAACGACGGCAACCTGTCCCTCACCCATGCGCTTGACGATATCGGACCCGTCAATCTCCAAAATACGGGCGGCGCCATGCGCATTGTCGGTGCGGATCGGGATCTGCCAGCCCTGCCAGGAGCGTGCATTGATGCCCATGGACTGCAGGGTGATCGCCAGCAGACCTGACGTCACCTGCTCGCCGGATGCGACAACCGCGTCATATTCGCGCGCATCATAGAAGGAGGCGGCGTTGGTGCCGGTCACCTTCGCGGCGTTCTGCACCCAGTCCACCAATTCGTTGGTTTTGCCGGACATGGCGGAAACGACCACGGCCACTTCATGGCCGGCATCCACTTCGCGTTTCACATGCCTTGCGACATTGTGAATGCGTTCGAGGTTCGCGACGGACGTGCCGCCGAATTTCATGACAATGCGAGCCATAGCCTTGACCAGTACATCCCTTTTTTCCGCCAGCCGGTTTTCACCCGGTGTGGACAAGAACAAACCCAGTCGGCCCTTCCTGACAAAGAGCCTCAAGTTGCGGGTCTCTTAGCGAAAAGGCGGGGGGCACGCAATGCCGTTTATGAACCATGCGGTACGCCTTTTGAATGGCGTTTGCGAAGGACGATGGCGGGCTGGAACACAGGGCAGGAGAAAATACCCGTAAAAGAGCGTACCGCAGTGCACTGTACAAACCGGCCTATTCGCAGTATGAGCGCGGGCAATGCAACCGGCCAGATGGCCGAAATGGCCTGTATCGGCTGCCCCGGAGACTTTAGGACCTATTGGTTTCGGGCGGATGCGGGCAGCTTCATATCCGAAAGACGGTAGATGACAGACACCCAGGGTATCGCCCCGGCGATCGCGCAGGCGTTGGAAAAACGCGGCTACAACGACTTGACCCCCGTGCAGAAGGCCATGCTTGCGCCGGAACTCGCCGATAAGGATGCGCTGGTTTCCGCGCAGACCGGTTCCGGCAAGACGGTTGCCTTCGGCATCGCGCTCGCAACCACGCTGCTGTCGGAAAATACCCGCTTCGGTCAGGCTTCCGCGCCGCTCGCTCTTGCCATTGCCCCAACCCGCGAACTGGCCATGCAGGTCAAGCGCGAGCTTGAATGGCTTTATGAATTTGCCGGCGTGTCGATCGCATCCTGTGTCGGCGGCATGGATATCCGCAATGAGCGCCGGGCGCTGGAACGCGGCGCCCATATCGTCGTTGGCACACCCGGCCGTCTCTGTGACCATATCAAGCGTGGCGCACTCGATCTGTCGTCCATCCGCGCCGTGGTGCTGGATGAGGCCGACGAGATGCTCGACCTCGGCTTCCGTGAGGATCTGGAATTCATTCTGGAAGAATCGCCCGAAGATCGCCGCACGCTGATGTTCTCGGCCACCGTCCCGCGCAGCATTGCCAAGCTGGCCGAAAGCTACCAGAAGAACGCAGTGCGCATCGCCACCGCTTCCGAACAGAAGCAGCATGTGGATATCGAATATCGCGCGCTTCTGGTGTCGCCGTCCGATCGCGAGAACGCCATCATCAACGCGCTGCGCTTTTACGAAGCCCGCAACGCCATCGTCTTCTGCTCCACTCGCGCCGCCGTCAACCACCTGACGGCCCGGTTGAACAATCGCGGCTTCTCCGTCGTCGCCCTCTCCGGCGAACTGACGCAGAACGAGCGCACGCACGCGCTGCAGGCCATGCGTGATGGCCGCGCCCGTGTTTGCGTGGCGACCGACGTTGCCGCCCGCGGCATCGACCTGCCGGGTCTGGAACTCGTCATCCATGCCGACCTGCCGACCAATTCCGAAACGCTTCTGCACCGTTCCGGCCGTACCGGCCGCGCTGGTCAAAAGGGCGTCAGCGCCATCATCGTGCCCGTGAGCCAGCGCCGCAAGGCCGAACGCCTTCTTGAAGGCGCCAAGGTCAGCCCCGCATGGGTTCGCCCGCCCTCCGTCGAAGAGATCGTCGAGCGCGACGGCGCAAGGCTTCTGGCAGATCCGACACTCAGCGAAGCCGTGGCTGAGGACGAACGCGATTTCGTGACGAAGCTGCTCGAACAGCATGGCGCGGAAAAAGTCGCCGCCGCCTTCGTGCGCCTTTATCACGCCGGACGCTCGGCACCGGAAGATATTTTCGAAGTCGCGCTGGATAACACCCGCAAGCCGCGCCGCGACAGCTTTGAGACAGTCGAAAACAACGCACCGCGCCGCGAGCGCTCCGACTTCTCCGACAGCGCGTGGTTCTCGCTTTCCGTGGGCCGCAAGCAGAGCGCCGAGCCGCGCTGGCTCATCCCGATGCTGTGCCGTTTCGGCAAGATCACCCGTCAGGATATCGGCGCGATCCGCATGCAGCAAACCGAGACCTTCGTGGAACTGGCCGCCGATGCCGTCGACCGTTTCACCTCCGCCATCGGCAAGGACATGATGCTGGAGAAGGGCATTCGCCTGAAGGCGCTGGAAGGCAAGCCGGAAATGACCGGCAGTGCCCGTGAAGATACAAGGCCGGCAAAGGCCCAGCGGAAATTCACCAAATCGGACAATGCAAGCGCGCCGCGCGATGACCGCAAGGGCGAAGACAAGCCCTGGAAAAAGAAAAAGCCCTTCGGCGACAAGCCGAAATACGAAGGCAAAAAGGACAAGCCGTTCGAGAAGCGTGGACCGAAGCCAACGAAGGGCTGAGGGTTACTCCGGTCCCGTTCAGGCGAGACTCTGGATCGCCGGCAAGATTTCTGCCGTCATGCCGGCCTTGAGCCGGCATCCAGCCCCGGTGCGTCTGCATCGCGAAAAGATTGTCTCGCGATCAAGGACTTGATCGTGCTGGACCCCGGATTAAATCCGCGGTGACGGTGAGGATGCTACGACTTCGCCAAACTGTTCGGTCGAAAAACTGGTCAGCAACAAAAAGCCCCGCTTTCGCGGGGCTTTTATTTTGTCTCAATTTCTCAAAACGTCTGCGCTCAGAATTCCAGCGCGCGATCGCCGTTTTCATCCTTGATGCGGTTAGGCAGGCCAATCTTGTTCAGAATTTTCAGGAACGGCTTCGGCGGCAATTCTTCCACATTGGCCATCTGCTTCACGTCCCATTCGCCGGTGGCGATGAGCATGGCAGCGGCGACCGGGGGAACGCCGGCGGTGTAGGAAATGCCCTGCGAACCGACTTCTTCATAGGCGTCCTTGTGGTCGGCCACGTTGTAGATGAAGACTTCGCGCTCCTTGCCATCCTTGATGCCCTTGACGATATCGCCGATGCAGGTCTTGCCGACATAGTCAGGCGCCAGCGAAGACGGATCGGGCAGCACGGCCTTGACGACCTTCAGCGGCACAACTTCCAGACCCTCAGCCGTCTTGACCGGCTTTTCCGAAAGCAGGCCAAGGTTCTTCAGCACGGTGAAGACGTTGATGTAGTGATCGCCGAAGCCCATCCAGAAGCGCACATCGGCACCGTCCATGTTTTTGGACAGCGAATGCACTTCGTCATGGCCGGTCATGTAGGCCTTCTGCTTGCCGACGACAGGCAGATCGAACTCCTGACCGACTTCAAACATCTGGTTCGTTTGCCACTCACCCTTCTGCCAGGAATAAACGACGCCGGTGAATTCGCGGAAGTTGATTTCCGGATCGAAATTGGTCGAGAACCACCGGCCATGGCTGCCAGCATTGATATCGACGATATCGACCGAGGTGACCTTGTCGAAATATTCGTCCTTGGCAAGGCGGGCATAGGCATTGACCACGCCGGGGTCGAAACCGACGCCGAGAATGGCGGTGACGCCCTTTTCCTTGCACTCAGCGGCGCGCTTCCACTCGTAGTTTCCATACCAAGGCGGCGCTTCGCAAATCTTGGTCGGATCCTCATGGATCGCCGTGTCCATATAGGCAACACCTGCGTCCATGCAGGCACGAAGAACGGACATGTTAACGAAAGACGAACCGACATTGATGACGATTTCCACGCCGGTCTGTTTGATCAAGGCTTTCGTCGCCTCGATATCCATAGCGTCAAGCGCATGGGCCTCAAGTTTCACATCTGTCTTGAGGCTCTTCTTTTCGCGTACGGACTCGACAATCTTGCGGCACTTTTCCAAAGTCCGTGACGCAATATGAATGTCTCCCAATACATCGCTGTTCTGGGCGCATTTATGCGCCACGACCTGTGCTACGCCACCGGCGCCGATGATCAGAACGTTCTTCTTCATTTCAGGTGATGCCTCCTTTTCCCCGCAGGGATGAGCTTCGTTGGATGTTGAAACAGGGTTTAAGACAGGCTTTGCTCGAAATCGGCAAAGTCGAATTCACGAACGGCGCGGACCGTGCCGTCCAGTTCCTTGATGGCGATCGCCGGCATCTTCACGCCGTTGAACCAGTTCTTCTTGACCATGGTGTAACCGGCCGCGTCCTGGAAGGAGATGCGGTCACCGACCTTCAGCTCCTTGTCGAAGCGGAAATCACCGAAAATATCGCCCGCCAGGCAGGACTTGCCGCAGACCATGTAGGGATGCTCGCCCTCGTTCGGCGAAACCTTCGCGGTTTCGCGGTAGATCAGCAGATCGAGCATGTGGGCTTCGATGGAACTGTCGACAATGGCGAGGTTCTTGCCGTTGAACAGCGTGTCGAGAACCGTCACCTCAAGTGTGGTGCTTTTGGTGATCGAGGCTTCGCCGGGCTCCAGATAGACCTGCACGCCATATTTTTCCGAGAAAGCCCGCAGACGATCGCAGAACTGGTCGAGCGGATAATTGTCACCGGTGAAATGAATGCCGCCGCCGAGGCTCACCCATTCGGCACGTGACAGCAGCGATCCGAATTTCTCTTCGATCTGCGTCAACATCCGGTCAAACAGCGAGAAATCGCCATTTTCGCAATTGTTGTGGATCATGAAACCGGAAATGCGGTCCATGACCTTGTCGACCTTGGCGACGTCCCATTCACCAAGACGGCTGAACGGGCGCGCGGGGTCGGCAAGATCGAAACTGGAAGAGCTGACCTGCGGATTGAGACGCAGGCCACGTGTTATGCTGGCGGCCTTATCGGCGAAACGCTCCAGCTGGCCGATGGAATTGAAGATGATCTTGTCGGCATTCGCAATCACCTCATCGATTTCGTAATCGGCATAGGCGACGGAATAGGCGTGGGTTTCGCCACCGAATTTCTCGCGGCCGAGACGCACCTCGTAAAGCGAAGACGAGGTGGTGCCGTCCATATATTGCGACATGAAATCGAACACCGACCATGTGGCGAAGCACTTCAATGCCAGGAGCGCCTTGGCGCCGGATTTTTCCCGCACATAAGCAATCTTCTCCATGTTGCGAAGAAGTTTTGTCTTGTCGATGAGGTAATAAGGCGTTTGAAGCATGTCGTTTCACATATTGATTGAAGTCAAGGTACGTCTCGATGATGGGCCTTATATGATGCTTGTGACAGGAAAACAAATGTCCGGCACCGAATTCCCAGAAAATTGCCCCTAACCGGAAATGCCTGCGAAGAAAACACATCACGTTGCGGAACCAAGCCTGCATCGGCGCGTTTGAATGGCGGACAGGCAGGTGTTTCGGTCACCGGAACGGAAGTTTTCGAGCGACAGAAATAGCCTGTAGCGGCAGTCGGGTTGGCCCGCCGCGATTTCCATCAACGATGTTCCAGGAAGGACTTCACCTATGGCAAGCGTGCGTAGCAGCGTTAATGACAAGATCCAGCAATCCCTCGAAAATGGTGATGCCGCCGACGTTGCGGCTCAGCTCGCCCAGCTTCGCGAAGATCTGGCAAATCTTGCCAAGAGCGTTAAGGCGCTGGGCGTCGGTGCGTCGCATGAGCTGAAGGCGCAGGCCGCCCGCGTGGCTGATGACGCGCTCACCGCCTCCGGCGAAATGGCCGACAGCGTCCGAAGCGAAATTTCGTCGCTGAACGACAATCTGACCGATCAGGTCCAGAGAAACCCACTCCAGTCCCTCGGCATCGCCGTTGGCGTCGGCTTCGTGCTCGCTCTCCTTACACGTCGATAAGGCCGCATCATGCTTGAGGCATTGCTGGTCTATCTGGGAGACACCCAGCGCGAAGGACGCGTGGTGACGCGGCGTCTGCGCGCCACCATCATCCTGTGGGTGCTGACCGGTGTCTTTTTCCTGATCGCCTTCGTCGCCGCCGTGGTTGCAGGGTCGATCTATCTTGCCCGGCATGTCGGCGCGGGTCCCGCCGCGCTCGTCGTCGCGGGCACCGCGTTTCTGCTCGGCGTCATCATGCTGGTGGCGCTGGCAATCGTAAAAAGGCCCAGAGCCTATGCCGCACGGCCGGTTGCTCCCTTGACGGCTGCTCCGCTGACGGCAGCCCCCCTCGCCTTGCAGTCACTGTTGACGCTGGCGATCCAGGCGCGGCCCTATGCGACGCTCGCTGTTGCCATGGCCGCCGGTTTCCTGGCGACGAGAGCCAATACGAGGAAAAAGAAATAAACACGCCTTCGGGCGCGTTTTATGCACTTCCGCAGACCCTCATAAAAGCTGTGCATCCAGATGATGGATGCGCAGTTTTTTTTATGTTACGCGCAATGGATAGACTGGCAAATGGCGTCCCGCGCCATGCCGCCCTTATTTGAACAAAGTGACATACAGTCTCGGCGCGTCCGTATTTATTGAAAGGCGTTTGATGAAGAAGAAAGTCCTTGTCGTTGGCGGTGCCGGTTACATCGGTTCGCATACCTGCCTTCTCCTGTCTGAGCGAGGATATGAACCGGTTGTTTTCGACAACCTGTCCAATGGACATGAGGAATTCGTCCGCTGGGGACCCTTCGAACAGGGCGATATTCGCGACCGGGCGCGACTGGATGAAGTCTTTGCCAAGCACCAGCCGGAAGCCGTTCTGCATTTCGCGGCGTTGATCGAAGTCGGCGAATCCGTGAAGCAGCCCGTCGCCTTTTACGATAATAACGTCATCGGCTCGCTCAACCTTCTGTCCGCTGCGATTGATGCCGGTGTCACCGCCTTTGTTTTCTCTTCCACCTGCGCCACCTATGGACTGCCGGAACAGGTGCCGATCGACGAGACGCACCGGCAGGCACCGATCAACCCCTATGGCCGCACCAAATGGGTGGTGGAACAGGCGCTGAAGGACTACAGCATCTATAAGGGGCTGCGCTCGGTCATGCTGCGTTATTTCAATGCTGCTGGCGCGGATTTCGAGGGCCGTATCGGCGAGTGGCACAAGCCGGAAACCCACGCCATCCCGCTCGCCATCGAGGCCGCACTTGGACGGCGTCAGGGCTTCAAGGTGTTCGGCACGGATTACGACACCCGCGACGGCACCTGCGTGCGCGATTACATTCACATCCTCGATCTCGCCGATGCCCATGTGCGGGCGGTGGATTATCTGCTGGCGGGTGGCGAAACCGTCGAACTCAACCTCGGCACCGGCACCGGCACCACGGTGAAGGAATTGCTGGCGGCAATTTCCGAGGTCTCGGGCCGCCCCTTCCCGGTCGAATATACCGGCCGGCGCGACGGCGATTCCACCACACTCGTGGCCAATAACGACAAGGCCAAAGAAGTTCTCGGCTGGGAACCGCGTTATTCCCTCTCGGACATCATCAAATCCGCTTGGGCATGGCATTCTTCCCGCAACGCCGGGGATTGAGCGGCCCATAGGCCGAAACAAAAAAGACACCGGCCAGTGGCCGGTGTCTCTCGCGGGACGGCGGATTGACGCCAGTGCCCGCTCCTGCCTCCCAGGTATGGGATTAAGGCTTGGTGGCGGAGGTGGTTGTACTGTCAGGTGCCGCCGGGGTTGCCGCATTCTTTTCGCTGGTCTTCTGTTCCAGCGTCTTGAACTCGGGCGCCGCCTTCAGCGTTTCCGCCGTTTCGGTCGTCGTCAGACGGATGGTGCCGTCCTGCGCATTGCGCGTCATCGTTACCTTGTCCATGGGCACCGCTACGTCCTTCGCGCCGATGCCGAGGAAACCGCCAACGCCAATCACGGCTGCTACCAGGCCACCATCTTCTTCCATGATGAGATTGGTGACGTTACCGATGCTCTCATCGGCTGCGGTGTAGACCGACTTGCCAATATAGTCATTGGCGCTGATCTGCGTTTCGCCCTGCTCGGTTATATAAGCACCGCCAGTGGTTGTGGCCGCGCTGTCATTGGCCGCAGGAGCCGCAGGCGTCATCGGGGTGGCAGGCGGTGTTGCCGGCTCGGTCTGCGCGCTCGGATTTGCCGGTGCGGGCTGGGTGCCCTGAGCGATGGCAAGCGGCGCGAAAGCCGTCGTGCCCATCAGGGCGGCGGTGACGAGTATTGTAAGTTTCTTTGCCATTTTCGTACCTTCCTTTCATCGTTCTCAACTGGCCGGGCGGTGATGAATTTCGCTTCCGCTCGCTGGCCGGTTCGTCTTGCAAACGGGCTGGTCGTTGAAATAGTTCCGTTTTTTTCGTGCAAGACGGTGCATTTGCCGGATGTCACGACAACCGAGGGTAAAAATCAGGCATTGCTAAAGGGGGACAGCGCGGTATTATTCCTGCCGTAACAATGCCATAACTGCCGGAGTTTTTTGTATGCCTCAACCCGGCGACAGACTGAAAGAGATGATCTCGGCTTTACGTCGGCGCAGCGCGAATTTTTTCCCGACCGCCTCCATCGGCACCTATCTGGTGGTGATGGCAACCGTCATCACCCTGCCGCTCATCCTTTTTGTCGGCTACCTGATGTTGCGCCTCGAAGCCGAAAAACGCGACGACCTGCAAAGGGAAACCATCGAGGATGTCCGGGTCGTCAGCCGCAACATCGACCGCCGCCTGCAGGAAATCGCCACGTCGCTCAATCTGCTGTCGCAGTTTCCCGAGCTTGAGAGTGGCAATCTCGCAGCGTTTCAGGGGCGCGTTGCCGAAAGCCTGAAGAAGGAGGGCCTCTACGCCCTGCTCGCCGCCAAGGATGGTCAGCAGCGTCTCAACACCCGGGTGCCCTATGGCCAGCCTCTCGGCAAGGTGCCGGCCGAGGCAAATCTGGCCAAGGCGATCGAATCCCGCCGCATCACCGTCTCGGATCTGTTTTTCGGCGCCACCAGCCATGAGTGGGTATTCAACGTCACCCTGCCTCTTGACCCGGAGCTGGGCCTTGCCGGGGACGCCCTGATCCTGACGCAGAATGCCAGCGATCTTGGCCGGCTTATTCCCACGGAAAACCTGCCGCGCAACTGGGCGGTCGCCATCATCGACGGCACCAACCGGGTTGTCGTTTCCAGCGCCCAGGATGAGGCCGAAGTCGGAAAACCCTTTGTCACCCCCGAAATATTGTCGGAAATGCAGGCCTTCAGTGGGAATTTCTTCGACGGCAAGGGCAATCTCTACGCCTATGCCCAATTGCCGGGCTGGCAATGGAAGACGGTGATGTGGGGACCGCTGGCCGCAAGCCAGGCGGCACTGATCGACACTTGGCGGCAGATGATGATCGGCAGCCTTGTGCTGGTGCTGATCGCCATCGGCGGCGCCTATCTGGTCGGCCGGCAATTGCGCAGCTCCATTCGCGATCTGACCCATATGGCGGAGCGTATTGGCGAAGGCGAGATCGTCGCGCCCGTCGATACCAAGATAAAGGAAGCCAATCAGGTCGCCATCGCGCTCTCCAACGCTTCCTTCGACAGAAGCCAATCGGAAGAGCGGCTGCAATTGCTGCTGCACGAACTGGTTCACCGCTCCAAGAATATTCTGACGCTGGTTCAGGCGATGATACGACAATTGGGCCGGGAGAATAAAAGCATTCCGGAGTTCCAGAAGGAGGTCGACCACCGCCTGCGTGGTCTCGGCATGTCGATCCGGGCGCTCGCGGAAGTTCAGTGGCAGGGGCTGCCGATCCGCAAGCTGATCGAGACCCACCTCGAAGTTTTCGGCACCGTATCGGAACGTGTGGTGCTGGCGGGCGACGATTTCATGCTGTCGCCGGAGGCGGCGCAGAATTTCGGGCTTGTGGTGCATGAGCTGACCACCAATTCCATTAAATATGGTGCGCTTTCGGCGCCGCTCGGGAAAATCACCGTCAGCTGGAAGCCGCTCGAAAAAGACGGTAGGCAAATGCTTCATCTGCTCTGGACAGAGACGGGCGGGCCACCGGCCAAGGAGCCGAGCCGCAAGGGTTTCGGCACCACCGTCATCAAACGACATGCGGAAGGCGCATTTGGCGGCCATGTGACGACGGAGTACCGGCAAACCGGCTTCGAATGGTCTCTGGAAGCGCCGATACGGTATTTCACGCCGAAGCGGCCGGACCCGGCACACTGAACCGCATCGACGGTGAGAATGGCCGTAAATCTGCCGATTGCTAAAAAAATGCATTTTCCGGGAACCGAATGCGGTTGCATGCATTAGTACTGCAGCCAAGCAATTCCCCCGTCCCCGCCTGAAGCTTGGCTGACTATAAACGGGTTTCGCCCCTGAAAACCCGTCATAAAAATAGCACGGCTCTCCTATGGGCCGTGCTTTTTTATTTCGCCTTCACAAAATGAAACAGCCTTTCGGTCTAACCTGCGGTTCGATAACTCTCAGGAATCGGTGCTGTCGCCCGAGGGGAACTTCAACCGGTAAACGATGCGCTCCGGCGTCAGCTGGTATTCGGCGCTTCCTCCAAGAGCGGAAGGAACGACCTTTTCGAGCACGACGCTGCCGAAACTGCCGCGCCTTGCCTCTGCCGGCTCTTTCGAAGGCATCATCGGCTCGTTCCATTCGACGATATAAAAATCACCGTCCTGGCGACACTGCAGGGATATAGGCGGATGATAGGCAAGATTGCCGCTATGGCTCACCGTGTTGACGACCAGTTCGTGGAAGGCCAGCCCGATGTAAAGCGCCCCGTTCGGGTTAAGCAGCAGGTTTTCCCCCTCCATGTGGATGAGGTTCGGATATTCCGGCACATAGAGATCAAATTGCTGGCGGAGAAGCTCGAATATACGCGCGCCCCGCCAGTCCGAATCCGTGATGAGATCCTGGCTCTGGGCCAGCGCGTGCAGCCGCCCACGGAACTTGCGCAGAAAATCATCCTTGGTGAGGCTGAAACGGGCTGTCTGGCCCGCAAGGCTCTGGATGATCGCCAGCAGGTTCTTGGAACGGTGGCTGACCTCGCGCAGCAAGGAGCGCAACAGCTGCTCGCGCCGCCGTTCCGCCGTCACCTCGCGGATGGTGGTCTTCATCACCATCTGGTTCGACTGGTTGAAGGTGGAATGGACCTGAAACTGGAAGACCCGGTTCTGGCCGGCATTAACCTCCAGCATACCCCGGCTGCCAGCCGTCACCATGTCCTTTTTCAGCTCGGCCAGCCGGGTGGACAGGTCATTCCCGAACAGATTTTCATCCGTCGGGTGAGAATCCGCCGGCAATTTCCAGACATCCGGCAGATTGGCCACGAATATATATTCGCGCTTCCAGTCCTGCAGCATGACCGTCTCACCCGAATCGAGCAAGGCGAGAACGAGCGAATCGTGAAGCTCGCTCTCGTCCCTCTCCGCGTTATGCCATGCCAGCCGATGCAAATTCGTCTCCTTGCAGAAAGCCGCGGGTCAACCCCACGACCGTAACCGCCAACGCCCGGGCACCACACTGGTTCCCGGCTCGTCTGCGGTTTCGGCAAATTTCACGCCGCGACGCGAGAGCTTTCGTTGAAAAACAGGGCCTGGCTGATAAGCGCTTTCACCATGTCCGGGTTGAAAGGTTTCGTCACAAGGAAGGTCGGCTCAGGCCGCTCGCCCGTCAAAAGACGCTCGGGGAAAGCCGTGATGAAGATCACCGGGAGGGTGGTCATCTGCAGGATGTCCTTCATCGCATCCAGACCGGAACTGCCGTCTGCAAGCTGAATATCGGCAAGGATCATTTTCGGCTGCGTGCGATGGAAAAGGTCGAGGGCCTCGGTATGCGTGCGGGCAATACCCGTGACGCGGTGACCGAGATCCGTGACCATCTGTTCGATATCCATGGCGATCAGAGGTTCGTCCTCGATGATCATGATATCGGTTGCGACCTGACGGGCGATTTCGGAAGCCGCCTCGTCGATCAGCCTGCCGACCTGGTCTTCCGACACTTTCAGAACCTCTGCGGCTTCCGAAGGCGTGAACTCTTCGACCGTCGTCAGCAGGAAGGCCTGACGGGCAAGCGGCGGGACGGCGGAAAGGTTCGCAGAAGCGCGCTTTTCCCATCCCGACAGGTTTTCATCCGCCTTAATATTGATCGTGACGGAACTAAAGATCGATACGAACAATTGATAGAGCGAAACGCGATCGCTGCTTGTCTGCGGGAAGATGCTGATATCGGCGATCAGAGCTTCGAGTGTTGCCGCAACATAGGCATCGCCCGTGGATTGTGAGCCGCAAACGGCACGCGCAAACCTGCGCAGATATGGCAGGTGCGGTGCGATGCGTGTAGAAACTGACATGGAATTCTCCCCTTTCATGCGGTTTGCAACGCAAACCCAAGATAGCAACGTGCGTATCGCAAAAAAAGTTCCCGAGGGCCGGAACTATTTTTTTCACCATGCATTATTTGCCACGACACAAAAGGAATACCCGACGTTATGAGCATGTTTCAATCGGACCAAGATTCGCCGGACAATTCGGCCGCCCCTCAGGTTCCACATTCCGGGCGGGCGGTGATTTCCCGCAAGCTCAGGGAGCTTTACGATGCCGTTCAGGATGAAGGCATCCCTGACAAATTCCTCGATCTTCTCGAAAAACTCGATGAAGCCGAAAGCAAAGCCAAAATAAAGGCTTCGGAGGAATGATGGCGAAAGAGCCGGAGCAGACAGAATACAATTTCAAGCGGGAAATGCTGGCGGCGCTGCCGAACCTGCGCGCCTTCGCCATTTCGCTCATCCGCTCGAGAGACCGTGCCGACGACCTCGTGCAGGACACGATCATGAAGGCCTGGGCGAAGCAGGACAGCTACCAACCCGGCACCAACATGCGGGCATGGCTGGTGACGATCCTGCGCAACGAGTTTTACAGCCAGATCCGCAAATCCGGCCGTGAGGTGCAGGATACGGACGGGGTCTATACCTCGCGCCTTTCGGTGCCGCCCGAGCAGCACGGTTCGGTCGACCTTCAGGATTTCCGCTCAGCACTCGCAAAACTGCCTGATGACCAGCGTGAAGCGATCCTGCTGATCGGCGCCTCGGGTTTTGCCTATGAGGAAGCCGCCGAGATTTGCGGTTGCCCTGTCGGCACGATCAAGAGCCGTGTCAGCCGCGCAAGACTGCGGCTGCAGGAGCTTCTGGGTATCGAAAACGAAAATGAGTTCGGTCCGGATGCGCAGATGAGCGCGGTTACCGCCGCTGCCACGGCGCGCTGAGAGCGCTGAATTCGGACAGTGGCGAACGGGCAGGCGTGCGTCTGCCCGTTAAAACGATGACAAAGGCCGCAAACCTCTCCTCCGTCATGCCGGACTTGATCCGGCATCCAGCCACGGCGCGTCTGCGCCGTGAGAGGAGTCTTTCGCGATCAAGGACTTGATCGCGCTGGACCCCGGATCCAGCCCGGGGTGACGGTGTGCGGATGATCCGGCGAGCGCGCGCCTGCCACTGTCTCCGTGTTACCCCTTCAGATGCCGGTTTCCTTGACCGACTGCATGACCACGAAGGTCGAAGTATTGGCGACCGATGGCAGGCTCGAGATTTTCTCCCCCAGCACCCGCCGATATTTGCGGATGTCGCTGGTGCGTACCTTTAAAAGATAATCGAAGGCGCCGGCAATCATGTGGCATTCCTCGACTTCCTTGATCTTGCGAACCGCCGTGTTGAATTCCTCCAGTGCCTTTTCCCGTGTATCGGAAAGTTTGACTTCGGCAAAAGCGATGTGATCGACGCCGAGTTTGTGCGGATTGAGCACCGCCCGGAAGCCCAGAATGTAACCCTCATCTACCAACCGCTTCAGCCGCGTCTGGCACGGCGTCTTGGAAAGGCCCACCCTTTTCGACAGCTGTAGCACCGACATGCGGCCGTCTTCGCTCAAGGCCTCGAGGATCTTGAGATCGAAGTGGTCCAGATCGTCTGTTTTATGACTATTTGCCATGTTATTTCACGCCAATCGAAGAAAACAAAAGTTCATATGGCCTGTTTTATTCCAAAAATAAGGCCATAGCAATTTTCCCGGTGATGGTATTGTCAACGGCAGGATGAAAAGCGGCGGGCGGAGGACACGCTGCCGCCGACGGCCTTTCTTCAACAGCTTTTTCAGGATTTTCAGAATGGCCGATGGTGCAAGCAACGCCGGTGTAGCAATGAACGGTATTTTCCAGAATTTCGCGCCGCCGGTGCGTGAGCAAAGCCGGCTGCGCAAGGCGATCACCGCCGCCTATCGCCGCCCCGAGGAAGAATGCCTGGCCCCATTGATTGAGGCGGCAACGGTGACAGAGGAGCAGACCAAAGCCATCCGCACCACCGCCGGCAAGCTGATCGAGGCGCTGCGCGCCAAGACCAGGGGCACCGGCGTCGAAGGACTGGTGCAGGAATATTCGCTCTCCAGCCATGAAGGCGTGGCGCTGATGTGCCTTGCCGAAGCGCTGCTGCGCATTCCCGACACCGCCACCCGTGATGCGCTGATCCGCGACAAGATCGCGCGCGGCGACTGGAAGTCCCATATTGGCGGCGGGCGCTCGCTTTTCGTCAACGCCGCCACCTGGGGTCTCGTCATCACCGGCAAACTGACCTCGACCGTCAATGACAGCGGCCTTTCGGCGGCCTTGACCAAGCTGATCGCGCGGGCCGGCGAACCCGTCATCCGCCGCGGCGTCGATATGGCGATGCGCATGATGGGCGAACAATTCGTGACCGGCGAAACGATCGGCGAAGCCATCAAACGCTCCAAGCCGCTGGAGGAGCAGGGCTTCCAGTATTCCTACGACATGCTGGGCGAAGCCGCGACCACCGCCAGGGACGCGGAGCGTTATTACAAGGATTATGAAAACGCCATCCACGCCATTGGCAAGGCCTCTGCCGGCCGCGGCATCTATGGCGGTCCAGGCATCTCCATCAAGCTTTCGGCGCTGCATCCGCGTTACGCCCGCGCGCAGGCCGAGCGGGTGATGGCCGAGCTTCTGCCGCGCGTCAAATCGCTGATGCTGCTCAGCAAGAAATACGATATCGGCCTCAATATCGACGCGGAAGAAGCAGACCGGCTGGAACTGTCGCTTGACCTTCTCGAAGAACTGGCGCTCGACAGGGACCTTGCCGGCTGGAACGGCCTCGGTTTTGTGGTGCAGGCCTATGGCCGCCGCTGCCCCTTCGTTCTGGATTACATCATCGATCTCGCCCGCCGTTCGGGCCGCCGTATCATGGTGCGCCTCGTCAAGGGCGCTTATTGGGATGCGGAAATCAAACGCGCGCAGGTGGATGGGCTGGAGGACTTTCCGGTATTCACCCGCAAGGTGCACACCGACGTCTCCTACATTGCCTGCGCCCGCAAGCTGCTCAACGCTCGCGACGTGATCTTCCCGCAATTTGCGACCCACAATGCGCAGTCCATGGCGACGATCTATCACCTGGCCGGCCCCGAATTCAAACTTGGCGATTATGAGTTCCAGTGCCTGCACGGCATGGGCGAACCGCTTTACAGCGAGGTCGTCGGCAAGAAAAAGCTCGACCGCCCCTGCCGCTTCTACGCCCCGGTCGGCACCCATGAGACGCTGCTTGCCTATCTGGTTCGCCGTCTCCTGGAAAACGGCGCGAACTCCTCCTTCGTCAACCGCATCGCCGATCCCGCCGTTCCGGTCGATTCCCTGCTGGAAGACCCGGTCACGGTGGTCAAGGCTTATGCCATTCCCGGCGCACGGCACGACCGTATCGCCGCGCCCGAAGGTCTTTTCGGCCCGGACCGGAAGAATTCCGCCGGCCTTGATCTGTCCAGTGAAACAACGCTCTCCGCACTCGACAGCACCTTGAAGGCAGCTGCGGCAACCGAGTGGAAAGCCGCAGCGCCGCAGGCAAGCGGCCAGACACGGCCGGTGCTCAACCCCGGCGACCACACGGATATTGTCGGCCATGTGACCGAACCGACCGAAGCCGATGCCGAAGCGGCGATGCAGCGGGCGGCGGCCTCCATTTGGCCCTCCACCCCGGTTGAAGAGCGTGCCGCCTGCCTGGAGCGCGCCGCCAACGCAATGCAGGCCGAGATGCCAGATCTGCTGGGCCTCATCATGCGCGAGGCGGGAAAATCCATGCCCAACGCCATTGCCGAAGTGCGCGAGGCGATCGACTTCCTGCGTTATTACGCAGCGGAAGCCCGCAAGAATTTCAAGGCTGGCGAAACACCGCTTGGCCCGGTCGTCTGCATCAGCCCGTGGAACTTCCCGCTCGCCATCTTCATCGGTCAGGTGGCGGCGGCACTGGTTGCCGGCAATCCGGTTCTGGCAAAGCCGGCGGAAGAAACGCCGCTGATCGCGGCGCAGGGCGTACGCCTGCTGCATGAAGCCGGTGTTCCGCAGGATGCCGTGCAGCTTATGCCGGGCGACGGCAAGACGGGCGCGGCACTTGTCGGCTCACCGCTGACGGCGGGTGTGATGTTCACCGGTTCGACGGAAGTGGCGCGGCTCATTCAGGGCCAGCTGGCCGGCCGGGTTCTGACGAACGGCCAGCCGGTTCCGCTGATTGCCGAAACCGGCGGCCAGAATGCCATGATCGTCGATTCCTCCGCACTCGCCGAACAGGTTGTCGCCGATGTCATCGCATCAGCCTTCGACAGCGCCGGCCAGCGCTGCTCGGCGCTGCGCATTCTCTGCCTGCAGGAAGATGTGGCGGATCGCACGCTCACCATGCTCAAAGGTGCGCTGCATGAATTGCGCATCGGCCGCACCGACCGGCTTTCCGTCGATGTCGGCCCCGTCATCACCGCTGAGGCCAAGGGCATTATTGAGAAGCATGTTGACGGCATGCGGGCGCTCGGCCACCGTATCGAACAGATCACGCTTGCGGGTGAAACCGGCAAGGGCACTTTCGTGCCGCCGACCATCATCGAGATGAAATCGCTCGCTGATCTGAAACGGGAAGTATTCGGCCCGGTGCTGCATGTGATCCGCTTCAAGCGGGATAATCTCGACCGGCTGATCGACGAGATCAACGCCACCGGTTACGGCCTGACCTTCGGCCTGCATACACGCCTCGATGATACGATCCAGCATGTGCTGTCGCGCGTCGCGGCCGGCAATCTTTATGTGAACCGCAACATCATCGGCGCGGTGGTGGGCGTGCAGCCCTTTGGCGGGCGCGGTCTTTCCGGCACCGGCCCCAAGGCCGGTGGCCCGCTCTATCTCGGCCGCATGACGCAGACTGCGCCGAAGATCGACCGGGTTGCAAGCCAGCAGGATCAGGCCGCCGTTGATCTTGCCCGCTGGCTGGATGAAAACGGCGAAACCGTTGCGGCCGAAGCAGCACGGCAGGCGGCGGCGCTTTCCGGCCTCGGCTTCGAAACCGAGCTGGCAGGCCCCGTCGGCGAACGAAACGTCTATGCGCTTCATCCGCGCGGCAGCATCCTGCTGGTTCCGGCAACCGAACAGGGGCTTTACCGCCAGCTAGCGGCAGCACTTGCCACCGGAAACACGGCCGTCATCGACAATGCCTCTGGCCTCGAAAAATCGATCTACGGGCTGCCGGCAACCGTCACCTCGCGCATCGTCTGGGCGGATGACTGGGCAAAATCCGGTCCTTTTGCTGGCGCCTTGGTCGAGGGTGATGCGGAGCGTATCGTGGCGACCAACAAAAAGATCGCCACCCTGCCCGGCCCGCTGGTTCTCGTGCAGGCCGCGACCACGGAAGCGCTTTCCGGTGAAAGTCAGCCCTATAATCTCGACTGGCTGGTCGAAGAAGTCTCCGTCAGCGTCAACACCACGGCGGCCGGCGGCAATGCCAGCCTGATGAGCATCGGCTGAACGGCACGATTGCCCAAAACAAAATCGGCGCGGAAAAATCCGCGCCGATAAAAGCAATACCACAGATCATTGTCGCTCCGGATGAGCGACAGGTCACAGATGTCATTCGATGTCGAAGGACACACCCTGCGCCAGCGGCAGCGACTTGGAATAATTGACCGTGTTGGTGGCGCGGCGCATATAGGCTTTCCACGCATCCGAACCGGATTCACGGCCGCCGCCGGTTTCCTTCTCGCCCCCGAAAGCGCCACCGATTTCTGCGCCCGAGGTGCCGATATTGACGTTGGCGATGCCGCAATCCGAGCCTTCCGACGACAGGAAACGTTCCGATTCCTGAATGTCGCGGGTGAAGATCGACGAGGACAGACCGGCGGCGACAGCATTATGCGCGTCGATCGCCTGATCAAGATCGCTGTATTTCATGACATAGAGGATAGGCGCGAAGGTCTCTTCCAGCACCGGGCCAACCTGTTCAGGCATTTCGACGAGCGCGGGCTTCACATAATAGGCATCCGCCGCCCCGGTATCCACGCGTCCACCGCCATTCACCACGCCGTCATGGGCTTTCGCCGCCTCGAGCGCCTTCTGCATGCCGTCAAACGCTGCCTTGTCGACCAGCGGGCCGACGAGTGCCGAAGTTTCCAACGGGTTGCCGACGGAGACGGAGGCATAGGCCTTTTTCAGGCGCGGCACGAGCTGGTCGTAAACGCTGTCATGCACGAAGAGACGGCGAAGCGTGGTGCAGCGCTGGCCGGCCGTACCCATGGCACCGAAGGCGATGGCGCGCAGCGCCATGTCGAGATCGGCGGACGGGCAGACGATACCGGCATTGTTGCCGCCGAGTTCCAGAATGGCGCGGGCAAAACGCTTTGCCAGGCGCGGGCCGACATCACGGCCCATGCGGGTGGAGCCGGTGGCCGAAACCAGCGGCACCTTGGGGTTATCCACCAATGCTTCACCCACGGCACGATCTCCGATCAGCAGCTGCGAAAGACCTTCCGGCGCATCGCCGAAGCGGGCGGCGGCCCGTTCGAAGATGCCCTGAACGGCCAGCGCCGTCAGCGGCGTCTTTTCCGAAGGCTTCCAGACCACCGAATTGCCGCAGACGATGGCGAGTGCGGCATTCCACGACCAGACGGCGACGGGGAAATTGAAGGCCGAGATGACGCCGACGACACCGAGCGGATGCCAGGTCTCCATCATGCGGTGGCCGGGACGTTCGGTGGCGATTGTGAGGCCATAAAGCTGGCGGGAAAGACCGACGGCGAAATCGCAGATATCGATCATTTCCTGCACTTCGCCAAGACCTTCGGACGGGATCTTGCCCGCTTCCAGCGACACGAGACGGCCGAGATCAGCCTTGAAGGCGCGCAGCTCTTCGCCGAGCAACCGGATCAGCTCGCCACGACGGGGCGCCGGCACATTGCGCCATTGCTTGAAGGCGGCATCAGCCTTGTCGACCACGGCTGCCACGCCCTCGACCGAAACGGTCTTCAGGTTTGCGACCTGTTCACCCGTCACCGGGCTGAAGGACGCCATGTTGCCGCCGGTATAAAGATCGCGCGCAACACCCATTCTGTCGAGAAGGGCGGCGGCTTCCTGTTTCACGTCAAGCTTCGTGGTCGCATCCATGTCCAATTATCCTTTTTGGCTGAAAGGGGAGGAAAGGCCGTTTTTGATACGGCGCTTTCAACTCCCGTCGCTCTTCTTTCCCCGAATTTGTCAACGGTGCCGCCAAGCCGGCAAAACACCATTCCATTCTTTCCCGTAATCATATATGGGCATAACAACCCTTTTCCAATGAGGAAAGCGGGTAAGTTGATGCGAGAATGGAATGGATCCGCGCAGAAGACTGGTCCCAGATATCGTCACCCTGCAGGCGTTTGAATGCGCGGCAAGGCACGGCAATTTTACCCGCGCGGCGGAAGAACTCAACCTCACGCAGAGCGCGGTGAGCCGGCAGATCGGCGAACTGGAAGCGCAGACGGGAATGCAGCTTTTCGAGCGCATCCGCAGGCGGGTCGTGCTTTCGGAAGCGGGGCGTAAATTCCTGCCCGATGTGCGGCGCCTGTTGCAGCAATCCGAACAGCTGATGGTGCGTGCGGTTTCGGCCGGAACATCGCACGCATCGCTTTCCGTCGCAACGTTACCGACCTTTGGCTCCCGCTGGCTTATGCCGCGCCTCTCCCGCTTCATCGATGCCAATCCGGATATGGCGATCACGATCGGCTCGCGCTCGCATCCGTTCGATTTCGACGAGGAAGGTTTCGATCTCGCCATTCATTATGGCCAACCGGTCTGGGCGCATGGCACCTGCACGTTTTTATGCAACGAGGTGATCGTGCCCGTCGCCAGTCCCGCCCTGCTTGGCCGCGCCAAAGTGAACCGGGCGCAGGATTTGGCCGAACACCCATTATTGCATGTGACGACGCGGCCCAAACTATGGACGGAATGGCTGGAGATGAACGGGGTGACGGCGGGAAACGCCTATCACGGCAGCCGTTTCGACCAGTTCTCGATGATCATCGAAGCTGCCGCAAGCGGTATCGGTTTTGCCCTTCTGCCGAAATATCTCATCGAGGCGGAACTTGCCTCCGGCCGCCTCGAAATCGTCTTCGACATCCCTTTGCAGACGGACAAGAGCTATTACGTCGCCCTGCCGGAAGGGCGGCAGGACAATGCGCTCGCCCGCGCATTTCAGGCCTGGCTGCTCGAGCAGGTCGGCAAGCCTGTCTAGTCCGTTATCCCGTCACTTCGAGGACCAGAGGGAGACCTCATCAAGCCCAGGAAGATCGGGGCCGACCGGCACGATCCGGGTCGGGTTGAGCGCCTTGATGGAATAATAACCGCGCTTGATATGGTCGATATTGACCGTGTCGCGCACGCCGGGAACGTTCAGCATCCGCATCATATAGGCCTGCAGCGCGGGATAATCGGCAATGCGGCGAAGATTGCATTTGAACAGGCCGTAATAGGCGGCGTCAAAACGAACCAGCGTCACAAAAAGCCGGACATCCGTTTCGGTCAGAAGATCACCGAAGAGGAAAGGTCCGCCCGTCGCCAGCCGTGTCTCAAGCTCATCGAGCGTTTCGAAAACCTCGGCAAAGGCTTCCTCATAAGCCACCTGCGTGGTGGCAAACCCGGTTCTGTAAACGCCGTTGTTGAGACGCGGATAGATATGCTCGTTGAGAGCGTCGATCCCGTCGCGCAGCGCCGCCGGATAAAGGTCGATCGCATTATCGGCGAGATCACCGAAACCGGAATTCAGCATGCGCAGAATATCGGCAGATTCATTGTTGACGACGGTTTTCGTCTTCCTGTCCCAAAGCACCGGGACGGTGGCACGACCGGTATAATGCGGGTCGGCGCTGGTATAGGCCTCATGCACGTGGGTGAAACCATTCAGCACGTCCCGATCCGAACCCGGATAGTCGCCGAATTTCCAGCCTTCGTCCGAAAGCGCCGGCTCGACCACGGAAACGGAAATCACCTCTTCGAGCTTCTTCAGCTTGCGGCCGATCAGCGTTCGCGATGCCCATGGGCAGATCAGCGCGACATAGAGGTGGTAGCGACCGGCCTCAGCCGCAAAACCGCCCTCGCCCGTTGGTCCCGCCGAGCCATCAGGCGTTACCCAGTTGCGGAAACCGGAGGTTTGGCGAACAAAGCCACCCTTCTTGTCGGTTGCCTGCACCGGATGCCATTCGGCGGTCCATTTTCCATCCACGAGCATTTGCGGCTCCCTGTTCATCTAAAGATGAAAGCCTTATGGGCCGGGTCGCCACCTCGCCACAAGCCACGCTTCGGTTGACGCACTGTTTCCGATCGGCAGAAGGGTTCACAGGCGATTGCGGAAAAACGGGTTCCAGCGCACGGTGCCGAGCCTTACCTTTTCGCGGATCATCGTCAGAAGTCCCGATCCAGCGATGACCGCTAGACCCAGCACCGCAACGGCGTCAGGATATTCGTGAAAGAAGGTCATGCCGATCGCCACCGCCCAGAGGATTTGCGAATAATGCGATGGCGCGATCTGGCTTGCCGGCGCGATGCGGGTCGCGACCAGAAGGGTGATCTGTCCCGTCGCCGTGCAAAGGCCGATGAAAGCGAAGGCCAGAAGCTGGTGCAGGTTGGGCATGACGAAATCGGGAATGGACGCGATCCCATTAAAAGTCAGGCCGTAAATCAACAGCACACCCATGATCGAGGTGCGCTTTTCCTTTCCCGCCAGCGAGCGCAGCAGCACGATGGTCATCGCCGCCAGGAACGCCACGCCGATGGCGGCAAAATGCCCGAGTTCGAGCGACTTGAAGCCCGGCCGCACCACGAGGATGACGCCGACGATGCCGGCCAGAACCGCCGCCCAGCGCCATGGGCCGATATTCTCCTTCAGCACCACGGCGGAAAGCACGGTGACGAAAAGCGGCGACAGGAAGATCAGCGCATAGGCTTCCGCCAGCGGAATGGTGGTGAAGGCATAGATGCCGAAAATGCCGGCGAAGAGGCCGGAAATCGCGCGGCCATGCACGGCGAATGGCCGGCTCATCCGCCAGAATTCACGCCACCTTTCCTCACGCGGCTTGCTGAAGAAGATGAAGATGCCGGAGAAGAGAATGCTGAAGAAGCCGATTTCGAAAACGCTGATCTGCGATCCAAGCGACTTGATGGTGGCATCGCCCATGGAAAAGGTCGCATAAGCGAACAGACCGAGCAGAAAACCCTTTTGCATTTGACTTCCCCGAACACCGACCGCAACGCAAAGCTTCTCCCGGTCGCGTTAAACGCGACCCGGACGCCCCTTTGTGGGACAGACAGTCTGGCAGATTTGATCCTCAGCCCTATGGCTAGACCCGGCTACCTATGAGTGCAAGCCGCAAAAGACG
The DNA here is from genome assembly GCF_030518355.1 of Agrobacterium sp. V1. Taxonomy (NCBI): domain Bacteria; kingdom Pseudomonadati; phylum Pseudomonadota; class Alphaproteobacteria; order Hyphomicrobiales; family Rhizobiaceae; genus Agrobacterium; species Agrobacterium sp. V1. The sequence goes on from NZ_JAULSF010000002.1 coordinate 1,763,425, forward strand.
CAAAATTGCCCGATTGGACCCGGCCGGTGCAAATGGCTGCAAGGTGCGGCAAATTTGTCCCGCCACCGCCATCACATCACCGTCATGGAAAGAGGTTAGCCGGTGTTCATCGTGGCGCTTGGCGACGGGCGTGAAGGCGGCTAAATATTATCGTGTAATTTTCGCCCGCCGATTTCCCCGGCTGGTATTGCCGCGTTAACATGGCCTCGCTAACCGAAAGGAAAAAGAATGCGGATAGTGATGATCGGTTCGGGTTATGTCGGCCTCGTGTCCGGCGCGTGTTTTGCAGATTTCGGCCACGATGTGGTCTGCGTCGACAAGATGCCGGAGAAGATCGAGGCCCTGAAAAACGGCCATATTCCGATCTTCGAACCGGGTCTGGAGACGATCGTCGCCAATAACGCCAGGGCCGGCCGGTTGAGTTTCACCACCGATCTTTCCGCTGCCGTCGCCAATGCCGAGGTCGTCTTCATCGCGGTCGGCACACCCTCGCGGCGCGGCGATGGCCATGCGGATCTCGGTTATGTCTATGCGGCGGCAAAAGAGATCGCCCATGCGCTGGACGGTTTCACCGTCATCGTCACCAAATCGACCGTTCCGGTCGGCACCGGCGATGAGGTGGAGCGCATCATTCGCGAGGAAAATCCCTCCGCCGATTTCGCCGTGGTGTCCAACCCGGAATTCCTGCGCGAAGGGGCAGCCATCGAGGATTTCAAGCGGCCGGACCGTATCGTCGTCGGCCTTTCGGACGAGCGGGCCCGCCCTGTCATGACCGAAGTTTACCGTCCGCTCTACCTCAACCAGTCGCCGCTGCTCTTCACCACGCGGCGCGCGTCGGAACTGATCAAATATGCCGCCAACGCCTTTCTGGCGATGAAGATCACCTTCATCAACGAAATGGCGGACCTCTGCGAAAAAGTCGGCGCCAATGTACAGGACGTGTCGCGCGGCATCGGTCTCGATGGCCGCATCGGCTCGAAGTTCCTGCATGCGGGCCCCGGTTATGGTGGATCCTGTTTCCCAAAGGATACGCTGGCGCTTGCCAAGACCGCGCAGGATTATGACGCGCCGGTGCGGCTGATCGAAACCACCATCGCCATCAACGACAATCGCAAGCGCGCCATGGGCCGCAAGGTCATCAATGCCGTGGGCGGCGACGTGCGTGGCAAGAAGATCGCCGTGCTTGGCCTCACCTTCAAGCCCAATACCGACGACATGCGCGACAGCCCGGCGATCGCCATCATCCAGACCCTGCAGGACGGTGGGGCAAAAGTGGTCGGTTACGATCCCGAAGGCATGGCGAATGCCCGCCATCTGATGGAGGATATCGAATACGCAACGGGCCCCTACGAGGCAGCGCAAGATGCCGATGCCGTGGTGATCGTGACGGAATGGAACCAGTTCCGCGCGCTTGATCTGCCGCGCCTGAAGGCGATCATGAAAAGCCCTGTTCTGGTGGACCTGCGTAATATTTACCGCACCGATGAAGTTGCCGCGCATGGTTTCATCTATGCCGCCGTCGGCCGCCCGCATGAGGATACCGCCGGCAAGGAACTCTAGCGCTTCGTCGTCTGGAATTTCACTGAAACAATTCTCGCGCTTCGGTTTAACCGCAAACGCACCAACAGATTCGGGATATAGTCATCATGCGTTATCTGGTTACCGGCACGGCAGGCTTCATCGGCTTTTACGTCGCAAAGCGGCTGCTGGATGCCGGACACTTCGTGACCGGCTTCGACGGCATGACGAAATATTACGATGTCAGCCTGAAAGAAAAACGCCACGCCATCCTTTCCCGCTCCAACGGCTTCCGGGCCGAAATCGGTATGCTCGAAGATACCGATGCGCTGAAGCGGGCGGCGGAGGCCGCAGAACCTGAGATCATCATCCATCTCGCCGCCCAGGCCGGTGTTCGTTACAGCCTTGAAAATCCGCGCGCCTATATCGATTCCAATCTCATCGGCTCGTTCAACATGCTGGAGCTCGCGAGAAGCCTTGATGTCAAACACCTGATGCTGGCATCGACCTCCTCCATCTACGGCGCCAACGAAAAAATCCCCTTTGCGGAAAGCGACAAGGCCGACGAGCCGATGACGCTTTATGCCGCCACCAAAAAATCGATGGAGCTGATGGCGCACAGCTATGCCCATCTGCACAAATTGCCCACCACCGCCTTCCGCTTCTTCACGGTCTACGGGCCGTGGGGACGGCCGGACATGGCGCCGATCAAATTCGTCGACGCCGTCTCCAACGGCCGGCCAATCGACATTTATGGCCAGGGCAATATGAGCCGCGACTTCACCTATATCGACGATCTGGTCGAAGGCATCGTCCGGCTGAGCCAGATCATCCCGTCGGAAGAAAACCGGGTTACACAGGATGGTGTCATCGACACGCTCTCGCACCACGCGCCCTTCCGCGTCGTCAATATTGGCGGCGGCCAGCCGGTGGAGCTGATGCATTTCGTCGAAACGATCGAAAAGGCAGTCGGCAAGCCGGCAATCCGCAACATGCTGCCGATGCAGCAGGGCGACGTTCCGCGCACCTTTGCCTCACCCGATCTTCTGAGGGCGCTGACCGGTTATGTGCCGCAGACCCCGGTCGAAGAGGGCATCAAGGCCCTCGTCGCCTGGTATCGGAAAATGCAATCAGCCGAACTGCGGGAGTAGTTCAGAGCGTTGCGAGCAACCGGTTGGAGAGGGCCCCACCCGATGCGGCCTGCATGGAGACTTTGGTTTCCACCGCGTCGATGATCGTATCACTGAAATCGACATTGGTGAGTTCGAGGATATTCGACAAGCCACCGGGCGAAAACACATTCACTTCCAGTATCTTGTCACCGACGATATCGAGCCCGACCAGAAACATGCCGTCCTCCACGAGCTTCGGCCGCATCATTTCGGCAAGTGCCACGATGTCGTCCGTCACCTTCACGGCTTCCGCCGTGCCCTGGGCGTGGATGTTCGAGCGCAGATCGCCTTTCGCCGGCACACGGCGGAGTGCGGCATATTTGCCGTCCCGCATCAGCGGTCGGCCATTCATCATGAAGAAGCGGATGTCCCCGTCCTTGGCGGCCGGCAGATAGGCCTGCGCGATCAGATAACCCTCGAGGCTCACCGCCTCGAAAATCTGGTTGAGATTGGCTTCCTTGCTGGAACCGATCTTGAAGACGTTCTTGCCGCCCGAACCCTGCAGCGGCTTGACGATGACGCCCTTGGGATGCGCATCGGCAAAGGCGCGGATCTCATCGACATTGCGCGAAATGATCGTGGTCGGCCGGACGATTTCCGGAAAGCTCTGGAAATAGAGCTTGTTCTGGGCGAGCGCCAGACCTTCCGGATCGTTCAGAACCACGACGCCGCGCTGTTCGGCAAGCCGCCCGAACAGGATGCCGGCATGCACCGCCCACGGCCGCGTCGTCTGGTCGAGCGACGGGTCGTTGCGCAGCATCAGTGCATCGATTTCCTCGATATCCATGGTCCGCCGCTCCAGCGCCTTATCCTGAAGCGTGGTGTGGAACGTCTCGCCCTTTTTGATTTTCGCCTTCGGCAGCACGGTGGCATGGATGGTCAGGCTGTCATCCGAGCGCAAAGTGAAGTCGCCGGGCGTCAGGTAGACTACCTCATGGCCGCGATTGAGCGCCGCCATGGCCAGCAGGCCGGTGGCGTAATTCGGTCCCTCGGTTTCGATTGAATTGACGAAAAATGCGATACGCATGAAGCCCCTCCTATAATGTTGCCAGTTCGGCAATGGATAATCCCGCCCGTATTTTTTCCAGCCGTTCATTGGCCTTGGCGGGCAGCAGAAATGCGGGTCTGACACCCGGCGGACGCAAAAGGCCGCGCAGGGCCAGTTCCTGCATGACCGGGAAATGTTGAGCGGCGATCTTGCCCATCCAGAATGGATCAAGCGCCCCGCCCCTGCGCAGATGCTCCAGCACCTCGGCCAGCCCGCGCAGATAAATGGCGTCCTTCGACAGGCCGCCGCCGCGATAGATGCGCAGCACCATATTGAAGGCGCCTGCCTCGTCGAAACCGTGATCACGGGTCATGATGCGGAAGGTCTCAACGAATGTCGCGCCATCAAGCATGGTGGCGCAGCCGACGACGCGGCCGGCAATCAGCCGCAGGCGCTCACGCGTCATGCCACCGGCCAGATGTTCCGCCAGCACCGCCAGCCCTTCCTGCACGCCCTCGTAACCGGAAAGGCCGGTGCGGAAGAGCCGCAGGCCCTGAAACGAACCGTTGAAATAGGTAAGAAGATGCACGCCGATCTCATGCGACAGCAGTGCTTCGACACGGCGCTGTTCCATGACGGTGTGGCGGGAAATCAAGAGCTTCTCGCCCGTCACCATCAGGCCGGGCGGCAGGTCGTCGCGGATTTCGACGCGAGCCTTGAATTCCGGCTCTTCCGCCAGATAGGTCTCGACCATCTCGCGCGATTTTCTGGCGACCGCGTAACAGTCCACCATGGCGATTTCGCCGCTTTCCTGGGCGCGTGGGCAATCCTCAAGCACACGAAGCGCCAGCGTCAGAAGAGCGGGTTCGACGGCGCCATAGAGGGCGCGTGAAAAATCGGTGAAGGTGCGATGATGCAGGTTCGCAAGCATCGTCAGTTGCAGGTCGATCTCCTGCTGTTTCTCCCGGTAGAGGTGATAGAGCACCGGGTCTTCCAGATGATCGAAAACGACGGAATAGAGCTTGCGTTTCTGCTCCTCGACATCAACGCCGAGCGGCCGGTAAAGCAGGCGTGGCGCAAACTGAAAGCTGCCATCGCGAAACTCCTCAAAGGCCCGGCGGGCATTGATCGGCGTAACCGACAGAAGAAAATCGAAGGATGAAACGATCTCATCCACCGAGCGGTCGGCACGCCGGACGGCATCGACAAAGGCCTTGCGGCCAAGCGCCCGGTGGCTGGTGACCTTCAGCGCATCCATACCGGCGGAAAATGACGAGAAGGCCTGCAAACCCGCATCGAAAAGATCGGCAATCATCGTTTCGCGCAGGCCGGGATAATCGGCACCGGATTCCGGCTGTCGATAGATCGGCGCGAAGCGCACGCTGATGCAGGGAAAATCCAGACCGGTATTCTGAAACCTGAGGATCGGATCGGCTTCCGGCTCCGGCCGGGTGATACGCGGCGTGCGAAACCGCACTTCGGCATCACAGACGGCCTTGATGAAGACCCGGCGGGCTTTCTGCGTTTCCGGTTCTGAAGTCGCTGAAACGGAAACCTCATAATGCGGCAGAAAGGGGGAGTCGTCGGCCAGTAGAATATCGTGTTCCAGTTCACCGATATCGAGGACTATGAAGGCGCCGAAACGCTGCAGCATGGCGGCGCCCACAGCCTCGATCAGCGGCGCGGCCTCCTGAATGGTGGAAGCGATGAGATAGGATGCATGGGCGGCGGCAATATCGCGCGCGGCAAGATCTTTCGTACCTCCCGTCAGATGCAGGCAGAGGAATGGCAGCGGCCGGTCGATGTGCAGCCTGCCGTTTTTTCCGACATCCCGGCGGATAGCCTTGCCGCCCTCCAGGCAGGCGACGACATCATCCACCAAGTCGACGATGGGAAAAGGCTCGCTGCGGGCGGAAGAAACGCTCATCGCCGCGACCCCAGGCATTTTTCGAGAACCGGCTGAAGGGCAGCGATCATATCACGGATATCCGATATCACCCGTGTGTCCGGTCTTCCCGTCCACTCATCCATGAAGAATTTCTTGAACTCGATCGCGATCGCGCAGCCGTTTTCGGCAAAGCGTTCGTGGATAAAGCGGGTCTGTTCCCCTTTGCCCTGAAACGCCACGTTTTCGCGAACATCAAGGCGTCGACCACCGATGGTCGCTGAGGCGAAATGATGACCGACAGCACTGACCACATCGCTCCAGCGGTTGCGATCCATGGAAAATGTACCGATATTGATATCGGGCGCTTCCGCCTGCGCCGTCGCAGGCGCGGCAGCGCCCTGCCGGCGATGATTATAGCTGTGCACGTCCAGAACCACGAAAGCACCATGCCGTCGCTCCACCGTCGACAGAACCGCCTCCAGCATCGCATAATAATCGGCGTGGAAATCGAGCGATTGCCGGAGCGCTTGTTCTGCCGGCTGCTCGTTCCAGACTTCAAGCCCCCAGGATTGCTCGGGCTTCAGGTAAATCGCCTGATCGGCAGCGCGGTTGAGATCGATTTCGAAGCGAGAATGATGAACAACGAGACGATTTGTCAGCCCCGAAATCATCTCGCCGGTGAAGGGGTCTTCCTCGCGCAGCCTCTGCTCAGGTGAAAGAGCCATGAGCCCCGCCACTTCCGGGCGAATGAAATGGCCGTCATGAATGGCTGTGCCGACAACGGGGGAATTGCCGAAGTCGATCGACCAGAAACCCTTGTTTTGGTTGTGACCGTAATGTTCGCCGTCGCTGTGTCTGGCTGCCATGCTGCCTCCCCTGCATCGGGTGTAAAACAACGCGACTTGCCCGTTTGTTCCGGGAAAAATTGCGCACGATACATTTGCCCCCTGCACGGACACCGCCCGAAAAACTACGGAACCATACCGGAAAGCTCACGTTGTTCTGGCAGGAGGGCCGCCGTGTCAAACGGACGTGATGGTGCCGAAGAACATCGGGATTTTTCCGTTTTCTCCCGTTGGCCAACGAAGCGGCAGTCGAGCTTCTTACCCATCCGGCGCCCCTCCGTCCCCACTTTCCGCGCACAAGGAGCTGCGACATGGAAAAGACCGAAACGCGCAAACTTGCGGAAGAATATCTGCGACTTGGCGGCACACGTCAGGTGATGATCGACGATAACAAGACCTTCGTGCGCCAATGGGATCAGGAACCGGCAGACGCTGAGACATTCTGGCAAACGCACATCGAAAATCTCGAGGCCGAACGCCGCAAGGACGTGGAATTTTTCCTGCCCTCGGTGAATTCGGACAAGGACGACTGAACACAGAAGGAGACAGACATGACTTCAATCAACGCTGCAAAAATCGTCATTCTCGCAACCGACGGCTATGAGCGCTCGGAACTCAGGGTGCCCTACGACCAGCTGAAGGCCAGAGGTGCCGATGTAAAGATCGCTTCGATCAAAACGGGCGAAATCAAGAGCTGGGATGAAAAGAACTGGGGCGACAGCATCGCGGTGGATCTTTCCGCCAAGACCGTCAAATCGGATGATTTTGACGCGCTGGTTCTTCCGGGCGGCCAGATCAACCCGGATATTCTGCGCCATGATGAGGATGCGATGCGCGTGGTGCGCGATTTCGTCAAATCCGGCAAGGTGGTGGCTGCCATCTGCCATGCGCCCTGGCTGCTGGTGGAGGCGGACGCCCTGCGCGGTCGTGACGCCACCTCTTACTGGTCGATCAAGACAGACCTGAAAAATGCCGGCGCCAACTGGAAGGACGAAAAGGTGGTGACGGACAAGGGCATGATCACCTCCCGCAGTCCCGAGGACCTCGATGCCTTCGTTGCGAAAATCGTCGAAGAGGTTGAGAAAGGTCGCCACGAGCGCCGCGCCGCCTGAGGACCAAACAACCTGTGCCGCCGGTTTCCGGCGGCACTTTTATTGGGAGAGACCCATGAAAAGCAGATTGCTGGCGAGCGGCGCGGAGCGCACTTTCATTCTCGTCATCGAGCCGGAGGAAGAAGCCTTCGAGGCCATCCGCCGTTTTGCGGGCACGGAGAACATCAACGCCGCTTCGGTGACGGCCATCGGTGCCTTTTCAACGGCAACCCTCGCCTTTTTCGATCTTTCGACGCGGGAGTACAAGGAAATACCGGTCACCCAGCAGAGCGAGGTTCTGAGCCTGCTCGGTGACATTACCCTTGATGAAAACGATGACCCCAATCCGCATCTGCATGTGGTTCTGGGTTTTGCCGACGGGTCTACAAAAGGCGGCCATTTTTTGAAGGGCGTGGTGCGACCAACGCTTGAAGTGGTCATCCGCGAAACACCCGCGGAATTGCGGCGCAGCTATCGCCCGGAATTCGGTATCGCCCTTATCGATCCCGCCAAATAAACGGCGGAACTGGAAAAACACCATTGCGTTATTCCCCCATGTGAGGGGCGGCATGGCGGCAGCAATCAATCGAAAAGACACCGGTGACGATGAGGTCAGACAGTTTCTGACCGGTCTGGCACGCGGCACGGCGGGTGCCCTGCTGTTTGCCCTGCCGATGCTGATGACCATGGAAATGTGGTTTCTCGGTCTTTACATCAATCCGTGGCGGCTGCTGCTACTCTGCATCCTCAACCTGCCGCTGCTGCTGCTTCTCGCTCGCCGCATCGGCTTTGAGAATATTCATTCCTGGGGCCAGGCGCTGCGTGACGCGATCACGGCCTATGGGCTCGGCATAGCCGTAAGCGCCGCTGTGCTGCTGCTGTTCGGTATCCTGAACGACCAGATGACCGTCTCCACCATCATCACCAAGATTGCGCTGCAATCCGTGCCGGCGAGCATCGGCGCGTTGCTCGGCCGCAGTCAGCTCGGCCAGCATTCGGATGCGCAGGACGAAGAGGAAGGCGAATATTCCGGCAAGACCGGTTATCTGCACGAACTGTTCATGATGATGGTCGGCGCGCTCTTTCTCAACCTCAATGTCGCGCCGACGGAAGAAATGATCCTGATCGCCTACAAGGTGACGCCCTATCACATTCTGGCGCTTTGCCTGCTGTCGATCGCCATCATGCACGGCTTTGTCTATGCGCTTCATTTCAAGGGCTCTCACCAGCTGCATGAGGGGCAGCATTGGTGGCAGTCCTTCATCCGTTTTACCCTGCCGGGCTATGTCATCGCCATCGCCATCAGCATCTACACGCTCTGGACCTTCGAGCGTCTCGACCATACGTCGCTGTCGCAGATCATGAGTGCCGCCGTCATTCTGGGCGTTCCCGCTTCGATCGGCGCGGCCTCCGCCCGATTGATCCTGTGAGGACAAGATGACCACATCGAAGGGTAACAAACACACCGAAAGTTCCGATCCCCACTGGGTAGAATGGGTGACAGGCGCGATCTGCACGCTTCTCGTCGCGGCCATGCTCGGCTGGATCGCCTACGATATCTATCGTTACCAGCCGGAGGATGCCCGTTTCGAAATAGCCGTCACCAGCGTGGAGGGGCAGTCCGGTCCATACCGCGTGAAGTTCGATATCCACAATCTCTCGATGACGACGGCAGCGCAGGTGCAGGTGCGCGGCGAGCTGCAGCAAGACGGCACGATGCAGGAAAGCGCTGATGTGACATTCGATTATGTCGCCTCGGAATCAAAGGACGCCGGCACGCTTTTCTTCCGCAACGATCCCCGCCGCGGAACACTCAATCTCAACGTCTCCGGCTATACCGAGCCATGAGACCTTTCAGGACTATTTCATGCCGACATCCAAACTGACGAAAGAACGCGATCTCAGGGATTCAAAGCCGCTCTGGGCCGATAGCCCACGCATCGGCATCCGCAGCGGAACGACGCCAAAAGCCGACCGTTATGACACGATCGTCGTCGGTGCTGGCATAAGCGGCGCGCTGGTGTCGCACGCGCTGCATCGCCCGGGGCAATCCATGCTGATCATCGACAAGAGAGAACCGGTGATGGGCAGCAGCGTGGCCAGCACCGCGATGATCCAGCACGAGATCGACACGCCGCTGACGGAACTGAGGAAGATGATCGGCAAGGATGCCGCCGACAGGGCATGGCAGCGCTCGGCCCGCGCCGTCTTGCGTCTCGAAGAAATCGTCACGTCGCTCGGCATCTCCTGCAGCATGGCGCGCAAGCAGGCACTTTACCTTGCCGGAGATGAAATGGGGTCGCGTGCGCTGAAGGCGGAAGCAGCTGCGCGCGGGGAGGCCGGCATCGAGGCCAGGTTCCTCAGCGCTGCGGAACTGAAAGAACAATATGGCCTGGAGCGGACCGCTGCCATTCTCAGCGATATCTCGGCTTCCGCCAACCCCGCGCAGCTGACAGCCGGCCTGTTGCGCCACACGGCGGGTGCAGGCGGTGAAATTGTCTCACAGCTTGAAATCACCGATCTTAGAAATCTCGGTGACGAGGTGGTCCTTGCGACGGCTGAGGGCAAAATCCTGTCCGCCCGCAATGTCGTCTTCTGCACCGGATATCAATTCCTGAAAATGCTCGAAAGCCCGCAACACCAGATCATTTCCACCTGGGCCCTGGCGAGCAGGGAAGGACTTGAGCTGCCGGACTGGCTGGAGAACCACATCGTCTGGGAGGCTTCCGACCCCTATCTTTATCTGCGCACCGATCGAAACGGACGCATGATTGCCGGCGGCGAAGATGAGGAAAACCCTACCTCCTTCCAGTCGGAGCGCAAGCTGGCCTCTAAAACGAAGATTATCCGTAGCAAGATCGAAAAACTGCTCGGCGTCGATATCGGCGAACCGGAATATCGCTGGGCAGCGGCGTTTGGCACCACCACCACGGGCCTGCCGCTGATCGGCGCAGTTCCCGGCATGAAGAATATCTATGCCGTCATGGGTTTTGGCGGCAACGGCATCACCTTCAGCCAGATCGCCGCCGAGATCGTCGCCGCCGCCGTTAATGGCGGCAAGGACCCAGACGCCGATCTTTTCCGCTTCGGTTGATGCCCGGTCAGTCTTCCTTGATACCGGCGGCCACCTGCATGCGGCGAAGTGTCCAGAGAACGATGATGCCGACGCCGGAGGCTAACAGCGCGAGCGGCCACATGCCGAGCCCGGCGGAGAGGCCGATCGCGGCCGAAAGCCACATGCTCGCCCCCGTCGTCAGGCCTTTGACATCACCCTTGGTATAAACGACCACACCCGCCGCGAGAAAGGCGATGCCGGCCGTCACGGCCTCCACCAGCCGGATGGGATCGAGCCGCGCCGCCTCATGACCTTCCGCCATCGTCTCCATCATGTGGATGGTGATGACACAGAAGGTGACGGCAGCAAGGCCGATCAGCATGTTGGTGCGCAGACCGGCGGTATTCTTGTGAAATTCCCGTTCCAGACCGATCAGGCCGCACAGAATGACCGCGCCAAACACGCGCACCAGCAGCACCTCGAAAGGCATGGAAACATTCATGGAAAATTCTTCTGCAAGGCTCTGGGGCACTGTCGTGTCTCCTCCCGAAATTTCATCACCAGTAAGTTCGGGAAGGCCGGTTGGTTCCGCGCGGCAATATAAACGTTGCGCGCAACGGAGCCGGAACCATAGGGGCGGCGAAAGGTTTGCCTCCCGTGCGCATGGGCGCACATCCTGCATTTTCATACCATGGGAGAAGGAACAATGGCCGAGAAGAAACTCGACGACCTGTTTTACGACACGCTGAAGGATATTTATTACGCCGAAAGACAGATCCTCAAAGCCCTGCCGAAAATGGCCCGGGCAGCGACAGACCCGAAGCTAAAACAGGCGTTTGAAAAACACAAGGAAGAGACGCAGGGGCACGTGGAGCGCCTGCAGGAAGTGTTCGAAGTCATCGGCAAGCGGGCACAGGGCAAGACCTGCGAAGCCATTCAGGGCATTATCGCCGAGGGCGAAGAGATCATTGATGAGTTCAAGGGCACTGCGGCGCTCGATGCCGGTCTCATTTCGTCGGCCCAGGCCGTCGAGCATTATGAAATCGCCCGTTACGGCACGCTGAAAGCCTGGGCGGAAAAGCTTGGCCACACCAAGGCGGTTTCACTGCTGGATGCCACGCTCAAGGAAGAAACCAAGACCGACGATGCGCTGACCTCGCTCGCCAAGACCTCGATCAATGCTGCGGCTCAGAAAAAGGCGGCATGATCACCGCTTCGACCGCACAAGCAAAAACCGGAATGGTCTCCCATTCCGGTTTTTTATTTACCTGAAGCTGTCGCGTTTTACGGCAGCGTATAAGCGATCACATAGTCGCCCGGCTTGGTGCCGACGGAACCATGGCCACCCGCAACCATCACGACATATTGCTTGCCGCCTTCCAGCGCATAGGTCATGGGCGTTGCCTGACCACCGGCCGGCAGACGCGCTTCCCACAGCTGTTTGCCGGTGGTGAGGTCGTAAGCGCGCAGAAAGTTATCGACAGCGGCACCGAGGAAGGCCACGCCGCCCTTGGTGATCATCGGCCCGCCAATGCCGGGCACGCCCACCTTGAAGGGCAGCGGCAGCGGCGTCATGTCATAAACCGTGCCATTCTTGTGCTTGTAGGCGATATCGCCGGTGCGCAGATCGGCTCCCGCGACATAACCCCATGGCGGTGCCTGGCAGGGGATTTGCAACGGTCCGAGGAACGGCCCCATGAACACGCCATAGGGTGCGCCATCATTGCGGTTCAGGCCCTGCTCGCTGCCCTTCTCATCCTGTCCCTTCGGGGGAATGTCGGCGCGCGGTACCAGCTGGGAGGTGAAGGCAAGATATGTCGGCATGCCGAACATGACCTGACGTTCCGGATCGACCGCCACGCTGCCCCAGTTGAAGGTGCCGAAATTGCCCGGATAGATGATCGAGCCGTTAAGCGACGGCGGCGTATAACGGCCCTTATAGTCCAGCTGATGGAAGCGGATGCGGCAGGCGAGCTGGTCGAACATGGAGACGCCCCACATGTCCTTTTCCTTTAGCGGCTCCGGCTTGAAAGACAGGGCCGTCGTCGGCTGCGTCGGGGAGGTGAAGTCTTCAGGGATCGCTCCGCCCGGCGCCGGCTCTTCCGTAATCGGCAGAAGCGGCTCGCCGGTGCGCCGATCGAGAACGTAGATGTCGCCCTGCTTGGTGGGTCCGACAAGGGCCGGCACGTTCTGGCCGTCCTTGGTGATGTCGAGCAGCACCGGTTGCGCCGGAACGTCCATGTCCCACAAATCGTGATGGACCGTCTGGCGAACCCAGCGGTCCTTGCCGGTGTTGATATCGAGCGCGACAATGGAGGAGGAATATTTCTCCACATTCTCGCTGCGGCCCATGCCAAGCTGGTCCGGCACCTGATTGCCGAGCGGGACATAAACCAGGCCGAGGCCTTCGTCATAGCTCAGCACCGACCAGCTGTTCGGCGAATTGGTGGTATAGGTCTCGCCCGCCGCAATCGGCTCGGTCTTTTCCGGATTGCCGGAATCCCAGTTCCAGATCAGGGCACCGCTGTTCACATCGAAAGCACGGATGACGCCGGACTGTTCCTGCGTGGAGTAATTGTCGTTCACCGCACCGCCGATGATGATCTTGCCCGCTGCGATGACGGGCGGCGAGGTCGAATAATAATAACCGGCAGGATTGTACTTCATGCCCTTTTCGAGATGCAGAACACCCTGATCGGCAAAGGAGGTGCAGACCTGACCGGTCGCAGCATCAAGCGCGATCAGCCGCGCATCCGACGTCGGCAGGTAGACGCGCTCTGCGCATGCCGTGCCTTGAGCCGCATTCGGCTCGGCATAATAGGAAACGCCGCGGCACGTCTGGTGCTGGCGGTCCGGATTGAGACCGACATTCGGGTCGTATTTCCACTTTTCCTTGCCGGTTGCCGCATCGATGGCAATCGCCCAGTTATGCGGCGTGCAGATATAAAGCGTGTTGCCGACCTTGAGCGGCGTCACCTGATAGGTGGTTTCGCCGACATCGTCGGGTAGCTTCACGTCGCCCGTCTGGTAACGCCAGGCTTCCTTCAGCTGCGAGACATTGTCGACATTCACCTGGGTCAGCGGTGAGTAACGCTGGCCATAGGGCGTGCGGCCATATTGATGCCAGTCCGCATCCGGCACGTTGCCGCCCAAATCAGGCGTCGCCAACGCAATTTCCTGAGGCAGGGAACCTGCCTGGTCGTGCGGATCCTGCGCCATCGAGTATCCGGCCACAGCCATGGAAGCGAGAACCGATAACACAAGCGGCCAGGCATTGGGGCCGTAGCTGAGCCCGGTCGGGCTTGAAAAACCAAGCGGCTTTCTGACCCAGGGCACCAGCATCCAAACGCCGATGAGAATGATGATACCGCCACGTGGGCCGAGCTGCCACCAGTCGAAACCGACTTCCCAGACGGCCCAGGCAAGCGTCGCGACAATGAAGACGGCATAGAAGTGGAGTGCCGCGCGATTGCGCTGAAACAGCAAAATAGCCGTCAACAGAAAAGCCAGCCCGGAAAGGACATAATAAAAACTGCCGCCCAGCATCACCAGCTGGGAGCCGAAACCAAACAGCGCAAGGCCGATCAGCGTGAGAATAACTGCAGTGACGGTGACTGCCATGAATGAAACCCCCGATTCCTGTCACTTTGGGTGAAATGAAATCGGGGCCAATCTGGTTCCACACAAACTATTCATTTGTCGTGAAAAATTTCACGTCATGGTCGTCAGGGGTTTTGCGGCGCTCCCGTCGAGTCCTGACGCGTCGGATTCGTATCCGTCGAAGCGGGCGGCGCAGCACCGCCATTTGCAGGGTTGTTGTCGAAGCTGCCGGAGCCGGAAGGCTGCTGCTGCACAGGTGCCGTCTCGGTCTGCGTGCTTTGCGGACGGTTTTCATCCGGCTCAAAAACCGAATATTCCACAACCGCCCAGACGACCAACGCGAGAAGAACACTGACAATCAGTATGACAAGAACCGGCCGTCCTCTGGACCCCTGCCGCGCCTGGGTTGCGGTCTCCGTTTTCGGAGCGTCCCGACCGTGGAGATAGCTGGCATTTTCTCTGGCCATATCTTTTACTCCCTGTAACCTGTGAATTTAATCCGCAGGGTCACGGTTTGGTTCCAGAGAGAAGAGAGAGCCTTCAGTTACACTCGGCTGGACAAGGCATATCGAGATCCGGAGCGGCGGCCGTCTCGATTGCACTGAAGCTTTGCCTGAGCCCCAGCCAGGAGGTTGTCCGCCGGGCATCCACCGTTTCGCCCGGCTTGTCCGGAACGGTTCCAGCGCTCGCAGTGTCTAGGGTCTGGTTCAACCGCGCAGGCGGTCGCACCCCACCAAATTCGGAATGACCGCCGGCAGCCCGATATTTTTTTGCCTCAAGGCGACGGCTGCGCCATACCGGCAGAATCTCCAGAAAAGTAAAAATTCTCAACATCATAACTATCAGAAAAATAGATCAATTAAAAACAATGCCCTCACTGTGGCATGTTCGCCGGTAATGTGCACCCCCTATTGCGTTACAACCACAGAGAATAGTCAGATTGTGCTAATAATACGCCACAAAGTGTCAGTTCGGCGGCCTGTATCGTCGCGTTTCAGCGCCTCACACAGCTATAAAGTGGAAAATCGCAGAATGATGCCGGGAGGAAGCGAGGCGGCTTCTCAGGGCATGTCGGCAGAAACTACTTCGCGGTCCAGCCGCCGTCGATGGAAATAGTCGTTCCCGTGATCGAACGTGCCATGTCGCCGGCAAGATAAAGCGCCATTTCCGCCACTTCTTCCGGTTGCACAAATTGCCGGGTCGGCTGCGGCGCAAGCATCACCTTTTTCACCACATCCTCCTCGCTCATGCCATGCACGCGCGCCTGATCCGCGACCTGCGCAGCCACAAGCGGCGTCCAGACATAACCGGGGCAGATTGCATTACAGGTGATGCCGCGTTCGGCGACTTCCAGCGCCACGCTTTTCGTCAGCCCCACCACCGCATGTTTGGTCGCGACATAGGGCCCCTTGAAGGGCGAGGCGCGCAGGCCGTGGGCGGAGGCGATGTTGACGATGCGGCCCCAGCCCCTCTCCTTCATGCCCGGCAGGGCTGCGTGGATGGTGTGAAAGGCACTGTCGAGCGAAATGGCGACGATGCGGGAAAAATCGGCAAAATCGAACTCGTCGATTGGCGCGACCTTCTGGATACCGGCATTGTTGACCAGCACATCGATGTGGCCGAATTCGGCGATGACGGTTTCCGGCAGATGGGCGCTTTCGTCGTAGTTTGCGAGGTTGGCCGAAAAATACACAGGCCTGTGCCGTGCCACCTTCGCAACCATCTCCAGGGCCTGCGTTGCCTCTTCCGTCGTCTCTATGCCATGCACCGCGACCAGATAGCCCGCCTCGGCGAAACGTTTGGCGATGGCGAGCCCGATGCCGCTGGTGGAACCGGTGACGAGCACGGTTTTCGGTTGGTCCTCCATCGGCCTAGTCCTTCAGCTGCGGCAGGTTGCGGAAAAGCTCGAGCGATTCCGGGTTGGCGAGCGCATCGGCATTCTTCACCGGCCGGCCATGGATGGTGTCGCGCACCGCGATTTCGGAAATCTTGCCGGAACGGGTGCGGGGAATGGCGCTGACGGCAATGATCCTTGCCGGCACATGCCGCGGCGTGGCGCCCGAGCGAATGCGACTGCGGATGGTCTTTTCCAGCTCTTCCGTCAGGGCCGCACCACCCTTCATGCGCAGGAAGAGGATGACCCGCTGGTCGCCGTCGATATCCTGCCCGACGGCAATGGCTTCCTCGACTTCAGGCACGGTTTCCACCTGCCGGTAGATCTCGGCCGTACCGATGCGGACCCCGCCGGGATTAAGCGTCGTGTCCGAACGGCCATGGATGACATATCCGCCGGATGGGCGCAGTTCGGCGAAATCGCCATGCGCCCAGATGCCGGGGAAACGGTCGAAATAGGCAGCCTGATACCGCGAGCCATCCTCATCGCCCCAGAATTTGACCGGCATGGAGAGATGCGCATTGCGGCAGACCAGCTCACCGGCAACGCCGCGAACGGAACGACCTTCATCGTCAAGCGTATCGATATCCATGCCGAGCATCGCGCCCTGCAATTCACCGCGATGAACCGGCTGCAGCGGATTGCCGCCGAGGAAACAGGCGCAGATGTCAGTACCCCCGGAAATGGAGGCGAGATGCACATCCGCCTTCCAGTCGCGGTAGATATAATCAAAGGATTGCGGGATGAGCGGCGAGCCGGTGGAAAGGATCGTTCTCAGCGAGGACAGGTCGTGGCTTTCACGCGGTTTCAGTCCGGCCTTCAGGCAGGCATCGATGAACTTGGCCGAGGTGCCGAAGGTGGCGATCCGCTCAGCGTCGATGAGGTCGATCAGCCGCGCAGGGTTGGGGTAACCGGGATTGCCATCATAGGTGACGAGCGTTGCGCCAAGCGCCAGACCGGAGACCTGCCAGTTCCACATCATCCAGCCGCAGGTGGTGAAATAAAAGAAGCGCTCCCCTTCTTGGATATCGCATTGCAGCTTCTGCTCCTTCATGTGCTGAAGAAGCAGCCCGCCGCCGGAATGGGTGATGCATTTCGGCTTGCCTGTCGTGCCGGAGGAATAAAGGATCGCCAGCGGCGCCTTGATGGGCAGACGGTTGAAGGCAATCTCCCCCGCTTTATATGGCCCGACGAAATCCGGGAGCGTCACGCAGCCGAGATCGGCAAGGCCGGAAGGAACCGCATCACCGATGAGCACGATCTTTTCAGGCCTCGCACTTTCCGCCACGGCACGGATGGTCGGGCCAACATCGATGCGTTTGCCGGCATAACCATATTCCGGCACGGCGATGAGGATTTTCGGGTCGATCTGCGACAGACGGTCTGAAGCGCCGGCCGGACCGAAATCCGGCGAGCAGGACGACCAGATCGCACCGATGGCGCTGACTGCGAGATAGCTGACGATCGCCTCGATATCATGGGTAACGATCGCTCCGACGCGATCGCCTTCACTCACGCCCGCATGGGCGAGCGCCTGCACCAGACGGGAAACATCGTCGTAAAGGTCTCTTCGGCTTATTTCGCGCCGCGTTCCGTCATCCCGATGGGCGATGATCGCCAGCCGCTCGTCGGCATCGCGCAGCAGGTTTTCGGCATAGTTGAGCCGCGCACCCGGATAAAATTCGGCCTCACGCATCGTCGCACCAGCCTTGAACGCTGTTTCGCCGCGCGTACCGATAATCCCGAGTTCATCCCACAGCGCATCGTAAAAGGCGTCCGGTGCATCAATGGACCAGCGCAGCAGTCCGGCATAATCATCGGCGGCCACCCCGTGCGGTTTTGCCGTTTTCTCTGCGAAGGAAAAAAGCGCCGAGCGCTCGAGCCTTTCCCTCGTCGGCACCCACAAAATATCGGAAGGCGCGGCGTCCGTCATGCTTCGCTCCCGCGCAGCATCTCGACGATGGCGGAAAAATCACGCCCGCCGCCGCCCTCGCCGACGAAGTTCTCGTAAAGCGCCGATGCCGCAGCACCAAGCGGGGTGGAGGCTCCGGCTCCATTGGCGGCCTCTTGCGAGAGCTTCAGATCCTTGAGCATCAGGGCCGCCGCAAATCCGGGCTGGTAATCCTTGTTGGCGGGCGATGTCGGCACCGGCCCCGGCACCGGGCAATAGGTGGTGAGCGACCAGCACTGCCCCGAAGAGGTGGAGGCAACATCGAACAACGCCTGATGCGAAAGACCGAGTTTTTCGCCAAGCACGAAGGCTTCCGAGACCGCGATCATGGAAATGCCGAGGATCATATTGTTGCAGATCTTCGCCGCCTGGCCGTTACCACCCTTGCCGCAATGGACGATCTTTTTGCCCATTGCCTCCAGCACCGGCTTTGCCGCCGAAAAGGCGTCGGCCTCGCCGCCGCACATGAAGGTCAATGTGCCGGCGGAAGCCCCACCCGTGCCGCCGGAGACAGGCGCATCAACGGAGGGGCAACCGGCAGAAGCGGCCAGCTCATGCGCCTTCAGCGCGCTTTCCATATCCACAGTCGAGCAATCGATAAGGAGCGTCCCGGCGGAGACTTTTTGTACCAGATCACCATAGACCGAAACCACATGTTCTCCCTTCGGCAGCATGGTGATGATCACATCAGCCGTTGCCGTCGCCTCGGCGGAATCCGCAGCAATGGGAATGCCGGCTTGCCTCGCCGCCGCACGGCAGGTTTCGGAAAGGTCGAAACCCTTCACGGTATAACCCGCCTTGACGAGATTGGCGGCCATCGGCAGGCCCATATGTCCAAGTCCGATAAAAGCGACGGTCTTCATGGGAGCGTTCCTCTCAACGATTATCCGCAAGGATCATGTCGGCAGCCTTTTCGGCAATCATGATCGTTGGCGAATTGGTATTTCCGGATGTGATCCGCGGCATGATGGAGGCATCCGCGACACGCAGCCCCGCAAGCCTGCGGAATTTCAGCCTGTTATCGACAACGCTTTCGACATCCGACCCCATGCGTAACGTGCCAACGGGATGAAAAATCGTGGTGCCGATATCGCCCGCCGCCTTGGCGAGATCATTATCGTTTTCAAACGAGGGGCCAGGCCGGTATTCCTGTGGCTTGAACCGGGCAAAGGCCGGCTGGGCGACGATGCGGCGCGTCAGCCGCATGGAATCGATGGCCACCTGGCGGTCGCCTTCCGTGGAAAGATAGTTCGGGCGGATTTCCGGCTGCATGGCGAAATCCGGTCCTTTCACATGCACTGAGCCGCGGCTTTCCGGCCGCAGATTGCAGACACTTGCAGTAATGGCAGGAAAAGTGTGAACCGGATCACCGAACTTGTCGAGCGAAACCGGCTGGACATGATATTCCAGATCGGCGGTTTCCTTTTCCGGCGAAGAACGGGTGAAGACGCCGAGCTGGCTCGGCGCCATCGACATCGGCCCGGAGCGGGTCAGCGCATATTCGAGGCCGATCCTCGCCTTGCCGAACAGGGTGGAAGCCCTTTCATTCAGCGTCAAAACGCCGGAAACCTTATAGACCATGCGCAATTGCAGATGGTCCTGCAGGTTTTCTCCCACGCCCTGAACCTCGGCCACGGTGTCGATACCGGCGGCCTGAAGCACATCGCCACGGCCGATACCGGAAAGCTCCAGAACATGCGGCGAGCCGATAGCGCCGGCGGAAAGCACCGTCTCGCGCCGCGCCCGCATCTTTTTCAGAACGCCGTCATGGTGGAACTCGACGCCCGTAACCCGACCTTCTTCGATGATAAGCCGCTTGACGTGGGCCTTGGTTAAAACCGTCAGGTTTTTACGACCAAGCGCCGGTTTCAGGAAGGCTTTCGCCGTGTTCCAGCGCCAGCCAGAGCGCTGGTTCACATCGAAATAACCGGCACCCTCATTGTCGCCCCGGTTGAAATCGTCAGTCGCGGGAATGCCGGCCTCGCCCGCCGCCTTCTGGAAGGCATCCAGTACATCCCAGCGCACCCGGGCCTTTTCCACCCGCCATTCGCCGCCGGCGGAATGCAGGTCGCTCTTGCCGCGATAAAAATCCTCCGACTTCAGGAAATAGGGCAGGATATCGTTCCAGCCCCAGCCCTCGCAGCCAAGCTGTCGCCAGACGTCATAGTCCCGCGCCTGGCCGCGCATGTAGATCATGCCGTTGATGGAGGAACAGCCGCCCAGAACCTTGCCGCGCGGATAGATCAGCGCGCGGCCGTTAAGGCCTGGCTCTTCCGCCGTCTTGAAACACCAGTCGGTGCGCGGGTTGTTGATGCAATAGAGATAACCGACCGGAATATGGATCCAGTGGTAATTGTCGTTGCCTCCCGCTTCCAGAAGCAGCACGCGGTTGTTCGGGTCTTTCGAAAGGCGGTTGGCGAGAACGCATCCGGCACTCCCCGCTCCGATGACGATATAGTCATATTCGCCCATGCTCTTCTCCATACGCCGCCCTTGCCGCGTCGTCCCGGACGCGGGGGAGGCCTTTCCAGTGTTTGCAAAAATATCTAGCCGCGGTGCTGGAAGCCGAGTTTTCTCCCGAGCCGCGACGCGTAAAATTCACCGATCAAACCGCGCCGGAACACCAGAACGCAGGCCATGAACACAAGGCCGGTAATGATGGTGACCGGGAAATCCGATGTCGCGAGATAGTTCTGCAAGGTGACCACCAGCCCCGCGCCAAAAATCGGGCCGATCATGGTGCCGATGCCCCCGAGCAGCGTCATCAGGATCACTTCGCCGGACATCTGCCAGGTCACATCGGTTAGCGTGGCGAACTGGAAGACCAGCGCCTTCAGGCCGCCCGCAAGCCCGGCAAGCGCCGCCGACATGACGAAGGCGCCGAGCTTGTAACGCTGCACGCTGTAGCCCAGCGAAATGGCGCGCTGCTCGTTTTCGCGGATGGATTTCAGGATCATGCCGAAGGGCGAGTTGACGAAACGCCAGATGACCAGAAGTGCAAGCACAAAGGCCGCCAGCACCGTGTAATAGATGTTGAGTGGTGCGTTGAGATCGAGAAGGCCGAAGAGATGGCCGCGCGGCACGCCCTGCAACCCGTCCTCGCCATGGGTAAACGGCGCCTGAAGGCAGAAGAAATAAAACATCTGCGACAGCGCGAGCGTGATCATGGCGAAATAGATGCCCTGACGACGGATGGCGAAAAAGCCGATGACGAGGCCGAGAAGGGCAGCACCCGCCATGCCGATCACAAGACCGATCTCCGGCGTCACGCCCCATTCCTTCACCGAATAGGCGGTGAAATAGGCCGCACCGCCAAAAAACGCCGCATGGCCGAAGGACAGCAGTCCCGTGTAACCGATCAGCAGATTGAAGGCGCAGGCAAACAGCGCAAAGCACAGGAGCTTCATCAGAAAGATCGGGTAAACGAACATCGGCGCGGCGATGAGGACGGTAAGCCCCGCCAGAATGAGCACGGTCTTGATGGTTCCGGCAGTCGTCGAAACTTCCGTCTGCGGCATCGCACCGGCGGTGGTATGGGTGGCTTTGGACATATCAGGCGTCCTTTCCGAAAAGTCCGGCGGGGCGGATGAGCAGCACAAAGGCCATGATGACGAAGATGACGATGTTGGAGGCTTCAGGGTAAAACACCTTGGTCAGCCCCTCGGCGATGCCGAGCATGTAACCGGTGACGATGGCCCCCATGATCGACCCCATGCCGCCGACGACGACCACGGCGAAGACGACGATGATGAGGTTGGTGCCCATCAGCGGCGAGACCTGATAGATGGGCGCCGCCAGCACGCCGGTGAAGCCTGCAAGGCCGGCACCCAATGCGTAGGTCAGCGTCAGGAGCACCGGCACGTTGATGCCGAAAGCCTGCACCAGCGTCGGGTTTTCCGTCGCCGCCCGCAGATAGGAACCAAGCCGCGTCTTTTCGATCAGCGCCCAGGTGGCAAGGCAGGCAACCAGCGAAATGACGACAACGAAGGCGCGATAATTCGGCAGGAACATGAAGCCGAGATTGGTGCCGCCGGCAAGCTCACGCGGCACCGAATAGGGCTGGCCGGCAGCGCCGTAAAGCCAGCGGAACGTGCCTTCCACCACAAGCGCCAGGCCGAAGGTGAAAAGCAGCCCGTAAAGCGGATCAAGATCATAAAGCCGCGACAGCAGAAGGCGTTCGACGATCGCACCGAAAAGCGCAACGACGAGCGGTGTCACCACCAGCGCTGCCCAGAAATTGATGCCGAAATATTGCAGGCCGAGAAAGGCGACGAAAGCGCCGAGCATATATTGCGCCCCATGGGCGAAATTGATGACGCGCAGCAGGCCGAAAATGACGGCCAGGCCGAGCGACAGCAGCGCATAAAACGAGCCGTTGATAAGGCCGATCAGCAATTGCCCGAGCAGGGCCTGAATTGGAATGCCGAAGATCATCGTCATTGTTAAACCCCCAGCACTTTATTGAGTTCGCCCATGCGGCCAGAAAGCTCGCCCACCGGAAAATTGCTGACCATCTGGCCATGATCCATCAGGTAGAAGCGGTCGGCAATGCGGCTTGCGAAACGGAAATTCTGCTCCACCAGAACCACGGTCATGCCGCGGCTCTTCAGCTTTTGCAGCACTTCACCGATGCGCTGCACGATGACGGGTGCAAGCCCCTCCGTCGGTTCATCAAGCAGCAGCACCTTCACGCCGGTGCGCAGGATGCGCGCCATGGCCAGCATCTGCTGCTCGCCGCCGGAAAGCTTGGTGCCGGGGCTCATGCGGCGCTCATGGAGATTGGGGAACAGTTCATAGATTTCATCGAGCGTCATGCCGCCGGCTGCGACAACGGGCGGCAGCTTCAGGT
Source organism: Agrobacterium sp. V1 (assembly GCF_030518355.1). NCBI lineage: Bacteria > Pseudomonadati > Pseudomonadota > Alphaproteobacteria > Hyphomicrobiales > Rhizobiaceae > Agrobacterium > Agrobacterium sp. V1. The sequence goes on from NZ_JAULSF010000002.1 coordinate 1,786,276, forward strand.
TTTCCTCGACACTCAGCGTCGCGAAGATGCCGCGTTCTTCCGGCACGAAACCGATGCCGTATTTTGCCGTGCGATGCAGCGGCACCGGCATCATATCCTTGCCGCCGAGCTTGATGACACCCTTGCGGTTGCGGATGATGCCCATGATGGTGCGCAGCGTCGTGGTTTTGCCCACACCGTTGCGGCCGAGAATGGTGATGGTTTCGCCCTCGCCGACCGTCAGATCGACGCCGTGCAGGGCTTGGCTTTCGCCATACCAGGATCTCAGGTTGGAGACTTCGAGCATTGCCGCCATATCAAGCCTCCTCCGTGCCCATATAGGCCGTGCGCACACGCGGATCGGCGGAAACGGCGGCATAATCGCCCTCCGCCAGAATTTCACCGCGCTGCAGCACCGTGACGTGATGGCAGATATCGGCAACGACTTTCAGATTATGTTCGACCATCAGCACCGCACGTGTCTTTGCCACCTCGCGGATAAGCTCGGCGACGTGGGAGACATCTTCCCCACCCATGCCGGCCATCGGCTCGTCCAGCAGCAGAACCTTCGGATCGAGCGCCAGCGTGGTGGCGATTTCGAGAACCCGCTTGCGGCCGTAAGAAAGATCGGCCGCAAGCGCATGTTTTTCCCGTGTCAGGCCAACCGTTGCGATCAGTTCCTCGGCGCGGGCATTCAGCCTGTCGAGCGAGTAGAGCGGCAGCCAGAACTGCGTTGCAAGGCCATTCGGACGCTGCAACGCAACCCGCACATTTTCCAGAACCGTCAGATGCGGAAACACCGCCGATATCTGGAAAGACCTGACGAGGCCGAGACGCGCCACCTTGTCCGGTGGCGTCCTTGTTATATCCGTTCCCATGAAAGTGATCGCTCCGCCCGTCGGCTGGAGAAACTTGGTCAACAGATTAAAGACCGTAGTCTTGCCGGCGCCGTTTGGGCCGATCAGCGCATGAACGCGGGCATGGTGGACGTCGAGATCGACGTTTTTCACGGCTGCGAATGCGCCGAAGGTTTTGCTGAGACCACGCGCCGAAAGAACGACGCGAGGTTCGGCCTGCCCGGCGGGGGCGGGAGCGATCATCATGAAACTTTCCCCTTTATTGCGTCAGTCTTTTATTGCGTCACCAGCGGGCAACCGCTTTTTGCAGGGTCCATGAAGGCTTCCTTGCCGGGGATGGTGGCGAGCACCTTGTAATAATCCCACGGCTGCTTGCTCTCATCCGGCTTCTTCACTTCCATGAGATACATGTCGTGGATCATGCGGCCATTGGCGGCCACATGGCCGTCCTTGGAGAAGACGTCGTTGACGGGCATTTCCTTCATGGCCTTGGCGACAGCATCGGCATCATCAGTGCCGGCCTTTTCAATGGCCTTCAGGTAGTGCAGCACGGCGGAATAGGTGCCGGCATGCACCATGTTCGGCATTGCGCCGGTGCGTTCCTTGAAACGCTCGCCGAATTTGCGCGATTCATCGTCGCGGTCCCAGTAAAAACCTTCCGTCAGCGTCAGCCCTTGCGCCGCCTCAAGACCGAGGCCATGGACTTCGGCGAGCGTGAAGAGAAGAGCGGCAAGCCGCTGGCCGCCGGCAACGATGCCGAATTCAGCCGCCTGCTTGATGGCATTGGAGGTGTCGAGGCCCGCATTGGCAAGACCGATGACCTTCGCGCCCGAAGACTGCGCCTGCAGCAGGAAGGAGGAATAATCCGTCGTTGCCAGCGGATGGCGCACGGAGCCCAGAACCTTGCCGCCATTGGCCTTGACGAAATTGGCGGTGTTTTCTTCCAGCGAGTAACCGAAAGCATAGTCCGCAGTCAGGAAGAACCAGCTGTCGCCGCCCTGCTTCACCAGCGCGCCGCCAGTGCCGACCGCGAGCGAATAAGTGTCATAAGCCCAGTGGAAACCATAGGGGCTGCACTGCTTGCCGGTCAGTTCGGTGGTTGCCGCACCGGTGTTGACGGTGATCTTCTTCTTGTCCTTGGAGAGCGCCTGCACGGCCAGGCCCACTGACGACGATGTCAGCTCCATGATCGAATCCACCTGTTCGGTGTCGTACCATTGCCGGGCAATGTTGGAGGCCACGTCCGCCTTGTTCTGGTGGTCGGCGGTCACGACCTCAACCGGCGCATTGAGCACCTTGCCGCCGAAATCCTCAACCGCCATCTTCGCGGCCTCGTAAGAGTACTTACCGCCAAAGTTGGCGTAAACGCCGGACTGGTCGTTCAGGATACCGATCTTGACCTTGCCGTCCGAAATCTCGGCGGCATAAGCGGCGGTGCCGGCGGCCAGTGCCATGGCCGTGGATAAAACGATACTCTTGCGCATGACTTCTCCTCCCAGAGATGATTGCGAGCCTCAGATTGTCTGTGCAACAGTGAACGAAGCCGCATGGCGTTCGTCCCGGGTGCTGCATCCGAACGGTCACGCCACTCTCCTCAAAGCGACGCATCCTGGTTTTAGATTTCTCGAATTCCTCGGTTGACACAAGAGCACGGCATCATCAAATTTCGAACAGGAACTGTTCATTTTTGAACAGAACTCTGAATGGGAGACGAGATTGGCCACGCCTTTTACCTGGGACGACCTGCAATATTTTCTGGCCGTGGCCCGCACCGGGCAGCTCTCATCGGCCGCCCGCAGCCTGCGCACCAGCCACGCAACCGTCTCCCGCCACATCGACCGGCTGGAATTCTCGCTTAAAACCAAGCTGTTCGAGCGAAACCCGCGCGGTTACGAGCTGACGACGGTGGGACGGCGGCTGGTCGATACGGTCGAGCGCATAGAGGCGGAAGCCGAAAGACTGCAATCGGATATTTCCGAAAGCGGCAGCCTGCTGCGCGGCGTGGTGCGCCTAAGCGCCCCTGAAGGTTTTTCCAATTTTTTCTTCGTGGAGAGGCTGAAAGACTTCGCCGCCACCCATCCCCACATCATGGTGGAGATGGTGACGATCCAGCAGATCATGGCGCTTTCCAGAAAGGAAGCGGATGTGGCCGTCACGCTCGATCCGCCAAAAGCCGGTCCCTATATCAATGAACAGATCATCGATTACACACTGCATATCTATGCCTCGCGTTCCTATCTCGCCGGACATCCGAAAATCACGCGGCGTGAGGATTTGCCCGACCATTTTTTTATCGGTTACGTGCAGGACCTGATTTTTTCGCCGGGCCTCGATTACATGCGCGACGTGATGCCCGGCCTGCGCCCCAATTTTCAGTCATCGAGCATTTTCGCCCAGCTGACCGCCACGCTGAGCGGCCGCGGCCTGTGCATATTGCCGAACTTCATCGCCGCCCGTTTTCCGGACTTGCAGATGGTTCTTGCCGACGAAGTGCAACTGCGGCGCGGCTATTGGCTGACCAGCCATCAGGATCTTGCCAACGTGCCGCGTGTGCGCTCGCTGATGGATTTCATCCTGACCACCGCACGCGCCCACGAAAATCTCTTCATCCTCGACCGCAGGACGATTGCCTGAAACGGCCATCGTTCACATTTCGGCGACACCGTGTTTACGGGTGACGGATTGGAGGATGTGCGCGGTTGCTTATATGACTGACAACAACGAAGCCGGTTTGTGAAAACCGGCATCCTCCGACATCTGGAAGGTCATCATGAAAAAGATCGGATTTTTATCCTTCGGCCACTGGACACCCTCACCCCAGTCGCAGACCCGCTCGGCGGCCGACACGCTGCTGCAATCGATAGACCTTGCCGTGGCCGCCGAAGAACTGGGCGCCGACGGCGCCTATTTTCGCGTACACCATTTCGCCCGCCAGCTTGCCTCACCTTTTCCGCTTCTGGCCGCCGTCGGCGCCAGAACGAAAAACATCGAGATCGGCACCGGCGTCATCGACATGCGTTATGAAAACCCGTTCTACATGGCGGAGGATGCCGGTTCGGCCGACCTCATCGCCGGTGGACGCCTGCAACTCGGCATCAGCCGTGGTTCGCCGGAACAGGTGATCGATGGCTGGCGTTATTTCGGCTTCCGCCCGGCCGGGGGCGAGACCGAGGAGGATATGGCGCGGCAACATACCGAAGTCTTCCTGGAGCTTTTGAAGGGCGAAGGTTTCGCGCAGCCGAACCCGAGACCGATGTTCCCGAACCCGCCCGGCCTTTTGCGCCTGGAACCCCATTCCGAAGGGCTGCGTGAGCGCATCTGGTGGGGTTCGAGTTCCAACGCGACGGCGGTGTGGGCGGCAAAGCTTGGCATGAACCTGCAAAGCTCCACCCTGAAGACGGATGAAACGGGCGAACCTTTCCACGTCCAGCAGGCGCAGCAGATCCGTATCTTCCGGGAAGCCTGGAAGGAAGCCGGACATGCCCGCGAGCCCCGTGTTTCGGTCAGCCGCAGCATCTTCGCCCTCGTCAGCGACCGTGACCGGGCCTATTTCGGTTACGGCAATGAAGGCGACGACAAGATCGGTTATATCGACGACAAGACGCGTGCGATCTTCGGGCGCAGCTACGCCGCCGAGCCTGAAGCGCTGATCGAACAGCTGAAGGCCGATGAAGCCATTGCCGAGGCCGACACGCTGCTCCTGACCGTACCGAACCAGCTGGGTGTCGATTACAACGCCCATGTCATCGAGACGATCCTGAAGCAGGTGGCGCCGGCTCTCGGCTGGCGCTAACGGCTGGTCCTGAAAATGAGCAAGGCGGCGCAGTTTCTGCGCCGCCTTTTTTATTTCACCGCCTTGCCATAACGGGCGAAGCTTTCCGCCAGCGGCGTCGTGCTGGCGCCGGGCTGCTCCGGCCTCCTGTAAACACCATCCCGCACATGGATCGGCTCTTCGAAATGATCCTTGATCCACGGAATATATTCGAGAATGGTCGAAGCCGGATGCCAGTAGCTCAGATGCACATGCACCTGGCTCATCTCACCCGCATGCGGCACCACGGGCAGGCGATGGGCGAGCGCGAGATCAGCCACCTGAATATATTCGGTGATGCCGCCAAGCCGGGTCACATCCGGCTGGACATAGGCGACCGCGCCGGCATCGATGAATGAGCGGAACGCATCCACCGTATAAAGCTGCTCGCCGAGCGCGATGGGAATGGATGTGCCGCGCGCCAGCCGGGCGTGGCTGGTGACATCGTCATACCACAGCGGTTCCTCGAACCAGTAGATATCCAGATCCTTCGCCGCGGCGCAGAAGCGCTGGCATGTCGGCAGGTCCCACTTGCCATTGCCGTCAATGGCGATGCGGATGGAGGAGCCGACGCGCTGGCGGACGGCGGCAAGCCGGGCAATGTCGATATTCGGATCATCATGACCGACCTTGAGCTTCAGGCGGGTGAAGCCATCCTCCTCCACGGCCTTTGCACTGCCGGCCAGCAGGTTTTCCAGCGTAAAGGAAAGCCAGCCAATATCGGTGTTATAGGCTTCCACGCCTGCCGTGCGCGCACCACCGAGATATTGCCAGAGCGGCACGCCCGCCTTTTTCGCCTTGATATCCCACAGCGCCACGTCGATGGCGGCAAGCGCCAGATGGGTGATGCCAGCCCGGCCGACCCATTGCAGCGAGGGGTAACGGGCAAGTTTCATCCACAGCCGCGAATGCTCCGACGCGTCCTCACCCAGCAGCAAGGGCGCATAACAATCGCTGATGCAGGAGGTGATCAGCCTGTCGGATGGAAGATGCGCGTGGGTGCCGGTGAAACCATAACCTTGAATGCCGTCACTCGTCGTGATTTTCGCGCCGACGACGCCCCAATGGGTGATGCTGTGAGTGGAATCGGATATAGAATCCGACGTGAGCGGCAGATGCAGGATGAAAGGTTCGACAGCGGTAATTTTCATGATCGGTCATTCCTCGATGCTTGGACGCTTCTGGGGAGGAAAGGCGGAAGTCCCTTTTCTGAGCGACGCTTCGCCGATTGGTGGGTGAAGTCACGTCATGCCCCGCACCCGATGACTGCGGGAACTGAACCGTCAGGGGATTGCCGGACCACCCTCCTCCGGCAGCCGGCTTCCGATGGCAGATAGAGCTAACGGAAAAACGGATTTTGTAAAATAAAAAATTTTTTATTTTTAATATTTGATTGTTGCCTGTCTTTCCAAGCTGGGCAATGATGCGGCCATGAACACACTCGTCAAAGTCACGCTCGCCGAACAGGCGCACCGGGAGCTGCGCGCCCGCATCGTCAGCGGCAAACTGCGCGGCGGCGAACGGCTGCTGCCCAACGAGCTTGCCGCCGATCTCGGCATCAGCCCCACACCGGTCAAGGAAGCCTGCGTGAAACTCGAGGCTGACGGGCTGGTAGTCAATTCTTCAAGGCGCGGCATGGTGGTGCGCGATTTCACCGTGGAGGATGTGGAAGAGCTCTACGCCGCCAGAATGCTGCTTGAAAAAGGCGCCGTCGAAGTGGCTTTCGATGCCGGACAACTGGACGGGACGCTGCATGCGCAGCTTCTCGAAAGCCTTGCCCAACACCGCGAATTCGCCAAGGGCCCGACGCTCGACGAATTGTCGAAAGCGCTTTTCTACGACCGCAGCTTTCACACGACACTGGTTTCAGCCGCCCGCATTCCGGTCATCTCCGGCTCGCATGAGCGCATTCTCGACCAGACCCATACGGTTTTCGTCTCGATCCTGGGGGATTACGCCCGTTCGGTGGAAGAGCACCAGAATATCGCCGACGCCATTGCCGCCGGCAGCAAGGCCCAGATCGTCGATGCCCTGTGGCGGCATCTCGAGCGCAGCCGCCAGAACACGCTGCGTCAGGTCCGGCTGCTCAAAGAGGCTCGGGCCTGATCCATTCAAAATACGACCTGTTCAGGCACAAGTGGAGGAACTGACATGATGCGGGAAAACCCGGATGCCGCCATTACCATCTTGCTCCGCATGGGGATTTCGCATTGATGACAGACCGGCTTTCCGCTGCCGCCCTTCCCCGCCTGCCGCAATCCGTGGCAACACCCGCCTATGATCGCCAGGCGGTCACACCCGGCATCGTGCATCTGGGGGTCGGGGCGTTTCACCGGGCGCACCAGGCGGTTTTCATTGATGACTGCCTCAATCGCGGTGAGACGCAATGGGGTATCGTCGCCGCATCGCTGCGCAGCCCGGACACACGCGATGCCATCGAACCGCAGGACAATCTCTACACATTCTGCCTGCGCGACGGAAAGAGCGAGCACCTGCGCATCATCGGCTCCATCATGGAAACCATCGTTGCGCCGGAAGATCCTGAAAGGCTGGTGGAGCGGCTATCCGATCCGCGCGTGCTCATCGTCACCCTGACCGTGACGGAGAAGGGTTATCTCACCAATCTCGCTTCCCGCAGCCTGCTGCGTGACCATCCCGATATTCTCCACGACCTTGAAAACCCGGACCGGCCACGCTCCATCTTCGGTTTCATTCTCGCCGCTACACGACGCAGACGCAAAGTAGGCTCGCTGCCGCTGACGCTGCTTTCCTGCGACAACCTGCCCGCCAACGGGCATGTGTTACAAAAGCTCTTGCTGGAATTTACGGAACTGGCCGATGCGGAACTGGCCTCCTTCATCGAAGCCAATATCGCCTGCCCCTGCTCCATGGTGGACCGCATCGTTCCCGCCACAACCGACGCGGATCGGGACGCAATATCGACAGCACTTGGGGTGCGCGACGCCTGGCCGGTGGTGGCCGAGCCCTATTTCCGCTTCGTCATCGAAGATCGTTTTCCGCATGGGAGACCGGCGCTCGAAAGATCAGGCGTGGAGTTCGTCAGCAACGTCGAGCCATATGAACATATGAAGCTCCGAATGCTGAACGGCTCCCACAGCGCCATCGCCGCCATAGGCCAGATCACCGGCCTCAAAACGGTTGCCGATGCATGGGGTGAAAAAACCGTGCGCGATTTCATCGACGCCTATTGGCGTGAAGTCGGCCGGACGTTGGACCCGGCGGTCGATGGCGCAGAATTTGCAGCCGGCCTCAGGGAGCGTTTCGCCAACCCCTCCCTGCAACACAAAACGATGCAGATCGCCTCCGATGCCTCGCAGAAGGTACCGCTGCGTATTCTTGGCCCCTTGCGCGAATTGCTGGAAGAAAAGACCGCCAGTCGCGCCGTTATTTTTGCCGTCGCTTTGTGGATCAGATCCTGCGCAGACAGGGATGAAAAGGATCAGCCGATCACCATTCTCGACCCTGCTTTCAAGGAATGGGATGCGCCGGACCAGCTGGCAATGGCGCCGGATGCTGTCGTGGACCGGTTCCTCACCTTCAGGCGCACATTCGGCGATGACCTGCCGGGCAACGAAAACTTCGTGTCGACACTGAAAGCCGCTTATCGCGACATCCGCCAGCAAGGCGCACTTGCCGCTATCGGTATGTTTTTAAAGTCCTGAAAAACAAACAGGCCGGAAACCCGGCCTGTTTTCTAACTTGATGTTTCTATGCTCAGGCCGTCGCGGCCTGCCGCGCCGCCTTGCGGCGTTCCACGCGGGCGCGGATGGCATCGACATCCGTGATCGGCGTCGCGGCGAAGAGCTGGCGCGTATAGGGGTGCTTCGGATCGGCGAAGAGTTGCTCGCGCGTCCCCTGCTCCACCGCCACGCCCTTGGAAATGACCATCACATCGTCGGCGATATAACGAACCACCGAGAGATCGTGGCTGACGAAAACGTAGGTGAGTTCGAATTCTTCCTGCAGATCCCGGAGCAGGTTCAAGACCTGCGCCTGGACCGAAAGATCGAGCGCGGAAACCGGCTCGTCCAGCACCAGCAGCGCCGGATTGAGCATCAGCGCGCGCGCAATGGCGATGCGCTGGCGCTGGCCGCCGGAGAACATGTGCGGATAACGGTTGAAATGTTCAGGACCAAGACCGACCTTCACCAGCATGGCTTCAGCCCGCTCGCGACGCTCGGAAGCCGGAATTTTCGTGTTGATGATGAGCGGTTCCATCAGCACGTCACCCACCTTCTGGCGCGGATTGAGGCTGCCATAGGGGTTCTGGAACACCATCTGCACCTTGGAACGCATCTGCGTGTCCGGACGTCGTCTGGCGATATCGACCGGCTGGCCTTCGATCTTCAGCTCACCGCCGGATGCCGGGTCGATCAGGGCGATGATGCGGGCAAGCGTCGACTTGCCCGAACCGGATTCGCCGACGATGGCGAGCGTCTTGCCACGCTCGACGGCAAAATCGATGCCTTTCAGCGCCTGAACCGTCTTGGCGCCGCCGAACAGGCCGCCCGGAACATGATAATCGCGGGTAATGCCCTTGCCTTCGACAACAATGCTCATTGAACGCCCTCCTTGCCGAAGAAATCGGAAACCGTGGGCAGGCGGTCGCCGGTGGCATTTTCGGGCAGGGCCGAAAGCAATGCCTTGGTATAGGGATGCTGCGGGGCCTCGAAGAGGCTCAAGACATCCGCCTCCTCCATCTTGCGGCCCTTATATTGCACCACAACGCGGTCTGCGGTTTCCGCCACCACGCCCATATCATGGGTGATGAGGATCAGCGCCATGCCGTATTCCGCCTGCAGGTTCATCAAGAGATCGAGAATCTGCTTCTGGATCGTCACGTCAAGCGCGGTGGTCGGCTCGTCGGCGATCAAGAGGCGCGGTTTGGAGGCGATCGCGATGGCGATCATCACGCGCTGGCACTGGCCGCCGGACATCTGGTGCGGGTAGGCGTTGAGCTTGGTTTCCGGCTCGGGAATGCCGACAGCGCGGAACAGTTCCAGCGCCCGGGCGCGGGCGGCGGAGCGGCCCATGCCGAGATTGAGGCGCAGCACTTCCTCGATCTGGAACCCGACCGTAAAGGACGGGTTGAGCGAGGCGACCGGCTCCTGGAAGATCATGGTGATCTCGCGGCCGATCACCCTGCGGCGCTCCTGCGGCGACATGGTCAGCAGGTTCTTGCCGTCGAAGGTCATCTCATCGGCGGTAATCGTTGCCGTATCGGGCAGAAGCCCCATGACGGCGAGCATCGATACCGACTTGCCGGAACCGGATTCGCCGACGATGGCCAGCACTTCATGCTTGTCGACGGATACGTCGATGCCGTTGACGGCAATGAAGGCGCCGGTGGCGGTGGCGAATTTGACGGTGAGGTTCTTGATTTTCAGCAGGCTCATCGCTCAGCTCCGCTTCAGTTTGGGATCGAGCGCATCGCGCAGACCGTCGCCCATCAGGTTGATGGCGAGTACCGAAATCAGGATCGTCAGACCGGGAAGGGTGACAACCCACCAGGCGCGCAGAATGAATTCACGCGCTTCGGCCAGCATCGTGCCCCATTCGGAAGCGGGCGGCTGGGCGCCCATGCCGAGGAAGCCGAGGGCCGCTGCATCGAGAACCGCGGACGAGAAGGAGAGCGTCGCCTGCACGATCAGCGGGGCAAGGCAGTTCGGCAGAATGGTCTTGAACATCAGCCGGAAATTGCCCGCACCCGCCACACGGGCGGCGGTGACATATTCGCGGCGCAACTCGCTCATGACAGCCGCGCGCGTCAGGCGCGCAAAATGCGGCTGGTAGACGATGGCGATGGCGATCATGGCGTTGGTAAGACCCGGGCCGAGGATCGCGACCAGCACCAGTGCCAGAAGCAGCGACGGAAATGCGAGGATGACGTCCATCACGCGCATGATGACGGTATCCACCCAGCCGCCGAAAAAGCCGGCGACGAGACCGATGACGATGCCGCCGACAAGGGCGATGGAAACGACGACGACGCCGATGAACAGCGAATATTGCGCGCCATAGATCAGCCGGGACAGCATGTCGCGACCGACCGCATCGGTGCCGAAGAAGAAGCCGGCGCGGCCGCCTTCCTGCCAGACCGGCGGGACAAGCAGCGCATCGCGATATTGCTGCGTCGGGTCATGCGGCGCGATCAGCGGTGCGAAAACCGCCACCAGCACCAGAAGAGTAAAGACGGCAAGGCCGATGACGGCGCCACGGTTCTGACGGAAGTAGAACCAGAAATCGGCGATCATCCGGCGGCGGATGGCGGCGTCCGAAAGACGGACGCCGGGGGTGGTGGTCACATCGCTCATTTGTGACGGATCCTCGGATTGATGAGGCCATAGGTCAAATCGACAAGCAGGTTGACGACCATTACCAGGCCCGCAATCAGCAGCAGGCCGCTCTGCACGACCGGATAGTCGCGGCGCGAGATGGAATCGATCATCCACTTGCCGATGCCCGGCCAGGAAAAGATGGTTTCGGTCAGGATGGCACCCGCCATCAGCACGCCAATCTGCAGGCCGATGGTGGTGATGACCGGGATCATGGCGTTGCGCAGCGCATGCACGCCGACGACGCGGGAGGCCGACATGCCTTTTGCACGGGCGGTGCGGACATAATCCTCACCCAAAACTTCCAGCATGGCCGAGCGTGTCTGGCGCGCAATCACCGCCAGCGGAATGGTGGCAAGCACCACCGAGGGCAGGATGAGATGCGACAGGGCCGAGGCGAAAGCGCCCTTCTGCCCCGAAATCAGGCTGTCGATCAGCATGAAACCAGTGACGGAGGGGAAGAAATACATCAGCGAGATGCGGCCCGACACCGGCGTCCATTGCAGGATGCCGGAGAACATGATGATCAGCAGCAGACCCCACCAGAAGATCGGCATGGAGAAGCCCACCAGCGCGGTCGTCATGGAAATCTGATCGAACCACGAGCCACGGCGAATGGCGGCGATGACGCCGACCGGCACGCCGATCAGGGTGGCGATGATGATGGCAACGAGGCCAAGCTCAACCGTCGCGGGGAAGAGCGACAGGAACTCGGTCAGAACAGGCTTCTTGGTGACCAGAGAATTGCCGAGATCGCCCTGAAGCAGCCGTCCGAGGAAATGCAGATATTGCTGCCAGATGGGCTGGGAAAAGCCGAGCTGTTCGGCAAGCTGCGCATGCCGCTCAGGCGATATGCCCCGTTCGCCGGCCATCAGCAGCACGGGATCGCCCGGCAGAACGCGCACGAAGGCGAAGGCGACGATGGTGATCCCGAGGAAGGTCGGAACGAGATAGAGAAGTTTGCCGAGAATGAACCGGATCATGGTTTTTTCCTGAAAAGACGCGCGGAAGAACATGGTTCTTCCGCGCGTCCTGTTGTTTGGGATTACTCCGCGATATCGACGGATTCGAAGGTGAAGTCGCCAAGCGGGCTCATGGTGAAGCCGGAAACCTTGGCGGACATCGGAACGAACTGCGTGGAGTGCGCAAGTGTCGCCCACGGAGCCTGTTCCTTGAAGATCACCTGCGCCTGCTCATAAAGCTTGGTGCGCTCGGCAACGTCAGTGGTCTGCTTTGCCTTGGAAAGCAGATCGGAGAACTCCTTGTTGCACCACTGCGCGCGGTTTGCACCACCTTCGCCGGTTGCGGCGCAGGAGAGCAGAACGCCCATGAAGTTGTCAGGGTCACCGTTATCGCCGGTCCAGCCGAGGATGACGGCACCGTCGCGGTTCACTTCTGTCGACTTCTTGAGATATTCACCCCACTCGAAGGAGACGATCTCGGCCTTGACGCCAACCTTCGCAAAATCCGACTGGATCAGCTCGGCCGTGCGGCGTGCGTTCGGCATGTAAGGACGCTGAACCGGCATCGCCCAGATCTTCATCGTCAGATCCTTGACGCCAGCGGCTTCAAGAGCCTTCTTGGCGGCTTCCGGATCGTACGGATCGTCCTTGATGCTGTCGTTGTAAGACCACATTGTCGGCGGGATCGGGTTCTTGGCAACCTGGCCAGCGCCCTGGAACACGGCATCGATGATTGCCTGCTTGTTCATCGCCATGTTCAGCGCCTTGCGGACTTCCGGCTTGTCGAAAGGTGCAACGGTGGTGTTGTAAGCGAAGTAAGCAACGTTCAGACCCGGCTGCTCATCGAGCTTGAGGTTCTTGTCGGCGCGGATGGTGTCCAGATCGGCCGGAGCCGGATAGGGCATCAGGTGGCATTCGCCGGCCTTCAGCTTCTGCAGGCGCACGGCGGCGTCAGGCGTGATCGCGAAGATCAGATCGTCGATCTTCGGCGCGTCACCCCAGTAGTCGGCATTCTTCTGGTAGCGGATGACCGCGTCCTTCTGATAGGCGACGAACTTGAACGGACCGGTGCCGATCGGCAGGTTGTTGAAGTCTTCCTTGGTGCCGGCCTTGTCAAGCGTATCGGCATATTCCTTCGATACGATCGAAGCGAAAGGCATGGCGATGTTGGCGAGGAACGGTGCTTCAGGGCGCGTCAGCACGAACTTGACGGTATAATCGTCAACCTTGACGATTTCCTTGATCAGCGACGGCATTTCCATGGAGTTGTAATATTCGTAGGTGATACCTGCGATATACTGGTTCCACGGGTTCTTCGCGTCACCCTGGCGGTTGTAGCTGAAAATCACGTCATCGGCGTTGAAATCGCGGCTCGGCGTGAACTTCTCGTTGGAGTGCCACTTTACGCCCTTGCGCAGGTGGAACGTGTATTCGAGGCCATCGCTCGAAACATCCCATTTTTCCGCAAGGCCCGGCTCGACTTCGGTCGTGCCCTTCTTGAACTCGGCCAGACGGTTGTAGACCGGGTGCGCGGAGGCATCGAAGGTGCCGCCAGCCGTGTAAGGCGACGGATCAAAGCCTTCCGGCGATGCCTCGGAGCAATAAACGAAGGTCTTCGCCATGGCAGGCATGGCGGAAGTGATCGCAATCGCAGAGGCGATAAGCAAACTGCGGGTCAGCGTTTTCATCTGGTGGTCCTTTCCCTCTTTTTCTGAGTTCCTGCGGCCCCGTTTGGGTGCCTACCTCTTCTGGTCAGCAGCGGCACGCAACCCGTGCCGCTATTCGGTCCTTTGCCTCCCGACCAATTACCCGGCGACCGGCTGAAACAGCCGGTCGAGGTTCTTTTCCGGCGGGCAGAACCAGCGCGGTCCCGCCTCCGTCATATAAACAATGTCCTCAAGACGGACGCCGCATTCCCCATAAACGCACAGCATGGGCTCGATGGAAAAGCACATTCCCGGTTCAAGCGCCGTCGCATTTCCTGCAACGATATAGGGTTCTTCGTGAATATCCAGCCCAAGCCCGTGGCCGGTGCGATGCGGCAGACCCGGGACCTGATAATCCGGGCCGAAACCGACCGCCTTCAGGCTGTCGCGTGCGGCCTTGTCGACATCGGAACACGCAGCACCAATGTGGGCCGCGGCAAAGGCCGCAGCCTGCGCATCGCGTTCAGCGTTCCAGAGGAAACGCTGCCGCTCGGTCGGCTGGCCAAAGACATAGGTGCGGGTGATGTCGGAACGGTAGCCATGAAGAATGGCGCCGAGATCGACCAGCACCATATCGCCTTCGTTCAATGTCTGCGCATAGGGCACGCCATGCGGATAGGCCGTGGCCTCGCCGAACTGCACCGCCACAAAAAGCGGTTTCATGCCAAGGGCGATATGAGCGGCATTAACGAAATCAGCCACTTCGGTGGTGGAAATGCCGGGACGAAGCCCTTCGAATACGGCCTTCTGCACACCGTAACTTGCATCCATCGCCGTCTGGATAAGGGCAATTTCAGCCGCAGACTTGACCTGTCGCTGGGCGACGATCATCGGCTGGGCGGAAATGATCCGCCCTTCCAGACGCTGCATCAGGGCGGATGCGAAAACAAATGGGGTAGCGGGATCGATGGCCGCAAGATGACCGGCACAGGAAAGCGCCGCAACGCGTCCTGCCATCAGGTCAAAGGGATTTTCGTCCTCTTCCCAGACGGCGACTTCGCCCTTGATGCGAATGAGGGTCTGGAGTTTCGGCTCTTCGAATGTCGGGCTGATATAGATCGGCGCGCCCTCGGCCGGCACCAGGGCGCCATGAATTCGCTCGGAAAGGCCAAGCGACAGGCCGGTATAATAGGTCAGCGACGATGATGCATCGAGCCAGACCGCCTTGACATTGTCCTGGATCATCCGCGCCTGAAGGCCGCGTAGCCGCAACCTGAGTTCGTCTTCAGCGATCGATGAAACCGCGATCGGCTGAAACCGCTTCAGCGCCTCTTGAAAGTCTGCCATTCTCTCCCCGCCGCTTTCGGGCGCACAGACACAAGCGTGTCGGCCACCTCCCAAGCGTTCTTTTGCCCATGCTTAAACACAGGCCGGGGCCTAAGCAATGGGCCAGCACCACGCACCGCCACAAAACTGTGCATATTCATCTAGACATAACGAAATCGTGATCGATGCGCGTCCGATTCCCGTTCCGATTGCCTTGACGGGAAAAATGAAAATCCCCCGGAAATTCGGGGGCCAGTGGAATATTCCGCGCGCCTGGCCAGCGCGCTGAAACGCACCCACAGAAAGAACATCAAAAAAAGAAGGTCCGGAAAAGGAAAAAGCCTGCCGCGGGAGGAGGTGCGGCAGGCTTCAAACTTGATCGGCGACTGGGAGGAGGAGTGCCACCGATCCACATCGAGCGACGCTGGGAGGAGGAGTGCGTCGCTTCGATGATTGGAATATAGCGACATCTGCGATTTTTAACAGAGCAAGTCTCGCAATGCAGCATTGCATTTTTGCATAGCTTCAAAATACCTGCCCGGTTTTTCAGCACTCCTCAAAACCCGTCGAAATCAGCTTTCGCGATAGACCTGAAAACCGGCAAAGGACTGGTTGACCGGCATGAGTTCGAGGCTGTTGATATTGATGTGTTTGGGCTGCGAGGCGACCCAATAGATCGTATTGGCGATATCGTCTGCCGTGATCGGATTGACACCCTTATAAAGATTGTCCGACGCATCCTGGTTGCCGCCGGTGCGCACCAGTGTGAATTCGGTTTCGCACATTCCGGGTTCGATGGAAGTGACGCGCACGCCCTTGCCATGCAGGTCCGAGCGAAGGCCGAGCGAGAACTGCCGAAGGAAAGCTTTCGTGCCGGCATAAACGTTGCCGCCGGCATAGGGCCAGTGCGCGGCGACCGAGGAGAGGTTGACGACAATGCCCTTACGCTCGATCAGCGTGGGCAAGAGAAGGTGAGTGACGTTCAACAGGCCGGTGATATTGGTGTTCACCATGGTCTGCCAGTCTTTCAGCGGCACCTGCGGCGCGGGCGCCGTGCCAAGCGCAAGGCCGGCATTGTTGACGAGAATGTCGATATCCCGGAAGCCCTCCGGCAACGCAGCCAGCGCCTTTGCCGTTGCATCCTCATTGGTAATGTCGAAAGCGGCACCATGGAAGGCCGAGCCGAGTTCCGCCGCCAGCGCCTCAAGCCGTTCCGCCCGCCGGCCTGTGCCGATGACCTTCCAGCCTTCCTTGATGAAGCGCCGCGCCGTAGCCTGGCCGAAACCGGATGTGGCGCCGGTGATAAGAATGGTACCGCTCATGATGATGTCTCCGCTAATTTCGTTCTGTCAGGATCAGTCTGTCCCAGTAATTTCTCCGCCGCCGCCGCAAGGCAGCGTTTATAGGCGTCGAGGTCCGTATAGAGCGCCTCTTCAGGCGCATTGCCGACAATGATGACCCCACCGCGCCGCACAATTCCACCATGCAGCATGAGATTGTCGACCATGTCGAAATTCTCGATCGACAGCCCGTCCGGCCCGCGATAACGGCCCGTTTCATCGATGGTGGCAACACCGCCATAATGCGCCTTGATGCGGGTGAAGTGATTGGCCGCGACATTGGTATAGGCGAAAACCGGCTTGCCCAGCGCGCACATGAAACCCAGCTCAAAGCTTGTTCCCGTATCGGCAGCGATACCGCGAAACGGTGTGAGATTGGCAATCACCGCATCCGCTTCCAGCATCATCCGCTCGTCAACGGCATTGATGTTGCAGCCATGGCCGATCCGGGTATCCGCCGGCGGAATCTGCAGATCACCCGGTGAAAGCGGCGTAAAACCGGCATCCCTCGCCAGCGAGGCCTTGAGATCGAGCATTTCACGCGCATTCGGGAGAAAGACTTCCGGTCCGGCGAGATAGATTTTCTTTGTCATCGGGAATTCATGCGTTTTGTAAGAAAAGGATTTCCCGAACCTAACCCGGGGACTTTCGCAAAGGCAAGCGCGAAGCCGCCCCGAAACGACCCATAAAACGGTATCATCAGGCCATTCTTTCCGTTATAGCCGGAGCAACCGACTGCAATTTCTGGAGCAAGACATGGCCGCAACCATTCGCTATCACGAAGGCGATATTTCCGCCGAAGATACCGCGCGTTATACCGGGGCCATCGCAATCGACACGGAAACACTCGGGCTGGTGCCGCGCCGCGACCGTCTCTGTGTCGTCCAGCTTTCGCCGGGCGATGGCACTGCGGATGTCATCCGTATCGCCGCCGGACAGAAACAGGCCCCCAACCTCGTGCGCATGCTCGAAGACCCCGCCCACCAGAAGATCTTTCATTATGGGCGTTTCGATATTGCCGTCCTGTTCCACACCTTTGGCGTGACGACGACACCGGTTTTCTGCACCAAAATCGCCTCCCGCCTCACCCGCACCTATACCGACCGGCACGGCCTGAAGGACAATCTGAAGGAGATGCTGGAAGTCGATATTTCCAAGGCGCAGCAGTCCTCCGACTGGGCCGCGGAGACGCTATCGCCCGCCCAGCTCGAATATGCCGCCTCCGATGTGCTGCACCTGCATGCGCTGCGCGACAAGCTGACCCACCGCCTTGTGCGCGATGGCCGCCTTGATCATGCCGACGCCTGTTTCGCGTTTCTGCCGACCCGCGCCAAGCTCGATCTTCTCGGCTGGGAAGAAACGGATATTTTCGCCCATAGCTGAGCGTTTTTACCCCTGGTTAAGCACTGATTTACCGAATTTGCCTATTCTCGGCCGCAACTTTGGGTGGCCGGGATTTTTCAGATGATTACTCCGCTGCAGCAGACAGCCAGCATAGCCGTCAGCGACCTCATGCGGTCGATGGTCGAGACTATCGAGGAACGTCAGCGCGAAGAGCAGGAAAAGGCAAGCGGCACCAAAAAGGATGAGGCGGTCAAGACCCAGCCGCAACCGGACCAAAGCCAGCGTGTCGCCAATGAAAAGATAAGCGCCTATCTGTTCGGCATCATGAAACCGGACCCGGATGCCTTTGCCTCGCTCGTCTCCCGCTTCTCCTCCGCCCTTGGTGTCACCCAGGAAAAGGACGAATCGAGCTTCTCGTTTGCGCGAAGACTTCAGGACGCGCTGACCCTGACGGGCGGCTTTGAAAAGGCTGATGCGCAGGGAAAAGCCACGACGATCTCCCTGAAATCCTTCGGCGTCTCGGAAGCACAGGTCGTAGACGTGCTGAACAATGGCGCCACCGCCAAGACCGATCCCATGGCCGCCCTTGCCGCCCGCATTGCAGCAAGCGCTGGCCTGACGGGCAAGGAAGAGGATTTCGGTGTGCAGATGTCGGATGCGATCATGGCAGCGCGTGCGACCTTGCCGAAAAGCGTCAACGATCTGGAAGAATCCACCGGCCTGAAGGAACTCGGCGTTTCAGCCCAGCAGATGATCGCCGCCATCGCCAATCCCTTCGGCGACGCGGCACGCGCCGTGAAGGATGCCCTGAACGAGCAGGCGCAGGGCACCCTGTTCATGACACGCGAAACGATGAAGGTCATCCAGCGCCTGGAAGATGTCGCCGACCCGAAAACCAAGGAAGAATTGCAGGCTGAGCGCGGCGAAAATCGCATCGGCGAAGTCAACGATGCCGAAGTGAAGGCCGAGCGGGAGCAGGATATCCAGAGCCGTGACGCGCAGGGCAAACTCGAGGATGTGCAGGAGCTTCAGGAGGTCGTGAAGGAACACAACGACGCTTCCGCCGGTGAAAAAACGGATAGCGCGGAGGGGCAAGGTCCGGTCGATATTTCATCGGAAATCGCCCTGATTTCCGTGCTTGCGGCCGCACCGGACGAACAAGCTACCCCGGCTGAAAACGATAATGCGCCTGCCGAGGCGGGTAAGGCCAAAACAGACGCGACCACCACACCGGCCGATGCGGAAGCATTGCTGGATGCGATGGCGGTTGTCGATGACGCCCGCAGCGCCATTTTGCCGATCTCGATCGACGATAACGGCCTTTATGAACTGCTGAAGAAAAAGGCGGCATGATTGCCGCTTGCGACCGTATTTGAGCGAAACATGATGTGAGTTCAGACATGTCCGATATTTCCGGCCTATCCGGCAGCGCCGGTCTCGATGCCGAACCGAATACCGCGCAGGCATTGCTCTCGATAGCGGCCCCGCCACTCGCCCCGGATAACACGAGCTTCCTCGCGCCCGGCGAGGATGACGACACCATCGATCCCGTGGAAATTCGGCCCGAGAGAAGCTTTCCCAAGGCGAGCTGGCTCGATGCCATGCCGCCGGAGGCCATGGAAGTGCCCGTCAGCGAACCCGACCACATTTCCTCGGTCAATTCCGACGATAACGGGCTTTACCGCATGTTCATCGGCGTTTCGCCGTGAGCGAAGCCATCCGGCACAATTTATGGTTAGCCAAATATTAATCTCTGCGCGGCAAGCTTCGACTTGATGATTCTGTGTGTGCCGAAGAGAGCTGGCATTCGCGCCAGCGGCATATACGGGCGCTCCCGCATGAGCGGGCGAGATGACACCTGTACATCACCGGCGCGGCAATCTTTCAACAGACGGGCCAGACGCGAACCAGAGAGCCAGTGTGGATTGGCCCTTTCGCAAGCCAGCGGCGGTAATCGATAGGAACGGAGCGCACCCATGTTACCGCCTGTAACGAAAATTTCGGCAGCCGATGCCGCCTATGGAACGACAGTTCCGCCGGCGACCCGCGGGCAGCCGAAAGACGCCGCGATACCGCAGGTGACCAATCCTGCTCCCGACAATGGCAGCAGTATTTTTGCCAAAGCCGCGGTCGCCTCGCTGACCAGCGAATTTCAACTTTCCCGCAGCACCGCCGTACTGGCGGAAACGCTCGGTAAATTGATGAACCTGCCACGGCGCGACGGCGAAGCCATCGAGACTTATGTGGTGCGCCTGACGGACGCGCTGCGCACCATGCCCCCCGCACAGCGCCTGGCGCTGGAACAGCAGGTCAGCAAGGCCCTTCAGGGCTTGAGCCTTTCGATGCTGGCCGAAATTCTGAAACAGCCCACTGGTCCGGAAGCAGCCCGTCTCGCCCTGCTGATCGAGCTTTCCCGCTACAAGGGAATGGATCTGGCAGCGAAAGCGGTGGTTTCCTCCTATCAGCAGAACAATCCCGCCAGTTCGGCACCCACGCAGCCGAAACCGCAGAGCCCCCAAAGCCAGAATTCCGGAAACCACCAGAATGCCGCTGCGGCTGCGCAACCGGCAAGCGCGGCAGCGACCGCCCGGCTTCTGCCTTTGCTCATCAGTCCGCTCGCCCTCGGTGGCGCAGCGATAAAAAACGTCATCGCGGCGCAGATAGGGCCACCGGATCTACGGGCGAGCCTTTCCGCACCGGCAACAGACATGCCCGAACCCGCGCCGGCAGCCTCAAAACCGGAGGGAAAAGCAGAAGGTGTGGGACGCCCGCCTCAATCACCCGCGGGCAACGTGACCAGGGAAATAACGGCAGAGGCACGCCTGGCAAACTCGCCGCGGGCTGAAAATGGCGAGATGCGCACGGCGCTCCCCCTTCGGGATATGATGAAGGCGGAGCAGAAGGAAATGCGCACGCCCCTGCCCCAGTCTTCTGGCCAGCCTGCGGGCGAGGCCAAGACCATGGAAAACCTGCTGCTCGCCGCCCTTGCCGGAAAACTTCCCACTAGAGCCGCGCCAGGCGCGCAACCACCTGTCCCGCCACCGGGCACCGCGCCGCAGCAACTCGAGAATCAGCCGGCCGAAAAGACCGCGGTGCCGACGCCGCTCATCCATCCCTCCGGCGAAGAGGCGGAGACGATTGCCAACCGTCCGGAGGCCCAGCCCCTCCCCCGCGCAGCACTCGATCCGGAAACGAGGATGGCGATGCTCGAACAATCGGCCTCACAATCGCTGATCGCCGCAGCTCTTGCAAAAGACGGCACACCGCTGCCGCTGGTCGCCTACCCGCCGGCGGAAGAGGATTATGAATCGGAAACACCACCCCGCGGTGGCGGCCCGTTCTCTGAAGATGAAGCGGAAGGCGAAGCGGAGGGCGAAGCGGAGGGCGAAAACGCCGAAGCCCCGGAAGAGGCGGAAGAGCGGCTGGCCGCCAATGACGAGACCGGCGAACAGGAAAGCCCACCGGAAGCGGCTTACGACGATAGCGCGGAAAATTATTATCTCAGAATGAGCGGCATGCTCTGAGTTTCAGGTGACCACCCGTCTCCGATGACGCGAAAACTGCGCCAATAAAAAACCCGCCGGAAAATTCCGGCGGGTTCTTCATTTCAAAAGATCAGAGCGATTATTCGCCGCGGTTCTTCAGAGCCGCGCCGAGGATGTCGCCGAGCGAAGCGCCCGAGTCGGAAGAACCGAACTGTGCGACAGCTTCCTTCTCTTCAGCGATTTCCAGAGCCTTGATCGAAAGCATGACCTTGCGATCCTTCTTGGAGAAGTTGACGACGCGAGCGTCGAAAACCTGGCCAACCGAGAAACGCTCCGGACGCTGATCGTCGCGATCGCGTGCGAGGTCGTTGCGGCGGATGAAGGAGGTGAGGTCTTCGTGGTTTACGAGCTTCACTTCAACGCCACCGTCGTTAACGGCGATGACTTCGCACGAAACAACAGCGTTCTTGCGCAGGTCGCCGGACGAAGCGGCTTCGCCGACAGCATCCTTGCCGAGCTGCTTGATGCCGAGCGAGATGCGTTCCTTCTCGACGTCAACGTCAAGAACGACAGCCTTGACGACGTCACCCTTGTTGAACTCTTCGATGACCTGTTCGCCCGGACGGTTCCAGTCGAGATCCGACAGGTGAACCATGCCGTCGACATCGCCTTCGAGGCCGATGAACAGACCGAATTCGGTCTTGTTCTTGACTTCGCCCTCAACTTCAGTGCCGGCCGGATGGCTGTAGGCAAATGCCTGCCACGGGTTTTCCAGCGTCTGCTTGAGGCCGAGCGAGATACGGCGCTTGGACGGATCGACTTCGAGAACGACAACGTCGACTTCCTGGCTCGTGGACAGGATCTTGCCGGGATGTACGTTCTTCTTGGTCCAGGACATTTCGGAAATGTGGATCAGGCCTTCGATGCCCGGCTCCAGCTCAACGAATGCACCGTAGTCGGTGATGTTCGTGACCGTACCGGAGATCTTCTTGCCAACCGGGTACTTGGCGGAGATGCCATCCCACGGATCGGACTCGAGCTGCTTCATGCCGAGCGAGATACGGTGGGTTTCCTGGTTGATGCGGATGATCTGAACCTTGACCTGCTGGCCAATGTTGAGGATTTCCGAAGGATGGTTGACGCGGCGCCATGCCATGTCGGTAACGTGCAGCAGGCCGTCGATGCCGCCGAGGTCAACGAACGCACCGTAATCGGTGATGTTCTTGACGACGCCGTCAACAACCTGGCCTTCTTCGAGGTTCTGAACGATTTCAGAACGCTGCTCGGCACGCGACTCTTCGAGAACCGTACGACGCGAAACAACGATGTTGCCGCGACGCTTGTCCATCTTGAGGATTTCGAAGGGCTGCGGGTTGTGCATCAGCGGGGTAACGTCGCGGATCGGACGGATGTCGACCTGCGAACGCGGAAGGAAGGCAACAGCGCCGTCCAGATCGACGGTGAAACCACCCTTGACCTGGTTGAAGATAACGCCTTCGACGCGCTCGCCAGCTTCGAACTTGGCTTCGAGCTTGACCCAGCTTTCTTCGCGGCGAGCCTTCTCGCGCGACAGAACGGCTTCGCCGAGAGCGTTTTCGATGCGCTCGACGTAAACTTCGACTTCGTCGCCGACCTTCAGCGTGCCGTCCTTGGACTTCGCGCCGAATTCCTTCAACGGTACGCGGCCTTCAACCTTGAGGCCGACGTCGACGATGGCAACGTCCTTCTCGATTGCCGTTACGATACCCTTGGCAACATAGCCTTCGGCAAGATCGTTAGAGGCAAAGGATTCTTCGAGAAGCGCTGCGAAATCTTCGCGCGTGGGGGTAGATACTGACATGAAATCTCCTGGTTGCATCCGCGCTAGGGCGAATACAAAAGCGCCGGTGGGCTAGTGTTGTTGATACCCGAACCCATGCCCGCCTTTTAAAAGGCTTTCCGGCGCAAGGACATGTCTTCAGGCAATTCCGGACTAAACGCGGACCGAAATGAAGCGGTTCCGCGAAAAACCTATTTCCTCAGGGCGGCGTCGATGATCGCCCGCGCGGCCTGAAACGCCGCCTCTATACTCATTTCCGACGTATCTAGCAAGTGCGCGTCTTCAGCCGGTTTCAACGGGCTGTCGGCGCGACCCATGTCGCGCTCGTCACGTTGCCTCACCTCGGCGAAGATGGCGTCGTAGTCGGCCTCTCCGCCATTGGCCAGAATTTCGTCGTAACGACGTCTTGCCCTGACATCAGGCGAAGCCGTGACATAAAGCTTCACCGGCGCATCCGGGCAGACCACCGTGCCGATGTCGCGGCCATCCAGCACCGTGCCCGGCTCCCTTGCCGCAAAACGCTGCTGCGCCTTGACGAGTGCGCGCCTCACCGGCGTCATCACTGCAATCTTCGACGCAGCTTCGCCGATATCGTGTCGGGAAAGCACCGAGCGGTCGAGACCGGCAAGATCGAGTTCCAGCGCCACCTTTTCAGCCACGCCCTCATCATCAAGCGGCAGGCCGGCATCGAGAAGGGCCTTGGCGGTGGCTCTATAGGTCAAGCCGGTATCGAGATGATGGAACCCATAGATTTCCGCGATCCTGCGCGACAACGTTCCTTTGCCGGCCGCAGCCGGTCCATCTATGGCGATCGTGAATGTCATGAAGCTCTCTGCCTGTGTGTGCGTCATTCATATAATATGGCGTTCGGCTGCTTCCAATCTTCATCAGCAGCCCGGCATATAAGGTGCGTTGCAAGGGTAATGCCCGAAGTTTGTCTTTGACACGAAAGACCGCAACGATTAAGGGGACCGGCTAGAAATTTTACAGTCTATGCCGGTTTTACGGCGTACACACCGAAACTCATTCGACAATTTGAGGCTTAGACAGTGGCAAAAGCGGACCTTGGTACCAAGCGCACAGACCCCGATACCGGCAAGAAGTTCTACGATCTGAACCGCAATCCGGTCGTTTCTCCCTATACCGGCAAGTCATGGCCGCTCTCCTTCTTCGAGGAAAGCACGGCACAGGCAAAGCTCGAGCAGGCTGAGGAAGAGGAAGTAGCGGAAGTCGATACCGAAAACACGGAAGTCGAACTCGTATCGCTGGAAGATGCCGATGGCGACAACAGCGGCGACGAGATTCCGGATATGGGCGACGACGAAGACGACGTGGAAATCGGCGACGACGACGATACCTTCCTTGAAGCTGACGAAGACGACGATGATGACGACATGTCCGGCATCATCGGCGTTACGGGCGACGACGAAGAAGCTTGATCTTATTGGATAAACCAGCCCGGCGACAAAAAAATGAAGCCGGGCTGTTTTTTGTGCTTGCACTCTTCGATTAGCCGAAGTAGTAAGCCGCCACCGAACGGAACAACAGCCGCTTCGGTTCCCGGAACCGGACGAAATGCCGGAACCCTTATGGGGCTATAGCTCAGCTGGGAGAGCGCTTGCATGGCATGCAAGAGGTCAGCGGTTCGATCCCGCTTAGCTCCACCAAATCTTCCCAGACACGATTAATCATCCACAAGACAGACATAGCCCGACGTCCTATCGGCCAGCGACCGGCATGGTCCTCTCCTGCAATAACGCCCGCACGTCCTGCCCTTTGATCCCGCATTCAACAGTTTGGACTGCCACTCCCTCTTCCACCACCCGGCATTCGAGATATTTGCCGCGCAGCCGGTTCTCCAGCGCCTTGAAGGCGTTGAGGCCGCAGGCATAGCGGCGGCCATCAGCACCGGCGCAGACGCGGTTGCGATCGATGTCTTCGACGCCGGCAAGGCGGAATTCCTGGCCCTTGAAGGTGAAACGATTGCTGGCGACCACGCGCAGGCGCTGGTCCGCATGTATTTTTAGCGGATAGGGATCGGGCGGGGTGGGGATTCGTTCATAATTTTGCCGACGGATATCGACCTTCACCGGGGAGGTCGTCCACAGCATTTCCGTGTTTGCCGCAAGAGCGGCCGTCTCATATCCATCTTCGCCATTGAAGAACGAGGCGATGCGCATGCCGGCAATGCCGAACCCTATCACCAGCATGATCTGAAACAGCAAAATTGCGATCTGCCGAACCATGTCACCGAAACATCAAAAGCGATAAAATATGACCCTGTCTCGCTGCAGAGTAGGGGAGACGCCGCATTACATCAACAGCACCTTGCGCGCGGTAACATCGCGAATTGTCCCCATTGCCATGATCGGAACGCCGTCGCAGTCGTGGATCACCCTGCCCGTCGTCCTGAGCCAACGGAAACCGCCAGCCTTGAGATCAATCCGGCACTCCTGATCGTAAAACTCACCGTTTGTCAGCGAATTATGGACCGCTCGCGCCACCCGGGCCTGTGAACCAACCTCAACCTGGGCGATGAACTTCTCCACCGGAATGCCGCGAGAAGCCTCCTCAAAGGAGAAATCGCGCAGACGCGAAGCTACGGCATCCAGATAGACCAGATTCTGGCCGATGCTCCACGTATAATAACCAATAAGCGTCTCTTCCAGAGATATATCTTCTAACATCGGCTTTCTACACTATATGAATGCTTATAACTTTTTTATAACATAACAAAAAATGCATTACTAATCACAAGATTTTATCCATTTGTTTGATTATATGCTACTTTAGACTTTATGCGGATATAGAAAGCACTTTGCCGCCTGCCCCTTGTTGGCGAACCAGCCTTCCTGTGCCAAAGAAGGTTGATACCGCAACCCAAGACAGGAGTCGCCGTGACCATCGGGCTTGCCCATGCTGAACTCATTGCCGTCGTCACCGCCATTACGGGAGACGAACCGCGGGTGATGACCGTCCGGGCGGGCGCGGCACTTCCCTCGGGCCCATTCGAGTTCGGGCACAGAACGCTGCAAAGCGGGCTGCGGGAGTGGATCCACGAACAGACCCATCATCCGGTCGGTTATCTCGAGCAGCTTTACACCTTCGCGGATCGCGACCGTAACAACGATATCCCAGGCGGACGAACCATCTCCATCGGTTATCTGGGGCTGGTTCGCGAGCACGAATCATCGGGCAACGGGCATGCGCTCTGGCATGGCTGGTATGAATACCTGCCCTGGGAGGATCATCGGCAGGGCCGCCCGGCGGTTCTGGATACCATCATCGACAGGCTGCGCGCCTGGGCGGATTCCGATCTTGCCTGCAAGAGCCAGCGTCACCTGCGGGCCGATTTTACCTTCGGCCTCGATGGCGGCGGCTGGAACGAGGAACTGACCCTGCAGCGCTACGAGTTGCTGTATGAGGCAGGCCTTGTCGAGGAAGCCCAGAGCGAGCCCCGGACCAATTTCGGCAGGCCGATGTTTGCCGATCACCGCCGCATTCTCGCCACCGGCATCGCTCGCCTGAGGGCCAAGATCAAATATCGCCCGGTGGTCTTCGAACTGATGGCCGATACCTTCACCCTGCTGCAATTGCAGCGCGCGATAGAGGCGCTGGCGGGACTGACCCTGCACAAGCAGAATTTCCGCCGGTTGATCGAGCAGCAGCAGCTGGTGGAGGAGACCGGCGACATGACGAGCGAAACTGGCGGCCGCCCGGCAAAGCTTTTCCGCTTCCGCCAGACCGTGCTCGATGAACGTGCCCTTTCCGGAACGAAACTGCCACTCTCCCGCAATTGACATATGCTCACAATGAGAATATCTCTTTGTCCTATATATACTCAAAAAGAGTATAAATGGGAGAGTGCTCGTGAACGAACAGATTTCTGCTGCAAGCCTTTATGATCGGGTCAGCCGCGTCATTCCCAAGGCCGAATGGATGGGCTTTCAGGATGATGTGGATGCGATCCTTGAGCTGAAGCGCAAACGCAACGCCGTCATCCTCGCCCATAATTATCAGACACCGGAAATCTTCCACGGCGTCGCCGATATCGTCGGCGACAGCCTCGCCCTTGCGCGCAAGGCGATGGAGGTGGAAGCGGATGTTATCGTTCTGGCCGGCGTGCATTTCATGGCCGAGACAGCAAAGCTGCTCAATCCGGAAAAAACCGTACTTATTCCGGATATGGCCGCCGGCTGCTCGCTGGCAGACTCCATCACGCCCGAGGATATTGCGCTTTTGCGCAAGGCCTATCCCGGCGTTCCAGTCGTAACCTACGTGAACACCTCCGCTGCGGTGAAGGCGGCGTCCGATATTTGCTGCACCTCCGGCAATGCCCGCCAGGTTGTGGAATCGCTCGGCGTGCCGCGTGTGCTGATGTTGCCGGATGAATATCTGGCGCAGAACGTGGCGCGGGAAACCAATGTCGAGCTGATCGCCTGGCGTGGCCATTGCGAAGTCCACGAGCTTTTCACCGCCGATGACATCAGGGAATTGAGAGAGAGTCATCCGGGCGTCACCGTTCTCGCACATCCTGAATGTCCGCCGGATGTCGTGGAAGCCGCCGATTTTTCCGGTTCCACCGCGGTCATGTCGGATTATGTCGGCCGGGAGCGCCCCGCTCGCGTGGTGCTTCTGACCGAATGCTCGATGAGCGACAATGTCGCCGTGCATCACCCCGATGTCGAATTCATCCGTCCCTGCAATCTTTGCCCGCATATGAAGCGCATCACGCTTGGCAATATCCGCACGGCACTGGAGGAAAACCGCCATGAGGTGACGGTCGACCCGACAATCGCGGTCGCCGCCCGCCGCGCCGTGGAGAGGATGCTGGAGGTATGAGCGAACGCCTTCCGTTGCAGCAGGACTGGACAGTCGTCGTCGGCAGCGGCATTGCCGGCCTGATGGCGGCGCTGACGCTTGCGCCGCAGCCCGTGCTGCTTCTGACACGCGGGGCGCTCGGCGGCGAAACCTCAAGCGCCTGGGCGCAGGGCGGTATTGCCGCAAGTCTCGGCCCGGGCGATAGCAGCGCCCTGCATCTTGCCGACACGCTCGCCGCAGGCGACGGGCTCTGCGACGCGGATATGGCCGAGGAGATCGTTTCTGCCGCCCCCGCCGTCATCGAGGCGCTGGAGCGGGCCGGCGTGCGCTTCGACCGCGATGCCGAGGGGAAACTTGTCTTCGGGCTGGAGGCTGCCCATGGCCGACGGCGCATCCTGCATGCGGAAGGCGACGGTTCGGGCGCGGCCATTGTCAGGGCGCTCGCAACCGCAGTCCTTCGCACGCCGTCCATCACTGTTATGGAAGGCACGGAAGTGCGCCGTCTATTGACGGAAGAGGGCACTATCACCGGTCTTGCCTGCGTCGGCCCGAAGGGCAGTTTCATTCTGCCGGCCACGCAGGTCATTCTTGCGACCGGCGGCCTTGGTGGGCTTTACGAGGCGACGACCAATCCCTCCGGCAATTTCGGCCAGGGCATCATGCTCGCCGCGCGGGCCGGCGCCATCCTCACCGATATGGAATTCGTCCAGTTTCACCCGACGGCGCTTTCCTCGCCCAGACGGCCGCTGGCGCTGGTGAGCGAGGCGGTTCGGGGCGAAGGCGCGCTTCTGCTCAATGAAAACGGCGAGCGTTTCATGGCGGCGGTGCCGGGTGCCGAGCTTGCGTCACGCGATATCGTCGCCCGCGCCATCGATCGGGAAATCCTGCGCGGCGGCGCGGTCTTTCTCGATGCCCGCAAGGCGCTGGGTTCCGGCTTTTCGCTGCGTTTCCCCTCTATTGACCTGCTCTGCCGCGAGGCCGGCATAGACCCCGCCCGTGAGCTTGTGCCCGTGCGTCCCGCCGTGCATTACCATATGGGCGGCGTCGCCACGGATGGCAGAGGCCAGAGCTCGGTGCCGGGCCTGTGGGTTGCCGGTGAAACCGCCTGCACCGGCCTGCACGGCGCCAACCGGCTCGCCAGCAACTCCCTGCTGGAAGCCGCCGCCATGGGCATGCGCGCAGCACAGGACATTGCCGGTCGACAGGTACGCAGGGCAGAGGCGACAGCTATTGCGCCAAGCGCAGCCCCCAACTATGTGGCCGCCGATCTCGCTGCCGTCCGGCCCATCGTTTCCCGCCATCTCGGCATTGTGAGACATGCAGCAGGTTTGAGCGAAGCGATCCGGGACCTGCTGCCGCTTGCCGAACAGGAAGGCCCGGCATCCGATCCCGCCCTTATCGGCCTCACCATAGCCGTCTTTGCGGCCCTGCGCACGGAATCGCGCGGCGCGCATTTTCGCGACGATTTTCCCGGAAAGGACGCTGTAGCCACACGACGCAGGCTGAGCCTGACCGACGTCATCGCCATCGGCCATGACCTTTCCTCATCCAGCTTTTCTTCTTCCAGCATTGCGCGGAGCGCCTGACATGAACCTTGCCCCCCTGCCACGTCTCATCATCGAGCCGCTCGTGCGCAACGCCCTTCTGGAAGATCTGGGGCTTGCGGGCGACATAACCTCCGCCGCCGTCATTCCCGCCGATCATCGCTCGGTCGTCGTCATGGCCGCACGTGAACCGGGCGTCATTGCCGGTCTCGATGCGGCGGAGCTTGCTTTCCAGCTTGTTGATCCCGCCATCATACTGAAACGACACGTTGAGGATGGAGCGACCGTTGCGCCCGGCGATATCATCGCGACGATCGAAGGCCCTTCCCGCGGGCTTCTGACGGCGGAGCGCACGGCGCTGAATTTTCTCGGGCATCTCTCGGGCATCGCCTCCGTTACCGCAAAAATCGCCGCATCCATCTCCGGCACCAAGGCCTCAATCGCCTGCACCCGCAAGACGACGCCCGGCCTCAGGGCGCTCGAAAAATACGCCGTGCGCGCCGGCGGCGGCATGAACCACCGTTTCGCGCTTTATGATGCCGTCCTCATCAAGGATAACCACATTGCCGTGGCGGGCGGGGTGCGTGCCGCCATCCGGAGCGCCAAACAGAGCGTGGGCCATCTCGTCAAAATCGAAGTGGAGGTCGATACGCTCGCGCAATTGCGCGAGGTGATGGACGAAGGTGTCGATGCGGTTCTTCTCGACAACATGACGCCGGAACAATTGCGCGAGGCCGTGGCGATCGTCGCCGGGCGCGCCATCACCGAAGCCTCCGGCCGTATCAACCCGCAGACGGCGGCAGCCATCGCCGCAAGCGGCATCGATCTCATCTCCGTCGGCTGGCTGACGCACAGCGCACCGGTTCTCGATATCGGGCTGGATTTTCAAAGCCGGGGCTAAAGAATAAGGCAGTCCAGGCGCGCCGCAGGGAACCACATCTCCGCATCTGCGTTGTTACCCCGCCTGGGGTCATTCAAGGCGGGGGGATCAGTGCGCGCAAAAGCCTGTCCATATGCCTGCGGACCTCTCTTACAAAGGAAAGGCTTATTATGGAAGACGCACAAGTTGGCTGGATTGCAGCAATTATCATCGGCGGCGTAGCCGGTTGGCTCGCCGAACAGTTCATGAAAAGCAATATGGGTGTTTTCATGAACATTATTCTCGGCATTGTCGGCGCCATCGTCGCCAATTTCCTTCTCGGGCTGATTGGCGTCTCGCTCGGAGGCTGGATTGGTTATCTCATCGCCGGTTTCATCGGCGCCTGCATTCTCATCGCCGTCGGGCGTGCAATTCGCCGATAAGGGAGCACAAGAATGAGCTTTTTCGACAAGATCAAGAACGCGATTTTCGGCAAGGCCGAGGCCGCCCCGCAGACTTCGGCACCGGCCGGCACGCCAACGACGGCCGCAAGCCCGGCAGCACCCGCCCAGCCTGCTTCGCCGGCACCGACAGCCAGCGCTCCGGCATCCACCGGCAGCGTCGACGTCGCCTCCATTCTGGATGCGGCAGTCAAAAAGAACGGACAGAAGCTCGACTGGAAACACTCGATCGTCGATCTTCTGAAAGCCCTTGATCTGGATAGCAGCCTCAGCGCCAGAAAAGAGCTGGCGGGTGAACTGGGTTACACCGGTGATACCTCGGATTCGGCCACGATGAATATCTGGCTGCACAAGGCCGTCATCAAGAAACTCTCCGAAAACGGCGGCAAGGTTCCGGCCGACCTTTTGGATTGAACCGGTAAACGGGAGAGCCGCAATGGACGACTATTCCAGCCTGCGCGAGCAGATCGGCCAGGATCTCGATACCCTGCACGGGACCGATAACCCGAAGTCGATTTTTGAAATCGCTGACGACTATCTCCTTGGAAATCCAAACCTCAAGAGAGCAATCGTCGAAGACATCATCAAGGAAGAAGCGGACAAGCGCGGCATCGCGATCCACTAAGGCCGCGCGATAGGCACGGCTGTTTTACGAGAGGGCGGCATCCGGAACGGATGCCGCCCTTTTATGTCTCATGCCGAAGCGTTATTTTTCCAGCTTAGCCTCAGCCTTTTTGGCGTTTTCTTCCATCAGCTCATACCACATGGCGTTCATGACGGCGAAGATGGCGGCGAGGGGCAGGCCGAGCAGCCAGGCGAAATACCACATGTTCGATCTCCTTCTCTCGATATCAATATGCGTGACCGCTGTCGTCGCGGATCGCCTTTTCATCCACCTTGCCCCACAAGACGCGATAGACCCATGAGGTGTAGGCGACGATGATCGGAACGAAGATAAGGGTGACGACCAGCATGTTGAACAGTGTCATATGGCTGGACGATGCATCCCAGACCGTCAGGCTCGACTTCGGATCGACCGAGGACGGCAGGATGAAGGGAAACATTGAAAGCCCGACGGTGGCGATGATACCGAAAATGGCAAGCGAGCTGGCAAGCAGCGCCATCACTTCCCTGCGGAGCCTCAGCAAGATGAAGGCGACCAGCGGGAAGGCCAGACCGAGCGCCGGTGCCAGCATCATCCATGGATGCGCCGCATAATTGGAGAACCAGACGCCGGTTGCGACCTCAACCGTCTTTGCCAGAGGATTGGACGGCCCATCGGTCACGACTTCCGAGGTGAAACGATAACCATCGACACCAAACCACAGCAGGATGCCGCCGAGTGCAAAAAGAACGGTGGTGGCAAGTGCCGCGATGCTGCCGAAACCGCGGGCGCGGGTCGCAACCGGACCTTCGGTTTTCAGCACCAGCCAGGCCGCCCCATGCATCACCAGCATCGCGACGGAAACGAGGCCGCAAAGTAGAGCGTAGGGGTTCAGAAGCTCGAACAGCGTCGTGCCGTCGTAGAAGATCCTGAGATCGTCATTAAAATAGAACGGGACGCCCTGCAGCACATTGCCGATCGCCACGCCGAAGATCAGCGCCGGTACGAAGCCACCGACGAACAGGGCCCAGTCCCAGCCGCTGCGCCATGCCGCACTTTCACGCTTGGAACGGTATTTGAAACCGACCGGTCGCAGGATCAACGCGAACATGATGGCCGCCATTGCCAGGTAAAATCCTGAAAATGACACCGCATAGAGTGGCGGCCACGCGGCGAAGATCGCTCCGGCGCCAAGGATGAGCCAGACCTGATTGCCCTCCCAGACAGGGCCGATGGAGTTGATGACGACACGCCGCTCAATATCCGTCTTCGCGACGAAGGGCAGCAACGCGCCCGTGCCGAGATCGAAACCACCGGTTACGGCAAAGCCGATAAGCAATACGCCGAGCAGCAGCCACCAGATGATGCGAAGGATTTCATAGTCGATGAGTTGGTGCAGGATCATGATCGTTTACTCCGCAGCGACGAGTTTTTCAGGAACGAGCGGCGCTTCCGGCTCATGGTCCGGATCAGGCCCCTTGCGGATCGCCTTCAGCATCAGCCCCATCTCGACGATGAACAGCACCGTGTAGATGGCGATGAAACACAGAAGCGTAATCAGAACCGTCGAGGCGCTAAGGCTCGAAACAGCCGCCGCCGTTGGCAGCACGCCCTCAATGATCCACGGCTGACGCCCGAACTCGGCCACCACCCAGCCCATTTCGGCGGCAATCCACGGCAGCGGAATGGCGAAGACGGCCACCTTCAGCAACAGCGGATAACGGTCCAGCCGCCGGCGGGCCGAAAGATAAAAGAAGGTCGCCGTCAAAACGATGAAGAACATGCCGAGACCGACCATGATGCGGAAGGCCCAGAACAGGGTCGGCACATGCGGGATCGTATCGGCGGCCGCCTTGGCGATCTGCTCTTCTGTCGCCTGACGCGGATCGTCGACATAACGTTTGAGCAGCAGGGCATAACCAAGCTCGTGGCCGAGTTCGGCAAAGGTGCCGTTCACCTCTTCCGGCAGCTGCGCGCCCTTGCCGCTGGCGCGTATCTGCATCAGTGCGTCATAGGCCTTGATGCCGTCGCGGATACGGGTCTTTGCCTGTTCCACCAGATCGTTGATGCCGGGGATTTCCGTATCGAGCGAACGGGTGCCGATAAGGCCCATCACCCAGGGGATCTTCACCGCGAAATGCGTCTCGCGCGCTTCCTGATTGGGGAAACCTATTGCCGTGAAGGGTGCCGGTGCCGGTTCCGTTTCCCACATGGCCTCGATGGAGGCGAGCTTCATCTTCTGGTGTTCGGTGGAGAGATAACCGCTTTCGTCACCCAGCACGACGACCGACAGCGCGGACGCCAGACCAAAGGAGGCGGCAACTGTCATCGACCGCTTGGCGAGATCGACGTGGCGCCCCTTCAGCACATACCAGGCGGAAACGCCGAGCACGAAGATGGAGGCCGTGACATAACCTGCGGAAACCGTGTGAACGAATTTCGCCTGTGCGACCGGGTTGAACAGGACCGCGGCGAAATCCGTCACTTCCATGCGCATGGTCTGCGGGTTGAAAGCCGAACCCGTCGGGTTCTGCATCCAGCCATTGGCGATCAATATCCACAGCGCCGAGAAGTTTGAGCCGATCGCCACGCACCATGTCGCAACGAGATGGCCGAGTTTCGACAGCTTGTCCCAGCCGAAAAAGAACAGGCCGACGAAGGTGGCTTCCAGAAAGAAGGCCATCATGCCCTCGATCGCCAGCGGAGCACCGAAAATATCACCGACATAGTGGCTGTAATAACTCCAGTTCATGCCGAACTGGAACTCCATGACGATGCCTGTTGAAACACCCAGCACGAAGTTGATGCCGAACAGCGTGCCCCAGAATTTCGTCATCTGCCGCCAGATCACCCGGCCGGTCATGACATAGACCGTTTCCATGATGGCGATGACCACCGACAGCCCGATCGTCAGGGGAACGAACAGAAAGTGATATAAAGCGGTAACCGCGAATTGCAGGCGCGACAGCGCCACGATGTCGAGTTCCATGGTTTTACCCCACCTTTATGGGAAGCCGGCCTTCTGTTACGAAATCACGCCAGCCCCGAAAAATACTCAGTCCCGGCGTAATGTTTGCAGCACTACGTCGTATTCCGGCGTCCCGCTTTGACATTCATCAAATTGGCGCCCGTCTTTCAGCATGATTATGCGGTCAGTGAATTCGGCCTCGCGGCGATTATGGGTGATCATCACGACAGCCTTGTCTTCGGCCCTCGCAAACAGCCGGCTGAGCACATCGCGGGCTGTCTCGCCGTCCAGTCCCTCCGTCACCTCGTCGAGAAGCCAGAGCGGTTTGTCGATGAGCAGGAAACGGGCAAGCGCCAGCCGGCGCGACTGGCCCCCGGAGAGCCCCTGCCCCGCTTCGCCAAGCCTCGTCTCCAGCCCGGCGGGCAGGGTTTTGGCATGTTCGGCAAGGCCTGCGGCGTCAAGGACGTCCCACAATTCGCGCTCGGTCGCAGCGGGTTTCGCCAGCCTCAGATTATCCGCGATGCTATCGCGGAAAAGCTGGCTCCGTTGTGTCATGAGCGAAGAGGGTAACGCGCGGACAGTACCTGCCGATGGCTGCAATTCACCCGCCAGAAGCTGGATGAGGCTGGTCTTGCCCGCACCGCTCGGGCCGATGATCGCGACCTTTTCTCCAGCGGCAATGGCAAGATTGATCTTGGTCAGGACCGGCTGGTCGTTGCCGTGCCGTTCCAGACGCACGCCTTCAAGCTCGGCAGCCACGCCGCTAGCGGGCAAAGCCGGACAGCGGACCTCGGCCGGCACTGAAAGGCGCGGCGCGATGCGCCTTGCGGAAAACAATGTACGGCCGAGTTCCATCGCACCGCGGCGCAGCGCGGTGAAAGGCTCCAGCGCGGCAAAACAGACGAGCAACCCGAGTGCGGCGGCCGGCGCGCTCACCATTCCCTGCTCCGCCAGCCAGGCCATGCCGAGCAGAGCCGCGCTCAGAAGGACCGCCGTCGCAAGCCCGAAGGAAAAACCGGTATTCGTTTCGATGCGGTTCAAGGCCTCGTCGCAGGAAAGCAGGTAGTCATCGGCGCGCCTCACTGCCGCGACCTGCGCGGAAAGGCGACCTGCCGTGAGCAATTCCGTCTGCCCGTTGACGAGGTCTGCCGTACGGGCACGCAGGGCTTCAAGCCCGATTGCTCGCCGGCGCGAGAATTTCTCAGCCCGCAAGGCGGAGCGCACCGAAATGCCGAGCCCTGCCGCAATGAGAAAAAACGCCGCCAGAATGCCCGCAAGCGGATTGAGAAAAGTCAGCCCTATGCCGGTTGCGACAGCCGCAAGGACCGCGACAGCGGCAGGCACCAGCACACGCAGATAAAGCGAATCCAGCGCATCGATATCCGCGGTCAACCGGTTCAGCAGGCGGGCGGGCCTCGCTTCCAGATTTTGCGCCGCCTGCGGCGCTGCAAACCCGCGAAACAGCCTTTCGCGCAGTGCAGCCAGCACGGAGAGCGTCGCTTCATGGGTGGTCATACGCTCGCCGTACCGGGCGGCGGTGCGCGACAGCGCCAGAAGACGAATGGCTGCCGAAGGCATGAAGACATCAAACGCATAGGCCGTTGCCGGAAGCAGACCGGCAATGGCGGTGGCGGTGATGAACCAGCCGGAAACACCGAGAAGGCCGATGCCCGCCAGCACCGTGGTTGCCGCCAGAACCGCACCGGCAAGCAGCATGCCGCGGCGCGCCGACCAGAATAGGGCAATGATAGGTTTCAATATGGCAAAACGCGCAATCATGACCGATCCCCCGAATGGATCGCCGCCATATCCACGACCCTGTCCATGCGCGCGGCCAGCACCGGATCATGGGTTGCGACGATCAAAGTCCTGCCTTTTGCCAGCTGCAGCAGGTTTTCCGTAATGAGAGCGGCGGTTTCCCGGTCCAGATGCGCCGTCGGCTCATCAGCCAGAACAAGGCGTGTCGCGGGATCGGCGAAGGCGCGCGCAATGGCCAGCCGCACCGCTTCACCACCGGAAATGCCATGGCCGGCATCGCCGACAAGCAGATGTTGCCGGGCGGATGACAGTCTTTCGAGCCCTGTCTGCTCAAGCGCCGTCTCGACCATATCCCGCGTAATGCCGGGGCGGCCGAAACGGATATTTGCCGCAAGCGAACCGGCAAAAAAGAACGGCTTCTGGCCGATCCAGCCGATGGATGTTCGAATTGTATCAGCCGCCTCGTCATCAAGGGCGACGCCGCCGATTTTTACCGTGCCGCTTCCGGCCGAAGCCAGCCCGGCGACCAGCGACAGGACAGTGGATTTGCCGCAGCCCGATGGCCCCAGGAGCGCTACCGTTTCGCCCGCCCGAATGTTGAGATTGAAATTGCGGAGCACGGGCGGCGAGGCTGGATAGGCAAAGGACAGATCGTCCATCTCCACCGTACCGGGGGTGGGCAATGTTGCCAACGCCACATCCCTGCCCTCACCCGCAATGGCCGCACCGTCCTGCGTCAACTTGTCGAGCGCATCAAGTGCTGCTTCCCCCGCCGCCCGGTCGTGCCAGACTGCGGATAATTCCCGTAGCGGCTCAAAGAAGGCCGGGGCCAGAAGCAGGATGAACAGACCCTCGGCAAGCGTCAGCTTCTGCCCCCACGCGCCGAAATCAAGAAAACCGAGGAGATGAAAACCGATGTAAACGGCGGTCATGGCAACGCCGAGGGCGGCGAAAAGCTCCAGGACCGCCGAAGACAGAAAAGCGATCCTCAGAACCGCCATCGTCCGCGTCTTGAGGTTCTGCGCATCGGCGCTGAGGCGCCCGGCAGTCAGATCGACAGCTTCCAGTGCGCGGATCGTTTCCAGCCCGCGCAGGCGATCCAGCAGGAAAGCATTCATATTGCCGGTCTCGGCCAGCTGCTTTTCGCTCGCCGCCTTGGCCTGCCAGCCGATCAGCGCCATGAAAAGCGGAATGGTCGGCATGGAGATGAGCAGCACCAGCGCCGCAATCCAGGTGAACGGCAGGATCACCACCACAAAAACCAGGGGAACGATGGTGGCTTTCATCCGTGCCGGCTGGAAACGGGAAAGATAGGGCACCAGCGATTCCGCCGCCTCGGCCACGACACTTGCCGCCTCGCCGGAAGCAGCGCGCGACAGATCGAGCGGCGAAACCTTCGCCACGGCCTGAAGCGCTTCCAGCCGCCGCTCTGACAGCGCCGCACGCGCAGTACGAAACGATAGTCTCGCGGCGATTTTCTCCAGCCACGCCTTCAGGAGACCCAAAATGAGAACCGCGACGGCCGCCGGCACGATTGCCGTCATCGGCTCGCCATCAGCGATTTTTCCGACGGAAAAGGCCAGCAGGCCCGCCTGCGGCAGCCAGAGCAGGGCCGCCAGAACATGCACCAGGGCAACGGATCTACCCACCGCCGGTGCGCGCGTCGCCTTCACGGCAGTGTTGTCGCGGGAGGTCTTGCGGCTGGCGGTGCTGAAGAAGCGCCGCCTCGGCGTTTCAGGTGAGACCGAAACCGGCACAGGACAGTCTGCGCCATTGCTATCGGCCGACTGGCGGATTTGTGCGGACATGTTCATGACCGATCTCCTCACCTGTCCTTTTTCGCGCCGCGGGGTCTTGCAAGAGAGACGATCTTGTCCTTCGCCTCCAGCAGCTTCGTGACCTTTGAGCCGAGCGCCAGAAGGGAGGCCAGCCTCTCCGTCTCCAGCTGCTTCACATCGTCATACCAGCCGGTGAGCTGCTCGATCAGCGTCTTCATCTCATCGATGCGCTTTTGCGCATGCCGCTCATCTTCGTTCTCCGGCGTCTCCATCAGAATTTCACGCAATACGCTCAGGGTGGGATCAATTTCGCGCTTCTTGCGCTCTTCGGCAAGGGTACGGAGAATTTGCCAGACATCCTCCGGCGTCGTGAAAAAATCGCGCCTATCGCCAGGAAAATGCTTGAGAATTGCAAGGTTCCACGCCTGAAGCTCCTTCAGGCTCATCGAGACGTTGGAACGGGAAATGCCAAGCGCCTCAACAATGTCATCGGCGCAAAGCGGCTGCGGCGATATGTAAAGCAAAGCATAGACTTGGCCGACGGTGCGGTTGATGCCCCAGCGGCTGCCCATCTCGCCAAAATGCAGCACGAAGGACTGAACGAGTGGTGACAGGCTGGTCGGCATTTCTTTGTTTCCTGAATTTTCAGTAATTTCTGAAATTTCGATAACGCAAAAAACGGCAGGCGGCAAATCACCTTTTTGACCTGCGTCAAAATGTGCAGCTCGACTGGCGATACGTCAGCAGATGCTGGGCCGGATAGGCCGGGAGAACCAGGAAATCTTTCGCAGATAATTTATGATACCGATAACATCGATGATAGTCTGCCGAGGCTGAAATCTCTCGATAAAAAACCGGCGGTGGAACTAGCCACCGCCGGTTAGGGTCGCACAAATATGCGGAAGCGCTTACGAAAAAGCGATCTGGACTTTCATCGCCCGACTGCGGTCGGAGGCGAATTCGAAGGCCGAGATGGCGTCATCGAGATCGACGGTCTGGGTGATGAATGGCTTGACGTCGATCAGGCCCTTGCGCATCAGCTCGACGCCGGTGGCGAATTCCTCGTGGAAGCGGAAGGAGCCGCGCAGATCGAGTTCCTTGGCGGTAATCGCCATCATCGGCAGGCTCATATCGCCACCCAGCCCGAGCTGAACGATGATGCCGCGCGGCCGGAGTGCCGCGATGCCGCCGGCAAGCGCCACGGCAGCGCCAGAGCATTCATAGAGAACGTCGAAAGTGCCCTTGTTTGCGCCATAAGCGGCAAGCGCATCGGGCTCATCCTTGCTGTTGATGACACGATCCGCACCCGCTTCGCGCGCCTTGGCGAGCGTGAAATCGGAAAGGTCGGTCGCGACGATTTCGGCAGCACCCGCCCGGCGCGCAGCGAGGATGGACAGGATGCCGATGGGGCCGCAACCCGTCACCAGCACGCGTTTTCCCAGCAAATCACCGGCGCGGCGGGTGGCATGCAGCGTCACCGCCAGCGGTTCCGTCATGGCCGCCTCTCCGGCGCTCAGGCCGTCAGCCGGCACGCATTGAAGGGCATCCGCCACCAGAACCTCGCGGAAAGCGCCCTGAATATGCGGGAAAGGCATGGCGCTGCCATAAAAGCGCATATTGAGGCATTGGTTGTGCAGGCCTTCCTGACAAAAACGGCAGGTGCGGCACGGGCGGGATGGCGAAACCGCGACCAGGCCGCCAAGCTTCAGACCTTCCACGCCTTCACCCAGTTCCTCGACGATGGCCGACACCTCGTGGCCGAGCACCATGGGTTCGCGAAGCCGTATCGCGCCAAAACCACCGTGATTGTAATAGTGCAGGTCGCTGCCGCAAATTCCGCCCCGGGCCAGACGAAGCCGCACTTCTCCCGGCCCCGGCGCTTCCTCCGGCCGCTCCTCAATGCGCACATCCTTTGCCCCGTGGGCGACAATCGCTCTCATCAACAACTCCCGTTCAACCGCGCGCCACTGCGGCGCGTAAAAATTTCCGCATCCAGATCGCGGCCACAAGACCACATTTAGCCGCCCTGCGGCCTCCTCCCGCGCCGGATCCGTACCGAAACCGGGCGTTTAAGCCTTGACATCCACGCCTGAAAGGGATGAATGTTATCGATAACATAAACCTGTACAAATGCAATGTCGAGAGACTGGAGGAAACAGTGGGCCTTAATTTGTTCGATCTTTCCGGCCGCCGCGCCCTGATCACGGGTTCGTCCCAGGGCATCGGCTTCGCGCTGGCGCAAGGGCTTGCGGAAGCCGGTGCGGAAGTGGTGCTGAACGGGCGTGACGAAGCCAAGCTGAAAGCCGCCGCCGCCGGCATCAAGGGCGCAAAAACGCTCGCCTTCGACGCCACAGACCACGGTGCAGTGCGCGAGGCCATAGACCGTTTCGAAGCCGAAGTCGGCCCCATCGACATTCTGGTCAACAATGCCGGCATGCAGCACCGCACGCCGCTCGAGGATTTTCCGGCGGACGCCTTCGAGCGCCTGCTGCAGACCAACATTGCATCTGTGTTCCACGCCGGACAGGCGGCAGCACGCCACATGATTTCCCGTGGACGCGGCAAGATCATCAATATCGCCAGCGTTCAGACCGCTCTTGCCCGCCCCGGCATCGCGCCCTACACCGCAACCAAGGGTGCCGTCGGCAATCTGACGAAAGGCATGGCGACGGACTGGGCGAAATACGGCCTGCAATGCAACGCCATCGCGCCGGGCTATTTCGACACGCCGCTCAATGCGGCACTGGTCGCAGATGAGACCTTTTCCGCATGGCTTGAAAAGCGCACGCCCGCCGGTCGCTGGGGCAAGGTCGAGGAGCTTGTCGGCGCCTGCATTTTTCTGTCATCCGACGCATCGTCCTTCGTGAACGGCCATATTCTTTACGTCGATGGCGGCATCACCGCCTCGCTTTAAAAACATCGTTCCGGATGGCGGGCTGCGGCCGCCATCCGGAATGGGACCGACGACACCACGACACTTTGGGAGGAGGCCGTGAAAACCATGACCGAGAAGAACAAAGTCGCCCTGATCGGCGCAGGCGCCATGGGCGGGGCGATCGGCACACGGCTAGTCGAAACCGGCAATCAACTGACGGTTTTTGACCTGGATGCGGAAAAAGTGGCGGCCCTGACCAGCCTCGGCGCGCAAAGCGCCGGCACCGCGGCGGAAGCGGCATCCGTCTCCGATGTCGTGATCCTCAGCCTCAACTCACCGAAGATCGTCCGTATCGCCGTTTTCGGCAAGGATGGCGTGGCGGCGGGAGCAAAGCCCGGCACGCTGATCATCGACATGTCCTCCATCGATCCGGAGGCGACAAAGGAACTGGCGGCCGAAGCCGCAGAAAAGGGGCTGCGCTGGGTGGATAGTCCCCTCTCCGGCGGCGCGCCCAAGGCGCTCATCGGGCAGTTGACGCTGATGGCAGGTGGCAGTGACAGGGACGTCGCCGACGCCCATCGCGTGCTGCAGGATGTGGCCAGCAATTTTACCCATATGGGACCCTGCGGCGCAGGCCAGACGACCAAGCTCATCAACCAGGTTCTCTGCGGCCTGAATTTCCTGGCCGTGGCGGAAGCAACGCAGCTTGCGCTCGATGCCGGCGTCGATGCCGCCAAGATACCGCAGGCGCTGAAAGGCGGCCGGGCCGATAGTGCCATCCTGCAGGAATATATGCCGCGTTATGTGGCCAAGGACTATCGCCGCACCGGTCGCATCGACAATATGGTGAAAGACCTGAACGGCGCGCAGGACCTGGCCCGACGCACCAACACGGCCATGCCCTTGACGGCACTTTGCACCGAGGTGCACCGCATGCTGACGGCGGCGGGACTGGGCGGAGAGGATGAGGCCGCGCTGATGGAATTTTTCAGCGGCGCGAAACGAACCTTCCCGGACTGAGTTCCGTCATAGGGGAAACAAACCTCGACGTAACGGAGGTCGTTCTTGCTGCGGCCTCTTCCAGCCATTGCGAAATATCGGCACAGCGAAGATGATCTGCGAATCGGGACAGTCGTCCCGATGATCGCAAACATATGCATACAGAGGACAATTTCCCGATGACCACCTCCGCGACAGGCACGGGGATCGCCGCTGTTACCATTTCCGGCAAGGGCTTCAGCGCCGAGATCGCTTATGAGGGCGCTACGCTTTTGAGCTGGCGGCCGCGGCTTGCCGACGGTGGTAACAGCGATGGCGATGGCGAAAACCTTGTCGACGGCTATTTGACGCCGGCGGAGATGCAATCACAGAACGGCGTGAGAAACGGCATTCTTGCGCCCTTCACCAACCGCATTCCCAACGGCCGTTATGAGTTCGGCGGGGAGATGCACCACATCGAGCCGGTTCTTGCCCACGAGGCCCTCGTTTTCCACGGATTTGCCAGAGCCCTACCCTTTGCTCTCGAACAATCTTTCGAGGAGGATGGGGGTCATGTCCTCATCTTCCGCGCCGAGATATCCCCGACCGATTTCAGCGGCTATCCCTATCGGCTTGCCATCGAGGTGGAATATCGCTTTGCCGACCATGCGGTTAGTATCGATATACGTGGCATCAATCACGGCGATCGGCCTTTGCCCTTCGCAGCCGGCTGGCATCCCTATTTCCGCCTGCCTGGCATCGCGTCCATCGACGATCTCCTTCTCACCCTTCCTTCGCGAACGGCCATCAAAACGGACGATGATTTGATTCCCCTGCACGATTCACGGACAGGAATAATCAAACGGGACGATACTCGTTTTCTCTATGCGCCGGTGGCAGGCCATGTGCTGGATGTCTGCTTTACCGATCTGATCGCATCCGAAAACGGGCTTTACGAGACCCGGATCGAAAACCGGCACGATGGTTCGAGCCTCACGGTGTGGCAGGAGCGTGGCCACATGCATGTCTTCACCGGCGACACGCTGGCCCGCGACAGGCGAAAATCCATCGCGCTCGAACCGGTGGAGATGCCCACCAATGCCTTCAACCAGCCGGAGCTGGCGGCAGCAGTGACACTTCAACCGGGCGAGACCCGCAGTTTCCGTTTCGGCGTCCGCTTCGAGGCGGCGCGCTGATAAGGCACCAATGATCCTCAGATATGCGTCGTCGGCAGTGACGACGACAGCTTCACCGTCTCCATGGAGATATATGCGGACATATCGTAGAGCTGAACGCGGCGCAGGATCTGTTTATAGACCGTGTCGTAATATTCGACATTCGGCAGCACCAGCTTCAGAATATAATCGAAATTGCCAGTCAGCCGGTGAACCTCGACGATTTCAGGTATGGTACTGACGGCGGCATGGAATTGGTCCAGCCAGTCTTCAGCATGCAGGCCGGTTCTCACCAGCAGGAAAACCGTGGTCGGCAGGTTGATCTTTCGCCGGTCGAGCAGCGCCATCGTGCCCGTCACATAACCTTCCGCACGCAGGCGCGTGACGCGCCGCGAGCAGGCGGATAACGACAACGACACCTCCTCCGCTATATCGGCAAGCGGCGTTTCGGCATTTTCCTGGAGAATCGCAAGGATTCGGCGATCACGGTCATCAATCATCGCCAAAGAATGCACTGGTTAACGCAACAGCGCAAGAAATTTGCACACCAAACCTATCAGACGCCTTCTATTTGCATGCACGCATTTAAATCTCTAAAAAAACGCATGCCGTTTTCGCCCTTGCGATGGCATTCTTGTCTTCAATCAAACTTGATAAGGGAACTCTTATGAAACGCATCGGTCTGATCGGCGGCATGAGCTGGGAATCCACCGCAACCTATTACCGCATGATCAACGAGGCCGTGCGCGATAGCCGCGGCGGGCTGGTCTCGGCCGATATCGTCATGCATTCGCTCGATTTTTCCGAAGTCGTCGCCCTGCAGAAGGCCGATCGCTGGGATGAGGCCGGTGCGCTGTTGGGCGCTGCCGGTGCGCGCCTTGCCAATGCCGGCGCCGATTGTGTGCTGATCTGCACCAACACCATGCACCTCGTCGCAGAAACCGTTGAGAAGATGTCGGGCGTCGCCCT
Source organism: Agrobacterium sp. V1 (assembly GCF_030518355.1). NCBI lineage: Bacteria > Pseudomonadati > Pseudomonadota > Alphaproteobacteria > Hyphomicrobiales > Rhizobiaceae > Agrobacterium > Agrobacterium sp. V1. The sequence goes on from NZ_JAULSF010000002.1 coordinate 1,829,991, forward strand.
CATCGACATTATCGACGAGACCGCTGCAGCCCTGAAAGCCGATGGCCGCCGCAAGCCGCTGCTGCTCGCCACCCGCTACACGATGGAACATGGCTTCTACACCGACCGCATGCGCCGCCACGGTGTTGATGTGGTTGTGCCCGATGCGGAAGACCGGACTGCGATCCACGACATCATCTTCGGCGAACTATGCCAGGGCGAGATCAAGTCCTGCTCGCGCGAGCGTTATCTCACGGTCATCGAGAAGGCCCGTGCACTGGGTGTCGATTCCGTCATTCTCGGCTGCACTGAAATTTCACTGCTGATCAACCCCGACGCTTTGCCGCTGCCGGGTTATGATTCGACCGCCATTCACGCGAAGGCCGCCGTCGGTTTCGCGCTCGGAAACAAGGCCTTCAATAGAGCCGCATGAATGTGTCGCCTCTTTGCCTATTCCGGTAAACCGGTCTGGCTCGACAGTCTGCTGATCGAGCCGGAAGCATCACTGGTCAGCCAGTCCATGGCCGCACGGGAAGCAAAGACCGTCGTTAATGGCGATGGTTGCGGCCTTGGGTGGTATGGCGAGCGCGGCACGCCCGGCGTGTTTCGCGACACAAGACCTGCCTGGTCCGACGCCAATCTGGCCGCACTTTGCCATCAGCTCCGCTCGGGCATGTTCATGGCCCATGTCCGCTCCGCCACGTCAGGCGAGGTTTCCCGCGCCAATTGCCACCCCTTTGCCCATGGACAATATCTGTTCATGCATAATGGCCAGATCGGCGGTTACGAGCAGATCAGGCGTGATATCGATTCTCTCATACCTGATGATATCTATGCGTCGCGACGCGGCACCGGCGACAGCGAAGCGATCTTCCTCATCGCCGCCGGCCACGGCCTTGTCACAGACCCCATCCGCGCCATTTCCACCGCACTGCGCCTCTGTCAGGAAAAGATGCTCGCAGCCGGCGTTTCCTCAGCGCTGCGGTTCAGTGCCGTGCTGATGGATGGTGATTGCCTGCATGCTTTCCGCTGGTCCAGCGATGACAAGCCACCGACGCTTTACTGGCGTGGGCTGGATGAGGGAATTGCACTGAGTTCGGAACCCTTTTCCTTCGATTGCACCCCGTGGTGCGCCGTTCCGCCGAATACGCGCGTGACGATCCGCGCCGGCGAGATGACGACGGAACCTTTTTTCCCGACGTAAATATCGGTTTTTGCAACGATCAGGGCCTTTTTTCCGCGCTCACCACCCAGAGCGGGAGCGGTCACGACGCCGCCTCGTTTATTTTCATTGAATTTTCCAGGCCGCGAAGGCTAGTGTGTGATCCGATAGACCGAAACAGATTTCAGGACCGGTGAACCACTTCAGAAAGTATTGCAGCCTCTCTCCCTTTTTTGAACGATGCCCGGCATCGCAACGACCACGCAAACCCGTTCAAGAACGGCGCATGAAGAGCGCGCAATGCCTTTGGCGGTCCTCGGGATGCTGAAGGAAAAGTCTTATTTTTCATAATATTAAGCCCTCCAACTTTCCGCGAAAATTGCTGTTGCCACGCCTCCATATCGATGCATAAACTGGCATCAGCAAAGGCAACACGGATCAACCTCTCAGACCCTCTCCTCCCACCAAGGTGCTGACCGACCAATGATCAATAATCTCAACGCCGCCGATCTTCCCCGCCCCGCTCCGCGCAGTTCCAACCCGGAAATCATGGCAGCGGAAATCATCGAGCGACTGACTTACCGTATCGGCAAGGACGTCAAGGTAGCCAAGCCGCATGACTGGCTGACCGCGACCATTCTCGTTGTTCGCGACCGCATCATCGACAAGTGGATGGAATCCACCCGCAAGGCCTATGCCAACAATTCCAAGCGCGTTTATTATCTGTCGCTGGAATTCCTGATCGGCCGCCTGATGCGCGACGCCATTTCCAATATCGGCCTGATGCACGAAATCCGCGACGCGCTCTCCTCGCTCGGCGTCGATCTCGACGTTATCGCGGGGCTGGAGCCGGATGCCGCACTCGGCAATGGCGGCCTTGGTCGTCTCGCCGCCTGCTTCATGGAATCCATGGCGACCGTCGATATCCCCGCCTATGGTTACGGCATTCGTTACGTGCACGGCCTCTTCCGCCAGCAGATGGCGGATGGCTGGCAGGTGGAACTGCCGGAGACCTGGCTGGCACACGGCAACCCCTGGGAATTCGAGCGCCGCGAAAGCTCCTATGAGATCGGCTTCGGCGGATCGGTGGAGACCATCGGCGGCTATGAAGACCCGCAGCGTTTCGTCTGGAAACCGGCCGAACGCGTCATCGCCATGGCTTACGACACACCGGTCGTCGGCTGGCGCGGCACCCGCGTCAACACGCTGCGCCTGTGGTCGGCACAGCCGATCGACCCCATTCTGCTCGCCGCCTTCAATGCCGGCGATCACATCGGCGCATTGCGCGAGAGCAACAAGGCGGAAAGCCTGACGCGGGTTCTCTACCCTGCGGATGCGACGCCCGCCGGCCAGGAACTGCGCCTGCGGCAGGAGTTCTTCTTCTCCTCCGCCTCGCTGCAGGACATTCTGCGCCGCCATCTGCAGCAATATCCTGATTTCACCTCGCTGCCGGACAAGGTTTCAATCCAGCTCAACGACACACATCCGGCCATTTCCATCTGCGAAATGATGCGCCTTCTATGCGACGTGCATGGCCTCGAATTCGATGACGCCTGGAAGATCACGCAGGGGACTTTCTCCTACACCAATCACACGCTTCTGCCGGAAGCGCTGGAAAGCTGGCCGGTGCCGCTGCTTGAGCGTCTTCTTCCAAGACATATGCAGATCGTTTATGCGATCAACGCCAATACGCTGGTCTATGCCCGCAAGGAAAAGAAGATGGCGGATCAGCAGATCCGTTCGATCTCTCTCATTGATGAAGGCGGCGAACGCCGCGTGCGCATGGGCAACCTCGCCTTCATCGGCTCGCATTCGATCAACGGCGTTTCTGCCCTTCATACCGAACTGATGAAGGAAACGGTGTTTGCCGACCTGCATGGCCTCTACCCCGATCGTATCAACAACAAGACCAACGGCATCACGCCACGCCGCTGGCTGATGCAATGCAATCCCGGCCTGACAGGACTGGTGCGCGAAGCGATCGGCGACGACTTCCTTGACGATGCGGAAAAGCTCACCGCGCTCGACCGCTTTGCCGACGACGCCGGTTTCCGCGAAAAATTCGCCGAAGTGAAGCGTCTGAACAAGGTGCGCCTTGCCAATACGGTGGCGCAACGCATGGGTATCCGTGTCGATCCTTCGGCCATGTTCGACATCCAGATCAAGCGCATCCACGAATATAAGCGCCAGCTTTTGAATCTTGTCGAAACGGTAGCGCTTTACGACCAGATCCGTTCTCACCCGGAACTGGAATGGGTACCGCGCGTTAAGTTCTTCGCAGGCAAGGCGGCGCCGAGTTATCACAACGCGAAGCTGATCATAAAGCTTGCCAATGATATTGCCCGGGTCATCAACAACGATCCGGCCGTGCGCGGGCTTCTGAAAGTGGTGTTTATTCCGAACTATAATGTCTCGCTTGCGGAAATCATGGTTCCCGCCGCCGATCTCTCGGAACAGATTTCGACCGCTGGCATGGAAGCATCCGGCACCGGCAACATGAAATTCGCACTGAACGGCGCGCTCACCATCGGCACGCTCGATGGCGCAAATGTCGAAATGCTCGAACATGTCGGCGCTGAAAACATCGTCATCTTCGGCATGACGGCGGAAGAAGTCGCAAAGGCGCGGGCCGAAGGTCACAATCCCCGTGCGATCATCGAACAGTCCGCGGAATTGTCGCAGGCGCTGTCGTCCATTGCGTCAGGCGTGTTCTCGCCCGATGACCGCTCGCGTTTTGCCGGCCTTATTGACGGTATATACAATAGCGACTGGTTCATGGTCGCTGCCGATTTCGACGCCTATGCCGACGCGCAGCGCAAGGTGGATGCGATCTGGAGCGATCAGGATAGCTGGAACACCAAGACAGTGCGCAACACGGCGCGTATGGGCTGGTTCTCGTCCGACAGGACGATCCGGCAATATGCCACCGAGATCTGGAGAGCCTGATGAAAAAACCGCTCAATTCGGCCGAAGAGAAAAAGACTGGCGAAATCACGAAGGCTGAAATCGAGGCGATCAAGAGCGGTTTGCACTCCAATCCCTTTGCCCTTCTCGGCGTTCACGAAACGCCGGAAGGGTTTTCCGCCCGCTGTTTTATCCCGGGCGCTGAAGAAGTGTCCGTCCTGACATTGGACGGAAATTTCATTGGCGAACTAAAGCGGCTCGATCCGGAAGGTTTTTTCGAAGGTCCGGTCGAGCTTGCATCGCGCCAGCCGGTGCGTTACCGCGCAGGCCGCGACGATGCCGAATGGGCAGTGACCGATCCCTACAGCTTCGGCCCGGTTCTTGGACCCATGGACGATTATTTCGTGCGTGAAGGCTCGCATCTGCGGCTCTTTGACAAGATGGGCGCGCATCCTCTGAAGCTCGAGGGCGTCGAGGGTTTCCACTTTGCCGTCTGGGCACCCAATGCGCGGCGCGTTTCTGTAGTCGGCGATTTCAACAATTGGGATGGACGCCGGCATGTCATGCGTTTCCGCAAGGATACCGGCATCTGGGAAATCTTCGCGCCCGACGTCTATGCCGGTTGCGCTTATAAATTCGAAATTCTCGGTGCCAATGGCGAGCTTCTGCCGCTGAAGGCCGACCCTTATGCCCGGCGCGGCGAGTTGCGGCCGAAAAACGCTTCCGTCACCGCACCGGAACTGGCTCAGAAATGGGAAGATCAGGCTCACCGCGAACATTGGGCGCAGGTGGATCAGCGCCGCCAGCCGATCAGCATTTACGAGGTTCACGCCGGTTCCTGGCAGCGCCGCGAGGACGGCACCTTCCTCAGCTGGGATGAACTGGCCGCGCAGCTCATTCCCTATTGCACGGATATGGGCTTCACTCATATCGAGTTCCTGCCGATTACCGAACACCCCTATGACCCTTCCTGGGGTTACCAGACGACCGGCCTTTATGCCCCGACCGCCCGTTTCGGTGATCCGGAAGGTTTCGCGCGGTTCGTCAATGGCGCGCACAAGGTCGGCATCGGCGTCATCCTCGACTGGGTTCCGGCGCATTTCCCGACTGACGAGCACGGCCTGCGCTGGTTTGACGGCACGGCGCTTTATGAGCACGCCGATCCGCGTCAGGGTTTTCATCCCGACTGGAACACGGCCATCTATAATTTCGGCCGTGTTGAGGTGATGTCCTACCTCATCAACAATGCGCTTTATTGGGCCGAAAAATTCCATCTCGACGGCCTGCGTGTCGATGCGGTCGCCTCGATGCTTTATCTCGATTATTCCCGCAAGGAAGGCGAGTGGATTCCCAACGAATATGGCGGGCGTGAAAACCTCGAATCCGTCCGCTTCCTGCAGAAAATGAATTCGCTCGTTTATGGCACTCATCCCGGCGTCATGACCATTGCGGAAGAATCCACTTCCTGGCCGAAAGTCTCCCAGCCCGTTCATGAAGGCGGCCTCGGTTTCGGCTTCAAATGGAACATGGGCTTCATGCACGACACGCTGAGCTACTTCTCGCGTGAGCCGGTGCATCGCAAGTTCCACCATCAGGAACTGACCTTCGGTCTGCTTTATGCCTTCACCGAAAATTTCGTGTTGCCGCTTTCCCATGACGAGGTGGTGCACGGCAAGGGATCGCTGATTGCCAAAATGGCTGGCGACGATTGGCAGAAATTCGCCAACCTGCGATCCTATTACGGTTTCATGTGGGGTTATCCCGGCAAGAAGCTGCTGTTCATGGGCCAGGAATTCGCGCAATGGAGCGAGTGGAGCGAAAAAAAATCGCTCGACTGGAATCTGCGCCAATATCCGATGCATGAGGGCATGCGCCGCCTCGTGCGTGATCTTAACCTCACCTATCGTTCAAAACCCGCTTTGCACGCCCGCGACTGCGAGCCGGAAGGTTTCCGCTGGCTGGTAGTCGAGGACCACGACAATTCCGTCTTCGCCTGGTTGCGCATGGCGCCCGGTGAAAAACCGGTGGCAGTCATCTGCAATCTCACCCCGGTCTACCGGGAAAGTTATTATGTGCCGCTGCCCCAGGCCGGGCGGTGGCGGGAGATTCTCAACACCGATGCCGAAATCTATGGCGGCAGCGGCAAGGGAAATGGCGGACGCGTTCAGGCGGTCGATGCCGGCGGAGAAATCGGGGCGATGCTCGTCCTGCCGCCTCTGGCGACGATCATGCTTGAGCCGGAAAACTGACAGACAGAGAGGGAGGACACCATGTCGGAAAAAAGAGTTCAGCCACTGGCACGTGATGCAATGGCCTATGTCCTCGCAGGCGGCAGAGGAAGCCGCCTGAAGGAGCTGACGGACCGCCGGGCAAAACCCGCCGTCTATTTCGGCGGCAAGGCGCGCATCATCGATTTCGCGCTCTCCAACGCGCTCAATTCCGGCATTCGCCGCATCGGCGTCGCCACGCAATACAAGGCGCATTCGCTCATCCGCCACCTCCAGCGCGGCTGGGACTTTTTCCGCCCCGAACGTAATGAAAGCTTCGATATTCTGCCGGCCTCGCAGCGCGTGTCCGAAACGCAGTGGTATGAAGGCACCGCAGACGCCGTCTACCAGAACATCGACATTATCGAGCCCTATGCGCCGGAATACATGGTCATTCTCGCCGGCGATCACATCTACAAGATGGATTACGAATACATGCTGCAGCAGCATGTCGATTCCGGTGCCGACGTGACGATCGGCTGCCTTGAAGTGCCGCGCATGGAAGCGACCGGCTTCGGTGTGATGCATGTGAACGAAAAAGACGAGATCATCGACTTCATTGAAAAACCGGCCGATCCGCCCGGCATTCCTGGCAATGAAGGTTTTGCGCTCGCCTCCATGGGCATTTATGTCTTCCACACGAAATTCCTGATGGAAGCGCTGCGCCGCGACGCCGCCGACCCGACCTCCAGCCGCGATTTCGGCAAGGATATCATTCCCTATATCGTCAAGCACGGCAAAGCCGTCGCCCACCGCTTCGCGGATTCCTGCGTGCGCTCGGATTTCGAACACGGGCCGTACTGGCGCGATGTTGGCACCATCGATGCCTATTGGCAGGCCAATATCGACCTGACGGACGTGGTGCCGGACCTCGACATCTACGACAAATCCTGGCCGATCTGGACCTATGCGGAAATCACCCCACCGGCCAAATTCGTGCATGACGATGAGGATCGTCGCGGTTCGGCCGTGTCGTCGGTCGTCTCGGGCGACTGCATCATTTCCGGTGCGGCCCTCACGCGCAGCCTGTTGTTTACCGGCGTGCGCGCCAATTCATACTCCCGCCTTGAGAATGCCGTAGTACTGCCGAGTGTGAAGATCGGGCGTCATGCCCAGCTCAGCAATGTCGTCATCGACCATGGCGTGGTCATTCCGGAAGGACTGATAGTAGGAGAAGACCCAGAACTGGATGCCAAACGTTTCCGCCGCACGGAAAATGGCATCTGCCTTATCACCCAATCGATGATCGACAAGCTGGACCTGTAGAGCCCATGAATGTCCTTTCGGTTTCATCCGAAATCTATCCCCTGATCAAGACCGGAGGGCTCGCCGACGTTGTCGGCGCGCTCCCCATAGCGCTCGAAGCCCACGGCGTCAGAACGCGGACATTGATACCCGGCTATCCGGCGGTGAAAGCCGCCGTGACGGACCCCGTCAAATGTTTCGAATTTACCGATCTGCTCGGTGAAAAAGCCGAGGTGCTCGAGGTACGGCATGAGGGGTTGGATCTCCTCATCCTCGATGCACCCGCTTATTACGAGCGGTCCGGCGGACCTTATCTCGACCAGACCGGCAAGGATTATCCAGACAATTGGAAGCGCTTCGCGGCACTGTCGCTCGCGGCAGCCCGCATTGCCGCCGGCGCGCTTCCCGACTGGCGGCCGGATATGGTGCATGCCCATGACTGGCAGGCTGCGATGACACCGGTCTATATGCGTTATGCGCAAACGCCGGAGATTCCAAGCCTTCTCACCATCCACAACATCGCCTTTCAGGGTCAGTTCGGCGCCAATATCTTCAGCAAACTGGCACTGCCCCCACATTCCTTCGGCATGGAAGGCATCGAATATTATAACGATGTGAGCTTCCTGAAGGGCGGCCTGCAGACGGCAACCGCACTTAGCACCGTCAGCCCGTCCTATGCCGAGGAGATCCTCACCCCGCAATTCGGCATGGGCCTGCACGGCGTCATCGGCAGCCGCGCCCATGTGCTGCACGGCATCGTCAACGGCATTGATGCCGATGTCTGGAACCCGGCGACAGACCATCTGATCCACGACAATTATTCGGCCGCCAATCTCAAGAACCGCGCGCTGAACAAGAAGGCGGTCGCTGAGCATTTCCGCATCGATGACGACGACAGCCCGCTTTTCTGCATCATTTCCCGCCTCACCTGGCAGAAGGGCATCGACCTCATGGCGGAAGCCGTGGACGAGATCGTTGCCCTCGGCGGTCGTCTTGTGGTGCTTGGCGCTGGCGAAGTGGCGCTCGAAGGCGCGCTTCTGGCGGCCGCATCCCGTCACCATGGCCGCGTCGGTGTTGCCGTTGGTTATAACGAGCCGCTGTCGCATCTGATGCAGGCGGGCTGCGATGCGATCATCATTCCCTCGCGTTTCGAGCCTTGCGGGCTTACCCAGCTTTACGCGTTGCGTTACGGCTGCATTCCGGTTGTCGCCCGCACCGGCGGCCTTGCCGACACGGTGATCGATGCCAACCACGCCGCCATCGCCAATAAATCGGCGACCGGCGTGCAATTCTCGCCCGTCACGCTTGACGGTCTCAAACAGGCGATCCGCCGGACCGTGCGTTATTATCACGACCCGAAACTTTGGACACAAATGCAGAAACTCGGCATGAAATCCGATGTTTCCTGGGAAAAAAGCGCCGGTCTTTACGCCGCGCTTTACAGCCAGCTTATTTCGAAAGGCCATTGAAACAATGATCAAGACCGTTCAGACCAAGCCCTATCAGGACCAGAAGCCGGGCACTTCAGGCCTGCGCAAGAAGGTGCCGGTTTTCGCCCAGGAAAATTACGCCGAGAACTTCATCCAGTCGATCTTCGACGCGCTTGAAGGTTTTCAGGGCCAGACGCTGGTGATTGGCGGCGACGGCCGTTATTACAACCGCGAAGTCATCCAGAAGGCGATCAAGATGGCCGCCGCTGCCGGTTTCGGCAAGGTTCTGGTTGGTCAGGGCGGCATTCTTTCCACGCCCGCCGCCTCCAACATCATCCGCAAATACAAGGCCTTCGGTGGCATTGTGCTTTCCGCCAGCCACAATCCCGGCGGCCCGAACGAAGATTTCGGCATCAAATACAATATTGGCAATGGCGGCCCGGCACCGGAAAAGATCACCGACGCGATCTATGCCCGCTCCAGGGTCATCGACAGCTACAAGATTTCCGATGCCGCCGATATCGATCTCGACAAGGTGGGCAGCTTCAAAGTCGATGAGCTGACGGTCGAGGTAATCGATCCCGTCACCGATTACGCCACCCTGATGGAAGAACTCTTCGATTTCGATGCGATCCGTGCGCTGATTGCCGGTGGTTTCAAGGTCGTAGTCGATTCCATGAGCGCCGTTACCGGCCCTTATGCCGTGGAAATCATCGAAAAGCGCCTCGGCGCGCCGAAGGGCTCCGTCCACAACGCAACGCCGCTGCCGGATTTCGGAGGCCATCACCCCGACCCGAACCTTGTCCATGCCAAGGAGCTTTATGACGATGTCATGAGCCCGCAGGGTCCGGATTTCGGCGCGGCTTCCGATGGCGACGGCGACCGCAACATGGTGGTCGGCAAGGGCATGTTCGTCACGCCATCAGACAGTCTCGCCATCATCGCCGCCAATGCCAGACTGGCACCCGGTTATGCCGCAGGCATTTCCGGCATTGCCCGCTCGATGCCGACAAGTGCGGCAGCGGACCGCGTTGCCGAAAAGCTCGGGCTTGGCATGTATGAAACGCCGACCGGCTGGAAATTCTTCGGCAACCTCATGGACGCCGGCAAGGTGACGATCTGCGGCGAGGAAAGCTTTGGCACCGGTTCCAACCATGTGCGTGAAAAGGACGGCCTCTGGGCCGTGCTTTTCTGGCTGAACATCGTCGCTGCCCGTAAGGAAAGCGTAAAAGACATCGTCACGAAGCACTGGGCCGAATATGGCCGCAACTATTATTCCCGCCATGACTATGAAGAAGTGGATTCGGACGCCGCCAACACGCTGGTCACTACCTTGCGCGAAAAGCTCTCCACGCTCCCCGGCACCAGCTATGGCAATCTGAAGGTCGCGGCTGCGGATGATTTCGCCTATCACGATCCGGTCGATCAGTCGGTGAGCAAAAATCAGGGTATCCGCATCCTGTTCGAGGGCGGTTCGCGCATCGTGCTGCGCCTTTCCGGTACCGGCACGGCAGGCGCGACGCTCAGGCTTTACGTGGAACGTTACGAGGCGGATGCGGGCCGTCACGGCATCGAAACTCAGGAGGCACTCGCCGACCTGATTGCCGTTGCCGATACGATCGCCGGTATCAAGGCCCATACCGGCCGCAACGAACCGAGCGTTATTACCTGAAGTTGCCGCGGCGCTTGTCTCTTCCGGGAGAGAGGGCGCCGCGCAATAGGATGGTATCTGGCAAGGCAGACTATAGGGTGAAGCACCCTTCGCCACATTCGGCATCATCCTCGGGCTTGGCCCGAGGATCCATGGTGCAGCCGGGTTGTGGGTCCCTCGGGTCAAGCCCGAGGATGACGTAGGAGAGGCTCCAGCCCTCTAACCCTGCCGACGCGTTTGAAAAGAGACGATATTCTATCGGAGAGAAACCATGCAGAACCCACCCGTTTTCCCCAAAGGCGCAACCCAGACGGAAAACGGAACGGAGTTCACGGTCTATTCCCGGCACGCTTCCCAGATCGATCTTTGCCTTTTCGATGCAGCCGGTGAAAAAGAGACCGCCCGCCTGGCCATGAAGCGCGGAGAGGATGATATTCACCGTTTGACGGTGGCAGATGCCGGTTCTGGCACGCGATATGGCTACCGCGCCCACGGAATTTACGCGCCAGAACACGGCCTGTGGTTCGACCCATCAAAACTGCTGCTCGACCCCTATGCCATGGAGATCGATCGCCCCTTCCGCCATGATCCGGCGCTATACGCTTTTGGCGAAGACACGGGCGGCATCATGCCCAAGGCGATCCTTTCGCAATACGAACCGCTCAAACGCCAACCACCGCTTTTTGCCGAAGGCGGGCTGATTTACGAACTCGCGGTCAAATCTTTCAGCAAATTGCATTCCGAGGTGCCGGAAAACATCAGGGGCACCGTCGCGGCGCTGGCTCATCCCGCCATAATCGCCCATTTAAAGAAGATAGGCGTCGATGCCGTGGAGCTGATGCCGATCACTGCCTGGATCGACGAGCGGCACCTGCCGCCGCTCGGCCTTTCCAATGCCTGGGGCTACAACCCGGTCGGCTTCATGGCGCTCGATCCGCGCCTCTGCCCCGGCGGCGTGCGGGAATTACGCGACACGGTGGCCGCGCTGCATACGGAAGGTATCGGCACCATTCTCGATCTCGTCTTCAACCATACGGGTGAAAGCGATATTGAAGGCTCGGTTTTGTCATTGCGGGGTCTCGACAATCTTACCGCCTTCCGACACCCGCCCGGAGAACCGGGCGTGCTGGTCAACGACACAGGAACCGGCAATACGGTTGCCTGTGACCACCCCTATGTGCGCCAGCTCATCATCGATGCGCTCAGGCATTTTGTCGTGAATGCCGGTGTGGACGGCTTCCGTTTCGATCTGGCACCCGTGCTCGGCCGAACCGCCAATGGCTTCGAGATGGCCAGCGAAACGCTTGCGGCCATGCATTCGGACGCAGTGCTTCACGACCGTGTGCTGATCGCCGAACCATGGGATATCGGTCCCGGCGGTTACCAGCTCGGCAATTTTCCCGAGAGCTTTCTGGAATGGAACGACCGTGCCCGTGACGATATGCGCCGGTTCTGGCGCGGTGATGCCGGAACCACAGGGGCGCTCGCCGATGCATTGTCCGGTTCGTCGCCGATCTTTTCACGCCATGGCCGCTCAAAAAGCCGCAGCGTCAATTTCCTTGCCGCCCATGACGGCTTCACGCTGTTCGATCTCGTCAGCCACGAACACAAGCACAATGAAAAAAACGGCGAGAACAATCGCGACGGCCACAATGAAAACCATTCCTGGAACAATGGCGTCGAAGGCCCAAGCGATGATCCCGCCATTGTCGCTGCGCGCCTTGCAGATGTGAAGGCGCTGCTGTCCACGCTTTTCGTCAGCCGCGGCGCGTTGATGCTGACCGCCGGTGATGAGGGCGGCCGCAGCCAGCAGGGCAACAACAATGCCTATTGTCAGGATAATGAGATCAACTGGGTCGACTGGTCGTCGCTTTCCCCGGAACTGATTGATCACACCGCGTTTCTTTCCGCATTGCGCAAACGCTTCGGCGTCTTTTCGCAAACCGCATTTTTCTCCGGCAAGGACGATGTGGCATGGCTTGCTCCCGGCGGCGAACCCATGACGGTGTCGGACTGGGAAAGGCCGGACGGACCGGCCTTCGCCATGGTGCTTTCCACCTCCGATCATGAGAGTGGAAACGATGTCGAACTCGCCGTGCTCATCAACCGCAACCGCGAGATCGTGCCCTTCACCTTGCCCGGCAATGGTTGGAAAGCTATCGGCACGGATTTCGGCAATCCGGCTTTCCTGCCTGCCCGTTCGGTGGTGTTTTATCTGCGCGGTTGATCGCCTGGCCGTCGCACCCTTATATGGCGTGCGACGCAACCGGAAAGAGACAAGATGGCAAAGGACATAGGGCTGGCTGAGATTAAAAGTCTCGTTGGCACGGAAATGGGCGTTTCCGACTGGATCGTTGTCGATCAGACGATGATCGACGCTTTCGCAAAGGCAACTTTGGACGAACAGTTCATCCACACGGACCCGGAGCGCGCCAAAGCGGAAAGCCCGTTTGGTGGCACCATCGCGCATGGGTTCCTGACGCTGTCTCTGCTTTCGGCACTATATTATGACGCCGTGCCCCCTATTCGCGAGCAGACGATGGGCCTCAATTACGGCTTCGACGCCGTCCGTTTCGTCGCGCCGGTTAAATCTGGTGCGCGGGTGCGCGGCCGGTTCCTCCTGGCGGAAGCCCGCTTTCGCGGCGCCGCCATGCTGATGACGACCTATGACGTGACGGTGGAGATTGAAAACGAAAGAAAGCCGGCGCTCACCGCCCGCTGGACGACGATCACCCAGTTCAATCCGGAGGACAGGCCGGAGGATATCTGACCCACGAACCAAGGGAGAGACCGCATGCATGATGAAGCCGTAAGAAATGCGTTTCTCGTTCAGGCAAGGGCTTGCGACAGCCTTGGCTCGCCCTTTACTGCACGGCTCTGCCGCGCGGTCTCAGCGCGGCTGGATCGCCAGACGGAAGTGGGCCGGAAAATCCTTTCCTGGCCCGGTGATGTTGGCCCCTCCGGTGATTCCGTGCCGCTGCGGCTGGCGGGCGCCCTGCATGCACTTGCCATTGAGGACAAGATCGCGCCGCTTGTCGATATCGCACCTGAAAACGAGGATACGTTGTGGCAGGCCTGCGAGGATGCGTTACGCTTTCACGCGGCCTTTATCCTCGATAGGTTGACATCACCACCGCAGACCAACGAAGTGCGCCGTTCCGCAGTGCTGCTGCCGGGTTTTCTGACGATTGCAGCACTTGCCGGCAAGCCGTTGGCGCTTTCAGAAGTTGGCGCCAGCGCCGGGCTGAACCTGCAATTTGACCGTTACCAGTATCGACTGGGCGACCTTGCATGGGGTGAGACGTCGGATGTCTTTCTCTCGCCGGAATGGCGCGGAAACGCTCCGCCGCCCGGTCGTCGGATTGAGGTCATCGAGCGCGCCGGCTGCGATCTCAACCCACTCGATCCGTCGTCCGCCGAAGATCGCCTGCGGTTGATGTCCTATGTCTGGGCCGATCAGACCGACAGGCTGGAGCGAACGGCAGCGGCTCTACAGATTGCGGTGGAGAACGGCTTGCACGTCGAAAAGGCCGATGCGATCGACTGGCTGAAACGCCGCCTTGCCACACCGCATTCGGGTGCCACCCATGTCGTCTACCATTCCGTCGCCTGGCAATATCTGCCGGATGCCTTGAAGCAGGCCGGCGAAGCCTTGATTGCCGAGGCAGGCGCCCGCGCCACGCCCGAGGCTCCGCTTGCCCGCCTGCAGATGGAGGCGGACCAGACGCCGGGCAGCGCCGCGATTACCCTGCAAATCTGGCCAACCGGCGAGAAACAGGAAATCGGCCGCGCCGATTTTCACGGGCGTTGGGTGGAATGGCGTGGCTGGAAAGACCAGCGGATTTAAACCGCCACGTCCTCAGCCGCCTCCTGCAGCAGCCCGCCGACATAATCGGCGAAGGAGCGCCAGCATTCCACCCGGAACGTATCATCCGCCGTGCGCAACAGCACCACTTCCGCCTTGCCGAAAACCGTGCGTGAGCAGGCCCCGACCGGGAATTTTGCAGGCGAAAGATTCTGCGGGCAACCGGCATTAAGTGCGGCTTCCGCGCCGGGACCGGAGATGATGACGGCTGTATTGCGGTGAGAAACATCGGTTGCCGAAAACAGGCCGGAGACGCCGGAGAGCATGGCCATCAGATCGCTCTCACCCTGATCGATCACCAGCCATTCATCCGGGCCGAGCCAGAGAGCGGAACGCAGACCTGACGTAACGGCGCTTTTCGGGCTCGTGGGCAAAGAAAGACCAAGCGCTTCCGAAAGGGCCGGCACGGCGCTTTCCCGTGCGCGCAGCGACAGCCGTGATGCGGAAGCAGCAGGTTTTAACGAGACGAAGGGCGAGCCGCCATGGAAATCCTCAAGCACGGATTTGCGTTTTGCGTGAAGCATATCAGCCATTGAGACGGGCTCCTTCCTTGTCGAGGAAGACCATGTCGGTCACTTCGACGGCAATGGTTTTATCGGCGAGCGGGATATAAAGCGTTTCGCCCATGCGCGCCCTGCCATCCGCCACCAGCGCAAAGGCAATGGAATGGCCGAGATTTTCCGACCAGTAGGCGGAGGTGACATGGCCGAGCATGGTCATGGGTTTCGGCTGATTCGGATCAACAACGATCTGGCCGCCTTCTTCCGGGACGGTCAGCCTGTCCTTCGTCTTCAGACCCACCAGCTGCTTACGGCCGGAGCGTGTGAGATCGGGGCGCTTGAGACCGCGAATACCGACGAAATCCGTCTTCTTCTTGGAAACCGCCCAGTTGAGCCCGGCATCATCAGGCGTCACCGTGCCGTCGGTATCCTGCCCGACGATGATATAGCCCTTTTCAGCACGCAGGATATGCATGGTCTCGGTGCCATAAAGGCAACCGCCAACGGCTTCGGCCCTTTCCCGGATGGCAGACCAGACGGCTGCGCCGTAATCGGCCGGAACGTTGATTTCGAAACCAAGCTCGCCGGTGAAGGAAACCCGGAAAAGCCGCGTCGGCACGCCGCAGAACTTGCCCTCGGCCACCGCCATATGCGGGAAGGCTTCCGGCGACAGATCGATGCCCTCGACGAAAGGCGCGATCACCTCGCGTGCCTTTGGCCCCTGCACGGCAATGACAGCCCATTGTTCGGTGGCCGAGGTTAGCCAGACGTTGAGATCGGGGAACTCGGTCTGGAGATAATCCTCCATGTGCTGCAGCACACGCGGCGCGCCGCCGGTCGTCGTCGTCACATGGAAACGGTCCTCGGCAAGCCGCCCGACGACGCCATCATCATAAACGAAGCCGTCTTCACGGGTCATGATGCCATAACGGCAGCGACCGGGTTTCAGCGTATCCCAGGCGTTTGTGCAGATGAGGTTGAGGAACTTCGCCGCGTCAGGGCCGACCACCTCAATCTTGCCGAGAGTCGAGGCATCGAAGACGCCAACGCTGTCTCGCACCGTCTTGCACTCCCGGTTCAGCGCTTCATGCATGTCCTCACCCGCGCGCGGGAAAAACCAGGCGCGTTTCCAGTTTCCGACATCCTCGAACACCGCACCTGCTGCCGCCTCTTCATCGTGCATCGGCGTCTTGCGGGCCGGGTCAAACAGCGCGCCGCGCGAATGATTGATGAGTGTGCCGAAGGTGACCGGCGTATAGGGCTGGCGGAAAGTGGTGAGGCCGACCTTCGGCAAATCCCGACCCAGCGCTTCGGATGCGATGGCGAGCCCGTGCATGTTGGACATCTTGCCCTGATCCGACGCCATGCCATTGGTGGTGAAGCGTTTGATATGCTCGACGGAATGCATGCCCTCGCGCACGGCAAGGCGAATATCCTTGGCGCAGACATCATGCTGGAAATCGATGAAGGCCTTGACGCCGGTTCCTTCACCCGCGCCCTCGGCAGCGCCGATCATGCCGCCGGTCCAGCCACGAGCATTCTCGCCGGAAAACTCCACAGCAGAACCGCCTGCGGCCGCCGCCTCGGCAATCAGCGCAGAGAGATCATCCGTGCCGTTGCAGGCGCCTACGGAAACGCAGTCCTGCACATGGATGTCAGGCAGGAAGCGCTGGTTAGCCGCGTCAAACTTCAGCTTGCCGCGCGATTGCGAAAATAGATGTACGGATGGCGTCCAGCCGGCGGAAACCACAAGCGCATCGATGGCGATCTTGCGCTTGTTCGAGCCGCCATTGCGGCCAACTGTCATGGACGACACGCGCAAACGCCCGGCCGTATTATAAACGCTGTGGCCTGCCAGCACCTCGATGCCGAGAGCCCGCGCCTCGTCCAGCAGCAGCCGGTCCGGGTTCTCGCGGCAATCGACAATGGCGGCGATCTTCACGCCGGCCTTTTTGAGGTCGAAAGCCGTTTCATAGGCCGAATCATGGGCGGTGTAGACACCGACATTGTGGCCGACAGCCACCCCGTAATGGTTGAGATAGGTGCGTGCGGCCGATGCCAGCATGATGCCCGGACGGTCATTATTGGCGAAGACCATGTGGCGCTCGATCGCGCCTGCCGCCAGAACGACTTTTTTGGCGCGCACCTGCCACAGCCGCTCGCGCGGCTGGTGTCTGGCGGGCGTGGCGAGATGATCGGTCACGCGTTCGGCCAGCGCCACGAAATTGTGGTTGTAATAACCGAAGGCCGTCGTGCGGGTCAGAACACGGACGTTATGCAGGGATTTCAGTTCGGCGAGAACCTTCTGCGCCCATTCATAGCCGGGCAGGCCATCGATAACCGCCCCCGTGTCGAAGCGCAGCGCGCCGCCGATTTCTGCATTCTCATCCACCAGAATGACGCTGATGCCGGTTTTCGCCGCAGCAAGCGCCGCTGTCAGACCGGCAACGCCACCACCGGCCACCAACAGGTCACAATGGGCATAACGGCCGGAGTAATGATCCGCATCCGGTTCGCTCGGCGCCTTACCGAGACCGGCGGCACGGCGGATGATCGGCTCGTAAATCTTGTGCCAGGCGGCCTTCGGCCACATGAAAGTCTTGTAGTAGAAGCCAGCCGCAAACATCGGCGAAAGGAAGTCGTTGATCGCGCTGATATCAAAGGACAGCGACGGAAAGCGGTTCTGCGAGGCGATGATCACGCCATCGAACACATCCTGCACCGTTGCGCGCACATTGGGCTGCTTGCGCATGCTGTCGCGTGAGACGTCGATCAGCGCATTCGGCTCTTCCGGCCCTGCGGACAGAAAGCCGCGCGGCCGGTGATATTTGAACGAGCGGCCGATCAGATGCACGCCGTTTGCGAGAAGCGCTGAGGCAACCGTGTCACCTTCCAGCGCAGAGTAAATCTTGCCATCAAAGGTAAAGCGCGCGGTTCTGGCGGGCGTCAGGCGACCTGCACCCTTGATACGATAATCGCCGCTCATCGAGCCGCTCCCTTTTCTGCGGAAAGAACCGTCTCGGCATCCGGTTTTGGCTCACCAGCCTTGTAGGTCATCAGAAATTTGTCGCTGACAGAATCGCGGGCGGCGTTAAAGAACCGGCCGCAACCGTGAATGTGGCGCCAGCGTTCAAAAACGAGACCCTTGTCATTGTCGCGAATGAAGAAATATTCGGCGAAAGCCTCGTCCGAGATATCGGCGATATTTTCAGGCCGGGCGATATGGGCTTCGCCCGCCCAGCGGAATTCCAGTTCGGAACGGTCTTCCCCGCAATAGGGGCAATGGATCAGAAGCATCGTCGTTCCACCTACAGAGAATTTTCCGGAAGGACGCTTCCGGCGGGTTGGTCACAGAGCCGCTTTCCCATCGCAACGAAGGGGGAAAGCCGCGTCAGAAGCTGCGCGAAATTATCGAAGGGACGTAGCGCCGAGGCCCGGCCCATATTGACGATGGCAACCGCCATCATGTCGGTGTCGATCGCGAAGGGATAGTCCTGCTCGCCATCCTCATTCTCGCCAACGAAATAGACCATCTTGTCCGCGAGCCTTGGAGCACACAGCAGCAGGCCTTTTTCCGCCACGAAAGGCCAGTCCTTCTCACCCTGCATCTTCGCAATTTTCTGGCTGCGAAAATCCTTGGCCTCGGGAATGATGCTGCCAACGGGCACGGCCACGGCCGCGCCAGACATATTGATCGCGAGCACAGCCGCCGCCAGCATCAATGCGCCACCGCGGCAGCGGCGGCCTCATCGATGAGCCGGCCGGTGCGGAACCGGTCGAGTGTCAGCCCGGCGGCAAGGCGGTGCGGTTCGCCGCGGGCAATGAGATGGGCAAAGAGATTGGCGGAGCCCGGTGTCGCCTTGAAACCACCCGTACCCCAGCCGCAATTAACGAAGAGGTTCGGCACCGGCGTCACGCTCTGGATGGCCGAACGATCCGGTGTGTTGTCGGTAATGCCGCCCCATTGCCGCATCATCTTGACGCGACGGAAGATTGGGAACAGCTCACAGATGGCATCGAGCGTATGGGTGATGATCTGCAGGCCGCCGGTCTGAGAATAGGAATTATACTGGTCGGTCCCCGCCCCGATGACCAGTTCCCCCTTGTCGGACTGCGAAATATAGGCGTGCACCGTGTTGGACATCACGACGCAAGGGAAGATCGGCTTCAGCGGCTCCGACACCAGCGCCTGCAGCGGGTTGGAATGCAGGGGCACCCGCACATCCGCCATCTTCATGAGAACCGAAGAGTGGCCGGCGGCGGAAACGCCGATCTTCTTGGCACCGATGAAACCGCGATTGGTTTCGACGCCCGTCACTGCCCCGTCCGGTCCGCGCCTGATGGCCGTGACCTCGCAATTCTGGATGATGTGTACACCGCGATCGGAGGCCGCGCGGGCATAACCCCAGGCCACCGCATCGTGGCGCGCCGTGCCGCCACGACGCTGAAGTGCCGCGCCATTGATTGGATAACGCGCATTTCCGGAAATATCGAGCGGCGGACAATAGGCCTTGGCCTGTTCGGGCGTCAGCCATTCATTGTCGATGCCATAAAGACGGTTGGCATTGATGTGCCGGCTGAAGGACTGCCGGTCGTGAATATTGTGCGACAGCATCATCACGCCACGCGCCGAATACATGACGTTGTAATTGAGATCCTGGCTCAGGCCTTCCCACAGCTTGAGGGAATGCTCGTAAATATCCATGCTCTCTTCATAGAGATAGTTGGAGCGGATGATGGTGGTGTTGCGGCCGGTATTGCCGCCGCCAAGCCAGCCCTTTTCCAGCACCGCGACATTGGTGATGCCGTGTTCCTTGGCAAGATAATAGGCCGCCCCCAGACCGTGGCCGCCGCCGCCGATGATGATGACGTCATAATCCTTGCGCGGCTCGGGTGATGCCCATTGCGCATCCCACCCTTTATGACCCCTGAGCGCCTCACGCGCCACGGCAAAAACGGAATATTTGCGCATTCGCAATCTGCTCCTCAAGAACCGGCCAGAAACCGGAAGCATAGTTCCGGCCCGTATCATACACATGGCAAATCGGGATGGGAGGCAATATCCATTTTGCGACGCCGCAATGCTTTTGTTTCGACATGGCGGCGAGAATGGCGGAGGGGTCGCATTTTAGCTGTTGTTTGCGGGTTATCGGCTGGACTTGGCGTAAATGATCTGATAATGCACGACACCAATCGCACGGCTAAAAGGCCAAGCGAACGATTTTGTGTTTGCGTGCGAATGCCTTTATTCGCACAGCAAGATAACCAAACTAAAGGAACGGGTTTAACGTGCAGGTACTAGTCCGCGACAATAACGTTGATCAGGCGCTTCGCGCCCTCAAGAAAAAGATGCAGCGCGAAGGCATTTTCCGTGAAATGAAAATGCGCGATTACTACGAAAAGCCCTCCCAGAAGCGCGCCCGCGAAAAGGCTGAAGCCGTTCGCCGCGTTCGCAAGCTGGCACGCAAGCGCGCACAGCGCGAAGGTCTGATTGCGGCCCCGCGCGCGAGCCGTTAATAGGCCGTCTTTTGGACGTTTTTGAATGCTTGTTGGGCGGGGGCGATCAATTCGCCGCCGCTCTTTGTGTTTGTGGTCGGAGACAAATCGTGGGACAACGATTATGAGACCGGCCTGCGAGGGAACCCACACCGAATGATCGCTGTCGATGCCTGTGTTGTGAAAAACTCCGATGCCTCCACGCGCCGGGTGCCATTGAAAAACAACAGGGGGTTTCGCGCTTCTCTGGTCGTCTGCACCGTGCTTGCCGGTCTTTCCGGTTGCGCCACATCCAACCAGACGGAAGACGTGTTCAGGATCGACCGCGCCCAGGGTTCGCAGGAAAACATCGCCTCGCTCACCTCGGTCATCAACGCCAATCCGCAGGATCCGGAAGGCTACAATGTTCGTGGCTCGGCTTACGGCCGCGCCGGTGATTCCCGCCGCGCCATCGAAGACTTCAACAAGGCACTGCAGCTGAACCCGCGCTTCTACCAGGCTTATGCCAACCGCGCGCTCGTTTATCGCAACTCCGGTCAGCAGCAGCAGGCCCTGCAGGACTATAACGCCGCCCTGCAGATCAATGCGAGCTACGATGTGGCGCTGATCGGCCGTGGCAATCTTTACCGCCAGTCGGGACGGGTCAACGAAGCCTTCAACGACTTCTCCCGCGCCATCGAGCTTGAAACCACCGACGGACGCGCATGGCACAATCGCGGCCTGATCTACCAGCTGCGCAACCAGCACGCCCAGGCCATCGAGGACTTCTCCAAGGCGATTTCCCTGTCATCCACCTCGCCGGAACCGTATAACGGCCGTGGCCTCTCCTATGTCGCCTTGAACGACGATGAAAACGCCTTCGCGGATTTCAATCACGCCATTTCGCTTGATGGCAATGTCGCCGAATCCTGGGCCAACCAGGCGTTGGTCTATGAGCGCCGCGGCGAGATGGCCAAGGCCGCCAAGTCCTATTCCCACGCGGCGCGGCTCGATCCGAAATACAAGCCGGCGCTCGATGGTGTTGCCCGCACACGCGGCGCCAGCGCCTCCTGAAGCCAGACGGACACCAACAAAAAAGCCGGCGGAGCACAGCACCCGCCGGCTTTTTCATGAGAAAATCAAAGCCTCAATGGCTGTCGCGACGCGCCTCGGGGGCAGCATCGCCCGACCACAATTCGGCCTGCACCGCGTTTTGAAATTCCATGACCTCGCGCCGCATGGCGGCGTCCTCATAGCCTAATCCCGTCAGATAGGCGGCCAGCTCACGGCACTCCCTGCGCCAGAAATCATTCGCCTCCACACCATGCAGACGGTCAAGCATGGCTGCACACCGTTTTACGTCGGCAATGCGGTTCTTTGCCGGAAAGGCGATTACTTCTGAACTCGTCGTCACGCGGGCACCCTGCTCTTCGAGGAATCAATACCGACTTTTTAAAGGCGAGATGGTTAACGAAGTCTGCAGGGCGGCGGCGACAGCCCGCAATAGCCGGTCAAAGAGCGATTCTATGCCTGTCCGAAGCCAGAAACCGGGTTTCAAAACAGACCCGACAGAGGGAAATCATCGATTACCAAGGAATTTACCAATCAAGATTACCGAAATTTCATGCTGCGCCAGATAGAAGAAGTATATGTGTGTTGAAACAACACCAGTCTCATCGTATATTTCTTGCAAAGAAAAAAAATGCCGCAGCGCAGCCAAAAACGGAGAAATCGTTCTCGGGAGGAGAGCACCATGTATGCACCTCGTGTCTTTTTCAGCATGATCGGTGCATTGCTTACCTTTGCGGTTGCTACATATTTCATTCACGGGTCGTTCTATACGGCGTTCATCCAGACCCTCATCTGCGCCGTCCTTCTGCAAGTCGGTTATTTTATTGTAATTCTGGTTCTGGTCGCCCGCGAAAAGCGCCGGTTGCGTGAGACATTCGCGCATGATCGCAGCGCTGAAACCATGACGGCCGAGACAGCCAAAAGCGCCCCGCCGCATGGCGCGAAACTGAGCGATATGTGAGCTTTCAAACATCGGCTTTTGTTGCGTCGCAAAAATATCGCTTGCATCCATATCCCTGACACTTTCTGCTGGCCAAATCCTGACGGTCGTCAAAGCATAAGGACATCCCATGGTGAGTGGTTCACAGCCCGTTTGCGTCATCATCGCTGCGAAAAATGCCTCCGAAACGATCGATATCGCCATCCGCTCCGCGCTTGTGGAGCCGGAGGTCGGCGAAGTGGTGGTAATCGACGATGGTTCTACCGATACGACAAGCGATGTCGCGCATGCGGCCGATGACGGTACCGGTCGCTTGCGGGTGGTGCGCTTCGACGTCAATCGCGGACCTTCCGCTGCCCGCAACCATGCGATCTCGATTTCCTCTGCGCCGCTTATCAGCATTCTCGATGCGGACGACTTCTTTTTCAGAGGCCGTTTCACCGCCATGCTGGCTGATGACGACTGGGATCTGGTCGCCGACAATATCGCCTTCATCCAGCAATCGGTTCCGGGCGCATCCTCCATGCAGCCGGCGCGCTTTGAACCTGAGGCCCGGTTTCTGTCGCTTGCGGAATTCGTGGAAGGCAATATTTCCAGGCCCGGCGTGGAGCGCGGAGAGACGGGTTTCCTGAAACCGGTGATACGCCGCGACTTTCTCGACAAACATGCGCTGCGCTACGACGAGGCCCTGCGGCTGGGCGAAGATTACGAGCTTTACGTTCGCGCGCTTGCCGCCGGCGCTCGCTACAAGGTCATCCGCCATTGCGGTTACGGCGCGATCGTGCGCGGTAATTCGCTGAGCGGACGTCACAGCACCGAGGACCTTCGCCGCTTATACGAGGCGGACAGGGCCATCCTTGCCGGCTGCAGGCTGTCCGCCGATGAGGCCGCGATCCTTCGAGAACATGAAAAACATATCCGCGCCAAATTCGAGCTTCGCCATTTTCTCGATGCGAAAAAGCAGAAAGGCATGGGTGGCGCGCTGACCCACGCTCTTGCGCGTCTGCCTGCCCTGCCCGCCATCACACGCGGTATCCTGACCGACAAGACCGCGCGTTTCCGCAAGCCGTCGCAGCCGGTGCGGGATGTGCGATATCTTCTGGATGGCACACCGGTTTCGTGAGGGAAGAATGGACTGGATTGGGCAACACCGCGCTCAATACTCTGACGTCATCCTCGGGCCTGCCCCGAGGATCTAATCACGTCGCATAAAATCGGTCGGCTGCGGATCCTCGGGACAAGCCCGAGGATGACGACGGAGAGGTCGGTGACCTCTCTTCCAGGCAAATTTTACCCCATCCGGTGCTTTCGCCCCTAGAGATAATCCCGCTTGATCGTTTCCAGCACGGCGGAAAAACGCTCCTTGCGTTCTTCCAGCCTGCCATCCGGGCTGAGACGCGGCTCCGCCCGGCTTGCTTGCCACAGCGCCAGGGTGGAAGGTGCGGCCAGTACCTGCTTTGCCAGTTTGCGCAGCGACAGCGATTGCGTTTCCTGCGGCCGCACCAGAACATCACCCTCATGCACCGGAACTGAGCTGGTCTCGGCAATAACGGGGGCTGGCGGCGGCGGAAAATTCATGCCCCAGAAGCGCGAGCCCTTTTTTGCCGCCTCGGCACGGGTGGAAACCGGTACGTAACGCGGCTGATATTCCACGCCGACGGTGCCTGCCCAATCGCTCCATTTGAAGCTGTTGATCGAGGGGGATGTGCTGACCGCCACCCATGGCACGCGGAAGGCATCGGCAAGAATTGCACCATGCATGGATTCGGCGACGATAAATTCCGACTGGGCAATGGCACGGATGACCGCCTTCGCCTCACCGCGCGGGTCGAGATAGGTCAGCCCCGCCGGTTCACACACCGTTTCCCACATGCCAAATTCCGCCGATTCCCAATGGGGAACGAAGGTCTTCTTGTGGATTTTCGGCAGGCCTTTGAAGTCCGGCATCTCGGTGACCATGACGGCGGGATCAACGATGCCCATTTCCGGCGAAAGCCCGAGCTTGGCGGCGGTTTTTTCGCCGCGCACACAGCGAATATCCCAGAACCCGGTGCCCGTATCCGGCACCGCGCCATAACCATAACCGCTGCCGATCACCAGCTTGCGCTGCTTTGCCGGCAGCAGGGTGTCGTTGAGAACGGTGCCGACCCCGACAAGCATCACATCGTCATGCACATCGCGCAGGCCTGGAAGCAGAAAATCCCACAGCCACAGATTGAGATCGTCACCGAAATTGCCATGATGCGATTCCCAGTGGTAAGGTTTCATGAGGTCACTCCTGGGTGAAAAACATATAAATTCTTGCAGGCGAGAATTCGCTCATCTTGTGCGAACGATTTTTCCTGCACCGAGCTCAAAAGCGGCCCGAAGAAGTGCGGGATCGCGCATTGCCCACTTCAGGAGCAACCCGAATTCGGGAATTTTACGCCGTTTCAGATTGCCCGCCTGGCTCCACAGCGCCTGTTTACGGGCCGTGTTTTTATAGGAAGCGATTGACGCCACATCGGCCGGCCGACGGGAAAAACGTCCCTCCAGAGTGTCGAGCGCCACCCAGGTATTGAACTGCTGACGGAGGAATTCCGGCGAGGTATTGTCGATGCTGTGGAAGATATTGACGCCCATGCCGCGCATCGCACCGGCATCGTCACATAGAAGCGTCCGCTTCGATGCAAGGATGCAATCGCAAAAAAACAGCACATCTTCCGCAGCCAGTCTCAGCGCCGGATCGAAGCGTATCTTTTCAAACAGCGGACGGCCGATCACCATGCAGGAGAGGTGCAGGAAACTCCAGTTGCGCAGCATGACGCTTGCCAGATCCGGCAGTTCGATCACCAGCGGCTTCTCGGAAAGCCTTGCCGCACCTTCGTTCTTTTCCAGTTCCGAAATGGCAAAATGATAATAAAATTCGTCACTTGCCTGCATCGATGCCCAGTAGCACTCGCCGCGATAGGTCTCAAGCGCGAAGGCAGCATTCTGCAGATGGTCGGGTGTCCAGATATCGTCGGAATCGAGAAAAGCGACGTAGTCGCTACCAGCAGGCACATTGTCGAGACCGGTATTGCGCGCGCCGCCAGGCCCACCATTGGCCTGCTTAATGACAAGAATCCGGTCTTTCTCACCCTGCGAAAGTTCCGCAAGTTCGCTTTCGATCGGATATGGCGATTCGTCATCGACGATGACAAGATCGAAATCCTGGTAAGTCTGCGCAAAAACCGATGCGAGTGCACGTCCAAGAATTCCGTGCTGCTTTTGGTAATAGGGAATGACGACAGTAAATCTTGCCATTGTTTCGCCCCTTGCGTTGATCAAGAAGTGTCGGGCCCGATCCTAAAAGCGGCCCCGATGGTATCGGCAACTCCCAACCGGCGATCCTCCCCGCCGGCCTCCAGAAACAGGATGCTTGTATGCCCCCAGCTCCAAATGTAAAGACCATCACCACCAATGTGGGGTGGAGCGTCCTGTCAAAAACAGGGACATTCGGGCTTAAGTTTGTCACGGTCCCCATTCTCGCAAGACTGCTTTCCCCGGAAGAATTCGGCGTCGTTGCGGTAGGACTTACGGTTGTACAGTTCCTGACCATGATTGCCGGCGCGGGGCTGACATCGGCGCTGATCGTCGAAAAAGAAGAGGATATGGATACGATCCATACCGTCTTCTGGGCCAATCTGGCGATTTCCTGCACCATGGCCGCTGTGCTTTACATCTTCGCGGAATTTTTTGGCGGCCTGCTGGGCGCAGTGGAGAGCGCTTATCTCCTGCGCATCATGGCCTTTCTCATTCCGCTGCAGCTGGCCGGTGATGTCGCCTATTCGTTGCTTGCCCGGCGCATGAACTTCAGCAAGGACGCGCTGTGGAGCATGGCGTCGGAAAGCATCGCGGCGGTCGTCGCCGTGGCGATGGCGCTTCTCGGCTTCGGGGTCTGGGCGCTCATCATCCAGCTTTTTGCCGCAGCACTTATCCGGCTGGTCGGGCTTTACGCCGTTTCCCGCTATTGCCCGCGTTTCGTCATGAAACCGCGCCGTCTGGTGCCGCTTCTCGGTTTTAGTTCCGGGCTTATGGGGTCGGAAATCGCCAATTTCGTCACTTTCCAGTCGCCGATGGTGGTGATCGCCCGGCATCTCGGCCTTGCCGATGCCGGCGCCTATTCCGCCTCCAACCGCTTTGCCAGCATTCCCAATCAGGTGGTGCTATCCGCCGTCATGGGGGTTTTGTTTCCCGCCTTCAGCCGAATGATGGACGATCCGCAGCGCCGTCGCGACGCCCTGATGTTCAGCACGCAGGTGCTGACCGTACTGCTTGCGCCGATGATGTTCGGCCTCTGGGCAGTGGCCGAACCAGCCATGCTGGTCATCTTCGGGCAAAACTGGGCCTATGCCTGGCCGGTCCTCGGTCTGCTCGCCCTGTCAAAGGCCATTCTGACGCCGTGCAGCACGTTCATCCCCTATTTGAAGGGCGCGGGTT
This sequence comes from Agrobacterium sp. V1, assembly GCF_030518355.1. NCBI lineage: Bacteria > Pseudomonadati > Pseudomonadota > Alphaproteobacteria > Hyphomicrobiales > Rhizobiaceae > Agrobacterium > Agrobacterium sp. V1. Next base: position 1,856,941 of record NZ_JAULSF010000002.1, read on the forward strand.
ACGGCCGTGTACTGTTCTGGTCTGCGACGCTCCGCGCCATCGTGACCACGCTAGCCGTCTGGCTGGCCGCGATTTATGGCACGCTGATCGATGCCATGGTGTGGCTCTGCATCGTCAATGCGGTGACGCTGGTCGCCTATTCCTGGGCGGTGTTCAAGGCAAGCAACACGCCGTTTCTCCGCGGCCTCTATGTCAGCAGCAGGCCAATGATCGCAGCGTTGATCATGGCGGTTTCGGTGCGTTATCTGCTTCATGTGCTTGCAGACCGCATCCCGAGCGCCACCCTTCAGGTTCTCGTCGGCGCGGCCGTCGGCGGCGTCATCTATGCGGTGCTGATCCTGTTGACGGAACGCGCGCTGCTGGGGAAAATTCTCGGAATGGTGAAATCGCGGCGCATGCGGGGCGCCGCAACCCAAGGTTAGAAATCTCGCGAAAAAACGCGCCTCATTTCCGCCGTTAAGCCACCTTGTCGCGGTGATTTCATTGAACTCGACAAGGTGGCGCCGCCTCTCTTTTTGCAGCGCAACATCACGACAAATGACAAATTCACACGCTTCAGCGATTTTTAATGATGCGTGATTTTTAAAAAACTCTATTTATTTCAGTACTTTGATTTTTCTCGGCCGCAGAAATAGCGCTAAGGCCAGACAATCACCCGCAAAATCTAATCTTGTGTTTTTCCCGCGTCGCCACATTTTATCCCAAAGTCGAAACCAGACTTTCCAGTGCGGGCTTAAGTTCGCTCTGGTTGCAACGCGGCGTGGGGAGACGCCGCCCAATAGGGGTGACTGATGTGACTGTCGATCAGAACCTATCCTCCCGTATCAATTTGATGCGCATATTGTTGATTTCAGGAATCGTGTTCGTCCATGTGCCGCACGATGCCGAAACCAGCCCATTTCTTGGCCTTTATGGCTTCTTTGACTGGCTGCGGGTTTTTCTGGGCGATGCACTGTTCCGCATCGGCGTGCCCTGTCTCAGCGCCATTTCCGGTTATCTGCTGTTTCGCCGCGGCATGAGCGGTTTCGATTATCCGGCGACGATCCGCTCCAAGTCGAAAACCGTGCTGCTGCCCTTCCTTCTGTGGAATGGCGCGCTGTTTGCCGCCGTGCTGCTTATCCAGCTGTTCGACCTTGGCGTCGGCTATTTCCCTGATCTGTGGAACGCCAGCCCGCGGGAAATCATCAGTCACGGAACGGCGCTTGAAGAGCTGCCGGTCAACGTGCCGCTATATTTCCTGCGTGATCTCTTCGTCTGCATTCTGCTGTCGCCGGTGCTTGCCTTTCTGATGCGCCGTTTCGCGCTGCCGACGCTGGCAATCCTGCTCATCATCACCGCCATGCCTGATTTGACGATCTTCATCGTCCAGAAGAAATCCATCCTTTTCAGTTTTTCGCTCGGCATTGCACTTGCCCTGCATCGGGTCGATGTCAAGGCACTCGATCCTTACGCCGTGCCGATCATGGCGCTGACCTTTGCCGCTTCGGCCATGCTGGCCACCGGCCTTTATTTCACCGGCCCGGAATTCACCTTCTGGCTCAACATGTCGCGCAATCTTTTGGCCGTCTTCGGCGCGCTCGGCTTCTGGGTCTCTTCCTCGATACTGATCCGCAGCCGGCTTGGCCAGCGGCTTGCCGAAACCGGCAGCCTGAGCTTCTGGATATTCTGCGCCCATTACCCGTTGCTCGTCATCATGTGGATGGTGTGGAACAGGGGCGGACCGGATTTCTATCCCGCCTTCTATATCAGCGCGACGCTGTCGGCCTTTGCCATTCTGGTGGTCAGCAACGCACAGACCCGCAAATACCTGCCGGCCGTCTATGGCGTATTGACGGGAAGCCGCAACGGCAAACCCAAGCCGAAAGCCGATTTTGCGGCAAAACGGGGCGCCATCATCGGCCCGCCCACATCCGAAACACTTTATTCGCAACGACAGAGGTGAACCAATGACAACATTTGTCACCCGCGTTCAGACACGCATTCTTCTCGCCGCAGCCCTCTCGGCCACGGCTTTGGCAGCACCGCTTCATGCACAGGAAGGCAACGGCACGTCCTTCATCGAGAACTTCGACCAGATGGACAGAAGCTTCTGGTACGTCTCCGATGGCTGGAACAATGGCGCGCATCAGAACTGCACCTGGTCGAAGAAGCTGGCGACGGTGGAAAACGGCCAACTCACGCTTGGTTTCGAGGAAGCCAAGGCCGGCGAGCGCAATTTCGCCTGCGGTGAAATCCAGACCAAAGGCCGTTATCGCTATGGCACCTATGAGGCACGCATGAAGGCTGCCACCGGCTCGGGCCTGAACTCGGCCTTCTTCACCTATATCGGCCCGACCGATAAAAAGCCGCATGACGAAATCGACTTCGAGGTGCTGGGCAGGAATACGGGCCAGGTACAGCTGAACCAGTATATTTCCGCCAAGGGCGGCAATGAGAAGCTGGTACCGGTGGAAGGCGGAGCCGATGCCGGCTTCAACGATTATGCCTTCGTCTGGGAGCCGCAGCGCCTGCGTTATTACGTCAACGGCAAGCTCGTCCATGAAGTGACCGACGAGACGAAAATCCCGCAAAACGCCCAGAAGATTTTCTTCAGCCTGTGGGGCACCGACACGCTGAAGGACTGGATGGGCAAGTTTTCCTACTCCGGCGCGACGCAGATGATCGTTGACCGGTTTGCCTTCACGGCGCTCGGCGACAAATGCCAGTTCCCGGAATCCATCGCCTGCGCCCTCAACTGATTTTTTTGAACCAACCCGTCATCCGCGGCGTCTCTGACGCATGAACCAACCGGACCCTTGCATGACCCATGTTCTTTATCTCGCGCATGATCTGTCGGACCCCGCCATTCGCCGGCGGGTGCTGACCCTGCTTGCGGGTGGGGCGCGCGTCACGCTGGCCGGCTTCCGGCGCGGACAGAACCGGCTGGCAGAGATTGAAGGCGTCGTGCCCGTCGTGCTTGGGGAAACCGCCGACGGGCAATTTCTGCAGCGCATGGCGGCGGTGGCGAAAGCCAGCCTTTCGCTGGGCAAAACCCTCCACGACACCCCCACGCCCGATGTAATCCTCGCCAGAAACCTGGAAATGCTGGCGCTGGCAAAACGCGCCATGTCGATCTATGACCGGCAGCCGGCGCTGGTTTATGAATGTCTCGACATTCACCGCCTGCTTCTCAACAAGGGCAAGCCCGGACAAATGCTGAATGCCGCGCAGCGTTATTTCGCCCGCGACGCCAAACTGCTGGTGACGAGTTCCCCGGCTTTCGTGGAGCATTATTTCAAGCCGGTTTCCGGCCTTAATCTTCCCGTGCTGCTACAGGAAAACAAGGTGCTGGCGCTTGACGCCACCGTTGCCGCCACGCCGCAACCGCGCCCGCCCGCCCCGGATGAGCCATGGAAAATCGGCTGGTTCGGCGCGCTTCGCTGCCGCAAATCGCTCGAAATCCTTGCCGAATTCGCGAAGCGCATGGATGGCAGGGTCGAAATCATCCTGCGCGGCCGGCCGGCCTATTCGGAATTTTCAGATTTCGACGGCTTCGTGGCTGCCGTCCCGCATGTGCATTTCCATGGGCCTTACAAGAACCCCGAAGACCTTGCCGCCATCTACAACGAGGTGCAGTTCACCTGGGCGATCGACTTTTTCGAGGAAGGCCAGAATTCCAGCTGGCTGCTGCCCAACCGGCTGTATGAGGGCTGCCTTTATGGCACCCTGCCGATTGCGCTTGCCGGCACGGAAACCGCCCGCTTCATCGACAGGCGCGATATCGGCTTTATCCTGCAAAATGCCCGCCCGGAGGACCTCGCCGCCCTGTTCGGCCAGATGACGCCGCAAACTTACGCGGACGCCTTCGACACCCTCTCGGCAATAGACAGCAAACAATGGCTCACCGACCGCGACGATTGCCGTCAGCTGGTCCAGCACTTGTCCTCACTTGCAAAATCCGCTTCCGGCCATGCCCGTGAAGCGCAGTTTTCACCCGTGTAATGCGTAGGGGGCAAATCATGGAAGGTCGTGGCAATTCCGGCATCAGAACATTGATCGTCATTCCCTGCCTCAACGAGGCAACTACGATCGAGGGGCTGCTCAACAAGTTCACCGTCGCAATGAACGGTCGCGTTTTCCGCATCGTGGTTGCCGATGGCGGCAGCACGGATGGAACACGCGATATCGTCACCGCCTTTACGGCAAAGGACGAGCGCGTCACGCTGCTTGCCAATCCGAAGCGCATCCAGAGCGCCGGCATCAACCTTGCCGTCGCCACCTTCGGCGAGGATTTCGACTATCTCATCCGCATCGACGCCCATGGCGATTATCCCGATGATTATTGCCAGCGGCTGATCGAGGATGCGGAGCGCACCGGCGCGGACTCCGTCGTCGTCGCCATGGATACCGTTGGCCACGGCCTGTTCCAGAAGGCGACGGCCATCGCCCAGAATTCCAAGCTCGGCAATGGCGGCTCCAAGCACCGCGAAGGCGCGAAAGGCCACTGGATAGACCATGGCCACCACGCGCTGATGCGGATTGCCGCTTTCGATGCAGTCGGCGGTTATGATGAGAGCTTCAGCCACAATGAGGATGCCGAGCTGGACTTCCGGCTGCGCAAATCCGGTTTCCGCATCTGGATGACCGACAAGACCCGCATGACCTATTATCCGCGCGCCAGCGTCATGCCGCTGTTCCGGCAATATCTCGCCTATGGCCGCGGCCGGGCGAAGAACCTGTTGAAACATCGCTCCATTCCGAAAATCCGCCAGATGATTCCGCTGGCCGTGCTGCCGGTCTTCATCTTCGCCTTGCTGTCGCTTGTGCACTGGGCCGCACTTATTCCGCTTGGCCTCTGGATCGCCGCATGTGTCGGTTATGGCTTGTGGATGGCAATAGGTCAGAAAAACCCATACGGCCCGCTCGCCGCCTTTTCGGCGATGGTGATGCATCTGGCCTGGTCCACCGGTTTCTGGCTGGAACTCCTGAAATTCCGGGGAAGAAAGGCTGTCTCATGACCGACAACACCGTCACCCGCCCAGATGATTCGAAAACCGTCGATATCGGCATCTGCACCTACAGACGCCCGGCACTCGTCGCCACACTTCTGTCACTCTTCGAACTCGACGTGCCGGAAGGCGTGACAGTTCGGCTGATTGTCGCGGATAATGATGAGGAGCCGAGCGCCAAGGCAAGCGTCGATCGGCTGCGCGAAACCGCCCCCTTCGAGATCACCTATGTGCATTGCCCGAAGTCGAATATTTCGATTGCCCGCAATGCCTGCCTGTCGGAATGCAAGGCGGATTATCTGGCCTTTATCGACGATGACGAAACCGCCCCGCCGCATTGGCTGGCCGCCCTTCTGGAAAAGGCCGATGAAACCGGTGCGGAAACCGTTCTCGGCCCGGTGACGGCCGTCTACCGCGAAAACGCGCCGGGCTGGATGAAACGCGGTGATTTCCACTCCACGGTTCCGGTCTGGGTTAATGGCGAGATCATCACCGGGTATACCTGCAACACGCTGCTTAAGATGGATGCGCCCTCGGTGAAAGGCCGGCGCTTCGCACTGGCGCTCGGCCAGAGCGGTGGCGAAGACACCCATTTCTTCTCGCATCTTCACGCCGCCGGCGGCCGTATCGTCTTTGCGGACGATGCCACGCTGTCGGAGCCGGTGCCGGAAAATCGCGCAAGTTTCATGTGGCTTGCCAAACGCCGCTTTCGCTCCGGCCAGACCCATGGCCGGGTGCTGGCTGAAAAGAAACCCGGTGCACACCGTGTGGTTCAGGTGCTGAAGGCAGGTTCGAAAGTGGTCTATTGCGCCGTCTTCGCCGCATTGAACAGCTTTAACGCCGTTCGCCGCAACCGTTATGCACTGCGTGGCGCGCTGCATATGGGCTCAGTGAGCGGCGCCTTCGGCGTGCGCGAAATCCGCCAATATGGCGCGGTGGAGGCGACCTGATGGAGAACCTTGCCCCGTCGCCCGATATCAGCTTCGTCATCGCCGCCTATAATGCCGCCGATACGATCGAAGCCGCCATTCAAAGCGCGCTCGGCCAGCAGGGTGTGACGCTGGAAGTGATCGTCGTCGACGACCGTTCCGCCGATGACACCATTGCGCTCGTGGAAGGTATCGCCGTCATCGACCCGCGTGTCCGTCTGCTTGCTCTTGCCGAAAATCTCGGACCGGGCGGTGCCCGCAATGCCGGCATCGAAGTCGCGACCGGACGCTGGATCGCCGTGCTTGATTCCGACGATGTCATACGCCCCGAGCGTTCCGCCTGCATGATGTGCCGGGCGGAAGCCGCAGGTGCCACGATTGCGGTCGATAATCTCGATGTCGTCTATACCGACGGCAGGCCGATGGAGACGATGTTTCTGGAAGAGTTTCTGGAGGAACGGGCGGTTCTCACCCTTGAGGACTTCATTTCCTCCAACATCCTGTTCCGCGCCACTTTCAATTTCGGCTATATGAAGCCGATGTTCCGGCGCGACTTACTCAATGCCGAGGGACTGCGTTTCCGCGAGGATATTCGCATTGGCGAGGATTACATCCTGCTCGCCTCAGCGCTCGCCGCCGGTGGTCTCTGCGTCATCGAACCCAAACCGGGTTACATCTACAATATCCGCGAAGGCTCGATTTCGCGCGTACTCGAACTTCATCACGTCGAAGCGATGATGCGGGCGGATCAGGAATTCCTGAGCCATTACACTTTGCTGCCGGCCGCCATGGATGCGCAGCAGGCGAGAGCCCGCAGCCTGCAGCTGGCGCATAATTTTTTGACATTGGTGGAAAACATCAAGAGCCGTTCGGTACTCGGCGCCTTGAAGACCACGATAAGGGATCCTGCCGTGCTGGGGCATTTGCGAATGCCGATTGCAGTGCGGCTGAGGAGGCTGCGGGACGCCATGTTTGCGCCCGCAGCAAATACAGGGGTGAAAAGACAGATTTCGTGAAATTTGCGCGTGGACGAAATCTGCGCGGGGACTGGGGACAGATCAAACCTTGATGAAGGAGAACGCGATGGACCTGAACAAAACTGTCAGAAAAGCCGTCATTCCCGTAGCTGGCAACGGCACACGGTTTTTGCCCGCCACCAAGGCGATGCCGAAGGAAATGCTGACGATCGTCGACCGGCCGGTCGTGCAATATGCTGTCGACGAGGCCATGCAGGCCGGCATCGAGCACATTATTTTTGTGACCAGCCGCAACAAGACCGCCATCGAAGACTATTTCGACAGCGCGCCTGAGCTCATCAATACGCTCACCCGCTCCGGCAAGACGGTGCAGGTATTGCAGCTGGAAAAGATGCTGCCGGTTGCCGGCACAGTGAGCTATACGCGCCAGCAGGTGCCGCTCGGTCTCGGCCACGCCGTCTGGTGCGCGCGTGAACTGGTGGGCAAGGAGCCTTTCGCCCTGCTTCTGCCTGACATGGTTTCCTATGGCGCGCGCGGCTGCATTGCCGGGCTGATGGAACTTTATGACGAAGTCGGCGGCAATATTCTCGGCGTCGAGGAATGCCTGCCGGAAGAAGTGTCGTCCTATGGTGTCGTTGGCGTCGGCCAGAAGGTCAATCATGGCTTCGCCGTCACCGAAATGGTCGAAAAGCCGGAACCATCCAAGGCGCCTTCGAATTATTACCTGAATGGCCGTTACATTCTGCAGCCGGAAATCTTCGATATTCTTGCAAAGCAGGAACGCGGCGCGGGCAATGAAATCCAGCTGACCGACGGCATGAAGCGGCTTGCCGAAAAGCAGGCTTTCCATGCGCAGAAATATGGTGGTCGCACCTTTGACTGCGGCAGCAAGCAGGGTTTCATAGCCGCCAACGTCGCTTTCTCGCTTATGCGCGCCGACATGGAGGCGCAGGTTCTCGCTTCCGTGAAGGAACTGGTGGCAAACCACGAAAGCCGCGTTCGGGCGGCCTGACTTTAATCGCGCCGCCGGGGAGGCGGCTGGCGCACCAATAACGGGGGGCGGGAAGGCGAGCAAGGGCTCGGCTTCCCGCGTACCATTTTTAATTCACAAGGTAGGTCCATGCACCACAAGACCTTTAAATCCAACATCGGTTTTCCGGAGTCCGGCAAGGATTCCGACACGTTTATCGACCTCGACCGCCTGTGGGCCGCCGTGGTGCGCCGTGCCAATGTCATTGCCGCTTCGGTCATCGCCGCCGTGGTTCTGGCCGGCCTTTATCTGGTGCTTGCGACCCCCGTTTACACCGCGATGACGCAGGTGCTGCTGGATGAAAGCCTTTCCCGTTATGCGGAAGAGGAATCACCGGTGCCCGCCGCGCAGATCGTCGACAACCGCATCGCCAGCGCCGTGGAAATCCTTAAATCCAAGGAAATGGCGCTGACCGTGGTCGACAAGGCCAAGCTCGATGAGAACGACATCATCGTCAATCCGCCGATGTCGCCGGTCGAGCTCGTCAAATCCTCCGTGCGCGGCGTGCTTGATCTCGTCCTGCCCGGCGACCCACCCGCATCCGAAGCCGCGATTCGCGCCGGACGCCGCGAAAAGGCGGCTGCCGTGCTGCAGCAGTCGCTGACGGTGGAACGCGTCGGCCGCAGCTCGGTCATCGCTATTTCCACCCGCTCGACCGACCGCCAGTTGGCCGCGCAGATCGCCAAGACTTATGCGCAGGCCTACCTCACAGAACAGCTGAACGCCAATTTCGACGCCAGCGAACGCGCCTCGGTATGGCTGCAGGAGCGCATGACCGACCTTAACCAGCGCGCCCAGGCGGCTGAACTGGCGGTGCAGAAATTCAAGTCGGACAATAACATCGTCTCCTCGCGCGGCGAGCTGATGTCGGAAGGCCAGCTTGCTGATCTGAACGGCCAGTTGATTGCCGCTCAGGCGGATGCCGCAACGGCCTCGGCCCGCTATAATCAGTATAAGTCGATTATCGACCGGGGACCTGACGTGGCTGTCGATAACGCCGTTGTTTCGGCACGCGACACCGACAATTCGGTTATTCAGGATCTTCGCAAGCGCTACATCACCATTTCTGACCGGCAGCAGGGCATCGTCCAGCAATTCGGCGCGGACCATCCGCAGGCCGTTGCGCTGGACGCCGAGAAGAAAGAGGTTTCGCGGCAGATCTATCAGGAACTGCAGCAGCTGACCGGCAGCCTGAAGAACGAGTACGACGTTGCCAATTCCCGCGTGCAGTCGCTGCGCGACAATATCGAAGGCGTTGCGGGCCGCAACTCGCAGGCCAATATCACCATGGTGCAATTGCGCGAGCTCGAGCAGCGCGCAACCGCACTGCGCACGCTTTACCAGTCCTATCTCGGCCGTTTCGAGGAGGCCTCGCAGAAGCAGTCGCTGCCGATCGCAAAGGCCCGCATCATCTCCGAAGCCGGTCTGCCGACCGCGCCGTCCAGTCCGAAAAAGACCATGACCATGGCGCTTTCGGTCATTCTCGGCCTGATGCTTGGCGGCGGTATCGCAGCACTTCTCGAGTTCCGCGACCGGTTTTTCCACACCGGCAACGATGTGCGCGACAATCTGCGCATGCGTTTTCTGGGCTACCTGCCGTTTATCGGCGAAAGGGGCGTGGAAACGGCAAAACCGGGCACCAGCGCCGCCACCCCCGGCGGCGAGAATGCTACGCTTGATGAAAGCGGCCAGGTCTCTTTCCAGAAGATGCTGCGCCTTGCGGTCGACAGCCCGCGCTCCAGCTTTGCGGAAACTCTGCGCAATGTGAAACTGACGGCGGATGTCGTCATTCAGGAACGCCAGTGCCGGGTCATCGGTGTCATTTCCTGCCTGCCGAACGAAGGCAAGTCGGTCGTGGCGCTTAATCTGGCCGGACTGATCGCCTCCACCGGCAAACGCACGCTGGTGGTGGATGCCGATATCCGCAATCCCGGCCTCAGCCGCATGCTGACCACACGGCAATCCGCCGGTCTGGTGGAAGTCGTCCTCGACGAGGTTCCGTGGACACAGGCCGTGAAGGTGGATACGCGCACGAAAATGGGCATCCTGCCGGTTTCTACCAGCAACCAGTTCGCCCATTCCAGCGAATTGCTGGCTTCTTCCGGCATGCGCAAGTTCATCGATCAGGCGCGTGAGGCCTGCGACTACATCATCGTCGACCTTGCACCCGTCGTCCCCGTCATCGACGCCAAGGCCTTTGCACCGCAGGTGGACGGTTTCGTCTTCGTCACCGAATGGGGCAAGACGCCGATCCAGATGGTGCAGAACCTGATGGCCAACGAACCGCAAATCGCCAACAAGACGCTGGGCATCGTGCTCAACAAGACCGACATGACGGAATTGCAGCGTTATGCCGGCCCGGGTGGCTCGGAGCATTATCACGAGAGCTTCTCGGCCTATTACGGCGACGCAAAGCCGCCGGTGAAGGAAAACGCCTGATAACAGAACGGCCCGGTTTCCCGGGCCGTTCCCATTCTATTTAAGTTTAGAACGACGGGCCTATGGCATTACCCTACAAAACTGCGCATTGATGGCGACAACGTCACAATCACGCAGGACCAGTTTCATGTCATCACCCATCGCCTTTGTTTCGCGGATGAATGCGGAAGCGGAGGCCGTCTGGAAGCACGCACTTCGTGCCGCCATGCCGCAGGAGGAAATCCTCTCCTTTTCCGAATTGACCAGCGAACAGAGAGGGGCCGTGGATTTCGCCATCGTCGCCAATCCTGATCCGGCCGACATTGCCGCATTGCCGGGCCTGACATGGATTCACAGTCTCTGGGCGGGCGTTGAGCGGCTGGTGCTGGAACTGGGCAACAAGGCGCCACCCATCGTCCGGCTGAAGGATCCGGAGCTTTCGCGCGTCATGGCCGAAGCCGTGCTGGCTTGGACCTATTATCTGCAACGCGACATGCCGGCCTATCGCGACAACCAGCAGAAGGCGCTCTGGCAGGAATTCGACTATCGCCATCCGCGCGAGATGACCATCGGCCTTCTCGGCCTCGGTGCGCTTGGCACCGCTGCTGCGGAACGCCTAAGCCATGCGGGTTTCAACGTTGCGGGCTGGAGCCGCTCGGCCAAGGCGATCGACGGCGTGGAAACGCTGACCGGCGATGACGGGCTGCAGGCACTGCTGGAAAAAAGCGACATTCTCGTCTGCCTCGTGCCGCTCACCGATGCCACACGCGGCCTTCTCGATGCCGGCCGTCTTGCCGTGATGAAAAACGGCGCAGCGCTCATCAACTTCGCCCGCGGCGCGGTCATCATTGCCGAAGACCTGATTGCGGCGCTCGATTCCGGCAGGCTTTCACATGCCGTGCTCGATGTTTTCGAGCAGGAACCATTGCCCGCCTCTTCCGCCTTCTGGCAGCACCCGAAAGTCACCGTCCTGCCGCACATTTCCGCGCCGACAAGCCGCGAAAGTTCAGCCCGGATCGTTGCCAGCAATGTTCGCACATGGCGCGAAACAGGTGCGCTGCCGGAAACGGTCGATATGGCGCGTGGTTACTGACCCCGCAAAAAACGACAGGCGGCCTATTCGGCCGCCACCGTTCCGCCCGCATGGGCCAATTCGACAGCCGAGATGATCTGCTGTTCGTCATAGGGCTTGGTCAGCAGTACCGCATTTTCCGGCGCACCTTCGGGCAGATGGCTATCACCCGTCGCAAAAACCACGGCCAGGCCCGGTTTGCGGCGCAGGGCCTCCACCGCCAGTTCGCCGCCCTTCATGTCTGGCAGGCCGATATCTGTGACGAGAACGTCAATATGTTCCGCTTCGACCACCTTCAGCGCCTGTGCCGCATTTCCGGCCTCAATGACGATAAAGCCACTATCGGACAGCATCTCCAACGAATTCATGCGGATCAATTCGTCGTCCTCGACCAGAAGGACGCGTATCGCGCTGTTTTTATTTTTCGAGGGTCGCGCAGCTTCGGCTGGCTTTGAATGACCTGGCGCAGATGCCGCCCGTGCCTTCGACGACGAAACCTGCTTGCGATTGGCGATGACGTGGCGGATGCGCCGCGCCAGCGCTTCGCGCGTATAGGGCTTGGAGAGAAGTTCCACCCCGGCATCCAGCTTGCCGCCATGCACGATGGAATTTTCCGTATAACCCGAGGTAAAGAGAACGGCGAGATTGGGCAGTCGCTCCTGTGCGCGGCGCGCCATTTCCCGGCTTTTCAAAGGCCCCGGCATAACCACATCGGTGAAGATGACATCGATCGGGATGCCGCTTTCCACCACCGTCAGACCCGCCTGCGCATCGCGGGCGGTGAGTACACGGTAACCGAGATCGCTCAGCGTCTCGACAACGGTGCTGCGCACCTCTTCATCATCCTCAACGACAAGGATGGTTTCCGTCCCGCCCTCGACGGGACCGGTATGCACCACCACTTCACGGTCTTCGTCGGCAGCCGAGCGCGGCAGATACATCTTGACCGTCGTGCCCTGCCCCAGCTCACTGTAGATATTGACGTGGCCACTGGACTGTTTCGCAAAACCATAGACCATGGAAAGGCCAAGGCCAGTGCCCTTGCCCTCCGGTTTGGTGGAAAAGAACGGCTCGAAGACCTTTTCCAGAATTTCCGGCGACATGCCGGAGCCGGTGTCGGTGACGGCGAGCATGACATATTGACCCGCCGAAACCTCCGAATGTTTGCGGGCATAATCACGATCGAGAACCGCATTGCCGACCTCGATCGTCAGCTTGCCGTGCCCTTCCATGGCATCGCGCGCATTGATCGCCAGGTTGAGCAGCGCATTTTCCACCTGGTTGGGGTCGGCATAGGTGTTCCACAGACCACCGGAGGTGATGACCTCCACCTCGATCGCCTCGCCGAGTGAACGACGCAGCAGATCATCCATGCCAGTGACAAAACGGGCGATGTTGATGACACGCGGTTCCAGCGCCTGACGCCGCCCGAAGGCCAGAAGCTGGCTGGCGAGCTTTGCGCCACGATGGACGCCGGCAAGCGCGTTTTCCAGCCGCCGCTCGGCCCGCTCATTGCCAATCACATCCTTCGACAGCAATTGCAGATTGCCCGCAATCACCTGAAGCAGATTGTTGAAATCATGCGCCACGCCGCCGGTCAGCTGACCGATGGATTCCATTTTCTGCGCCTGCTGCAAGGCTCTTTCGGTCTGGCGACGTTCGGCCATTTCCGTTTCGACGCGGGCTTCGAGGCCTTCGTTCAACTGGCGAAGCTGCTCTTCCGCCCGGATGCGATGGCGTATCTCGCGCTCGAGATTGCTGGCATGTTCCTTGAGGGTATTTTCCGCCCGTCGCTGTTCGGTAATATCGGTGTGGACACCCACCCATTCGGCAATGGCACCGGCCTTGTCGAAAATCGGCACGCCGCGGATCGCAAAGGTGCGGTAGACGCCGTCATGACGGCGCACGCGATGTTCCCACACGTAGGTGGCCCTGGCGGAGACCGCTTTTTTCCAGCTTTCGAGTGAATGTTCGCGGTCTTCAGGATGAACCGCCTCAACCCAGCCCGCACCCTGATATTCCTCGAAGCTCTGGCCGGTCAGCGCGCCCCAGGCGGGCTGCTCCCCCAGCATCCTGCCATCGGCGCTATTGGTCCACAGCACGCCATGCACGGCATCCACCGCCGCACGGAAGCGATTGTTGCTGAGCAGGATTTCCTGCTCGGACCGCTTGCGGTCCTCGATATCGATGATCAGTACATAGATGCCGTCGATCGAGCCATCGGCGATGTAGCGCGGAATATAACGGATTTCAGCAGCGCGGGTGGTGCCGTCCGGTCTGCGGATCGAGGTATCGGAAACAATCTTTTCACCGGCAAGCGCCCGGTCGAGATAGGCCCGTCGCGCCTCGAAAAACGCCTCGCCGACGATTTCGGGAACGCTGCGGCCAATCACCTCGTCGGCGCTGCGGCCGAACCATTCCAGATAACCGTCATTGGCGAATTTATATACATAATCGCGATCGACATATCCCACCAGGATCGGCAGGGCGTTGGTAAGCCGGCTCAGTTCCTTGCGGCTCTGTTCCAGCGCCTCCACCGCCTTCACCTTGTCGGTGTTTTCAAGCACGGTGCATAAAACACCGTCCACCGACCCGCCCTCATTATAGATCGGCGTGTAAAACAGGTCGAAGATGACCTCTTCCGGCAGACCATTGCGCATCAGCGTCATCGGCTGGTCACGATAGGCCATGACCTCGCCGCGGAAGCCGGCTTCCAGAATGCGGCTGTTCCAGTCCCATATTTCCGGCCAGATGCCAGGCACGGTTTGTCCCAGCGCCCGCGGGTGATAGTTGCCCGCGATCTCCGCATAACCGTCATTATAGATCATCACATGATCCGCACCCCACATCAGCACCTGCGGAATGGGAGAATTAACGACGGAATTGGCTTTTTGCCTCAGATTTTGCGGCCAGTCGCAGATAGGCCCGAGCGATGTCTTCGACCAGTCGAAGCGGCGCACAAGTTCGCCCGTTTCACCGCCACCGATCGGCCATACCGGGGCAGCACGAAGATTGGTCATTCACATCACCACAAAAACCGAGAGGAAATCTCCCGTAATACACAACCGGATAAAAGTCCAAGAAAACAAAAACTTCCATTTATTGTTCCCGGCTTTTCGAAATTTCGGAAAAGTTCCATTTTTTTACACCACGTCAGCCGGTGCATCCGGCGAGGCTGCGGAACATCGCCGCCCGATGTCGCAAATTTAGCACCTGCACCCGCCGCAGCAGGCATTTGCCGGGCAATTGATTGACAATTGCCATCCTCAATACGCCAGAAATTGCCGCAAACGGGATGGCAACAGAGCAATTATTAACGCTCAATACGCGTGCTGACGGTCGCGGTGCCGTTTGCACGCGGGTCTTCGCCACACCGCGACCAGAGGGAACAACAATGAAAATACTTTTGGGTGCCACAATACTTTCCGCCGGCTTCGCCTTTTCAGGCGGCGTAGCCTTTGCCGCCGACTGTGGAAACGTGACTATTGCCAGCATGAACTGGCAATCCGCCGAAGTCGCCGCCAATCTCGATAAATTCATTCTTGAAAATGGCTATGGATGCTCCGCCGAAATCGTCACCGGCGACACCGTACCAACCCTGACCTCCATGGCCGAAAAGGGCCAGCCGGACATCGCCCCCGAAGCCTGGGTCAGCCTGCAGCCGGAAATCGTCAAGCAGGGGCTCGAAGGCGGCAAGGTTGTCGCAGCCGCCAAGATCCTGTCGGATGGCGCCGTCCAGGGCTGGTGGATTCCGAAATATCTGGCCGACGCCAATCCCGATCTCAAGACCATTCCAGACCTCTTCAAGCATCCCGAACTCTTCCCCTCCCCCGAAGACAAGGCGAAGGGCGCCGTCTATAACGGCCCGCAGGGCTGGGGCGGCACGGTTGTCACCGCGCAATTGTTCAAGGCGTTCGGCGGTGAAAAGGCCGGCTTCACCCTCATCGATACGGGTTCTGCCGCCGGTCTCGACGGCTCCATCGCCAAGGCTTATGAAGCCAAGCAGCCATGGGTCGGTTATTATTGGGCGCCAACCTCGCTGCTCGGCAAATATGAGATGGTGAAGCTGGGTTTCGGCACGGAATATGATGCGGCCGAATGGAAACGCTGCACTTCGATTGCCGACTGTGCAGACCCCAAGCCGAACGCCTGGCAGGTGGACGATGTCCAGACGCTGGTCAGCAAGACTTTTGCCGACCGTGCCGGCCCGGCCATGGACTATCTGAACAAGCGCGCCTGGACCAACGCTACTGTCAACAAGCTGATTGCCTGGATGACCGACAATCAGGCGACCGGCGAAGATGGTGCCAAGCAATTCCTGAAGGAAAACGAAGCGCTCTGGACGGGCTGGGTGTCTCCTGAAGTCGCACAAAAGGTCAAGGCCGCCCTTTAAGGTCGGCCCGGCATATCTGCCCGGCAACCGGCGTCCGCCAGAGGCGGCGCCGAACCACATCGATGACTGAAAACCAGACGGTTCTCAAAAAAGCACGATGCGCCGGTTCCACAGGAATAGAGCGTCCCGCCTGGCGTCACGGACGATGCGGGCAGCGCTCTGGCGATTTTACTCCCGGAGCGCAAAGGATATTGATCCCCGCCTCCGGTTCGTCATGGAGAACAGGATATGGAATGGCTTTTCAAATTTCCGGCCATGAATGACGATGCCCTGCGTGCGCTGAAAAAAGTCATCGACGAAGGGTTCCGGGCATTTACCCGAACCTATGGCAGCGCGATAGAGGGGCTGTTCACGCCCCTTCAGAGCTTCCTCATCTGGGCGGAAAGGCTTTTGATCGGCGCACCCTGGCCGGTCGTTATTCTTATTGTCGGTGTGCTCGCCTGGTTCGCCAGCCGCAGCGCCACCATTGTTGCCCTCTGTTGCGGCATTCTCTTCGCCATCGGCTGGTTCGGCATGTGGGAAGACACGATGAAGACTATTTCGATGATCTTTGTCTGCGCCGCGCTGTCCATCGTCATCGGCCTGCCGATCGGCATCGCCATGGCGCGCTCCAACCGCCTGCAGAACGTGGTCAATCCCGTTCTCGACGTGATGCAGACGATGCCGAGTTTCGTCTATCTCATTCCCGTCGTCATGCTGCTCGGCATCGGCCGCGTGCCCGGTGTCATCGCCGTCGTCATTTACGCCATTCCGCCGATGATCCGGCTCACCAATCTCGGCATCCGCATGGTCGACCGTGACGTGCTGGAGGCGGCGGACGCTTTCGGTTCTTCGAAGCGCCAGAAGCTTTTCAAGGTGCAGCTGCCGCTGGCGCTGCCCACCATCATGGCCGGTATCAACCAGACCATCATGATGGCGCTTGCCATGGTCGTCATCGCCTCCATGATCGGCGTGCAGGGCCTCGGCCAGCCGGTGCTGAAGGCCATCGCCAACCAGTATTTCACGCTCGGCGTATTCAACGGGCTTGCCATTGTCGGCATCGCCATCATCTTCGACCGCATCAGCCAGGCCTATGGCCTCCGTCTGCAAAAACACCGGGAAGTGGCGCATGGCTAGTCAATCGATCGAAATTCGAAGCCTCTATAAGATTTTCGGCTCCAAGGCGGCGGACTATGTCGAACCCGTCAAGGCCGGCATGTCCAAAACGGAACTCAACGCCAAACATGGCCATGTGCTCGGCCTGCGTGATATCAACATCACCATGCCGGGCGGACAGATCACCGTCATCATGGGCCTTTCCGGCTCCGGCAAATCGACGCTGATCCGCCACGTCAACCGGCTGATCGACCCGACGGCCGGCGAAATCCTCTACGGCGGAACCGATGTCTGTCGCCTGAACGAAGCGGAACTCCTGGAATTCCGCCGCCACAAGACGGCGATGGTGTTCCAGAAATTCGGCCTCCTGCCACATCGCAACGTGCTGCAGAATGTCGTCTACGGTCTTGAAGTGCAGGGCATCGACAAGCGCGAGCGGGAAGAGCGCGCCGAAGTCTGGATCCGGCGCGTGGGGCTGGAGGGATTTTCCAGCCATTATCCGAACCAGCTTTCCGGCGGCATGCAGCAGCGTGTGGGTCTCGCCCGGGCGCTGACCAACAATGCCGAAATTCTGCTGATGGACGAAGCCTATTCGGCGCTCGATCCGCTCATCCGCGTCGACATGCAGACGGTACTGCTGGAGTTGCAGAAGGAATTGAAGAAAACCGTTGTCTTCATCACCCACGATCTCGATGAAGCGCTGCGGCTGGGCGACAAGATCGCCATTCTGCGTGACGGCGAAATCATCCAGCAGGGCACGGCGGCCGAAATCGTCATGTCGCCGGCCGACAGCTATATCGAGGCCTTTGTGGAAGAGGTCAATCGCGGCAGGGTCATCCGCCTCGGCGCAATTGTCCAGCCGGAGTTCTCCGGCCAGTCGCGGCTTCAGCTCGATGCGGACATGACCGTTGAAGAAGGCCTGCGCGCCCTCGTGCGGGAAAATGTCGGCAGCGCTGTGGTCGTTGGGGAAAACGGCAAGGTGCTTGGCTCCGTTACCACGGATGCCATCATGCGCTGCCTTGTCAGGACTGCCTCCGGCGAGGAAGCGGGGATGGCGGAACGGCTGTCAGGCTGAGCTTTCAAACCACCTGGCCATTCCATTCGCCGCCGCCTTGCCGGTGGCGAAACAGGCGGTCAGCAGGTAACCGCCGGTCGGCGCTTCCCAGTCCAGCATTTCCCCGGCAGCGAATATGCCGGGGAGCTTTTGCAGCATGTAATTTTCATCGAGGCCACCCCAGGCGATACCGCCTGCCGATGAAATCGCCTCGGCGATCGACCTCGGTCTCAGAAGCGGTATTTCCGCATGTTTCATTCTCGCTGCGACGAAATCATCCGGCATGGCCGCTATATCGGGAAAGATGTCCCGCAGCAGCCCGACCTTGACGGCGGAGAGACCAGCCGCCTTGCGCATGCGGTTTGCAAAACTCTCCTTCCGTCCGAGCTTCGCCAGATCCCGGCTGAGGCGTTCCACCGTACGTCCGGGGGCAAGATCAACGGTGAGCGAGGCCTTGCCCCCCTGTTCCAGCCGGTCGCGCAGGGCGGCGGAATGGGCATAAACCACGCTACCCTCAATGCCGTGTTTCGTGATCACAAACTCGCCCTGAAACGCTCCGGCAGGCGAAATGGTGATGGTGGATTTCACCGCCTCACCGGCAAAACGCTGGCGGAAGACATCGCTCCATTCAACGTCGAATCCGCAATTGGCGGGACGGAACGGAGAAAACTCCACGCCTTTGGCCACCAGCGCCGGAACCCAGGCGGCATCGGACCCAAGACGCGGCCAGCTTGCGCCGCCGAGCGCCAGAAGCACGGCATCGGCCTTAACTTCAACCGCGCCTGCCGACGTCTCAAAAACCAGTTGATCGCCGGAAAAGCCTGTCCAGCGATGCCGTGTCCTGATGGTAACCCCTTGCGCTTCCAGCCGGGCGAGCCAGGCGCGCAGCAACGGCGAGGCTTTCATGGCCTTTGGGAACACCCGGCCCGATGTGCCGACAAAAGTCTCCTGCCCCAACCCATGCGCCCAGTCACGCAGCATGCCAGGCGTGAAATCATCGAGAGCGGCGCGCAGCGTCGGTTCGGCATCGCCAAAACGATGGCGGAAACTGTCGTAATCTTCGGCATGGGTGATGTTGAGGCCGGATTTTCCAGCCATCAGCAATTTACGCGCCACGGTTGGCATCGCCTCGAACACTGTCACGGTGTGGCCTGCGGCCGAGAGCATTTCGGCCGCCATCAGCCCCGCCGGCCCACCGCCAACAATCGCGACCTGCCTCGCCTTTGCCAAAACCCTCTCCATCACCATCTTCGCCATTGAGAGCCTTATACCGATTTCCGTATGTGAATATATGCGATATTGAACCGCCATGTTCACGCTCGACCACCCCGTTACCTTTTCACAGGATATCAAGAAAAGCCGCTTCATCGCCTTTGCCGCGCCGATAACCGGCGAGGAAGATGCAAAAAACTTCCTCGTGGCGCATTCGGACCTTGATGCCAACCACAATTGCTGGGCGTGGCGCACCGGTCAGACCTATCGTTTCAGCGATGACGGCGAACCCTCGGGGACGGCTGGGAAGCCGATCCTTCAAGCCATTGACGGCCAACAGCTGGATAATGTCGCCGTTCTCGTCATCCGCTGGTTCGGCGGCATCCTGCTCGGCAGCGGCGGCCTGATGCGCGCCTATGGCGGCACGGCGGCAGCCTGCCTTCGCCTTGGTGAGACCTCGCCGGTCATCGCCTATGTCAGTGCCACGCTGAGCTGCCCCTTCTCCGATCTGGCGCTCGTAAAATCCCGCCTTGCCGCCACGCAGAACCTGCGGCTGGAGAGGGAAGACTTCACCGGCACCGGTGCGGATATGTTGCTCTCGGTTCCGGCCGAGGAAGCCGAACGGCTCACCCGGCTTTTAAGCGACCTGACCAGCGGGCGCGTCAATCTCCACATTCCCGACTAAGCACGCCTGTCCGAATGCGAGATTCGTGCTAAGGAAGCGCCATGTCATCTGAGCTTTCCAACCCCGTCTACAATCCGCCGCTCGAGCCCTGGCTCACCATTGTCCACCGGGATGATGATCTGCTGGTGCTGGACAAGCCGAGCGGGCTTCTATCCGTGCCCGGGCGTGATCCGGCGCTCTTCGATAGCCTGATGACGCGGGTGCAGAAGCAGTTTCCGAAAGCGCTGATGATCAACCGGCTGGACAAGGACACATCGGGCATCGTGCTGATGTCGTTGAACCGCAGGGCCCATGCCGCCATCGCCGCCCAGTTCGAGAACCGTGAGACGCGTAAATCCTATGTGGCCGTCGTCTGGGGTACGGTCGCGGATGAAGCGGGCGAGGTGGACCTGCCGCTGGCGATCGATCCCGATAACAAGCCGCGCCACCGCGTGGACCACGAAAATGGCAAGCCGGCGCAAAGCCTGTGGCGGGTGCTGGAACGATTGCCGCTTCCGGCAACCCGGCTGGCACTCACGCCCCTCACCGGTCGCACCCACCAGTTGCGGGTACATATGAAGGCGCTCGGCCATCCGATTCTCGGCGATGAATTTTATGCCGATGGCGAGGCGCTCGCGGCCGCGCCACGCCTGATGTTGCATGCGCAGGAGGTCGGCTTCCGCCATCCCGATGGCCGTGACGTCACCTATACCGTGCCCTGCCCGTTCTGAGGCCTGCGATGAAAGAACAAGACGAAAGCTTCGTGGTGGATTTTGTCGGTGGTGCGGTCGGGCACCGGTTCCGCTCCGGCGAGGGGCGCGGGCAGGCCCTGCCCAAAGCCGCCGGCTTTACCAAGGGCCGCACGCCAAAAATCGTCGATGCCACGGCGGGGCTGGGGCGAGATGCCTTCCTGCTTGCCTCGCTCGGGGCGGAGGTTACCCTAATCGAACGCTCACCGGGCATGCACACCCATCTGGCGGACGGTATTCGCCGCGCCCTTGAAGCGGGCGGCGCCTATGCCGAGGCAGCTGCGCGCATGACGCTGCTGCAGGGCGATTCACGCCAGCTGTTGCAAGAACTGTCACCCGAGGTGGTGATCGTCGATCCCATGCATCCGCCGCGCCACAACACGGCGCTGGTGAAAAAAGAGATGCGGGTGCTGAGAGAACTGGTGGGTTCCGATCCCGATCAGGTGGAACTGATGGAGGCGGCGCTTGAACATGCAACGAAGCGGGTGGTTCTGAAATGGCCGCTGCGCGCCGATCCGATGCCGGGCATTCGCAAGCCGTCGCATCAGATAATGGGCAAGAACACCCGTTATGATGTCTTCATGATCTTCGGAAAATCTCTCGATCCCGAGGAATGATCAGCGGAAGCTCGGCTTGCGCTGCGCATTCATCAAAAGCTCGTGCCGCGAGGCGAACTCACCGAACAGCTTTCTGAGCCTCGTCTCCTCCGCCTTGTCCAGCCGGTAACGGCGGCAGAATTCCGCGACGTTCAGGATTGGCTTGGTTCTGTTCCCGTTTATTGTCTTGTTGTCGATGATTTGCATGGCGTCCTCCGTCTGACAGAGGCCAAACGTGACGGCGGGCTTCCGGTTCCCTATCAATTCGCATGGATGAGAAAAGGGCGTGCGACAGTACACGACCTCATCAAGTTTTCTTGAAACTCTCGCAGGAAACGAAATCCTCCCCAAATGGTTCTCTGCCTGACGTAAACGAAGGAAGGGAGACCCATGTTCCACAACAACCGATTTCTGAGTTCGACGATCTTATGCGCGCTGCTTGCCGTGCCGCTTGCTGGCACTGCCCACGCCCAGACCGCCCCGGCTGCCGAAACGAAACGGCCAAATGCGCCGGATCAGAAACCGGCTTTTGAGGGCCAGACGCGCGCGCCGCAGGCCGCCGCCCAGCCGAACATTGAAAAAACCATCGTCGCCGAGGGTATGCCGCATCTCTGGTCGATGGAATTCCTGCCCGATGGCCGCATGATCGTCGCCGCCAAGGAAGGCGCCATGCATATCGTCGCTGATGGCAAGGCAGGCCCCGCGATAGAGGGTGTGCCTGAGGTGGCATCCGCTGGACAGGGTGGTCTCCTCGACATCGCGCTGGCTCCCGATTTCGAGACATCGCGTAAAATCTTCTTTTCCTTCTCCGAACCACGGGATGGCGGCAACGGCACCTCCGTCGCCTCAGCCAAGCTGACCGAAGATGGCGGTGCGGCAAAACTGGAAGATGTCTCGGTGATTTTCCGCCAGATGCCCACCTATGACGGCGACAAGCATTTCGGCTCGCGCCTCGTCTTTGGGGCGAACAACGAGCTTTACGTCACCGTCGGCGAACGTTCGGATGCCACACCGCGCGTTCAGGCCCAGGATCTGTCGAGTGGCCTTGGCAAGGTTTTCCGCATTGATGCCGAAGGCAAGGCTTTCGAGGGCAACCCCTTCGCCGGCCAGCAGAATGCGCTGCCGGAAATCTGGAGCTATGGCCACCGCAACCTGCAGGCCGCAGCACTTGATGGAGAGGGCAGGCTCTGGACCGTGGAACATGGCCCGAAGGGCGGCGATGAGCTGAACATGCCGAAAGCGGGCCTCAATTACGGCTGGCCGGTCATCACCTACGGCGTCGAATATAGCGGCCGGTCGGTTGGCGAAGGCGCCACCGCCAAGGAAGGCATGGAACAGCCGGTCTATTATTGGGACCCCGTCATCGGCCCTTCCGGCATGGCCTATTATGGCGGCGACCAGATTCCCGAATGGAAGGGCGCCTTCATTATCGGTGGTCTGGTGAGCCAGGGTCTCGTCATCCTGCATATCGATGGCGACAAGGTCGCGACCGAAAGCCGGCTACCGCTCGAAGCGCGCATCCGCGACGTCAAGATCGGGCCGGATGGCGCAGTTTATGCCGTAACCGAACAGCGGGGCGGCAACTCGCAGATTCTCCGGATTGCCAAAGCCAGCTGAAAAACGATCGGCTGCAAAAACTGATGATCAAAGCAACAGGCCGCCGGAACGAAGGCGGCCTGTTTTTCGTTTGCCGCAGCGTGAAACCTGCCGGAAAAAACCATGCCACAACCGCCCACCCGCCTTCTTGCCAAAATCGGACTTGCCTATGTCAACGATCAGGAACCGGGGATAGCCCGCGAAAGGCGCGGGCGCGGTTTCTGCTACCGGCTGCCGGGCGGTGAACTTCTCTCCGACGGTATCGAACTGAAGCGCATCAAATCGCTCGGCGTGCCGCCAGCCTACCGGGACGTGTGGATATGCATTGATCCATCAGGACATTTACAGGCCACCGGCTTTGATGCGCGTGGGCGAAAACAATATCGGTATCATCCCGACTGGCATGCGCTGCGTGGTGAGACGAAATTCTTCCAGCTCAAGAGTTTCGGCAAGGCGTTGCCCGCCATTCGTCGCCGCGCGATGGCCGATATTGGCAAGCAGGACCATGGGGAAGAGATGACGCTGGCAGCGCTCACCCTCCTTCTTGACGCCGCTTATCTGCGCGTCGGCAACCGCTCCTATCTCGAAACCAACGGCACCTATGGCGCGACGACCCTGCTCAAACGGCACGTCTCCTTCGGTGAAACCATCGAATTGCGCTTCGCCGCCAAGGGCGGGCAAAAAGTGAAACGGCAACTGCGCCACCCTCGCCTTCAGAAAATCCTCGAGGAAATTGCCGATCTGCCCGGCAAGGAGCTCTTCGTCTGGCAGGATAGCGAAAACCGGGTGCATTCCGTCGATTCCAGCGATCTCAACGCTTACCTCTCTCGCACCGGCGGAGCCGGTATTTCCGCCAAGACCTTCCGCACCTGGGGCGGCACGCTTGCAGCCTTCTGCGATGCGATGGAGCATGTGGCGGCAGGGGGAAAACCAAGCATAAAGGGCATGTGTCAGGCAGCGGCGACGGAGCTTTCCAATACCCCTGCCATCTGCCGCAAAAGCTACGTGCACCCTGCCGTCCTTGAGATTGCGACGGAGGAAAAGGCACAGAAAAAGCTTGGCCGCATTTTGAAAGTCGGGGCAAAGCCCGTCTCCGGCCTCAGGGCGGATGAAAGACGGCTGCTTGCCTTCCTGCCATAAACTCAGCGGCTTGCCGCCCATTCCGCCAGTTCCCGCTCGGCCCTTTCCAGCGCGCTGTAATTCAAAAGCTTGCGCAGGAATGCCACCGTGACGGCGCGGGTTCGAAGATTATACCGGCCTTCCGCATCGTCATCACCCGGCGCCTGATGCACGTTCAGCTTTTCATAGAGGCTTTGCAGCCGGTTCTGCACGCTGCGCAGCGACAGATTGCGGCGGCGCGCAATTGCCTTGTCGGTGAGGCCGAGCGCGACATCGACAAGGATTTCATATTCGGAATCGGTAAAACCATGCGCCTTGCCGAGGCTCTTTTCCTGCAGGCCGCGCACTTCCCGGTCGATCACGCATTGCGCCTCGATGAAGATGCTGCGCAGGGCCAGCCGTAACCGGTCATCGGAGGCCGATTTCAGCACGTAGCCATAGGCCGCACCTTCCGGCACGATGCGGGAAACCCCGCGCACATAGGCCTCATCAGAATAGTTGGACCAGAACAGGATGCGGGTATCCGGCCTCTCCTTCCAGATGGTGCGCGCCGCCTCGATGCCGTTGCGCTCGTTCATCTGCAAATCCATGACGATATGGGCGGCCCGGTTCTCCCGCGCCAGCTTTTCGCCGGTTCTGCCGTTGGCTGCTTCCAGTACCTTGTCGCATTCCGGCAGGGCGGCACGCACGGCCTCATTCAGATAGGCGCGGTGCAGCGCATCGTCTTCAACGATCAGCACATCCATGTCACACATCCTCCCGCCGGTCGAAAGCGCTTTCCGGCAGCGTCACGGTAATGCGGGTTCCAGCTCCCGCGCCGTTGCCGCCGATATCGAACCGCGCTGAAATCAGCCGCGCCCGCGTCTTCATGTTGCCGATGCCGAGACCGCCGGAGGCCCCACCACCACCGCCGCCGCTGCCGTCATCACTGACAGTCACCCGCAACCCGCCATCGACGGAGGAAAGCGTCACGGCAATGGTTTCCGGCTGGGCATGGCGAATGGCGTTATTGACCGCCTCCTGCACGATGCGGAACAACGAGATGGCCACCGTCTTGTCGAGCGTTTCCACCAGCCCGTCGGTCTTATCGGTTACCGACCATTCAATCACATATCCGCTGTCACGAACGGAGCGGTCGACATAGGTCTCGATGGCCTGCACGACGCCGAACAATTGTAGAATGGAGGGTTTCGCCTCCTCGATGATCTCGCGCAGGTCCTGCATGCAGTGCTGCAGGCTACGCACCACCGGCTCCAGCATCTCGCCCGAAACGTCGGCGGCATGGCTCATGCGTTCGATACGCCGCGCCAGCCGTGTGAGATCCGCCAGCGTCTGGTCGTGCAAATCCATGCCAATGCGCTGCCGCTCGGCCTCCAGCGCCTCGGTCAATTGCAGGGCGCCCAGCCGCAGGCCCTCTTCGCGGGCATTGGCGCGCGCCTCCTCGATGGCAGACCTTTTCGCCTGCTCGGCGGCGCGGATGGCGTAGAAATAGGGCGCCAGCAAATCCGCAACCGCGCGGGCATTGGCGACATCCTCCACCGTATAGGCATCCGACTGATGTGAGGAACAGCTGAGCGCGCCGATGATATCGCCATGCACCTTCATCGGCACATGCAGGCGGCTATGCAGGCCAAGTTCGATGATCGGGCTTGAAAACGAGCCTTCGAAATGAAAGCGCGGATCGGCGCAGGCATCGCCGCTCAAAAGATATTCGACCGCACCTGACAGCAGGGACCGGATCGGACTGCCGGTCAACAGCGCAGGCGGCTGCCGGCTCCAAGCGCTGACCAGACCGCTCTCATAGGCAATATGGTATTTGTCATCCAGCTGCTTGATGCAGACATCCATATGGTCATGCGGGATGATATGGCTGATCTCTGTCGCAACCGCCTGAATGATGGCATTGAATTCCAGCTGCCCGGCAAGCAGCCGCGAAATGCCCATATAGTGATGAAAGAGCGCGCTTTTCGGCGTATCCAGCATGTGCGGACGCCCTCCCAAGCGTCTGCCTTCGACCATTGCGGCTGAGATGACCCGTCACAACGCCGCATCATCCATTCTGCGCCGGGCAAGGCCGTTTCGTCCTGCGGGTTCCCGCATGCTTTCTGCGGAAACCCGCAGGAAGATTGCCGTGATCCGCCTATACAAGCCAAATCTTCTTGGTCATTCTCGCTTGTACTGGGGAACGGAGCTCCAGTGCAACGGGATTTCGTCTGCTGCCGAGGAGATTTGCGGCGGGTGAGGGTTCCGGCCCCGAAAGGGCAAGCCACCAGGGAGGAAAATCAATGGCTTTCAGGAAGATGCTTCTGGCGTCGGCCGCTGTCGCGTGCGCAGCCTTGCCGATCACCGCTCATGCCGATACGTCGGCCAAAAAAATCGCGCTTTCGAACAATTACGCAGGCAATTCCTGGCGTCAGGCGATGCTGACCAGCTGGGACAAGATCACCAAACAGGCTGTCGCCGACAAGCAGGTCGCGGCCGCCGACGCCTTCACGACCGCCGAAAACCAGGCGACCGAACAGGCGGCGCAAATCCAGAACCTCATCTTGCAGGGTTATGACGCCATCGTCATTAACGCCGCTTCGCCGACTGCCCTCAACGGCGCGGTGAAGGAAGCCTGTGATGCCGGCATTATCGTCGTATCTTTCGACGGCATCGTCACCGAGCCCTGCGCATGGCGTATCGCGGTGGATTTCAAGGCGATGGGCGAAAGCCAGATCGACTATCTGGCCAAGGCCCTGCCGAAGGGTGGCAATCTGCTCGAAATTCGCGGCCTTGCCGGCGTTTCGGTGGATGACGAAATCCACGCCGGCATCGCCGCCGGTGTCGCCAAGAACCCGCAGTTCAAGATCGTCGGTTCGGTGAATGGCGACTGGGCACAGGATGTCGCGCAGCGCGCCGTTGCCGGTATCCTGCCAAGCCTTCCCGAAGTTGCCGCCGTGGTGACGCAGGGTGGTGACGGCTACGGTGCCGCACAGGCTTTCGCCGCCGCCAAGCGCCCGACGCCGACCATCGTGATGGGCAACCGCGAAGACGAGCTGCAATGGTGGAAACAGCAGAAGGATGCCAGCGGTTACGAGACCATGTCCGTCTCCATCGCCCCCGGCGTTTCGACGCTGGCTTTCTGGGTGGCGCAGCAAATCCTCGACGGCAAGGATGTGAAGAAGGATCTGACCGTTCCATTCCTGCGCATCGACCAGGCCAATCTTGAGGAAAACCTCAAGACTACCCAGAAGGGCGGCGTGGCGAATGTCGAATATTCGCAGGCGGACGCACAGAAGGCCATCGCCGCCAAATAAGCGGGCCGGTTCACAACAGAGATAGCTGCGGCGCTCCGAAACGGGTGTCGCGGCAACTACCGATATTATCCGATTTTCACATCACTGGCGTAATTGCTCATGAATGACATCATCGAGGCGGAAGAGGTCGTGGCCGCACGCGGCGTCAAGGTCGTGTTCGGCGCCGTGCGCGCGCTGGATGGAGCCGATCTCATCATCCGTGCCGGGGAATGCCTCGGGCTCGTCGGCCATAATGGCGCGGGAAAATCCACCATCGTCAACGTCATCAATGGCGGGCTGACGCCACATGAAGGTTCCGTTTCCTATCGCGGCGAGCAAGGCCGGCATGGCATCGCCGCCGCCCGCGCCAGTGGCGTGCGCTGCGTGTTTCAGGAACTGTCGCTCTGCCCGAACCTCACGATCAGCGAAAATGTCCGCATCATGCATGCCGCAATCGGCGGCCGAAACTGGCGCGGCCGGGCGCTGACGACGATCCGGCAGACACTGGATGAAATTTTCCCCGGCCACGGCATCGATTGCGAGCTGACGATTGCCGAATTGTCCATCGCCGAACGGCAGATGGTGGAAATCGCCATCAATTTCTGCCGGACCCCGGAGGCGCCAAGACTGGTGATCCTCGATGAGCCGACGTCTTCGCTCGATGCCGGCCTTGCCGAACAATTGATGGATTATGTTCGCCGTTTCGTGCGCGAGGGTGGCTCCGTCCTGCTGATCTCGCATATTCTCGGGGAAATTCTCTCCACCGCCACCCGCATCGTCGTGATGAAGGACGGCCGGGTGGTGGCCGACCGGAAGGCGGCGGAATTCACCACCCGCTCTCTGGTCGAAGCCATGGGCAGCGTCGTCAAGGAACAGGACAGGCGGCGGGGAGAAAGCCGCAAGGCAGGCGAAAAAGTGCTTTCCATGCCGGCACGCCGGGGCGAAGGCCTCGCCTTTGAGGCCTTTCGCGGCGAGATCATCGGCCTTGCCGGCCTCGGCGGCCACGGCCAGACCGAAGCATTGCTCGATCTTTATCTCGCGCAGAACAACAGCTGGCTGCCGTCGCGAAAGACCGATATCGCCTTTGTGGCGGGCGATCGCAGTCTGAACGGCACCTTCCCGCTCTGGAGCATCCTGAAGAACCTTTCCATCGCCTCGCTCAGGGATATTTCATCGGCAGGCATGGTGGACAGGAACAAGGAAAAGGCGGTCGGCGCGCAGTGGAAACAGCGTATCGAAATCCGCACGCCCGATATGGGCAACAAGATCCTCTCGCTCTCCGGCGGCAACCAGCAGAAGGTGCTTTTCGCCCGCGCGCTCGCCACCACCGCCAGCACGGTTTTGATGGACGACCCGATGCGCGGCGTCGATATCGGCACCAAACAGGAGGTCTATGACATCTTGAGAACCGAAGCTTCCCACGGCCGCACCTTCATCTGGTATTCCACCGAGATGGATGAAATCCGCCTTTGCGACCGGGTCTATGTCTTCCGCGACGGCGCCATTCAGGCGGAACTTATCGGCGATGACATTACCGAGCAGAATGTGCTGGCCGCCTCCTTTGCCGGCGAGGACCACGCATGAAACTCTCGGCAAACGCACTCCGCCTCATCATTCCCGCCGCCTCGCTCGCCTTCCTGCTTGCTGCCGTCTTTTACATGCAGCCGCGCGCCATGAGCTATACCGGCATGAACCTGCTGTTCAATCTGGCGGTGCCGATCGCGCTTGCCACCATTGCGCAGATGCTGATCATGTCGGTCAACGATCTTGACCTGTCGATGGGCACCTTCGTCAGTTTCTGCGCCTGCGTCACCGCCACCTTCCTGCAGACGACGCCACTACTGGGGATCGCGATCTTTGCCGGCGCGATTGCGGTTTATGCCGCACTCGGGGCCATCATCCATATCCGTGCCCTGCCCTCCATCGTCGTCACGCTCGGCATGAGCTTCGTCTGGGGCGGTCTGGCCGTGCTCATTCTGCCCTCGCCGGGTGGTCAGGCTCCCGCCTTCATTCGGGCACTGATGACAGCCAAACCACCGCTGGTGCCGATCGCCATCGTCGCCAGCATCCTGATCGCGGTCGTCGCGCATTACATCGTCATGCGCTCCTCCTTCGGCGTTTTGATGCGCGGCGTCGGCGGCAATTTCCGCTCCGTCGAGCGTTCCGGCTGGTCGGTGGTCGGCATCCGCGCCGCCACCTTTGCGCTGGCCGGTTTCTTCGCGGTGCTGTCGGGCATCGCCCTTGTCGGACTTACGACCGCGGCCGATGCCAATATCGCCCTGCGTTACACGCTGCTGTCGATTGCCGGCGTGATCCTCGGCGGCGGCGAATTTGTCGGCGGAAGGGTATCGCCCATCGGCGCTGTCATCGGCGCGCTGACGCTGACGCTTGCCGGCTCTTTCCTGTCCTTCATGCGCATTTCGCCGGACTGGCAGATCGGCGCGCAGGGCGCGATCCTCATCATCGTGCTTGCCTTGCGCATCCTGCTTAACCGTCTTGAAAAGCGGGAGAAAAATCAATGAACGGGCTGTCATCCCTCACAAAAAAACCATGGATCTGGTCTTTCGCCGCAACGGCTGCGGTGTGGATCATCACAGTGCTCTTCACCGGCGGAGCAAGCTCCTTCGGTCTGTCGCATGCAGCACTCACCTTCGCGGCCTTTTCCGTCATCGTCGGCATCGGCCAGATGTTCGTCATCACGCTCGGGCCGGGCAATATCGACCTCTGCGTTCCCGCGACAATGACGCTGTCAGGCACGCTGGCGCTGAAATTCATGGATGTGTCCGATGGTCTCATCCTGCCCGGACTGCTGATCGCCATCCTGATCGGCATCGCTATCGGCATCGGCAATTATGCGCTGATCAAGCTCTTACGCATCCCGCCGATCATCGCGACGCTGTCGATGAGCTTCATCGTGCAATCCATCGCCATCTGGTCGAACCGCGGCCTGCGTATCAAGCCGCCGGAAACTTTGGCCACTTTCGCCATCTCCAGCTCTTTCGGCATTCCGAACGTCGCACTTGTCGCATTGCTGCTTTCGGTCGTCGCCTGGCTGCTGCTAGATCGCACTTTCTATGGACGCTGGATTTCCGCGATCGGCCAGAGCACCTTTGCCGCCCGCATGACCGGCATTCCGGTGGATGGCACCCGTTTCGTCACCTATGTGCTCTGCGCGGTGCTGGCGGCGATTGCCGGTTATCTTCTCGCCAGTTTTTCCGGCGGTGCTGCGCTCAACATGGGCTCGGAATATCTGCTGATGTCCATCGCCGTCGTCGTCATCGGCGGCACGGCGGTGGCGGGCGGCGATTCCAACGTGCCTGGCATCTGGGGCGCCTCGCTCTTCATGTTTCTGGTGGTTTCGATGCTGAATACCTATGGTTTCGGCGCCGGCATCCGCCTCATCCTCACCGGCCTCATCATCATTTCAGTCATTCTTCTGGCAAGCGGCCCCAAGGCCACGCGCTGACCCCAAACAACAAGCCCACAAGCGGACCACGCTCATGACCACAGACAACACCTCCCCTTACGAAATCCACGACGACCGCTTCCGCCATCTGATCGTCGGCAATGCCGAGCTGGAAGAGCTTTATTCCGGCTGCCGCTGGGCCGAAGGCCCTGTGTGGTTCGCCGATCTGAACTGCCTGCTATTCAGCGACATTCCCAATCAGCGCATGCTGCGCTGGGTGCCGGATGGCGGCATCTCGGTGTTCCGCCACCCCTCCAACTTCACCAACGGCAACACACGGGACCGGGAGGGACGACTGGTTTCCTGCGAACATGGCGGCCGCCGCGTTACCCGCACCGAAGTCGACGGGTCGATTACGGTTCTCGCCGACAGCTATGGCGGCAAGCGGCTCAATTCGCCCAATGACGTGGTGGTCAAGTCCGATGGCAGCATCTGGTTCACCGATCCCACCTACGGCATTCTCTCAGACTACGAGGGCTACAAGGCCGAGCCGGAGCAGAAGACGCGCAATGTCTACCGGCTCGATCCCGCAACCGGAAAGATCGACATCGCCATCGATGACTTCATGCAGCCGAACGGCCTTGCCTTCTCGCCGGATGAAACGAAACTCTATATCGCCGACAGCTCCTACAGCCACGATGTCTCCCGCCCCCGCCATATTCGCGTCTTCGACGTGGTGGACGGCGTAAAGCTCACCAATGGCCGGGAATTCTGCAATCTCGACAATGGCCTGCCGGACGGATTCCGTCTGGATACGGCCGGCAATCTCTGGACCAGCGCCGGTGATGGCGTTCACTGCTTTGCGCCCGATGGCGCGCTTATCGGCAAGATCAAGGTGCCGCAGACGGTTGCAAACCTCACCTTTGGCGGCCCGAAAAAGAACCGGCTGTTCATCACCGCGACGAAATCACTCTATTCGGTGTATGTGGCCGCAACCGGAGCGCAGACACCCTGAGACGCTGAAAGCGTAGAATTCAGACCGCGAAGGAACTGGCAAGACGGCTTTGTCGCGTTATAAATGCGGCATGAGTGACGATTCCAGCCCCTTCCTGACTGATGACATGGAGTTCGACGGCGAAGCGCAGGCCGTTGAACCCACCAGCCGAATGCTGTCCTGGGCGCGCAATTCCGCCCTCTACCGGCTGGAACAGCGGATGATGACGGAAAGGCAGCTGCGCGATGCCATCATGCGCAAGGCACGGGAAAAATTCGAAGAGATCAGCCCGGCGCAGGTAAAGGCGCTCGGCGACTTTGCCGTGACCTTTGCCTACGGCATCAAGGCGCTTGATGATACGGCCTATGCGGAAATTGCCGTGCGAAGCGGCCAGCGCAGCGGCAAATCGAAACGTGGGCTGGCGCAGAAACTTCAGATCAAGGGCATCGCCCGGGAAACGGCAACAGCCGCGTTGCAGGAGACCAACGATCTGGTCGCCGCCATCATCTTCGCGCGCAAGCGCGCCTTCGGGCCGTTTCGCCGTGTCGAACTCGACGAGAAACGAAAAGGCAAGGAGTTTTCCGCCTTCGCCCGCAATGGCTTCGGCTTCGAGATCGGCGCGAAGGTCATGGCGATGACCTTCGAAGAGGCGGAAGAGATAATCGCGGAAGCACCGCTCTGACGATTATTGCGGCAGGGGATGCGTTTTCAGATAGGCGATCAGGTCCGTTATATCGGTTTCGCTCCACAGCCCGAAAAAGCGCATCGCATTTCCCGGGATCGCCTTCTTCGGGCTGGCAATGAACTTCTGCAGTTCGTCTTCCGTCCAGACCCGGCCAGCCGCGCCGGCATCCTTCAACGCCTGCGAATAATGGCCGTAATCGGCCACCGAAGCCATCGGCCTGCCGACCACACCCATCAGATGCGGACCCATGCGGGTGCGCGGCGTATCGGCACTGTGGCAGGTGGAACAGCGGCTGAAAACCTTTTCCCCATGCGCCGCATCGCCTTCGGCAAAGGCGCTCGCCGCGAGGAGGGAAAACACGGTCGCTGCCGCAATATATCTGAATACGGAAATCATGACCCAGATAATACAACGCCCTCTCCGTCTGACAACGAAGAGGGCGCGTTTTGACATGCGACAGAATGCCCGGTCAAAGCACCGGGCGATTTGCCAGTCAGTTCATGGCCGTCAGCGTAACCGAGGTGCCGGTGGCAGCAAGGTTGAGACCAACCTGGCCCGTCACGCTGACCGTCTGCAGCTGGATGGAGCCGGAGGTGCCGCCAACGAGGATGTTCGTACCAACGCCAAGACCAACGGTCACTTCAGCCGTTGCGCCCTGATAAAGGCCGCCGAGCGAACCACGGTGGTAACCGGCGGTCGGGGCGAAAACGGCCCAGACCAGACGGCCCTGTGTGGTGAAGCCGAGGTCAACGCCCATCTTGCGGATGGCGCCGGTATAATGGTCGGTGCGGCGTGCGCCCATCGTGGACTGGAAGGTGCAGTCCAGTTCCTTGGCGGAACCGAGAACATAACCAACACCACCACCGATATCGCAGCTCAGATAACCGATCTTGACGCCGTTGCGGTCGTCCTGCTCCTGCGGAGCGGGCTCATATCTCGCAAGGTCGGCAGCCAGTGCGGATGCAGCCCCACCGAGGCCCATCGTCAATGCGGCAAAAGTTACGGCAACAGCCTTTTTCATCTTATTTTCTCCTGTTTTAGTCCTACCCGCAGCAGCCCTTCTTGCCCTCTCCGGATATTGAATTCCGCACTGTTAACGTTTGTTCCCTGAAATCGATCCAAAACAACTTAATTGGATGCAAGGAAAGGAAAGCGGTTAACAATGTCTAATGGCGGTAGGATGCCATTAAGACATTGTTAGGGCGGAAAATGCGTTGAAAATGACTGTCAACAACAAGCGCTTTCAGGCGTTGTTTTGCTGCAACAAACTCAAAGCGGCAGCGCGACCGGCAAGCCGGTGGCGGCATGCGTCATGACGTCCATGCGCACCTCATAAATCCGCTTCAGCGCCTCTGGCGTCATGATCTCCTGCGGGGTTCCTCTTTCAATCAGATTGCCGGAATGCAGGGCGACGATCTCGTCACAAAAGCGTGCCGCCATGTTGACATCGTGCAGCACCACGATGACGCCGAGACCCTTTTCGCGCGACAGTCTCTGTACCAGCGACAACACTTCGATCTGATGTGCGAGATCAAGCGCCGATATCGGTTCGTCCAGCAGCAGGCTTTCGGCATTCTGGGCCACCAGCATGGCAAGCCATACGCGCTGGCGCTCGCCACCGGAAAGCGTGTCCACAAGCCGGTCGCGGAAGGCCACGGTGTCGGTCAGCTCGATGGCCTCATCCACCTTCTCCTGATCCGCCCTGGTAAACTGGCCAAGCGCGCCATGCCAGGGATAACGACCGAGCGCCACCAGCTCCTTGGCGAGCATGCCGGAGGCGGCCGGCGTATATTGCGGCAGATAGGCGAGTTTTCGCGCAAACTCCCGATTGCCCCAGTCACCCAGCGCCTTTCCCTCAAACGACACTTTCCCCGCGGTTGGCTCCTGGATCCGCGCCAGAATCTTGAGCAAAGTCGATTTTCCCGAACCATTATGGCCGATCAGGCCGATTGTCTTGCCGGTCGCGAAACTTGCCGTCAGCGGCTGCAGCAATGTTCGGCCGGGCACCTCCATCGTCACCCCATCCAATGAAAAAAGCGGGGTATCGTCGTAGCCGGCGGCAAGCGCTGCCTCACCCATGGTTCTTATCTCCGTAAATGCCCAGACACATCATTGGCGCCTGCCTGAAAGCCAGATCAGGTAAGGCGCACCGGCCAGTGCCGCAAAAAGCCCAAGCGGCAGCTCATAGGGGAAGGTGACCGTTCGCGCCCCGAGATCGGAAAGCGCCATCAGTACCGCTCCGAAAAGGAATGAAGCGAGCAGATGGTCGCGCGGCGTGGTGAAGCCAGCGCGAAGCGCGATATGCGGCGCCATCAGCCCGACGAAACTCAAGGGACCGACAAGCAGCGAGGCCGCACCGGTGGCGATGCCGGCCACCGCAATGACGGCAATGCGTGCGAGACTGAGCGGCAGCCCGAGGGAAAGCGGCACATCCCGGCCGAGCGGCAGGATTGTCAGCCAGCGCGTCACCGACAATGCACCCGAAAGCAGAACGACGGAAAGCACGGCAAGAAATATCGCCGAAGCGGGCGTGGCCGTGGAACCCGAACCGCTGAGCCAGGCAAGAATCTGCCACGCGCGCTGGTCGCCAATGGCAAGCAGGGCCGAAAGCACCGCCGAGCAAAGCGAACTGACGGCAATACCCGCAAGCAGTATTTTTTCCGGCGCCAGATATCGGCGCACCGCAAAGAACAGCACGAGGGTCATGACCGCCGCCGAGCCGATGCCGGCACCCGCGAACAATTCAAAGAGGCCTGCCGCCGGAAAAATCGTGATGGCGGCGGCAAAACCGAGGCCTGCGCCGCCGCTGACGCCGATTACCTCCGGGCTTGCCATGGGATTGCCGGTCAGCCTTTGGAGAAGCGCACCCGCCATGGCCAGCAGACCGCCGGCAGCGATGGCCGCCACCAGCCGCGGCCAGCGGAACGGCAGAAGGCTTTGCAGGTCACCGGCACCCAGCACCGTCCAGCCATCCGGGCCTTTGCCAATGGCCAGCGCTGCAAAGATCAGCACAGCCATGATGACGAGCACCGGCAGCAGTGCGGCAAGCCGGCGTCTTGCCGCAACATCGCCGCCTTCGCTGCGGTGGACATCGGTCGGTCGGATTTTCGGCAACAGCCACAGAAGCAGCGGTCCGCCGATCAGCGCCGTCACCGCGCCCGTGGGGAAAACTTCGGCGGTTGTGCTCGCCAGAAGCTGAATGAGACCATCGCAGAACCAGAGTAGCAGCCCGCCCAGCAGTGGCGAAACCATGAGCACTGCGGATGACCGCCGCACGCCGAGTGCCCGGGTGAGCGCCGGTGCGGCAAGGCCGATGAAACTGACGAGGCCGACCGCGGCAGCAACGAAGGCGGCAAGCGCAACTGCAACGGCCGCGACCGCCAGCCTGATCGAAAACAGCGATACGCCGAGCGATCGCGCACCGGCATCGCCAAGACCGAGAACCGTCAATGGCCTTATCAGCAAACCGGTCAGCACAAGGCCGGCGAGGAGCTGGAAGCCGAGAGAGAAGGCATTCGACCAGTCCTGCTGGCTGAGCGAGCCGCCGTTCCAGACGACAAGCGACATCAGATATTCGCCCTGCGCCAGCGTCAGCGCCGCCGAAACGGAGGCGGCAGTGATGCCAACCAGCAGCCCAGATACCACCATGGTCACCGGCTCGAAGGACCGCCGCCAGCCGAGAAGGAAGACAATGCCGGCGGCAGCGGCAGCGCCCGTGAGTGCCACAAAGGCGCGGTTGCCATCCAGCACCGAGGGAAAGAACAGGGTGGCGATGACGATAGCCAGCTGCGCACCGGCGGAAATGCCGAGCGTCGAAGGGTCGGCAATCGGATTGCGCAGCAATTGCTGGAGAAGCGCACCGGACAGGCCGAGCATCGCACCCGCCAGAATGGCGACAGCTGCACGCGGCATCAGGCTGAAGGCGAAAATCACCTGATCCATCGACAGCTTGGCGGCATCGAATGGCAGGCCGGGCCATGCGCTGAAAGTTAGCCGTTGCAGGCCGGCATGCAGCGAAAGCCCGCAGGCCAGCACGAACAGAAGCCCGC
The DNA here is from genome assembly GCF_030518355.1 of Agrobacterium sp. V1. Lineage (NCBI taxonomy): Bacteria > Pseudomonadati > Pseudomonadota > Alphaproteobacteria > Hyphomicrobiales > Rhizobiaceae > Agrobacterium > Agrobacterium sp. V1. The sequence continues at coordinate 1,893,245 of NZ_JAULSF010000002.1, forward strand.
AGAAAAGCTGGAGAGGCCGCGCCGTCACAGGGCTTCTCCCTGCGTCGTCAAAGCCTCGGTCAGAAGCCGCGCAAAACGCATGCCGGCGGTGATGCCGCCATAGGGACCGATATTGCCAAGCATGACCACGCGGTTTTCCCGCACGGCCGGAAGGGCCCGCCAGATGGCGCTGTTGCGCAGGCTCTCGCGGGCTTCCACCGGAATATCGGAGACGATGACGATACGCGCCTCCAGCGACGCGGCGAGATTTTCCAGCGGCACCGGCGCTGCGAAAGTGAATTGCGAACGATCCACCCAGGCATTGGCGAGCCCCAGCCGACCAAGCACATCCCCGAACATGCTGTCCGCACCAAACGCACGAAAATGCCGGGCGTCACCAATATTGATCACATAGGTCGGCCGCGCGGAAAAACCGGCAAGGCGGGTGCGCATGGCTTGCAGCGCCGCGTCCGTTTCGCTCAAAACCCTGCGCGCCTCATCAGCCCGGCCGAGCTTCTCGCCAAGAGCCGACACTGCCGCAAGCGCCTTTCCGAAAGGCGGCTCGCCCTTCACGTAAAAAGGCAGCGAGAAGACCGGCGCAATCGCTTCCAGCCTGCCGGTGTAGCGCGTGTAGAAAGGCGAGATCAGAATGAGATCCGGCCGCGTCAATTGCAGTAGCTCGAAATTCGGTGCGCCGCGCAGACCAAGATCAACGACGCTCTCAGGGATTTCCGGCTCGACCGCACCAACCCTGAACTGGATGAGTTCGGTTGCCGCCACCGGCATGACGCCGAGCGCCACGGAGGTTTCGAGCATGGCCCAGTCGATTGCGGCGATGCGGGGCGTCACCGCCGCCCGCGCCTTGCCTGCAAGAGCCGAAGCGGCGAGCAGGCCTAAAAATTCCCGCCGCCCCCAAAGGGGGGACATCCATAGATCCTTGCGCGTCATGCCCCTGCTGCTTCACTTGATATGGCTTCACCAACGATAGGTCAGCTTGCCCATAACCGTTCTTCCGTCACCGTAATAGCATCCGAAAGTGGAGCAACTAGAAATATATTCTTTATCAGTCAAGTTTTGCACGAGGAGCGAAGCGCGATAGCCGTTCTTCTCGTAATGCACACCGAGATCGAGCAAAGCGAGACCCTTCATCTCGAAGGTATTGGCCGCATCGCCATAACGCTTTCCGACATAACGGACGCCGCCGCCGATACCGAAGCCTTCAAGCGCCGTATCCTCCGCGAATGTATAGTCGAGCCACAGGCTCGCGGCATGCTGTGGTGCATTGTCCAGTTCCCTGCCGTTGTTGACGCGGCCCGCCACTTCGCTGTCCATGTAGGTATAGGCCGCACGCAGATCGAGCCCGTCGGCAATGCTTGCAACGCCTTCAAGTTCGAGGCCTTTCACGTGCGCCTCGTCCATCTGCTGCGTCACGCCGCCCACCGTCGTCGTCACATTCTTCTGCTTCAGATCATAGATCGCCGCGGAGAAAAAACCGTCGAAACCTTCGGGCTGGTATTTGATACCGGCTTCCCATTGCTCGCCGGTGGTCGGCTTCGGCGCATCACCGACAGCCGGCTGCGGCACCGGTTCGAAGGACGTGGCATAGCTGACATAGGGTGCGATGCCACCATCGAAGAGATAGCTGACGCCGACGCGACCGGTGAGCTTGTGGTCGTCCTTGTCGAGTGCACGATAGGTCGTGCCGTTGAAGGTCGTGCCACCGGTACTCGCCCAGTCCTGCCGAAGGCCAGCAGTGATGCGCCAGTTCTCAATCGCCATCTCGTCCTGTGCATAAAGGCCGATCTGCGAGATATCCGTCTTCACATCGGCATAAAGCGTGCGCGAGGTCAGGCTGATCGGCCCGCCATAGACCGGGTTGACGGGATTGAGCGGCGTCGCGGCCCAGAATTCGGTTTTGACGTTGTTATCGAAATAACGATAATCCAGCCCGACAAGCAGGGTGTGATCCACCGGCCCGGTTGAAAAATCCGCCTGCAGGCTGTTGTCGATATTGAAGGTATTCAGCAGCTCGTCCTGCAATGTCGCGTTCCGGCGGATGAGATTGCCGATCATGCCGCCGCTGGTTGAAGACATGCCGAGCGCCCGGTAGGACCAGTCGAAATTGGAATAACGTGCATTTTGCCGGAAGGTGAAAGTATCGTCGAAACGATGCTCGAATTCATAGCCGATATTGGTGAATTTACGGTTCGACGTATCAAAGGACGGATCGCCGACATAAAAACTGCGGTCCAGCATGTTGCCAGGCCGCGAATACGTCAGCGCCGGCGGCAGGCCGGAAGGTGAACTTGGATTATCGTGCTGATAGGACGCAAGAACCGTCAGCTTCGTATCCTCGTCCGGCTGCCATGTGAGAGCCGGCGCAATGAAATAACGATCGTTCTGCAGATTGTCGGTCTGGGCATGGGCATTGCGGGCAAGACCGGTCAGCCGATAGGCGAAGCTGTCGCTATCCGCCACCGGACCACCAATATCGAACATCGATTGGTAATAATCGAAGCTGCCGATCTGCGCGCCCACTTCACCGAAACGCTCGAAGGTCGGCCGCTTGCTGACGAGATTGATGAGTCCACCGGGATTACCCTGACCATAAAGCACCGAGGCCGGCCCGCGAATGACCTCCACCCGCTCCAAACCATAGACCTCATAGGAGGGTGCGCCGGCCGTGCGCATCAGCCGGAGACCATTGAGGAACTGCAGCTGGTTTCCGGCGAAGCCGCGAATTCGCGGCGCATCAAAACGCGGATCGGAGCCTGACGGCTGCGCGACGACACCAGGCACATAATTCAGCGCCTCGCTGAGATTGCGGACATTCTGCGCATCCATCTGATCCCGGGTGATGACGGAGACCGATTGCGGCGTCTCGATCAGGGATCGGCCGGTCTTGGTGGCACTGGCGCTGGTTTTCGCCACATAACCCTTCACGGGAGCCTTGGGGTCCTGTTTTTTCGCGCCTTCCAGGGTGATGGTCTGGAGCACCGTCGTCCCGGCTTCTTGAGCAAGGGCAGCGCCTGAGGATAAAAACGCCACATAGGCAATGGCGGCGCAGCCGCCGGCCAGAATGGAAATGTGTTTGGTTTTTCCCTGCACGCCAAGACCCTTTATAACCCGCACCGTCATTAACGGATATTTTTCTGGAGAATTTAAGTCATCTTATTACGCAAGGTGTAGATTGTGATCCAATAAGCCCGGCCGGTTTTTTTCAGAACTATTGATTATGAAAAACCCGATCGATAATAGCTTGGAATTATTCAAATCTACTGCGAAAGGCCGCAATGATGGGCAGGAAGCCGGCAAGCCGGGCGGACACATTCGAGCTGCGCCACCTGCGCTATTTCACCACGCTGGTGGATGAGCGCAATTTCGAGCGCGCCGCCGCCCGCCTCGGCATTGCCCAGCCGGGTTTGAGCCAGCAGATCATGGCGCTTGAGGATATTGTCGGCATGCCGCTGCTCGACCGGACACGCCGGTCGGTAAAGCTGACCACGCCCGGCCAGCTGCTCTATGAGGATGCCCGGAAAATCCTTGCCAACGCCGAGGCAACGCTTGCGGCCCTCAAACGTGTGGATCGCGGTGAGACCGGCCGCATCTCCATCGGTTATGTAGCGTCCGCCGCCTATTCCGGCCTGCTGATAAAGTTCATCGCCAGTTTCCGCGCTTCCCATCCCGATGTGGAACTGCAACTCATCGAAATGGAGATGCGGCTGCAACTGGCCAAGATCGCCGACGGCAATCTGGATTTCGCCTTCATCCGCCCACCGGCGCCCATTCCGGAAGGGGTCGCCACCCAGGTGGTTCTGCGCGAACCGCTGATGGCGGCGCTGCCGGAAAATCATCCCCTGGCCTTTGCGCTGCAGGTCGATCTGAAGAACCTTACAGGGGAAACCTTCATCACCCCGCGACAGCCGCCGGATGTCGGCTTTCATTACAATACGATAAAAGCCTGCAACGAGGCCGGGTTCCAGCCGACGATCAGCCCGGAAGGCCGGGACTACACCACCATTGCCAGCATGGTGGCCATTGGTCTCGGCGTGGCATTGGTGCCACGCTCACTCGATTGCCTGAGGTTGCCCGGCGTACGTTATGTGCCGCTTGCCGCAAGCTCCACCACCTCTGATCTCGCCATCGCCCATCGAAAAACGGAAGCTTCTCCGGCAGTGAGAGCCTTCATTCTCCACACACGCAGCTAAGGCAGAAAGCACTCACCTCTGGCAGCGGCGTACTCCCTGATGTGAACGCAAAATCCGCCACGTCGGATTGCCCGACGGGAATGGCGACAAGGCCTGTGAAGCCAAACGCCGGAGATTGCACGGAAAATACCCGTCATTCGGGAAAACCGCATGCGAGACGAAAAACCCGCCGCAGATAAATCGTGCCCGCTTATTCCCGCTACCCAGATCCGCCGCATAATCACGGCAGATTTTGATTTACGGGAGACAGCAATGGCTGAGACTTACGAACACTACACCGCCGGCCTGGAATCACCGGCATCCCACGGTTTCGACATCGTGCCCGACGATACTAATCCACTTCCTTCGCCCACGCGTGCCATTTATGTCGGCAATGGCGGGCAGCTTTCCCTCACCCTGCTTTCCGGAACGACCGTCACTTTCCAGAACCTTTCCGCGGGCAGCCTTTTGCCGGTCCGGGCAACACGCGTATTTGCAACCCGCACCACCGCAACGGGGATAATCGGACTGAGCTAGGTGACGCAACGCCAAGGCCCAGCCATCGATCTGAAAGCACCCACGCCTTGATATGACACTTTCATGACAGAGCTTTCAGGTTGATGTCAGCTAAATAACGCATCCGCCATCCATCGGCCCATGCGGCGGCGTGAACGGGGTGTTTCGCTCGTTTTCCGCCACCGCCGGCACATTTGAAATCTGGTGGACCTGGCATTGGCTCTTTTTACCGCGAAAGCGACAGGCGTTGAATCGTATCGTCCGGAAATCGGCAGCGTGCCGCTCAGCCTGCTGACGGCGGCTTATCTGCTGTTTTTCATGAACCAGACATTCTGGTCGAAGGTTCACACCTATCTTTCCGCTTATCCGGTTGCCATCGTTGCGCTTTATGTCGCCATGGCGGCGCTTTTTGGCGCCCTCATCACCATTTTTTCCGCCAAATATCTCATCAAGCCGTTTCTGGTCTTCGTCATATTCGCAGCGGCTGCCGCCTCCTGGTTCATGGACCGTTACGGCGTTGTCATCGACAGCGACATGATCCGCAACGCCATGGAAACCACGCAGGCGGAAGCGGGCAATCTGATTACTCCCGGCTTTGTCTGGCACATGGCGATTTACGGACTGGTGCCGTCCATCGTCATCGCCGCCATCCGCATCCGGCATCGGCCAATCCTCGATAAGCTTTTGTGGAACACCATCAGCATCCTGGTGTGCCTCGGCATCGTCGGCATCATCAGCTTTGCGAATTCAAAGACATTCACGACCGCCATCCGGCAGCACAAGGATATCGTCAAAAGCGTCAACCCGTTGTCGCCGATGATGTCCGCCGTCCATTATTTCACGCAGGCCGGTCAGGAAGCCGAAATACAGGTCAGCCCAATCGGCAGGGATGCGAAGGTTCTTCCCGCCGCTGGAGGTGTCCATAAGCCACGCATCACCGTCATCGTTGCGGGCGAGACCGCTCGCGCCGCGAATTTTTCCCTGAACGGCTATGGGCGCGACACCAATCCGGAACTGGCCAAGCGCGACGTGATCTATTTCCCCAACACGACCAGCTGCGGCACCGCGACGGCGATGTCCATTCCCTGCATGTTCTCGAAATTCCCGCGTTCGCAATATAGCCATAGCAAGGCGCTCGCGAATGAAAACGTCATGGACGTCCTCGTCCACGCCGGTGTCAGCGCAACATGGCTGGACAACAACACCGGCAGCAAGAATGTCGCCGACCGTATCCCCTATTTCGACCTGCCTTCCACCAATGACAGCCGCTTCTGCACCGGCGGAGAATGCCGCGACGACATCTTTTTCGACAAGCTCGACGCCTGGCTCAACAACGTCACGAAGGATAGCGTCATCGTGCTGCACCAGATGGGTAGCCACGGGCCGACCTATTATCTGCGCTACACCGACGAATTCCGCAAATTCACACCGGATTGCCGCACAGCCGAGCTTGGCAATTGCAGCGATGCCGAGATCGTCAATTCCTATGACAACACGCTTCTCTACACCGACCACTTCCTCTCGACCGTGATCGACAAGCTGAAAGCACGCTCCGACAGGCTGGCGACCGGCATGATCTATGCCTCCGACCACGGCGAATCGCTTGGCGAGAACGGTGTCTACCTGCATGGCGCACCCTACCTGCTTGCCCCTGACCAGCAGACCCATGTGCCGTTTCTGGTCTGGTTCGACGATGATTTCGCCAAGTCCATGGGGCTTAACCGGGCCTGCCTTGCGAAAAGTGCTGCAGAGGGTGGACGCTCCCACGACAATTATTTCCACAGCATCCTTGGCATGATGAACGTCTCCACTTCCGTCTACGATCCCTCGCTGGACGTCTTCGGCGGCTGCACCCAGCGCCAGAGCAGCTGAACGAACAGTGCTTGACGCTTATCCCGTGAAAGCGATACGCAGGACGACGCGATAAAGGGAGCTGTCTTGCGGGTTCTGCTTGTTGAAGACGATCATGTTTTAGGTGAAGCGTTGCGAGACCATGTCGCAGCGGCCGGCCATGCTGTTGACTGGTTCAAGACGCTGGACGACGCCATGGCGGCAACGCTGACCATGGCCTATGGCCTGATCCTGCTCGACATGCGCCTGCCGGATGGCGAAGGCATCACCCTTCTGCAAGCGCTGCGCAAGCGCGACGACGCCACACCGGTGATCATCCTAACGGCACATGATCAGGTTTCCGACCGGATTGCCGGGCTGAACGCCGGCGCGGATGACTATCTGGTCAAGCCTTTCGACCTCGATGAGCTTTCTGCGCGCATGCTGGCGGTCTCGCGCCGTTACGAGGGCCGCTCGGCGCCCGTCATTCGCCTGCCCGGCATCGAGATCAACCAGGTGGCGCGCAATATCACGGTCGATGGAACGGCACAGACACTCAGCGCCCGCGAATGGGCCGTGCTTGAAAAGCTGGTTGAACATCCCGGCGCCGTCGTCTCCAAAGCCCAGTTGCACGACACGCTTTACGAATTCGGCGCGGAAATAGAAAGCAACACGGTCGAGGTCTATATCAGCCGGCTGCGCAAGAAAATCGGCCATGACCGCGTGGAGACCGTGCGCGGCGTCGGCTACACGATCAAGTGAGCCAGACGGCTAGCAAGTAAATAACAAGTAGGCAGAGATGGCCAGACCGACCAGCATGACCCGCAAGCTCGTGACGGCGCTGACCAGCGTCGTCGCCATATCCTGGCTCCTCGCCTGCGGGCTCGGCGTCATGGTGATGCAGGACGAATTTGCCGAGATTTTCGATGCCGGCGTGCAGGAGACGGCCGAAAGGCTGCTGCCGCTTCTGGCCGACGATCTCAGGGAAAACAACACGGCCCCCGCCTCGCGCAAGCTCAACCCTTCGGCGGAAGGTGCGGAATATCTGACCTATCAGGTGCGCGACCGCGAAGGACAGGTCGTGCTGCATTCGCATGATAGTTCGACGGAGCCTTTCGAAGTCTCACTCGATCCCGGTTTTTCCGAAACCGCGACACAGCGCATCTACACGGTTGCAACGCCGGACGGCAATTATTTCCTGCAGGTCGCCGATGCCTTCGCCAACCGGCGCGAGGCGATCGAGGAAGCGGGGAGTGCGCTGCTTTTGCCCGTACTCATCCTCATTCCCGCCAGCATCTTTGCAGTGATCGTGGTGGTGCGCAGGACCCTGCAACCGATACAGACCCTGCGCGACGAGATCGGCAAAAAGGATGGCGGCAATCTTGCGCCGCTCGAAACGCAGCCTTTTCCCGGCGAACTGCATCCCATCGCCCGCTCGGTCAATCTGCTGCTTGGACGGCTGCGATCAGCAATCGAGGCGGAGCGGGAATTCACCGCCAACAGCGCCCACGAATTGCGCACGCCAATTGCCGGCGCACTGGCGCAGGCGCAGCGACTGCATGCCGATATTCCGCCGGAACTTGCGCCGCGCGTCGAGAATATCGAGAAATCCCTGCAACATTTGGGCCATCTCGCCGAAAAGCTGCTGCAGATGTCACGGGCCGAAGCAAGGATCGGCGTGACCGATACGGCAAATGATGTCATCCCCGTTCTCGAACTCGTCATCGACGACATGGTGAGAACGGCGATAGGCAAATCCCGCATCCGCTTCACCAATCACTGCGAGGACGGACTGCCCTGCAGGATAGGCGCGGACGCCTTCGGCATCATCGTGCGCAACCTTCTCGAAAATGCCCTGATCCACAGCCCGGCGGGAAGCCCGGTGCAGATTTTGGCGGAACAGGACGGCACGATCCGCATCATCAATTCCGGACCGGCAATCGACGGGGCGCTGCTGCCCAAACTGACGACCCGTTTTGCCCGAGGTCCAACCAAGGCGGATGGCACCGGGCTTGGCCTTGCGATCGTCAAAAGCCTGGTGGAACAGACCGGCGGCGAATTGCTGCTTTCTTCACCCGCACCCGGCCGGCAAGACGGTTTCGAGGCGCGCGTAGTTCTGCCTGTCGAAGCCGCCTGAAGGCACTTAAAACAAAAAGCCCCGCCAAAAGGACGGGGCTTTTATGTCTGGATGTACCGCTCAATCCTCGTGGATGTGGCTGTGATCGCGCGTATCGCGCATCTTCACATAGACCACCAGCGACAGCGCAATCATGACCGTTACATACCAGAAGAACCAGTTTTCATGGCCGATCTGCTTGAACTTCAAAGCCACGAACTCCGCCGTTCCACCAAAAATGGTATTCGCCAGCGCATAGGGCAGCGCCACGCCGAGCGCGCGGATATGGGCGGGGAACATTTCCGCCTTCACCACCGCATTGATGGAGGTGTAGCCGGTAACGATCAGCAGGCCGACCAGAACGAGGGCGAAAGCCATGATCGGATCGGTCGTCGTCGCCAGCGTGGTGAAGATGAGGTAGGTAAACAGCGTGCCGAGAATGCCGAACCCCACCATCAGCGGTTTGCGGCCGACCTTGTCGGACAGCGCACCGGCAAGCGGCTGGCACAACATGAAGACGAAAAGCGCCGCCGTAGTAATTTCAGTCGCACTTTCCTTGCTGAAACCGGAGGTGTTGACGAGGAATTTCTGCAGATAGGTGGTGTAGGCGTAGAAGGCGAGCGTGCCGCCTGATGTCAGCGCCATGACCATCAACGCTTCCCGCGGATAGTGCTTGAAAAGCGCCCATCCGCTGGATTTCGGCTTGTCGGCGTCGCCCGCCTTGGCATTTTCGAAAGATTGCGTTTCGGCAAGGCCACGACGGATATAAAATACCGCAATCGCCAGAATGCCGCCGATGAAGAAGGGAATGCGCCAGCCCCACTCGCCAAGCTGTGTCGGCGTCAGCATCCGCTGCAGCACCAGAAGCACCGCCAGCGCCAGAAGCTGGCCGGAGATCAGCGTTACATACTGGAAGCTGGAGAAGAAGCCGCGACGGCTCTTGCCGGCCATTTCACTGAGATAGGTAGCGCTGGCGCCATATTCGCCGCCGACGCTGATGCCCTGCAGAAGGCGGGCGAAAACCAGAATGGCAGGCGCGGCAATGCCGATCGTCTCATGGCCGGGTGTAATGGCGATCAGCAGGGAGCCGAGACACATCAGCGTAACGGACAAGGTCAGGCCGGCCTTGCGGCCCTTGCGGTCGGCATAGGTGCCCATGAACCAGGCCCCGATGGGCCGCATCAGAAATCCGACGGCGAAAACGGCGGCAGCGCTCAACAGTTCGGCGGTCTGGTTTCCGGAAGGGAAGAACACCGGCGCGAAATAAAGGGTGAAGGCCGAATAGACGTACCAGTCGTACCATTCGACAAGATTGCCCGCCGATCCGCCGATAATGGATTTCAAACGGGTTTTCTGATCCGGTGCGGTGGCGGGACCATTTGCCATAATATTCACGGGTAAACTCCAATTCATCTTCGTCTGGAGATGGAAGGGCGAACGGAAGGTGTGATAATTTGTCGCTCTAGGCGGGGGTATATACCCGTCATGCTGCAATGCGCAAGTTTATGCTGCGTCGCAATAATACGGTAGAAACGTCAGAAGTGACCCGCGTCCTCGTGAAGCCCGGCCCTCCAGACCGGTTCGCGCCGCAGGATCGGCGACGATGATACCGGGAAAAGCAGAACCGGGCCATTGCAATCCGTCTTGTAAGCCGTGCACGCTCAAACTAAAAAATATCAATGATTTATGATATATCGGACATCCAGATCGAAAAACTTCTCATCGCCGCGGCCCGCGCAGGCGAAGCGCTGGCGCGGCTGGACGAGCGGATCAGCCGCTCGCCGATGAAACACGGCTTCATCGAAAGGCAGGATTTCACCGATGCGATTTCCTCCATGTGGGTCGATGGCGAACTCGTCCATATGGAAGATCTGGTCCTGCATGACGCCCATATGGACGTGCGCGCGCCTACCCACGAGATGACGGCGGCGCACCGGATCTTGCGGTCGAGGCGGCTGATCTTTTCCAATGCCGCCGGCTGGGCTTTCACTGCGCCCGGCCTTTCCAGATTACGGGGCAGAGCCACACTTGCAGCCGACGAGGTGTCACCTCCCCGGGAAACCGGGGATCACACCCGCAGCGAAGAGAGCGGGACGGATGGGGAAGCATTGCTGGACGGGGCTTTCTCCGAACTGGATGCGCTGCTGGCGCGAAGCTCCGCGACGCTTGAGGCGATTACCGCCGGTAACATGCCCGCGCCCGTGAACCAGCGGCAGGAAGGCCATCCGATCATCAACGAGCCTGACTGGGACGAGGATCAACGGCTGAAAGAATGGCTGGAACTGCATGCAAGGACGGCAGAACTGCCAACTATCCTTCGCACCGCCATTCTGCTCGATGCGTGGAACATGATCGAGGTGTTACAACGCAGCCCCTGGCTCGGCCGGCTTCTGGCCGCCGCTTTTCTGCGTGAGGGAGCCGTGACGCCCGATCACTTGCCGGCGCTCAGCGCCGGTCTTCGCGCCGTTCCGCGCGAGCGCCGACACGCCAGAAACCAGACACAGCGGCTGCTCGCCCTTCTGGACAGTTTTTACGAGGCGGCCCAGACCAGTTTGAAAGAACATGACCGGCTGACCCACGCGCGGGATCGCATGATGCGCAAGCTCACCGGCCGGCGCTCATCATCACGTTTGCCGGAACTGGTGGAGCTGGTGGTTTCCCGGCCGGTGGTTTCGGCGGCAATGATCGTCAAGGAACTCGGCACCACACCGCAGGGCGCAATCGGGCTCGCCAGTCAGCTGGAATTGCGGGAAGTTACGGGTCGCGGCCGTTTCCGCGCCTGGGGCATGCTTTAAGCTTGGCATTTTGAAATACAGCCTGCCCGAAACTGGAAAATTGCCTGTCATCCGGCCGTTTCCACCACGAAAAATGCTGCAGGAATGCGGCGATCACGAATCTTAACAAAATTTAACTATTGCGTAGGTGGGCGAAGCGTCTATGTTCCTCGCTGCGTTGCAGCACGATTTCTTCTCCGGCAACGCGGTCGCATTCGGCCCCCGGCAACTTTTCCTTGCCGCCCGCATTTAAGTGTCCATCATCAGGGAGATGCAATAATGACAATTTCAGTCTCAGAACTTAATTCCGATCACGAAACCGATGCTCCTTTTGCCAAAAAGGTCCTGACCGCGCGCACGCTCGCCGGCTATACGGTCGAACAGCTTGCTATCACCTGCGGTCTCACCACCACTGAAATCCACGCACTGGAAGACGGCACCGACAGCGATCCATCGCGTATCAGACGCGTTGCCGCTGCCCTGCATATTCCTGTCGAAACCGTTATCTGATCGCCCTTAGCGATCACGAAAAATCTCAGCGCCGCCGGGGACGATGTTCAAGAGAACATCCGGGCGGCGCGCGTGGCCCGAGGCCGCAAATATCTTCCGGAAGATTTTCCGAAGCCCTCTCTTAACATTTTTGTTATCCGGCACCACATGGGGTTCACGAGCGACCATGTTCGATGAAGTTCGGCATGCGCCCTGCCCGTTCGATAACAGCAACAATCTCCGGAATCCTGCCATGACACTCAGTCTTAACACCGAAGAACGGGTTTCTTCAGCATTGGATGAATTGTGGCCGGCAGAGAAGACCGAAATTCTCGACTGGCTCGTGACCGGCACCAAGGACGAGCGTTTTATCGACGAGATATTCGTGGAGCTTTGCGACAGGCTGCGGGCAAGCGGAATCTCCATCGCAAGGGGCGTTCTTGCTTTCCGCATCCGCCACCCGCAATGGCTTGGCGCGCGGATATTGTGGAAAGCCGGCATGCCCTCCGCCGAAATCGCCACCTATGGTTACGGCTCGGAAAGCACGCCCGAATATCTCAACAGCCCCATCAACGACATCCACCAGGGTGCAACGGAAGTCCGCCACCGGCTGAATGGCGATGACATCGATGAACCCGGTTATACGATCTATGACGAGCTGCGGGCCGAAGGGCTGACGGATTATTGCGCCTGGCCGATCGAGCACACTTTCGGAAAGCGCCACGTCGCGACATTCTCCAGTGACCAGCCGGGCGGTTTTTCCGACAGCGAAATCGCCGCCCTGAAAAACCTGCTGCCGGCTTTGGCGCTGGTCAGTGAAATACGCCTCAAAAACCGCATGACGCGCACGCTTTTGGAAACTTATGTGGGTCCGCATGCGGGCGAGAAAATTCTCAACGGCGCCACGACACGCGGTAGCGGCATAACGGTGGGAGCGGCGATCCTGATCTGCGACCTGCGCAATTTCACCCATATTTCCGACCTTTGGCCGCGCGATGACGTGATCGAGCTTCTGAACGGCTATTTCGACGCCATGTGCGACCCCATTGAAGAATTCGGCGGAGAAATCCTGAAATTCATGGGTGACGGGCTGCTGGCGATTTTTCCGCTCAGCGATCCGCAGGCCTGTGAAAACCTGCTGAAAGCCATTGCCAGCGCGCAAAAGGGTCTTGTTGCCCTCAATGAGATCAATTGCCAGAAGGGTCATGATCCCCTTGGTTACGGCATTGGCGTGCATGTCGGCGATGTCATGTATGGCAATATCGGCTCAAAAACCCGCCTCGATTTCACCGTCATCGGCCCCGCCGTCAACATCGCCTCGCGGCTGGAAACACTGACCAAGGAAACCGGCCGCAACGTGCTGTTTTCCGAGGAATTCGTTCGTATGGCCGGAAATGGGGACAGGTTGGAAAATCTGGGTCCATGGCTGTTGCGCGGCCTTGAAACGCCAGTCGAGGTCTATGCGCTTCCCCAGAATGCCGTGCAGATACCTTCCACCAATTGACGCCCGGCAGCGTTTGGACTTCGGCTCAACCTGCCTTTCGCGTGACCTCCGGAGGCGAATGATTTCGGCCGTGCGTGCCGTTGTCAAAACGCTTGACACGCCTCCGATGTCGATCTAGCAAAATGGAACATATATTCCATATCGAAACATTGTTTGCATTCATATTCTGTCTCTCCGGGAGTGAGGGCGGGTGTGAGGAACCGGAGGAAAGATGGTTACGAAATTGGCACTGCTCGGCGCTGGACGGATCGGCAAGGTCCACGCCAAGGCGATCACCACCGATAGCCGTGCGCAACTGGTGGCCGTTGTCGACGCCATGGCCGGTGCCGCGGAAGCAATTGCCCGCGAAGCGCAGTGCAAGGTCAGCACGATCGACGAGGTTCTGGCCGACAAAACGATCGACGCCGTCATCATCTGCACGCCGACCAACACCCATGCCGACCTGATCGAGCGTTTCGCCCGCGCCGGCAAGGCCATCTTCTGCGAAAAGCCCGTTGATCTCGATGTTGCCCGCGCGGAAGCCTGCGCCAAGGTGGTTGAAGAAACCGGCGCAAAGGTGATGCTCGGTTTCAACCGCCGTTTTGACCCGCATTTTCAGGCCGTGCATAAGGCAATCGAAGATGGCCGCATTGGCAAGGTGGAAATGGTTACCATCACCAGCCGCGACCCCGGCCCGCCGCCGGCTGAATATATCAAGGTTTCCGGCGGCATCTTCCGCGACATGACCATTCATGATTTCGACATGGCCCGCTTCCTGCTGGGCGAAGAAGTGGACAGCGTGTTCGCCACCGGTTCGGTTCTCGTCAATCCGGAAATCGGCGCACTTGGTGACTTCGACAGCGCCAGCATCATTCTGACGACGAAAAGCGGCAGGCAGGCGGTGATTTCGAATTCCCGCCGCGCCACCTATGGTTACGACCAGCGTATCGAAGTGCATGGTTCTCTCGGTTCGGCAGCGGCCGAAAACCAGCGGCCGGTCTCCATCGAGATCGCCAATGCCGATGGTTATACCCGCCCGCCGCTGCATGATTTCTTCATGACGCGCTACACGGCGGCCTATGCGGCGGAAATCACCGCTTTCATCGACAGCATCGAGAATAACGTCGCGCCGTCGCCCTCCATCAAGGACGGTCTGATCGCGCTGAAACTGGCCGACGCCGCGCTGAAATCCGCGACCTCCAAGACGGCCGTGACAATCGGCTGAAGCCGGTCTCATCGTCACCCTCGGGTTTGGCCCGAGGGTGAGTTTTCCGGCTTTTTTTGAGAAAAGCCGATTATTCCCCGCGCCTCCGGAAACAGGCTGCCTGTCAAAAAGGCAGCCGCCGGACTTGCATGGCAGCTATTCGGAAAATAAGGTTGTCTGACAAGGTGCGGCCGTAACATATGGCTGTTACCCACCTCATTCACGCCGAATCCTCTTTTGCCGGCACGCAGCCGGACAGCGGTTTTTTCATGCCATCACCCAAGACCGGTTTTCTTTATGCGCTTGTCGCCTTCACGATATTTGCGGCGCAGGATGGCATCTCGAAACATCTGGGCAGCGCCTATCCGCCCGTCTTCATCGCCATGCTGCGATACTGGGCCTTTGCCGTTTTCGTTCTGTTGATGGCCGCAAGGTCGGCAGGCGGCATCCGGGGTGCCGTCATGGCCAACCGTCCCTGGCTGCAGATTGGCCGCGGCGTTCTGCTGGCGGTACAGATCGTTTTTTCGATCTTCTCTTTCGCCATTGTCGGGCTGGCGCATAGCCACTCGATCATCGCTTCCGCACCGCTTATCGTCGCTGCACTTTCCGTACCGCTGCTTGGTGAAAAGGTTGGCTGGCGACGCTGGTGTGCCATTTTTGTCGGCTTCATCGGGGTTCTCGTCATCCTGAAGCCGGATGGCGAAGGTTTCGACAACAGCCTGATCATAACCTTTATAGCCGCCTTCATGCTGGCGCTTTACGGCGTGCTCACCCGCCTCGGCAGCCGGAGCGATACGGCAATGACGAGCTTTTTCTACACCGGTGTGGCCGGTGCAGTGGCGCTGACGCTGGTCGGGCCGTTTTATTGGGTAAGCCTCGCACCCTATGATTGGGGATGGATGCTGGCGCTCTGCATTACCGGCATGAGCGGTCATTATTGCCTGATAAAAGCGTTCGAACTGGCGGATGCAGCTTCCGTGCAGCCTTTCTCCTATTACCAGCTCGTGCTCGTTTCCATCATCGGCGTCACCATCTATGGCGAGGTCGTGACGTCAAACATGGTTCTGGGCGCGGCAATCGTCATTGCCGCCGGCCTCTTCACCATCTGGCGGGAACATGTGGTTGGCCGGAAGAAAAGCGGGGGAGCCGGCTGAGCGCCAGCCCCACCTTGAATCTGTCCTCTCAGGCGAGAGCCGCCTCACAACGCAGCAACATGCCGAACAGATCGCGTGGCTCATCCGGATCGGCCAGAAGATCCAGCTCCGCATAAAGACCGGTGCCCGGCAGTTTCGAGCGCACGTAACGCAGCGCGGAGAAATCTTCCGTTGCAAAGCCGACGCTGTCGAACAGGGTAATCTGCCTCTCGCCGGTCCGGCCCTGTTTTTCGCCGGCAATGACCTGCCATAACTCGGTCACGGCATAATCCGCCGGCAATTGCTGGATTTCGCCTTCAATACGCGTCTGCGGCGGATATTCGACGAAAATATCGGATCGCAGCAGGATATCCCGGTGCAGTTCCGTCTTGCCCGGACAATCACCGCCGACGGCGTTGATATGAATGCCGGGTCCAACCATGTTGTCGGTCAGGATCGTCGCATATTGCTTGTCAGCGGTGACTGTCGTGATGATATCCGCGCCTTCCACCGCCTCCTCAGCGCTGTCGCAGATTTCGATTGCAAAACCCTGTCCGCCAAGATTGCGGGCGCATTTTTCGCTGGCCGACCGATCGATATCAAAAAGCCGCAACGTGTCGATGCCAAGGATTGCCTTGAAAGCGCGCGCCTGGAACTCGCTCTGGGCGCCATTGCCGATGATGGCCATGGAGCGCGAATTGGGGCGGGCAAGGTGCCTGGCGGCAACGGCCGAGGTGGCGGCGGTGCGCAGCGCCGTCAGGATCGTCATTTCGGTCAGGAGCAGCGGATAGCCGTTACCCACATCGGAAAGCACGCCGAAGGCCGTCACCGTCTGGCGGCCTTCCTTCATGTTCTTCGGATGGCCGTTTACATATTTGAAGCCGTATAGCGTGCCATCGCTGGTCGGCATCAGTTCGATGACGCCCTCCTTCGAATGTGAGGCGATGCGTGGCGTCTTGTCGAAGCTCTCCCAGCGGCGGAAATCCTCCTCCACCACATCGGCAAGCTCACGCAGGAAGGTGTCGATTCCCACCCGCAGCACGAGCTTCATCATATGGTCGACGCTGACGAAGGGAACGATATTGAGGTTCGGTATCACGGTCATCGCATCACCCCTTTCAGCCTGCCCGCGTCGGGCGGTCCATGACCCGCTTGCCCATCAGGCTGGCGGCGAGATCGACCATCAGGGTCGCCGTCCTGCCGCGCTCATCGAGAAACGGGTTGAGTTCCACCAGATCGAGACTGCAGACCAGCCCGCTATCATGCAGCATTTCCATCACCAGATGCGCTTCGCGGAACGTCGCGCCGCCCGGAACGGTGGTGCCGACCGCAGGCGCAATCGACGGCTCGAGAAAATCGACATCGAGGCTGACATGCAGCAAACCATTTGCCGCCTGAACGCGGGCGAGAAATTCGCGCAGCAGAACCGCAACGCCGTGCTCGTCTATCGAGCGCATGTCGTGCACGGTGATGCCGCTCTTTTCCAGCGCCGCCCTTTCGGCAGGATCGACGCTGCGGATACCGATCATGCCGATATTTTCTTCCGGCACGGCATGGGAGAGCGGCGGGAAATAACCGGCAAACCCGTCACGGCCGCTGAAATAGGCAACGGGCGTGCCATGCAGATTGCCGCTGCGTGTCGTCTCAAGCGTGTGATAATCGGTATGGGCATCAAGCCACAGCACGAAAAACGGCCGGCCCGTCTCGGCAACCCGCCGCGCCATGCCAGCCACGGTTCCTGCCGAAATCGCATGGTCGCCGCCAAGAAAGATCGGCACGGCATCCGCGCTCTCGCGATAGGCCGCCTCCGTCAGCGCCTCGGTCCAGGCCACGGTTTCTTCCAGATGATGCACGGCCGGATTGGGGTGGTGAAATTCCTTCAGCGGCGCCGGCGTCACGTTGCCGGTATCGACCACCCGGTGCCCCAGATCCTCCAGCGCACGCATGAGACCGGCGATGCGATAGGCGCTCGGTCCCATTTCGCATCCCAATTGCCCTGCTCCGATCTGCAGAGGTGCACCAATAAGCCTGATATCCATTCCCGTCCTCGCTTTCCCAACCAACACCATCACTAAACCATAGAGATATGGCGGATTGAACATCAAATATTGGCAAGCTTATCGAAATGAACTATCAATCTGGCAAAATTACTTTATCAAACTGGTAATCATGGACAATCTCGACGAACGGCTCGTCACCCTTCTGCGTCACAACGGCAGACGCAGCATTTCCGATCTGGCGGTGGAAACGGAAACCTCGCGCGCCACGGTTCGCTCCCGCATCGAAAGAATGGAAAACGACGGCACCATCATCGGCTACACCGTCATCCTGCGCGCCGATGCGGTGGAGGCGGCAATCCGCGGTATCATGATGATCGAGATTGAAGGCCATGTGACGGACCGTGTCATCCGCACCCTTGGCGGCTTCCCGGAAATATCCGAGATCCACACCACCAATGGCCGCTGGGACCTGATCGTGGAACTCAACGCCGCCACACTCAGCGATTTCGACGCCGTGCTGCGCCGCATCCGCCTGGTGCCCGGCATCACCGGCAGCGAAACCAGCCTGCTGCTTTCTACCCCGCGCTCCACCCGCGCAAGGCTCTGATCCGGGGATGAAACGCAAAAGAGGGGTGAAAACGCATTTTTCGATTTTTTCGACTTGCGCCTCGGCATAAATCATCTATATGACGACCCACCAAAGCGAACGCGCCACGCGCTTCACGCTTTTGGGGAATAGTTCAATGGTAGAACAGCGGACTCTGACTCCGTCGATCTTGGTTCGAATCCAGGTTCCCCAGCCAATTTCTTCAAATAAAATCAAACATCTACCCGCCGACATATTTGGCGTTTCGTTCTGCGCACTGTTACCGCGCTAGTGCCGATAAACAATTGCCCCGCCGGTCAAACCGGCTCCTGCGGCGGTGAGCAATAACGTCTCGCCCTTTGCGATGCGCCTTTCAGCATTGGCAACGGAGAGCGACAGCGGAATGGTCGCGGCGGAGGAATTGCCGAAATTCTCCACCGTGCGGACGGTTTTCTGCCGGTCGATGCCGAGATTGCCGCAAACGGCATCGAACATGCGGGCATTGGCCTGATGGGGCACGAAACGGTCGATATTCGTGGCCGACAGCTCCGCCTGTTCCAGCACACGCTGTGAGGTTCGGGTCATCAGCGCCACGGCGCGGGAGAAGACCTCACGGCCGTCGCGCATCGTCATCAGCGTTTCCCCGGTGGGCGTGTCAGCGGAGAACGGCTGGCTGCTGCCGCCTGCGGCTATCCGGATTAGATCGTAACCGCTGCCATCAGACCGCAGATCGGCCGAAAGCAGGCCACGCTGCGCTTCCCGGCACGGTTCAAGCACGACCGCCCCGGCAGCATCGGCAAAAAGGACAGCGCTCGCCCTTTCCTGAAGGTTGATGCGGCGGCTCAGAATATTGGCCGCCACGACAAGCACGGCGCGACCATGGGTGCGGACAAAACCATCGGCAAGGGTGAGCGCATAAAGAAAGCCGGAACAGGCGCCGGCGAGATCGATGCCGCCCGATTGCGCCAAGCCCAGTTGATGGGCAAGCAGCGGTGCGGAGGGTGGCAAGAGATGGTCCGGCGTGGAAGTTGCCAGCAATGTGAGCGCGATATCGTCAGGGGCGATTTCCGCATCTTCCAGCGCCATGCGGCCGGCTTCGGTAGCAAGGCCACTCAACGTGTCGCCTTCCTGCGCCCAATAGCGTCTGCGGATGCCGGTTCGCCGCTCGATCCAGCCGGTCTCCAGCCCAAGGCGCATCTCTATCTCGTCATTGCCGACGCACCGCCCCGGAACGGCATGTCCAAAGCCGGCCATACGCGAAGAAAGTGTCTGCATAATCTGCTCTTTCAAAAGTATCTTTGAGGGGGCGGATATCCGGTCTCACGCTTCGGTGACGATCGAGGCCACCTCATCGATGGCGTCGAATGCACGGCCCAGATCGTCTGGTGTCGAACAATAGGGGGGCATCAGATAAACCACGTTGCCGAGCGGACGGATGACAAGCCCGCGCTCGCGAAACAGGCCCCGCATACGCGGTCCCGCTTCGGCGAGATAACCACCGGAAGGCGCCACGAGATCGAGTGCAGCTATGGTGCCCGCCTGCCGGATATTGGTGAAACGTCTGTCATCGGCAAAGCGCCGCAGATGGTCCCCCAGCGTCCGTTCCAGTTGCCCGATACGCTCCGCCACCGGCTCATCCCGCCAGACCCGGAGATTGGCGACGGCAGCGGCGCAGGCAATCGGATTGGCGGTGTAGGAACTCGAATGGAAAAAGGTCTTGCGGCGGTCGGTCGAAAAATGCGCATCGAAGATATCGCCGCTGCACAGCGTGGCCGCCAGCGGCAGGGAACCGCCGGTCAGGCCCTTCGACGTGCACAGAATATCCGGAGAAATTCCGGCTTGCTCGCATGCGAAAAGACTTCCGGTCCGGCCCCAGCCGGTCATCACCTCATCGGCAATGAACAGGCAGCCATGGCGTTCGGCAATCTGTTTCAGCCCGACCAGAACATCAGCGCCATACATCTTCATGCCGCCGGCGCCGAGCACCAGCGGCTCAATCAACAGGGCCGCGACACGGCCTGAACGGCAGAAATGTTCAAAAATATCGAGGGTGGCCTGCGCGCTGCCCTGTTCCGGAAAAGCCAGACGGTCGACACCGAAGAGCAGCGGCTCGTAAGCGGCATTGAACACGCCACGTTCGCCGGTGGACATGGTGCCGATCGTATCGCCATGATAGCCATGTTCCATCACCACGATGCGATCGCGCTTTTCTCCGCGATTATGGAAATAACCGAGCGCCATTTTCAGTGCCACTTCCACTGCGGTCGAGCCGCTATCGGAATAAAACACGTGTTCCAGCCCGGCCGGGGCAATGTCGATCAGCCCTCTTGCCAGCGTCTCGGCAGGCTCGTGGGAAAATTCCGCAAAAATCACCTGATCGAAGGCCTCCGTCGCGGCACGGATGGCGGCCATGATCGCCGGGTGCCGGTGACCATGGGTAATGACCCACCAGGATGAAATCGCATCGAACAGCCGGGTGCCATCCTCATCGACGAGATAGGCACCCTGCGTCGACACGATGCGTTTCATCGGCGGCTCCAGCCCGTGCTGGGTGAAGGGATGCCAGATGGGTGAGGGGCTCATGCCGTAGCCTCCAGAAAATCGGCAGGATTAAATTGCCGCGCGAAAGCCTGATGCAGCGCCCCGGCGGTCATCTGAGACAGATGCGGCAGACGGCCGAGTGCACGAACCCCGCCGATATCGGTGATGATGCGCTCATTTTCCGCGTGCTCATCGCCGATGAAAACCAGGCCATGCACAGGGATGGCCCGCAACCGCAGCGCCTCAAGCGACAGCAGCGTGTGGTTGATGGTGCCGAGCGCAGTTCTGGCGCACAGGATCAGCGGGATTTGCCAGCCGGCGAAAATATCGGCAAACAGCAATCTGTCGGTCAACGGCACCAGAAGCCCGCCCGCCCCTTCAATTACCAGCGGCCCTCTTATTTCCGGCGGTTGCAGGAGTGCGGGATCGATCGTCATATTCTCGAGCCGCGCCGAAAGATGCGGCGAGGCCGGCGTTTTGAGGCGATAGGCTTCCGGCAGGATGCGGGTGCGCGGCGCACCACCCAGCCGCTCCACCGTCTGACTGTCGGTCTCCTCCTCCAGCCCGGATTGGACCGGTTTCCAGTAGGAAGCCTGCAGGGCGTGGGTAAGCGCTGCGGCAAAAACCGTCTTGCCGATGCCCGTATCGGTGCCGGAAATGACGAAACGAAGGCTCATGCCCGTTCCTCCTTCAATGCGAAGGCAAGCTGCCCGACCATATCGGCAATCTGGCTTTCATCCACATTCAGCGTGATGGAAAGACGCAGGCGCGCCGTTCCCTCCGGCACCGTCGGCGGGCGGATCGCCCGTACGTCAAAACCGCTTTCACGCAGGTGCGCAGCTATGCCGAGCGAACGGGCGTTGTCGCCGATCATCACCGGCATGATCTGCGAACCGCTGGGTGTGACCCCGAGCCGGGAGTTTAGTTCGTTACCGGCAAAATTTATCAGTTCCGCCAGCCGCGACTGCCGCCAACCTTCCTCGGCGATGATCGACAAGGCTTCCCGCACCGCCGCCGCCATTAGCGGCGAAGGCGCGGTGGAATAGATGAAACCCCGGGCGCGGTTGATGAGGTAGTCGGCAAGAACCGCAGGCGCGCTCAGAAGTGCGCCGGAAAGGCCAAGCGCCTTGCCGCAGGTGTGCAGCGCCACCACATTGCCCCGCCCTTCCAGTTCTGCCGCAAGGCCACGACCACCGGGTCCGAAAACGCCGGTGGCATGCGCCTCATCGACCACAAGAAAACCGCCATGCCGTTCGGCAAGATCGGCAAGCGCCGCAAGCGGCGCCCGGTCGCCATCCATGGAGTAAAGGCTTTCAACCGCGATCCACGGCCGTCCACGACCGCCAGCCTGACGCCAGCGGCTTATTTCCCGCTCGAATGCCTCGACCTCGTTATGCGGCACGGCGAGCGCCTGCGCCTTGCCGGCCGCTATACCATCATGCACGCTCGCATGGATCAGCGCATCGTAGAGCACAAGATCGTCCCGCAGCGGCAAGGTGGAAAAAAGTGCGACATTGGCGGCGAAACCGCTACCGAAATAGATCGTTTTTTCCGTGCCGAAAAACGCTGCTGCCTCCGCCTCCAACGCCTCATGTTCCGGGTGGTTACCGCGAAGCAAGCGTGAGCCACCAGCGCCGACCGGCACGCCCCTTTCGATTGCGTCGGTCATCGCCGCCTTCAGCCGGGGTGCATCGGCAAGCGCGAGATAGTCGTTGGAGGTGAAATCGATCCCCTGCTGGGGAGAAAGCGCCCGTAGCCGCGATTTGCGGTGCAGGACGGCAAGTTTCACCTCGTAAGCGGAGAGTGCCGATGCATTCACCGGCCCTCTCCCGATTGTGCAGGCTGCAACTCCATCGGCTTAAGACCCAGACGCCGGAACAGTGCCGTATCGTGATCCTCACCCGGATTATCGGCCGTCAGCAGCGTTTCACCGACGAAAATGGAATTGGCTCCGGCCAGAAAACAGAGCGCCTGCGTCTCGTCGCTCATCTCGGTGCGCCCGGCGGAAAGCCGCACATGCGAACGCGGCATCAGGATTCGCGCCAGTGCGATGGTGCGGACGAAATCGATCGGGTCGACCGGATCGGCGTCGGCAAGCTTCGAGCCGGGGATCGGGATCAGCATGTTGATCGGCACGCTTTCCGGTGGAACCGGCAGATTGGCGAGCGTCACCAGCATCGAAATGCGGTCCTCGACCGTTTCTCCCATGCCGAGAATGCCGCCGGCACAGACCTTGATACCCGCATCGCGGACATTGGCGAGCGTTTCCAGCCGATCCTCAAAAGTGCGGGTAGTGATGATCTGCGAATAAAAGCGCTCGGACGTATCGACATTATGATTGTAATAATCGAGCCCGGCATCGGCGAGCCGTTCGGATTGCTCCGGCGTTAGCATGCCGAGTGTCATGCAGGTCTCCATACCCAGAGCCTTGACGCCCTCGACCATGGCCACCACGGCCTCCATGTCGCGTTCCTTGGGATTGCGCCAGGCCGCGCCCATGCAATAACGCGTCGCCCCACCTTCCTTCGCCTTGCGCGCCTCGGCCAGCACCCGCTCCACTTCCATGAGCTTGGAGGCCTTCAGACCCGTCGGGTTGCGGGCGGACTGGCTGCAGTAACTGCAATCTTCAGGGCATCCACCCGTTTTGATGGACAGGAGCCTGCTCATCTGGATGGCATTGGCATCGAAATGACGGCGATGCACCTGTTGGGCTTGGAAAAGCAGATCGTTAAACGATAAATTATAGATAATTTTTGCTTCTTCGAGTGCCGAGCTTGCCTCAGCCGTAGGAATTTTGGCCTGATTTCGGGCGATTGGCGCAACCATCTGATCCATTTGACAGCCTCTCCTTTAAAATAAATAGATAGAACTCCTTTTTATCTATTTTTTTTATCGCTGTTTTTGCAAGCGCTTTTTTCGCGAAAATTTTCTGCTCCATTAATCCGGCTGGACAGCGGAGCTAAAAATCGACCGCTTCAGCCCCGGAAATTCATCGACCGCAAAGGTGCTCGCGAAAAAGATGAAGGCGGCCCCATGGCGTGAAAAGATCGCAATTGCTAAGGGTGGGACATGATCACACTTCGTCCCTCCACCACCCGCGACACAACCCGTATCCTCGACATATGGAGCCGGGCCGTTGACGCCACTCATGGCTTCCTTCTTCCGGCGGATCGCGCCGCGATCGGAGAGGAAGTCAAAGCCTTCCTCCCGCAAATGCCCCTGACACTTGCGGTCGATGCTTCGGATGACCCGCTCGGCTTCATGTTTCTGCATGAAGGGCACATGGAGGCGCTTTTCATCGATCCGGATCATCACGGCAAAGGCATCGGCAAGGCGCTGGTACAGGCGGCCATCGCCGCGCATCCGCAGCTGACCACGGATGTCAACGAACAGAACATCGAGGCCATGGGCTTTTACCGCAAGCTGGGTTTCGAGCCGACAGGCCGCTCCGATCTTGACGGACAGGGG
Organism: Agrobacterium sp. V1; assembly: GCF_030518355.1. Lineage (NCBI taxonomy): Bacteria > Pseudomonadati > Pseudomonadota > Alphaproteobacteria > Hyphomicrobiales > Rhizobiaceae > Agrobacterium > Agrobacterium sp. V1. Next base: position 1,917,551 of record NZ_JAULSF010000002.1, read on the forward strand.
CGACCCTATCCGCTCGTTCATCTTCGATTTCGCGCAACAGAAAAATAGGCCGCCGGGATCGTCGGGGAGGACCAGGCCACGAATACCATCATCCGCTTCGCAACCGACGATTTTCTGCCCGAGCACCGCTTTGATCAATGGCGCGAGGTGCGCGGCAAAAGCCTGTTTGGCGTAACGATCGAGCTTGCGCGGGATCGCCGACATCGTTTTCAGGGGTCATTTCAGGCGCGTGCCATCGCCAACGCCGTCGTGAGCGAGATGCGCGCCTCCTCCTACCGGGTTGATCGCACGGAAGCCGACATTGCCCGTATTGCCGGCGACAGCCTCTGCATCGGCCTGCAGATCAAAGGTTCCGGGTTGCTCTATACGGGCAGGGACCGGGTTCATGCCGTCGGCGGTGGCGATATCACCATCAACCATTCGGATCTGCCTTATGCCGGCATACCGGGCGGCGAAGACCATTTTCATTTCCGGATGCTCAAAATCCCCGTCGATTACGAGGTCATGCTCGGCCAGACGGCCTATGACCTGTTTGCGGCCCGTTATGGGGACAATGCCGCCTTCTCCCGGCCGTTCCGGGCGCTTTTCAACGCGCTGAATGCCGATCATGGCCGGCTCATCGATCCCGCCCGCGATGTGACCCACATTACCCGGCTTGCGATGACGGCGCGCGGGCGGCTTTCTCCCGCCATGCCGGAGGTGCGCGCCGCCCTTCGTACCGGGCTTTGTTATGCGGCCCAGGACATCATGATGCGGAAAAAATCCCGTCAAAACCTCACGCCCGCCGCAGTGGCGAAAGAACTGGGAATTTCACTGCGGCAATTACACGTCGTGTTCGAAGGCGCGGAGCTGTCATTTTCCCGCACCCTGTCCGCCATGCGGATCGAGGAGGCAAAACGGCTGCTGCTGGAATTTCCCGCCTTGCCGATCACACAGATTGCGCATGGCTGCGGTTTCGACAGCCTCGCCACCTTCTACCGGGTGTTTGCCGCCGCCTACGGCATGGCGCCGGGCGATGCCCGCCTCATGGGCCTACCCGCAGCTTAAAAATTTCGCCTCTGCGCGCAATGAGAAGACGCCTCATCCCCGCCCCTGTAAGGCCCATGGATCATTCAATCCATGCACCTCCATAGAGAGGTGATGCCGGCAATTCGAGGAGCGCGCGCCATGACCAATTTTTTCGATTTTGCGATTTCCCGGCTGCCGGATAATGCCACGAGAGGCAGCAGGCCACCCCTGAACGAAATCGACGCGCTGGTTCAAACCGCATCTTTCGCGGCCGCGTTGCGCCTGTTGGCCGGTAGCTTCATAAGCCTTTATGAAGGTTCACCCGAGATGACCGCGCTTTTCGCCACACGTCAGAGCCGGCTTCTCTGCCACGCGCTGGTGGCGCTTTATTTCCATAAGCGCAGCATCTGCGAGACGGAAACGGGAGAACCCTTCCTGACCCGCGAGGATTTCGCACAGCTGGCGCTGAAGAACGGCCTCGCCAGCCACGAGGGTGCCTACACTTTCTTCAAGCAGGTGCTGAAACGCGGGCTGACGAGACCGGTGACCCAATCCGACAACGACAGGGTCGATGGCGTAGCACCCTCACCATTGACGCTGGCGATGCTCGCCCATTGGTATGACGTCCATTTTCAGGCACTGGACCTTATCGACGAGGGGCTGAGGGCCTCACGCTTCATCGAAGGGTCCCAAACCATGCTCGCACATATCCACCCTCGCGTGGCGCAGGCGCTGTTATCCAATCCGGAGGTGCGCTGCCCCGGCCCGCTGTCCATCATCTTCAACTGGTTCGATGCGGGCGGCTTGCTGATGGACCGCCTGATTGCCGGTATCGACTGGGAAAGCCCTCTTGAACATGGCAGGCACCTGACGGATGTGAGGACGGCCTCACAACTGGCGCAATCGCTTTCACTGTCGCGGACCCATGTCAGCCGCAAACTTGCAGCGGCCGAAATGATCGGTGGCATCGGCTGGACCGGGCAGCGGGGCCGTTCCGCCCTCTGGATCTCACAGGGGTTTTACGAGGAATATGCCCGCACACAGGCGCGCAAGCTGCTTATTCTCGACGACGCATTCATGGAGATTTTCTAAGAACGGATAAGGTCACGGCCGTAATCGCGAACCGAATTCACCCTGCTCTGGACCATCATGACCTTCGTCTGGCGCGCGCACTGGAAGCGCACCGTCCTCTTCCGGATGCGCGTTGCCGCCAATCCTGTCATCACCTTTCGGTGGTGGGGGTTTCTGGCCGCTTTTCCGGCAAAGCGGAAATTGCCGCCGCCCCATGATGAATTGCTGCAGAAACCGCTGTCGAAGTTTCTTGTCAGCGAAATTTCCCAGCAGAGACGACTGCTTTTTCTCGTGGAGAACTTCACAGCTGCGGGCCGTCGTTTTACGAAGACCGTCATGAGCGGGCTCTGGGCAGGAAAGACACTGGAGATGGGCATCGTTGCGCTGGATCGGTAGAGCCCAACGTATTTGTTGATGGTTATGGGCGATACCCATTGACAAATTTCAGGACTGCGGCTCTTCTACAGCGCATGAATGGGATGTTGCGAGCATCGAAATTGATGGCCCTGTTGTTCAGGCTGGTGATGGTATTGTCACTGGCGGGCTACAGCGTTTCCACCGTCAATGCCGCAATGCATGCCGAAAACGACGTGCCGATCTCACAGATCGAGAACGACCATTCGGCGGGCCGGGGTCACCACGACGCCGCCGTTCAGGATCACGGCGACCACGCCGATCAACACGACCACGCCAGCAAGGAAAAATCGAAGAATTCCTGCTGCCAGGATTATTGTGGTGTCGCGGCTATTCCGTGCCCCTCTTCATCCCTGAGCCATCCGACCGTCATTTCCCTGCGTGCGTTCATCGATGATACGCATGCCGCCGGTCTGGCACCGAAGCTTCAACGCCCCCCTAATATCTGACTATCCGGAACCGCTTTGCGGGCTTTCCTGCACCTGCATGCGTGAGCGTGCTGGAGCAACCATGATCTTATTCCCGGATTTTCACCATGAAACGTTTGTTCCTGGTGGTTGCCCTGCCGCTTTTTGCGGGCGGATGCGCAGCCACCTTACCTGAAGTCGTCATATCAACCGACAGCCCCGACACTGTCTCCAGCGTCAGGCCCATACCCTATCAAAACCCGATCGGAGCTTACACGCACCGCGTTCCCGTCGATCCGAAACCCTGGCGTGGTCTGAACGACGCACAGGCGCCGGTAAAGGGAGGCGCCTGATGATCATACGTCCTATCAGACTGGTATCCTCCCTTCTGTTTCCTCTCATCGCGGCAGGCTGTGTTACGACCGATTATGCCGCCAAGGATGCCGGCTTTGCCGATGCAACGCTGAAAAGCGCCGAGGCAACCGGCAAGCAGACTGTCTGGGTGCAGAACCAGCAGCAGGCACAGGTGGTGCGCGACCGCGTCAAGGCGCTGATGGCCAAAAAGACCATCGACGTCGAAACCGCCGTTCAGGTTGCATTGCTGAACAATAAGGGGCTGCAGGCATCCTATGCGGATCTCGGAGACAGCGCTGCCGACGCCTGGCAGACGCAACTCTCCGTCTTTCCGACTTTTTCCGTCAGCCTGAACGGCATCGGAACGCCCGGGCTCGCCATGTATCGCGTGCTTGAAGGAGCCGTCACCGCCAATATTCTCGCTTTGGCGACCTATGACAAGAATATCAGGCTGGCGGATACGCGCTTCCGTCAGGCGCAGGTCAATGCGGCGATCGCCACCGTATCGCTTGCCGCGGAAACCCGCCGGGCATGGATCAACGCCGTGGCCGCCTGGGAAAACGTCGCCTATCTCAACCAGGCAAAGGTCGCGGCCGACGCCTCTTCGGAACTTGCGAAAAAGATCGGTGAAGCGGGCTCGATGCCCAAGGCCAATCAGGCCCGCGAGCATGTGTTCTATGCGGAACTGACGGGAGAAACGGCAAAGGCGCGACTGGCAGCGAAACTCGCCAAGGAAGAGTTGATCCGGTTGATGGGCCTTTCCGGCACGGACGCCGAGTTCCAGATACCGAACCGGCTTCCTTCCCTGCCCAAGACCCTGATAGCGCGCAACGATATCGAGGCGGAAGCAATTCACAAACGCATGGATTTGCAGGTGGCCCGCCTCGAATTGCAGGCAACCGCGCAATCCTATCGCCTGGAAGACGCCACCCGCATCGTCACCGATATCGAGCTGGCCGGAAACTGGGAGAAGGAACGCGAGCGCGAGGACGGTGCCACCCGTTCGGACATTGCAAGAACCGGCTCGCTGTCCTTCACGATCCCGATCTTCGATTCCGGGCAGGCGCGTCTGCGCAAGGGCGAACTCGCCTATATGCGGGCGGCCAACCAGCTGGCCGGGCTCGCCGTCGACATCCGTTCGCAGGCCCGTTCCGCCCATCTGGCCTACAGGTCGAATTACGACATTGCCCGCCACTACCGCAACAATGTCCTGCCCCTGCGCAGCGCGATCGAGGAACAATCACTGCTGTCCTATAACGGCATGATTACTAGCACCTTCGAGCTGATCGCCGATACCCGCGAAAAAATCGAATCCACCATCCTCGCAGTCAACGCCAAGCGCGACTTCTGGCTGGCCGAAGCCAACCTTGCCCCCGTCATCTATGGCGGAAGCACGGGCAGTGCCGCGGCCGAAACCGAAGTCGCATCGGCCGAAGCGCCGGCAGGCGGCGGTCATTGAGAAAGGAAACGGGAATGTTCAGCAGAAGACAATTGCTTGGAGCAGGCGCCGCCGGCGCAGCGCTCGTCTCCTCCAAAACCTGGGCGCAGACTTCCAATATGGGCCTGCCGGAAGCAGCCAGCATGGAAGGCGCTGCGACCCAGGCACCCACTCGCCCCTCAACCGGCCCGGATTACAACCCGGTCGTCACCCTCAACGGATGGACCCTGCCCTTCCGGATGAACAATGGCGTCAAGGAATTCCACCTCGTCGCCGAACCGGTGGAACGCGAAATGGCCGAGGGCATGACCGCTTATCTATGGGGTTACAACGGGCAATCCCCCGGCCCGACCATCGAAGCTGTGGAGGGTGACCGGGTGCGTATCTTCGTCACCAACAAATTGCCCGAACATACGACCGTTCACTGGCATGGCATGATCCTGCCTTCGGGCATGGATGGTGTCGGCGGCCTGTCGCAGCCGCATATTCCGGTTGGCAAAACCTTCGTTTACGAGTTCGATCTCGTGAAATCCGGCACCTTCATGTACCACCCGCATTCCGACGAGATGGTGCAGATGGCCATGGGGATGATGGGCTTTTTCGTCGTGCATCCCAAGGACCCGGCATTCATGCCGGTGGACCGGGACTTCGTGTTTCTCCTCAGCGCCTTCGACATCGACCCGGGAACTTACGTGCCCCGTGTCATGGAGATGACCGATTTTAATCTCTGGACCTGGAACAGCCGGGTCTTTCCCGGCATCGATCCGCTGGTCGTGTCGAAAAACGACAGGGTGCGGGTGCGGGTCGGCAACCTGACCATGACCAACCATCCGATCCACATGCATGGTTACGACTTCGAGGTCACCTGCACCGACGGTGGCTGGGTACGGCCCGAGGCGCGGTGGCCGGAAGTCAGCATCGACATTCCCGTCGGCGCGATGCGCGCTTACGAGTTCGACGCCAAATATGAGGGCGACTGGGCGATCCATTGCCACAAGTCGCACCACACCATGAACGCCATGGGTCACGAAATCCCGACATTCATCGGTGTCGACAAAAAGGAAGTCGCCAAGAAAATCCGGCAGATCCGCCCCGAATACATGCCGATGGGCACTGCCGGCATGGCTGACATGGCCGAAATGTCGATGGAGATACCCGAAAACACCGTGCCCATGATGACCGGTTGGGGTCCGCACGGCCCCATCGAAATGGGCGGCATGTTCTCGGTGGTGAAGGTCCGCGAAGGTATCTCCGCAGGCGATTACGCCGATCCGGGCTGGTATCAAAACCCGCCCGGCACACAGGCCTTTGAGTGGACGGGCAACCTGCCCGACGCACCCAAAGCCAAAGATGCAAGCACGCAGCCCCCATCGACCCATTCGAACCATGGCTGATCATCAACATTCCCAAACGAAAAAGGAAAACGACATGAACACTGCAATTCTTGGCCTTGTGCTGGCAGCACTTGCGACCCCCGCTCTCGCGGCCGGCAGCCACGCCGGCGGACACAGCGAGGCGATGGCAGTGGGTGAGCCCGGCGACGCCACGAAAGTCACCCAGACCATCCGCGTCAGCATGAAGGAAACACCGGATGGCAAGATGATCTTCACGCCCAACAGCTTCAAGGTCCGCAAGGACCAGACCATCCGCTTCACCGTCAAGAACGAAGGCGAGCTCGATCATGAATTCGTTCTCGATGAAGAAGCGAAGGTCATGGAACACAAGGGGCTGATGGAGAAATTCCCCGAGATGGAACATGCCGATCCGAACGCCATCCGCCTGGCGCCCGGCAAGACGGGAGAAATCGTCTGGAGGTTCACCAATGATGGCGTCTTCAAGGTCGCCTGCCTTGTGCCCGGACATTACGACGCCGGCATGCACGGCGATGTCACCGTTGCCAAAAAGTAAGCAAACAAGGAAACCGATCCATGAAAACAATCATCAACACCACCCTCGCCGCAGCCCTCTTTCTCGCCTCTGCCGCCGGCGCCTTCGCGCAGGAATTCACCGCCGGCACGGTGAAGAAACTCGATACCAAGGCCAAAAAGGTCACGCTTATCCATGAGGAACTGAAAAACCTGGACATGCCGGCAATGACCATGGTCTTCGACGTAAAGGACGAAGCCATGCTGGCGAAATTGCAGGAAGGCGCGAAAGTGCAATTTGTCGCCGAGCGGGTGAACGGCAAGCTGACCGTGACGCAGCTGAAATAACAGCAGCGGAACCTGCAAGGACCAGCGCGCACCCCTATCGGCAAAGCCGGTGGGGGTGCGCCTCATTCGCCTGCGGTACATTAATCGCAGGCGGGTTTTCGCACCGGGCCGAAGACCACGAAGCTGATGGCGGAAAGCAGCCAGACACTGATACCGGCATAAAGCATGACCAGGCCGAAGCCATCCGCCAGCGCCTGATGGACAAGCACCTCCGACAGGCCCTGCGCCGACGCTTCCGCGGTTCCCGCCGCAACCTTTTCAGCGAGCAACTGCAATGCGTTCATATCCGTGCCGGATGGTAGATTTGCCTGAAGCGAAGAGCGGACGCCCTCCACCAGAATGAAACCCATGACCGGAATATTGATGGCGAGCGAGATCATGCGCGCACTCATGTCGATGCCGGACGCCATGCCGGAACGCGCCGGCGGCACCGCACCCGTGGTCGTATTGGTGACCGGCGTATTGGTCAAACCGAGCCCGATGCCGGAGAGAATGCAGCCGGGCAGCATGGTGAGCCAGTTGGCATTTTCGATGCCGCTGCCCAATTTCATCAGCATGAAACCGAGACCGATGGTGAACAACCCGGCCGGAATGACAAGACCAGGCTGATAACGCAGGGACAGGCGCTCCGCCAGCGGCGGCATCACCAGCGCCGGCAGCGTGTAGGCAAGCAGGCCAAGACCGGCGGCGACGCTGTCATAACCGAGACCCGCCTGAAACCAGATCGGCAGATAGATCATGAAGGGCCAGAAGCTGATGTTCATTGCCGCCGAACCGATGATGGCCCCGGAAAACGGCCGGATGCGGAACACGGAAAAATCGAACATCGGCCTTGGCGTGAGCTTTTCCACGATGAGAAAGGCAATGAAGCTTGCGACGGACCCAACAAGGATTAATAGCGCGGCCTGACTGGCAAAGCCGAGTTCAGGGCCTTGCGTGATGAAAAACGCAAGGAGAAACACGGCCAGCGACAGCGTGGCGATGCCGGCAAGATCAAGACGGGTCGCTTCCGGATCAAGCGATTCCCGCACGCCGCCCACCGCGAGCAGCAAAGTGCCGGCGCTGAGCGCCACGTGAACGAGGAACACCCATTCCCAGCTCCACAACGCGACGATGGCCCCGCCGATAATCGGGCCAAAGCCCAGCCCTACACCGGAGACGATGCCCCACCAGCCGAATGCCATGCCACGCTCACCGGCCGTGCGGAACTGGTGCGACAGGATGGCGATCTGGCACACCAGCATCGCACCGCCGCTCAGCCCCTGAAGGAAACGTGCCGCAATCAGCACCACCACATTTTCCGTCATTCCGCAGGCAAGGGACGAAAGCGCAAAAGCGGCAATACTGGCGATGAAGACACGCTTGCGGCCAAAGCGGTCGGCCAGCGCGCCTGTCGCCATCAACACCACCGTCACGCCGATCGTATAGGCATTCATGATCCACTGAAGCTGCCGGAAATCCGCATGCAGCACCTGTTCGAGTGTCGGCAGGATCGCCGGAACGCTGGAAATCTCCAGGCCGAACATCAGGGCGGAAAGACAAACGGCAGCGAGCGCCATCGCGCTTCTGCTGCCTGTGGGTGCGGTAACGGCAAGGGTCATTCTTCAGCCTTTCATGGGTCGGATCGCAAAAGCGAAATCCGGTCTGCGGAACCGGACGCAAACTAGCCAAAGCTTGACCATAACTGAATTGGATGATTGGCTATTTCAGAGACAACAAATTGGAATTACCGATATGCGCACGCTGGATGTGGATGCCGTCGAGGCTTTTGTCACCATTGCCGATATGCAGAGCTTCACCCGCGCTGCCGAAGCGCTGGGAACCACGCAGGGCGCCATCAGCGTCAAACTCAAGCGGCTGGAAGACCGGCTGGGCCAGCGGCTGCTTGAGCGCACGCCCCGGTCCGTGCGGCTTTCAGCGCAAGGTGCGGTGTTTCTGGCGCCCGCCCGCGAATTCCTCGCCGCGCATGATCGTGCCCTTGCCGGCCTTTCATCCCCGCGCCGCCGTTTCGGCCTTGGCATTGCCGCCCATGTTGCGGGGCCGGAGGTGCCAACCCTTCTGGCGCGGCTTAATGCCCATGATCCGGGGCTGACGATCGAAGTGCGCATGGACAATTCCCGCGTGCTGCTGGACGCCTTTGACCGTGGAGAAATCGACGCCGCGATCATCCGGCGCGAAGACGACCGACGCGACGGCGAGGTACTGGGTGCGGAGCATTTCGGCTGGTACGCCGCTCCGCAGTTCGAACACCGGCAGGGCGAGCCCCTGCGGCTGGCAGCGCTTTCACCCGCCTGCGGCGTGCGCGACATTGCCGCCCGCGCGCTGGATTCGGCCGCCATTGCCTGGACGGAAGTGTTTCTTGGCGGCACCTCGTCGATGGTTACAGCCGCGGTCTCCGCCGGTCTTGCCATTTCCGCCTTTTCCTGCCGTCTTGCACCGCCCGGCACGGTCGAGGTCAGCCAGCGCTTCGGTCTGCCAACGCTGCCCTCCACCGAGGTCGTGATGTTCTCCACCCTCACCGACAGCAGGTCCCGCGAGGCGCTGCGCACGCTTGCCGCCGCATTCCGGGAACATCGGCCCTGACGCAGTCCCCCGGACAGCAACAGATAGCGCTACCTATTTCAGCGGCTCGCGCGCTTCTTCCAATGTCTTGAGAATATCGATCAACCGTGGCGCCATCTCTCGGATTTCGGTGAGATGGATGGCGGTCAGCCGTTCCAGAACGGCCTGCGCCTTATCCGTCAGCGTCAGCGTCTGGCGGCGGCGGTCGGCGGGGTCAGCGTCGCGGGTGACATACCCGGCGGTGACCAGCCGGCCCACCAGTTCCGTTGCCGAATGGGGTGCGATCAGCAACCGCTCGGCAAGCCTGCCGACGGTCATCGCCTCTTCATCGCGATGCCCACGGATGGCAAGCAACGCCTGATGTTGCTGGGCCGGAAGCCCCTCCTCTTGCGCTGCAGAGGTGCTGAAATCCATGAAGCGGCGCAGCGTGTAGCGCAGGTTGGAAAGGGCCTCGTAATCGGCATCGCTCAGCCTGTCCTTTGGCATTTTCCACACTCTCGATCTCTGCGATTCATCTTGCTCAAGGCGCCCAAGGCGGAAATATCTCCCCGGCGCCATACGTCCGGCTTAGCGCAGGACGGCGTTCTCCGCCAGTGCGGAGCGGCTGATCGGCGCGCCACTTCCCCATACCCGTGTTGATTTATATCGTATTACGATGTATTGACGCCGCCATCCACATCACAGCAACGGAAAATGCCATGCCGAAAACCACGCCTCACCGCCGGCTACACGATTTCACGGGCGGCCTTGCCCGGCGTGAAGCAGGCGATTTTACGACCGACCGCCGCGTTCTAGCCCTTATCGGCATGGCGCTGATCGTCGGCACCGGCGGCGCTTTCGCCGCAAAGCTGCTGGTGAGCCTGATCGCGCTTGTCACCAATCTTGCCTGGTTCGGACAGCTGAGCATGGCAGCCAGCTCTCCCGCCGAAGCGCCACGTTCGTTGTGGATGGTGGCAATCCCCGTGCTTGGCGGCCTCGTCATCGGCCTGATGGCCCGGTTCGGATCGGAAAAAATCCGCGGCCACGGCATTCCCGAAGCGATCGAAGCCATACTCATCGGCGGCAGTCGCATGTCGCCGAAGGTCGCGATCCTGAAGCCGCTCTCCTCGGCAATCTCCATCGGCACCGGCGGGCCGTTCGGTGCGGAAGGGCCAATCATCATGACCGGCGGCGCGATCGGATCGTTATTTGCCCAGTGCTTTCATCTGAGCGCCGCCGAGCGCAAGACCCTTCTCGTCGCAGGTGCGGCAGCCGGCATGACCGCGATCTTCGGCTCGCCGATCGCCGCCCTGACACTCGCCGTCGAACTGCTGCTGTTCGAATGGAAACCGAGAAGCTTCATTCCCGTCGCCCTCGCCACCTGCATCTCGGCGTGCTGGCGTCCTTTCCTTTTCGAATCCGGCGCGCTCTTTCCCCGGCAATTCCACATGGACCTGCCATGGTGGGGGATCGGCCTGTGCGCCATGGTGGGCATCATCGCCGGCCTGCAATCGGGCCTTCTGACGACCCTGCTCTACCGGATCGAGGATGCCTTCGAGGCGCTGCCGATCCACTGGATGTGGTGCCCGGCAATCGGCGGCCTTGCCGTTGGTCTCGGTGGCCTCATCGAGCCCCGTGCGCTGGGGGTTGGTTACGACATTATCGACGGCCTTCTGAACGGCCGACTGCTGCCGCAGGCCGTGCTGACGATACTGCTGGTCAAATCTGCCATCTGGCTCATATCGCTTTCGTCAGGTACATCGGGTGGCGTGCTCGCACCCCTCCTCATCCTTGGCGGCGCACTTGGCTGGCTGGTCGGTCTGGCGCTGCCCGGCGACACCGGTTTCTGGGCGCTTCTGGGCATGGCAGCGATGATGGGCGGGACAATGCGTGCGCCGCTGACCGGTACCTTCTTTGCGGTCGAACTGACCGGTGATGTCTCAACCCTGCTGCCACTGCTCGCCGCCACCATTTCCGCCTATGCGGTAACGGTCCTTCTGTTGCGCCGGTCGATCCTGACGGAAAAGATCGCGCGGCGCGGCCAGCATATCACCCGCGAATACGGCATCGACCCCTTCGAATATACCCGCGCCCGCGACATCATGATCGATACGGTCGATACGCTGCCGGCGGATATGCGCGTCGGCGATGCCTCCGCTTTCTTCGCAACCACCGAAAACACGCATCGGATTTATCCTGTTGTCGATCAACAAGGCGTGCTGAAAGGCATCGTTTCACGCGGCGATGCGCTGCAATGGCAGCAGAACCCGGCGCTTGCCGATCAGAGCCTCGACGAGCGCGTTTCCGACACCTCGGCTCCCGTGGCGCATCCGGAAGATACCATCGGTTATGTCGCGGATTTGATGCTTGCGACAGACACGGGCCGCATCCCTGTCATCGATGCGGAAACCGGCCGCCTTGTTGGTCTCGTGGCTCGCAAGGATCTGCTGCGGCTTCGCCATGCGGCCAATACGTTGGAGAACGAGCGCAAGCCCTATCTCGGACCACGCAAAGCCGATCCGGCAAAAGCAGGCTGAAAAGGCCTGTCTGCGAAGCCACGGCCGGAAAGCAAGTATCCCGTCTTGCCGACCGGCCGGTTCGGCACTATAGAAGAAATGTCGAAAAAGGCACGACTTGGTGTGGTCTAGCCCAAGTCCTTTCGGAAACGAAAGCTCTGTCCATGCCCCGCGCATGAGTCCCACGACGAACAATGACGCTGTCAGGGCGTCAAATTGTTCGTCCGTGTGGTTCTCAAAACGATGAGCTGCTCCGGTCGAACGACCAAAGGAGCATTTCATGTCAAATACCCCTCAGATTTACGATGTCGTGATTGCCGGCGCTGGTCCTGTCGGTCTGTTTCTCGCCTGTGAGCTACGCCTGGCCAGGGTTTCGGTTCTGGTGCTGGAACAGGCCCCCGACCCTTCCTCTCCGCTTAAGACACTCCCCTTCGGCATGCGTGGTTTGTCTGTGCCCACCATCGAAAGTTTCCACCGCCGCGGCCTGCTGGAGGACATAACCGAAAAGCAGCCAGCGAAAGAACAGCCAAACGGCAACCATGGCCTGACTGCGCATTGGATGCAGCAGCAGCGCCGGCCGGGTGGCCACTTTGCCGGCATCCAGTTCTTCCACGATAATATCGACACGTCGAAATGGACCTATCGCTTGTCGGATTCGACGCCGGTTACCATCGCTTCCAGCATGGAAGAGATCGAAACTGTCCTGGAAAGACGTGCAACCGCGATGGGCGCCGAAATCAGACGCGGCCTTGGCGTCGAGGGCATCGAGCAGTCGGATGCGGGGGTGACCGTTTACGCCAGCGGCCAGATATTTCACGCACGGTGGCTTGTTGGCTGCGATGGCGGCCGCAGCACGGTGCGCAAGGCGGCCGGCTTCGATTTCGTCGGCACCGATCCCGAATTCACCGGCTATTCCGTTAAGGTCGAAATGGCTGACCCTGAAAAGCTCGCTCCGGGCCGCCACTACACATCGACCGGCATGTACACCTATCAAAAGCCCGGAACCATCGCGATGGTCGATTTCGACGGTGGTCGTTTCCACCGAACCCAGCCGATAACACCGGAGCATGTGCAGACAGTGCTGCAGCATGTTTCCGGCACCGACGTCAGGGTCACGGGCCTCAGCCTTGCAACGACATGGACGGATCGCGCCTATCAGGCCACGACTTACCGCAACGGCCGAATATTGCTTGCGGGCGATGCCGCGCACATACACTCTCCGCTTGGCGGGCAGGGGCTTAATCTCGGGCTGGGCGATGCGTTCAATCTTGGCTGGAAACTTGCAGCGACAATCCGCGGCGATGCCCCGGACGGATTGCTGGACACCTATACCGGCGAGCGGCACCCGGTGGGAGCACAGGTCCTCGACTGGTCGCGCGCGCAGGTCGCTCTCATGCGCCCGAGCCCTAGCACAAGGGCGCTGGAAGCCATCATCCGCGATCTCATCGAGACCCGCGATGGCGCGACATATTTCGCCGAGCGTGTCTGGGGTGTTTCCCTGCACTATGAGCTTGGCGGCCAAAATCCGATTGTCGGCCGCAACGTTCCGGATTTCGTACTGACCGATGGAAGGAAGACCGGCGAACTTCTGAGAGAAGGCAAAGCTCTGCTTTTGGACTTTGACGCGGATGCATCGCTTCAAGCGCTTGCAGGCCGTTGGAACGGGCGGATTGCTTATGTAGCGGGCAATGCCGTCAACCATCTCGACTTACGCGCCGTGCTCGTGCGTCCCGATGGCATCGTCGCCTGGGCCACGGGTTCAACTCCTGACAAGGAGGAACTTACAGAAGCCGCTAGCCGGTGGTTCGGTACATTATAAACTACATCTGAAGCGGGAAATCAGCTTATGCAGAGTTGAAAAAACTGACGCCGCCCCTTGAAAGCACCAATGGAGTGCTTTATGTATTTCACATGAGCACGAAACTTCTGTCCAACGTCGTTCTGGCACTCAATCTTTCAAGGGAAGATCGATCTTCCCTTGAAGAAACGCTGCTTGCCTATCGACGTGCGATGGCAATCCTCGATCAGACCGAAGGCGCCAACCTCGTGGCGCTGCATGCCGCAGCTTACGAGGAAATCAGGGTCAAGACAGGCCTCCCATCCCGCATGGTGACGCTGGCTTTGCGCGACCATAGCCAGCGTGATCCGCAGGAGCCGGTGCGCGACATCCCGCTCGACAGCAAGCTGTTTTCGGTAAAGGGGCCTGACAGCCTCAGCATCGCCACCCTCTCGGGCCGCGTCGTCGTGCCCTACACCGTTCGTGGTTATCACGACGGCTGGAATGACTTTTCAGAAGCGCGCCTCGTTTTCGAGGGCGAAACCATCAGCATCCATGCCGGCATAAAAACCGGCTTCCAACCGAACAGGGAGGCTTCGATGAACAATGAAGGTATTCTCGGGCGGCTCGGGCGTGTCATCGCCGGTGTCATGAACAATGCCGTCGACGCGGCCGAGGCGTCCAATCCGGTCGCCGTTGCACAACAGGCCGTGCGGGAAATTGCCAAGATCGCCGAGGAAGCGCGAACGGCCCTGGGCGTGGCGGTTGCCGCCGGCCATCGCCTCAAATCGAAGGCCGCCGATCTCGATGAAGAGATCAGCGACCTCGACGACAAGATCAGGATCGGGCTCGAAAACCGCCGCGAAGATCTGGCCCGGGCCGCAACCGGGCTGCAGATCGATCTGGAGGCGCAGCGCGAAGCGCTGAACAAGGCGATCCTCGAGAATGCCGCCGAAATTGCCGAGGCGGAAACCACCTTGCGCAGCATCGCCTCTGCAAAGGCGGATGCGCAAAAGCGGCTCGAAGATGCCAAGCGTGCCGAACGCGCCGCACCTGCCAGCGTGGACGCCACCCCGTCCCAGCGCAATGACCGCCGTCTGGCCGAGGCGCTGGAAGCGATCGAAAGAGTGACCGGCACACCGGCCAAGCCCAATACCGGCGCAGCCGAGGTGGAGGAGCTGGGCCGCATGCAGCGCCAGAGTGCCATCGAAGCGCGGCTCAAGGCTTACCGGGAGGGCGAACGCTGATGGAGGGCATTGTCCAGCCAGGCACAGCCCCCTTCTGGATCGCCCTCTTGACGGTCGCCGGTCTCGGCATTGTCGAACTCGTCTCGGTTCTTGTAGGTGTATCGGCCTCCGGACTGCTGGACGACAGTTTCAGCTACCATGCGCCGGGCGATACCGAAGCGGGGCTGCTGGGAAGCTGGATGTCCTGGCTCAACGCCGGCGGCGTGCCGCTGCTTGTTCTCGCGGTCATTCTGCTTTCGGTTTTTGCCGTTACCGGTTTCTTCATTCAGGGGGTCGCTTCCACAGTGCTTCTCGGGCCCTTGCCGCTCCCTCTGGCCATGAGCGGCGCGGTTGCCGTGGCCATTCCGGCCACGCGGTCGCTCAGCCTTGCTGTTGCAAAGGTCATTCCACGCGATGAGACCAACGCGCTCGAGCAGGCCGACTTTCTGGGGCTCACAGGCGTCGTCACCATCGGGCCGCTTGACCAGGGCAAGCCCGGCACCGTGCGGGTCAAGGACCGGCATGACAATATTCACTTCCTGCGCGCGCAGGCCGCATCCGGTCACACGATCGATACGGGTGCGCAGGTATTGATCGTCGATGGGGCGGATGGGCTTTTCCAGGCCATCCCCGCACCGCCGGATCTGAAAAATTCATAATAGCGGGCACAACAGGGGTTAATTCACCATGGACTTCTTTTCTTTGAGCCTGATTGCCGGTGCCATCGTCACGGCGATCGTCGTCATCGGCATCATCATGACATCGCTTTATACGCGCTCGACGCGCGACAAGGCCTATGTCAGAACCGGCCTTGGCGGCAAAAAAGTCGTACTCGACGGCGGCGCAATCATTCTGCCGATCTTCCACTCCTATTCCTGGGTCTCGCTCAGCACGTTGCGGCTGGAAGTGAAGAGATCCGAACATGAATCGCTGATCACCAAGGATCGCATGCGCGCCGATATCACCGCCGAATTTTACGTGCGCGTGAAGCCGGACGCCGAAAATATCGCGCTCGCTGCTCAGACGCTTGGCGACCGGACAAACGACGCCGATGCACTGAAATCCCTGGTCGAGGCGAAGTTCGTCGACGGCCTGCGCTCGGTCGCCGCGACCATGTCGCTGCGCGACCTGCAGGAACAGCGTGCCGAATTCGTCAAATCCGTGCAGGCGGCCGTCGCCCATGACCTGCAGTCCAACGGTCTGGAGCTGGAATCGGTGTCGCTGACGCGGCTCGACCAGACCGACATCAAGCATTTCAACCCCAACAACACCTTCGATGCGGAAGGCCTGACGGCGCTGACGCGGATCACCGAGGAGCGCAAACGCGAGCGCAACCAGATCGTCCGCGACAACGAAGTCGAAATCGCCACCAAGGACCGCGAAGCCGTGCTGCGCCGCCTGACCATCGAGCGCGAACAGCGCGATGCGGAACTGACGCAGGAACGTGATATCGCCAACAAGACCGCGGAAACCCGGGCAGAAGCCGCACGTGCCGAACAGGCCGCCCGTCTGAACGAGGAGACCGCAAAGCTCGATACCGAACGCGGCATTGCCGAGCGGGATGCGGAAGCCCGCCAGGCCCGCGAGACCGCCCGTATCGAGGCCGAGCGCGGCATCGCCGAGCGCGAGGCGGAAGCCCGCAAGATCACCGAAACCGCCCGGATCGAAGCGGCAATCGCCGTTGCCCAGAAGGTGGAGCAGGAACAGGCCGCACGTGCCAAGGCGGATGAAGCCAAGGCAGCCGCCATCACCGCCGAAGAACAGGTGGCAACCGCCCGCGAAGTGGAAATTGCCGAACGCGCCAAACGCATTGCCGTGATCGACGCCCGCAAGGCGGCCGAACAGGAAGCGACGGCGATCACCGTAAAGGCGGAAGCAGAACGCGAAGCTGCGGAAAACCTTGCCGCCGCCGCCAAGATCGGCGCCGAGGCCGAAGCACAGGCCGCCAAAATCCGCGCCGAAGGCGTCATCGCGCTCGGTGATGCCGAGGCGCAGGCGGAGCGTGCGAAAAACGATGCCCGCAATGCGCTATCCGGCGACATCATCGAATTCGAACTTGCCCGTGCAAGGATCGCCATCATCCCCGAGGCGCTGGCCGAAGCGATGAAGCCGATCGAGAAGATTTCCGATATCCGCATCTTCAGCGCCGGAAATCTGGCCGGCGCACTCGGTGGCGGCAGCGACGGACAAGGTGGCAATGGCCTGGGCGATCTTTCAAGCCAGCTGCTGAGCTTCACCGCGCAGAAGCCGGTTCTCGATGAAATCCTCGCGCAGGCCGGTTTCAAGGGAGCGGACCCGACACAGGCCCTCCTCGCAGCCTCGATCACGAATGGCACGGATCGGCCAACCTCGGAAAAACAGCCACGCAAGGAGACTTAACAGGGTCTCGGCAGTCCTTCCGTCCGGCACTCGTCTGGGCAAGAATATCAAGCGCGGCCAATCTAAGATGGCCGCGCTTTTCTGTTCTTTAGACACTCCACGAGACCCGTTATACGCCCCGGAAATGATGCCGCATCACTCGATCACCTCACCTCGCATCAGAAACTTCGCAAGTGCGACCGTCGAAACGAAGCCGAGAATTGCGAGGATCAGAATGAAGGGAAGGTACAGGGCGTTTCCGGTTTTGATCGCCAGCACCAGTGCCTGCAATATTCCAATATTGTAGATCGTATCAATTGCCATGACACGATCCTGGGCCCTTGGCCCCTTGATCAGCCGATATGCGGCGAATGCCATGGCAAGCAGAAGCATGCCCTGGGCAAGGGTGGCGGACCAGTAAATAATATCGGCGCTCAACATCATCGGCACCGCTCAACAGGGTCGTGCCGAAGAAAAAATACCGGTCTGTTCAGGGCAGTTATGAGAGATCATGGCCTTGCTCCTCGTGTTCTTTAGACACGGGGCCGTCCCCAATTGATCCGGATGGCGCAGGTCGTCCTGCACAACTGCGTGCTATCACCAATGGCGCCTGTCATCAAGGCGGTGGCCCGACTGCGCCATTGCTTTCAGGAACCCTGCCATGCTATCGCTGGTATCTACAGCTTGACAGAGCTTCGTTCGGGACGACCCGAATGCGACAGATTGCCGGGGACGACCCCAGATAGAGGTCGCCTGCAATGTCTGACAAATCTCCATCCTTTCTCCGCACTCCCTGGCCGAAACTCGTCGTGGCCTGGCTGGTCGTCGCCGTTTTCCAGCTGTCCGGCCAGTCATGGCTTTCGCCGGGCATGACGCCAACCATTGCCATCTCCTGCTTTCTCGTGCTCTTCGCCACAATCCTGATGGCGGCTTTCGGGGTAGTGAAAGAGGCCGATGAATTGGCCCATCAACTGGGTGAACCCTACGGAACGCTCATTCTCACGCTGTCGATCGTCGCGATCGAAGTGATCCTGATTGCGGCGGTGATGCTGGGGCCGAATGAGGCGCCAACAATCGGAAGAGATTCCATATTCGCGGTGATGATGATCATCCTCAACCTTGTTACAGGTATCTGCCTGCTGGCGGGCGCGATGCGTTATGGCGAGCAGGAATATAATGCGCCCGGCGCCGTTTCCTTCATTGCGATGACGGTGGTTTTGGCCGGCGTCGCGCTTCTGGTGCCAAACACGCTCTCCGCAGGCAATGGCACGTTTACCGCTCTCCAGGCCATCGTCATCTCTCTCGTGACCGTGATTGTCTACGGCAGTTTCCTCGCCCTGCAGATGGGCCGCTACCGCAGCCACTTCATGCAACCGGCACCGGGCCGGATGTCGATCAGGCTGACAGAACCCGTCAAGCGTCAGGCTCCAGACCATCCGACGGACGGTCATGCCCGCAAAAAGAACATCGTTCATTCGATGTTTCTGATCGGATTGATGCTGCCGATCGTACTGCTCGCACATGACCTTGCCATCGTCATTGATTACGGCGTTGCGCAGGCTGGCGCCCCGGTGGCCGTTGGCGGCGTTCTTATTGCGATCATCGTCTTTACACCCGAATCGATCACGGCCGTAAAGGCCGCGTTGAACAACGAGACACAACGGGCAATCAATCTGTGCCTCGGCGCATTCGTTTCAACTGTCGGGCTCACGGTCCCGGCGGTCCTGACGGTTGGCCTCGTCACCGGCAAAACGGTGATCTTCGGAATTTCGCCCACCGAAACCATCCTGTTTGCCCTGACGGTTGCGCTGACAACCCTGACCTATCTGGGCAGGCGAACCTCGGCGGCGCAGGGACTGTTGCATCTGATGCTGTTCGTCATCTTTGGCCTCCTGTTGTTTACGGCCTGAGGCCACGGCATCGCGGGACGGCCCGCGCGCGCTTCAAACCGAACGGGGACGACCCCATGATCGCGAGATTCATGATGTGGAACGCTCCCGAAATGCTTTATCAGGACATTTCAGAAACGGTCGCAAAAAGTGCAAATCAACGCTCGCCAGGCTGGGTGACGCGGATTTCGGCGGTCTTGATCTTCGTTCTCGTCGCCAACCATCTGGTCCGGTTTTCCCGCGCTGATGCGTTTGCCCGAAAACGATTGCCACCTGCCACCGATTTGGCTAGAAAGCCCTCGCGCGGGACGACCCGTGCCTTGAAACGTTCCGGGGACGGCCCTGACTCTCAATCTTGGGATCAGAATGGCCGATATACCGAACACCCTCCCTATTTCTGACTTTCCACCACACGCACGGTCTTCCTGCGTCCGGCACAGCCGCGACTTCGAACACCGGCGCATCCCCGTCATTGTCGCAATTTACTGAAGGACCTGTCATGGCCGGCCCCATCGACCAATTCGAAGTCAAACCTCTCGTTGAAATTACAGTCGGGGATATCGACCTCAGCTTCACCAATGCTTCGGCATACATGTTTCTCACCGTCACACTGGCCAGTTCATTCCTGCTTCTGGCAACCGGCAAGGCCCGCCTCGTGCCCGGCCGCTGGCAATCGAGCGCGGAGATGCTTTACCTGTTCGTTGCCAAGACCCTGCGTGACAATGCCGGCGAACAGGGGATGCGGTTCTTCCCCTTCGTGTTCTCGCTTTTCATGTTCATCCTCTTCGCGAACATGATCGGCATGTTCCCTTATGCCTTTACCGTAACGAGCCAGATCATCGCCACCTTCGGCCTCGCCATGATGGTGTTCGGCACCGTCACGCTTTATGGCCTGTTCAAACACGGCATTGGTTTTTTCGGCCTGTTCAAACCCGCTGGAATCCCGGCAATCCTGGCGCCGATCATCGTGCCGATTGAAATCATCTCCTATATTTCGCGCCCCGTCAGCCATTCCGTCCGCCTGTTTGCGGTCATGCTTGCGGGCCATATCACCCTGAAGGTCTTTGCGGGTTTTGTCGCCTCCCTCGCCAGCATCAATGCGCTGGGGGTAATCGGCGCCATCGCGCCACTCTTCATGACGGTCGCCATCACGGCTCTGGAGTTCCTGATGGCCGGCATTCAGGCCTATGTCTTCACCATGCTCACCTGCATGTATCTCAACGATGCACTGCATCCGGGACACTAAAGCATTCACGGCGGCGCCGAGCGTCCCTTGTCCGCGAAAGCCCGCAAAAGGGACGTCAGGCGCGCTGACGTTCCCCGGCAGGCCGGTGCAGGCGTTGAAGGATCAGGGGCAGAACCCCGCCGGCACGCAAAATGGCGATTTCCGCCCGGGTTTCGATCGCCGCAGATGCCTCGAAAGAGATCGAAACCCCACTGGGCCGCGTGATCGTCACCGGTACCGCGCAACGGGGTGCGATCGACAGGACATCGGCGTTGACCATGATTGTGTCGCGGGCGGTCAATTCAAGCTGTTCGGGCTTCAGCCCTCGCGGAAGCCGCAGTGGCAGGACACCCATGCCGATCAGGTTCCAGCGGTGAATGCGCTCGAAACTTGCCGCCAGAACCGCCCGAACACCCAGAAGCGCGACGCCCTTTGCGGCCCAGTCGCGGGAAGATCCCATTCCGTAACGTTCACCCGCCACAACGACAACGGATTTGCCTTCGGCTTCGTATCGCTGGGCAGCATCCCAGAGCGGGAGAACTTCTCCCGTTCCCGCATGAATGGTAGAGCCCGCAGGAATATTCGCCGCCAGAAGATTGCGCACGGTCCTGTTGGTAAAGAGGCCACGGATCATGACTTCCCAATTGCCGCGCCGGGAAGAAAAGACATTGAGATCAAGCGGATTCTCGCCACGATCAATGAGATGCCGTCCGGCGTCGCCCGTCGCGGGAATGGCACCCGCGGGCGAGATATGATCGGTGGTGATGTCGTCGCCGAGCACGAGAATAGGATGGGCTTGATAGGCGCCAAGCCTCGTTCCCTTGCCGAAGCCGGAAAATGGCGGCCGGCGGATATAGGTCGATTTTTCATCCCAGGGGAAAAGTGTCGTTGTGGGCGCGGGAAGCTCCTTCCACGCCTTGCTTGCCTCGGCCGCGTCATAGGCCGGCGCGAAATCCTCAACCCTTGACGCCATCTCCATGGCCGCATCGATCTCGGCAGCGGTCGGCCAGATCATCGGAAGCGTTACCGGAGTACCGTCTTCTGCGATGCCGAGGGGATCGTTCATGATATCGAGCTCAACCGTGCCGGCCAGCGCGAAGGCCACGACCATCGGCGGCGAGGCCAGAAACCCGGCTTCCAGCTGCGGATGAACCCGGCCGGGAAAATTGCGGTTGCCGGAAAGAACCGCCACGGGAAGAATGTTCCGCTCCGCCATTGCCATTGCAACCGGAGTGGTGAGCGGGCCGGAGTTGCCGATACAGGTCGTACAGCCATAACCGACGATGCCGAAGCCGACGGCCTCCAGATCGGTCATCAGCCCCGCACGCTGGAGATAACGCTCCGCCGTCGGTGAACCCGGAGCAGTCGAGGTTTTGACCCAATGCGGCGGGCGCAGACCATAAGCATTGGCTTTACGGGCCAGGAGCCCAGCGGCAATCATGAGCCGGGGATCGGACGTGTTGGTGCAGCTGGTAATCGCGGCGATTGCGACAGCGCCATCATTCGGCTCACCTTTCAGGGAAATCGTGCCGGCCTTCTTCATGGCGGAAATCGCATGCCGCGTTGCGCTGACCGAAATCCTGTCCTGAGGGCGGCATGGTCCGGCAAGGCTTGGCTCGACGCTTGAAAGATCGAGATCAAGGGTTGCGGTGTAGCGGGGATTGGCATCGGGATCGAACCAGATTCCGACACGTCTAGCATAAGCCTCGACGAAGGCCGCGTGATCCGGCGTACGCCCGGTCCTGAGCAGATAGTCGACGGATTGACGATCTATCGGGAAATAACCGCTATTCGCTCCGAATTCCGGCGTCATATTGGCGATGACCGCCCGGTCACCAGCCGTCAGACCAGAAACGCCCGGACCATAGAACTCGACATATTTATCCTGAAGGTCAATCTGACGCAGCAGATGCGTGATAACCAGCGCGAGATCCGTGGCAAGCACGCCCTCTTTCAACGCTCCTGTCAGCCGGACACCAACGACGTCAGGTACGCGAAGGGCGACGGGCATGCCGAAAAACACGCTTTCTGCCTCCAGCCCGCCGACACCCCAGCCAAGTACTCCGATGCCATTGATCATCGGCGTATGGCTGTCCGTACCGATCAACGTGTCCGGCATGGCCCATAATATCCCGTCGCGCCGCTGCGAGGCCACCACGGTTGCCAGGCGCTCGAGATTAAGCGTGTGCATGATGCCCGTGCCGGGGGGATGGGTCCGAAAATCGGCAAGCGTATTTGTCGCCCATTTCATGAAGCTGTATCGTTCCGAATTTCGCTCATATTCGCGTTCCATATTGCGCGTGAGCGCCGATGAGGTCGCAAACACGTCCACGGCAACGGAATGGTCGGTCGAGACATCCACTGGAACAACTGGATTGAGCCGGGCGGGATCGCCCCCGGCTTCCGCAAGCGCAGAACGCATTCCGGCAATGTCGACCAAAGCCGGACCACAGGTCGTGTCGTGCATCAGGACCCGGTTCGGCAGGAACGGAATTTCGACTTCGCTAACACCGGTTTCAAGCCAGTCGATCATCGCCGCTTTCGCCCTTACAGCGTCGTCGTCTCCGGTGCGAAGCACATTCTCCAGCAATATGCGATGCACATAGGGCATACGGGCCAGACAGTCCCCCGCCTCTGCGGGGAGATCGATGATGTTGTAGCTGACGCCGTTTATCTCGAATCTCGTTCGCATATTGTTTTGGTCGAGCGTCACGGCCATCCCCCGCAGGCGTTATCATTGCTTGCTTTGCAAGTGACAATCTATATACATAATGTAATCACAAAATGCAATTATCTCGACGATAAATCGATTGCCTTTTCACCCGGTGAAGGACACGAACTAGGCAAGCAATCCAACTCACAGTGAGGGAGGTTGGGGATTTAGACCTTGGGCGACTTGATCCGGCTGGCACCCATGATGTGGGTGTAGAGAAAAGCGGCGGCTTCGTTCCGGCGACCATGTTCGATCAGGTCGAGAATTTGCAGATGTTCTTCCGTCTGCCGGGGCAGGCGGCTGCGGTCGATGGTGATGTGGTATTCGATAAGCCGGCGCAGACGGTTGATGCGTCTGATCGCATCCAGGAAAAATTCATTCTGCGAGCAGGCGACGAGCATCTCGTGAAATTCGTTATTGGCCTTGAAGATTTCGGCGCGCGACCATGTTTCATATCCGCCGTCTCGCAGCCGCATCTGAACCTCCCGCGCCCGCTTCAGACCCTCGACATTGGGCTCGAAACTCGGCAGCAGCATGGCCTGCTGCTCGATCACGGCGCGAAAGGCATAACCGTCCTCATAACTCTTCTTCGACGTCAGCGCCTGCGTGAACGCCCAGCCATTGCCGGGCAGACGCTCGATCCAGCCCTCTTCCGCAATACGCCGAAGGACCCTCAGAAGCTTGGTGCGCGGAAGATCGTAAAACCGCATGAGTTCGTTTTCGCTCATGCGCTCGTCGAGCTTGCCGGCGAGGCGATCCTCGGCGATACGGAAATAGATCGCCTCGTCGCCCTCACCGTCTTCAACACCTGCGGATTTCATATCCTGAAGACTGCCGGGTTCGACCGCGAGAAAATAACCGCGATTGGGCTCCGCCCGCACGACGCCCTGGATCTCGAGTTGCTTGAGCGCGCTCATGATGGGAGCACGCGAGACACGGAAGGCGTCAGCCAGCATTTGAAGAGGAAGATGCTCACCCTTGCCGATGCCGTTCGTCTGGATGAATTCAATGACGTTTCCGACGATCTGCGGCGTAAGACTTTTCCGTACCATGGGGCTCGCTCTGTAGTTTTGCCCAGTTTTGTATGATCCTCCGCTTCAAAGCAACAGGCGGCAGCCCCTTCGGACTGCCCGCCTCACCGTTCAATCCTCGTCCTGCCGGAAGCGGGAAAGCCCCTTGAAGACGAAGGGCGCGATCAACGCAATCAGTGCGAAGGCGATCATCGTCGCCGAACTCGGATGCTGCAACAGGATCATCGGATCACCAAGGCTCATCTGCAGCGAACGCCTCAAAGCGCTGTCGGCCAGTGGCCCAAGGATGAGACCGACAACGGCAGGCGCAACCGGATAGTCGAATTTCCGCATGAAAAAGCCGACAACGCCAAACCCGGTCAGCAGCAAGAGTTCCACGACGGAAGGATTGGCTGCGATGGTTCCCATGGAGGCGAAGACGAGGATACCCGCATATAGCCATGGCAGGGGAATGGCCAGAAGACGCACCCACAATCCGACCAGCGGAAGATTTAGCACTAGCAACATGACATTGGCAATGAAGAGGCTGGCAACCAGCCCCCAGACGAGATCCGCATGCTGCGCAAACAGCAGTGGACCCGGCTGGATATTATACTGCTGGAATCCCGCCAGCATGACGGCCGCCGTGGCGGAGGTGGGCAGCCCAAGTGTGAGCAGGGGGACGAGCGTACCGGCGGCCGAAGCATTATTCGCGGCTTCGGGACCAGCAACACCCTCGATTGCGCCCCGGCCGAATTCTTCCGGCTTTTTCGACAGCTTCCGCTCGATATTATAGCTGAGGAAGGTCGGAATCTCCGCGCCGCCGGCGGGCAGCGCACCGATCGGAAAACCGATCACGGTCCCGCGCAACCACGGTTTCCATGACCGTTTCCAGTCCTCGAGCGTCATCCAGATCGACCCTTTGACGGGGATCGGCTTTTCCG
Source organism: Agrobacterium sp. V1 (assembly GCF_030518355.1). Lineage (NCBI taxonomy): Bacteria > Pseudomonadati > Pseudomonadota > Alphaproteobacteria > Hyphomicrobiales > Rhizobiaceae > Agrobacterium > Agrobacterium sp. V1. The sequence goes on from NZ_JAULSF010000002.1 coordinate 1,942,655, forward strand.
GCTTATGCAGGTGACGGGAAGCGACAAGCAGCGCTTCGCCGATGGCGAAGAGGCCGACCGCCAGCGTCGTCACTTCGACACCGTCCAGAAGTTCCGGCACGCCGAAGGTCAGGCGCGCCTGCCCTGTCAGTTGATCGATACCCATAAGGCCGAGCCAGAGACCGAAGGCAAGGCTGGTGAGGCCCCTGAGTGGTGATGAGCCGAATGTCGCGGAAACGGTGACGAAAGCGATCAACATCAGCCCGAAATAATCCCACGGACCGAACTGGACGGCGACCTTGACGAGAATGGGTGCAAGGAAAGCAAGGCCGAAAGTGGCGATCAAAGCCGCGACAAAGGAACCGATCGCGGCCGTGGCAAGCGCCGGACCGCCGCGACCCGCCCGCGCCATCCTGTTGCCCTCCAGCGCCGTCACCACCGACGCACTTTCTCCCGGGGTATTGAGCAGGATGGCCGTCGTCGACCCGCCATACATGCCGCCATAATAGATGCCGGCAAACATGATGATCGAACCGCCGGGATCGAGCTTGAAGGTCACCGGCAGCAGAAGGGCGACCGTCAGCGCCGGGCCGATACCGGGAAGGACACCGACAGCCGTGCCGATGATGACCCCCATGGCGGCAAAGACCAGATTTGCCGGCTCGATCGCGGTGGCAAAGCCTTGAAACAGGGCAAGAAGCGAATCCATGACCACCTCAGAACAGACGCTCGAGCGGCCCCAGGGGCAGCGCAAGGGTCAGGAGCTTGTTGAACATGAGAAAGATGAGGACGGCGATGATCGCTCCCAGACAGAGGTCCACCGGCAGCGCCCTGCGCCCGAATGCCCGGGCAGTGAAGGCGAAAAGCAGCGTCGAACCGAGAATGAAGCCACCGCCAAGCCAGATTGCGCCGATCAGACCCGACAGGGCAATGGCGATCCAGCCCACTGCCTTCCAGTCGGTTGGCTCGTCCTCCAGTTCGGATGGCCTGAAGGCGCTGACCATGTGCCCGAGCGCCAGGGCAACAAACAGCAGGGCGACGAAATAGGAAGCCGCATTCGCGCTCATGCCATAGGTCGCACGCGCCGTCATGCGGCTCGCATCCCAGTAAGTGATGATCGCTATGGCGAACAGAATGACTGCAACGGCCATCGCGGGCGGATTGCGCAGCGAAGATGTTTTGAGTGTCATGATATTCCTCGCGAGCGGGAAGCGATCTCTCCGCCTCCCGCGCTGGCCAGATCAGTTGGCAAGGCCGATGGACGTCAGGATGGTGCGGACCCGTTCGGTTTCAGAGCCGATGAAGGTTTTGAATTCAGCAGAGGTCGCGTAATAGTCGGTCCAACCACGCGCTTTCAAAACGGCTTGCCACTCGTTCGATTTGATGGTCTTTTCAATGGCCGCCTGCAGTGCCTCAAGCTCTTTGTCCTCGACACCCTGACCCGCGAAGACGCCACGCCAGTTCACCAGTTCGATATCGAACCCCTGGGCCTTCAGGGGTTGTGCCTCGATGCCCGGGATAGGCTCGGGATAGGATATTGCAAGCGCCCGCAGATCGCCGGACTTGATCTGTCCTTCCCATTCGCCATAGCCCGAGACACCTGCCGTTGCCTGCCCGCCAAGCATGGCTGCAAGCGACTCACCACCTCCGGAATAGGCGACGTAATTGATCTTGGCCGGGTCCTGCCCGGATGCCTTGGTCACCAGAGCCGCCAGAATATGATCCGCACCGCCGGCCGAGCCTCCGACCCAGATGGTCTTCGCCACATCCTTCTCAATGGTTGCCCGCAGGTCGGCCATGGTCTTGATTGGCGAATCCTTCGGCACGACGATCACAAGCGGATCGCCGGTGAGGCGGGCAAGGGGTGTGACCTGCGTGAGATCGACAGGTGAGTTGTTGGAAATGCTAGCGCCGACCAGCGTGATGCCGGCAACGAGCAGCTGGTTGGAGCTGCCCTTGGCCTGCCCGACAAATTGCGCCAGCCCAACCGTGCCGCCGGCACCAGGCACGTTGACAACCTGCACGCTCTTGGCCGCGCCGGTAGCCATCATGACCTCCTGAAGTGAACGGGATGCTGCATCCCAGCCCCCACCTGCCCCTGCCGGCGCGGTGATCGTCAATTCCAGCTGCTGCGCCTTCACGGGCGTCACGGCGAAGCTGACAGCCGCCAGCGCGGCGGCAAAGCCAAATCCGATAATTTTTTGCATGTGTTCCTCCAACAGACTTCGTGCTCCCTCCGAGCAATGAGGTAAATCTGCATTATATAGTTATAAAAGTAAATATGTTGCTGGAGAAGATTTTGAATGCGCGCAGCCTGTGCCTGATCGCAATGCCGCGCTGACCCGGTGCTAGGATATTGGTTAAACACAGTGGCTGGCAGCCGCGTGCGGGCCGAAAATCAACTCAGCCTCGGCATGAACACCGCAGGGAATGGATCCTAATCGGATCGACGGGGTTCGCCTGCGCATCCACGCATCAAGCTCTCATTGCCTTAATGCTGGCCCTTGCCAGATCGCAGCGAAAGCCCGAACGACACCATCGTGAAACCCGCCACCAGAAGATCTGCCGCCAGAATGATGTCCGGGCCCCCTCCAAGTCCAAAGGAGCGATCCGCGACCAGCCATGCGACAAAGAAGAGGGTGGTCAAGCCACCTGCGAGCAGGGATGGAGCCCCCCGGTGGGGACGGATCGTTTCTCCAACCCAGAGCCGCAATAACGAAAGACCAAGAAACAGACAGCAGAAAAGCAGAAAGGCTGCAGACGACCGAAGGCTCTCATCAACACAGACGATACATCCCATCGCTGCCTGAAGGGCGCCGATGGCAATCCAGTCCGGATAAAATGCGGGGCGCGCAAGCCGCATGATGATGATTGCAAACAGCAATCCGCCCAGCATTGGCCCGAGGCCCGGCAGATAACCTTCAAAGTTCCGGTCGAGAAACCTGTTGGCGAGGGACAACACGGCAAAATCGACCAGAATGACGCCAAGCGCGACGACTCTCAGCCAATCGGACGGTTTTCTGAAGCGGTTTTGGCCGACCTCCCGGCCACTGCGGATGAGGCGGCGAAGCCGCGGGAGAAATGACGGGGCACGCTGGTGGGGGAAAACGTGCCCCGTCCGATGTCCGGCAATGAGCGTTGCGGACATCATTGGCCCTGACGGCAGGGGACGATACGTCAGGGCCATGTTTGTCGAAGACGGAGCAGGCACGGAACCTCCGTAACCCGTGGAGACGGCCAGATTGCCGCGAAGGGCAAGAGACTGGCGCGAAATATTTTCCCGATCCTTCATCATTTTCGGAACCGTCTCCTCCGTTGGGCAACCGGTTCGCTTTCGGGATCATACCGGTCAACCAGCCCTGCTTGCCGGGGCAACAGTAGCCATGTCTTTATATATACATACAACACGTTTGTAAATTCGAACCTAGTCATCTTCCGTCACCAGCGCATGTCAGGCGTGGTTTGCCTGGGGTAATTTTGTCAGGATTGGTTCAGTTGAGGCCTTGGTGTTTTTGCTGAACTCCGGCGAGCAAAGTCGCGACCAGAAGGCTCCCGTCTTCGGAGAGCGTAAAGACGCTCTTGCTTAGCGCCCATTCCGTAATGAGACCGCCCATGGCCGCATAAAGCATGGAGGCAGCCTTTTCCGGCGTCCACGGTTTCACCATTCCGGGGTTTCGCTCGACTGCCCTGAATATGCGAACGAATAATTCATGCATTTCCTCAGGAAACGTGTTTTGTGCGGCCTCATCCTTTTCCGCCATAACGATATCGAGCCGCATCATCACCCGCAGCAGACCGCGTTGACGCGGATCCTGCTCCAGTAGCCTGAAGGTGTCGGCTATGATGTCACCGAGTTTTTCTATGGAAGCGGAGCTGCGGCCTTCGGAAAGTTCGTCGGCAAATCGCCGAAACGGTTCCTGCGCCTCGTTTCGGAGAGCGAGCAGAAGCCCGTGCTTGTTCTTGAAATGCCAGTGGATTGCACCCCGGGTCACACCGGAAAGAGCAGCGATTTCCTCCAGGCTGACATTGTCATAGCCCTTGTCCAGAAACAGGGTCTCCGCCGCCTGCAATATCTGGCGACCGGTTTCCGCCGCCTGCTCCTTGGTTCTCCTCACGTCTCTAAACTCCCATGACTGAATTTCGCCGTTGCTTTCTACATGGACCAGCCCGGCAAAAGCAAACCGCCGTCCCGCCGCAACTCATCACGGCGGGACGGCAATGCATCGACCTCAGGCGGGTTTCGGCTCCGCCACCTTTACGCTTCTGCGGCTAAATATCCCCGATATCAGCACGAAGAAGACCGGCACGAAAACAATCGCCAGCAAAGTCCCCGTCACCGTTCCAAAGAAGGTGGCAAAGCCGATAGCCTGGCGCGCGCCGGCGCCGGCACCCGTCGATATGACCAGCGGAATGACACCGAGGCCAAAGGCAAGCGAGGTCATCAGGATCGGCCGGAAGCGAAGTTTCGCCGCCTCGCAAACCGCCTCGAATGCGCTTTCGCCCAGCTGCGCCATTCGCTCTCGCGCAAATTCGACGATCATGATGCCATTCTTGCCCGTCAGGCCGACCACGGTCAGAAGACCCACCTGGAAATAGACGCCATTCGACTGCCCGCCGATCCATGCGCCCAGAAGCGCACCGAGAATACCGACCGGCATGGCGAGCAGAACCGCCACGGGAATGGTCCAGCTTTCATAGAGCGCTGCAAGGCAAAGGAACATGGTTGCCAATGCCAGCCCGTAGAGAGGCAAGGCACCGGCGCCGGCATCCTTTTCCTCGAGCGACATTCCCGTCCATTGCAGGCTGAAGCCCGGCGGCAGTTTCGCGGCAAGCGCCTCCATTTCAGCCAGCGCCTCACCGGAGGAGAAGCCCGGAGCCGCCGACCCTTCGATCGACATCGCGGGCAGGGCGTCATAACGGCTGACCTGCTGAGGCCCGAAGACCCAGTTCTGGCTGGCGATGGTCGAAAGATCGACGAAATCACCATTCGCATTCGGCACCCGCCAGAGAGCAAGATCCTCCGGCCCGGTGCGTGCCAAAGGCTCGCCCTGCACGTAAACGCGCTTCATGCGTCCCTCGTAAAGGAAGTCGTTCACATAGGAACTCGACCAGACGGTGGTCAGGAACGACCCGACATCCGCAGCGCTGAGGCCAACGGCGCCGGCCTTGCCCCAGTCGATATTGAGTTCGAATTGTGAAGCATCCTCGACGCCGTTCGGCCGGACGGCCATGAGTTTCGGGCTTTGGGCCGCAAGACCCAGCAGCATGTTGCGCGCTTCCAGAAGCTGCTCATGGCTCTGGCCGGAACGCGCCTGAAGGAAGGCGGTAAAGCCGTTGGAATTGCCGAGTTCCGTGACCGCCGGCGGCACCAGCGGAACGACGATCGCTTCCTTGATGCCGCCCATCAAAGGCCCGAAAGCGCGCGCGGCGATGGCCTGGGCGGAGTTGTCCTTACCCTTGCGCTCTTCCCAGTCCTTCAGTTTGACGAACATCATGCCCATGTTCTGCCCCTGACCGGCGAAGGAAAAACCACGAACCGAGAAGACCGACTCGACGTTCTTGGCTTCGGCATTCATGTAGTATTTCTCCACCTTGCCCAGAACCTCCTCGGTATTTTGCGCGGTAGAACCGGGCGGTGTCTGGATGATGGTGAGCAGGGTTCCCTGATCTTCATCGGGAAGGAACGAGGTTGGCGTCTTCTGGTAAAGGAAGACCATGGCGCCCACCAGAAGCAGATAGACAAGGAACATCCTGACCGGCCTTTTCGCCGAAGCCCTGACGATATTGCCGTATCGTGTCGTCAGCCATGAGAAATTGCGCTCGAACCAGTTGCTGAAACGGCTGGCAAGACCCGGCTTTGCATTGTGATCATGGGCCTTCAGCATCGTCGCGCAGAGCGCCGGTGTGAAGATGAGGGCGACCAGCACCGAGAGCGCCATGGCCGCAACGATGGTCACCGAGAACTGCTTGTACATTTCCCCTGTTGCGCCGCCAAAAAACGCCATGGGCACGAAGACGGCGGAAACCACCATGGCGATGCCCACGAGCGCCCCCTGGATTTCTCCCATCGATTTTTTCGTAGCCGCGACGGGATCGAGATGCTCGTCGCGCATGATGCGCTCGACGTTTTCCACCACCACGATGGCATCATCGACAAGCAGGCCGATCGCCAGAACCATGGCCAGCATGGTGAGCGTGTTGATCGAAAATCCGAGCGCCGCCATGATGCCGAAGGTTCCAAGCAGAACCACCGGCACGGCCAGCGTCGGGATCAGCGTCGCGCGGAAATTATGCAGGAAGATCAGCATCACGAACACGACCAGCACGATCGCTTCGATGAGCGTGTGAATGACCGCCTCGATGGAAAGCGAGACAAACGGCGTCGTATCATAGGGAATGACATAGCTCACGCCGACGGGAAGGAATGCACCGAGATCGGCCATCTTGGCCTTCACCAGCTCCGCCGTTTCAAGCGCATTGGCGCCGGATGCCAGCTGGATCGCCATGCCTGACGACGGCTTGCCGTTGTAGAAACTGGAAATTTCGTAGTTTTCAGTTCCGAGTTCCGCCCGCGCCACGTCACGCAGCAACACCAGCCCGCCATCGGTATCGGCACGCAGCACGATGCGCTCGAAATCCTGCGGCGTCTTCAGGAGCGACTGGGCGGTGACGGTGGCATTGAGCTGCTGACCTTCCGGTGCCGGCATGGCGCCGAAGGAACCGGCCGATATCTGCGCATTCTGGGCGCTGATCGCATTAATGACGGTGGTGGGAGAGAGGCCGTAATATTTCAGCTTCTGCGGATCGAGCCAGATCCGCATCGCATATTCCGACCCGAACACTTCAACCTTGCCGACACCCTTCAGTCTCGACACCGGTTCGACCATGTAGGAGTTCAGATAATCTGCGAGATCGATGGCGCTTCGGGCTCCGTCGTCCGAGATCAGCGCGATCACCATCAGAAAGCCGGTTGTCGATTTCTCAACCGTTACACCCTGACGCGTCACTTCAGAAGGCAGGCTCGCTTCGGCCTGGCTCAGCTTGTTCTGGACCTGAACCTGGGCGATGTCGGGATCCGTGCCGAGATTGAATGTGAGTGTCACGGTGGCGCGACCGGTAGAGGTCGTCGACGAGTCGATGTAACGCAGCCCGTCAAGGCCCGTCATTTCCTTCTCGATGATCTGCACCACCGTATCCGCGACCGTTTCGGCGGATGCGCCGGGATAGGTCGCTCCGATGACCACGGATGGACCGGCGATCGAGGGATATTGCGAGATCGGCAATCTCATGATCGACAGGACGCCGAGGCCCATGATGATGATCGCGATGACCCAGGCGAAAATGGGCCTGTCTATGAAAAACCGCGCCATGGATCAGTTACTCCCGACCCGGGCAGCCTGCTGGGCCGCCGGCTGTTGCTCTATTTCCACCGAAGCACCGGGTGCCACCTTCTGGAAACCGGACATGACGATCTGGTCCCCCGGTTTCAGGCCGCTGCTGGTGACCCAGCGATTGCCGGCACCAGTGACGATGGTTACCGGACGGGGAACAATCTTGCCGTCCTCCACGATCCAGACGGAGGCCTCGCCTTTGGCATTGCGCATCACGGCGCTTTGCGGAACGAGGATCGCGTCCTTGGTAACGGCCTGCGGTAGTTCAACCTCGACATAGAGGCCCGGCAAAAGCCTGTTATCCGGGTTGGAGAACGAGATTCGAAGCGTGACCATGCCCGTTGTCGGTTCGACCCTCGGTTCGGCCGCCTTCAGATCACCCTTTACCGGGTAAGTCTGGCCGTTCGGAAGGATCATCGTTGCAACGGACTGGGACTGGCTGCCCCCCACCCTTTTGTCGGCATTCCACCGCAAAAGATCGTTTACGGACTGGGTTACGTCGACATAGATCGTGTCGAGCGCGCGGATCGTGGTCAAAGCCGTCGTCTGCTGCGCAGCCACAAGCGCACCGGCCGTCGTTTCCGAAAACCCGATGATGCCGGAGATCGGCGCGCGGATCGTCGTTCTCTCGAGGTCGATCTCCGCTGTCGTCAGCTGTGCCCGCGCCACCTGAAGTGCGGCCTGCGTCTTGTTTCTCTCCGCAATCTTGTTATCGCGGTTCGACGCCGAGCTGACATTATTGGCAAATGTCTCCTCAGCACGGCGCGCATCGACGAGGGCGAAATCGTAGCTGGCCTGCGCCTGGGCGACGTTGGCTTTGGCCGACTCCACCGCCGCAACATAGGTTTCATCCTCGATCTTGTAGAGAACCTGACCGGCCTCGACACGGGCGCCTTCTTCAAACAGTCGTTCCCGGATGATGCCGGAGACCTGCGGCCGTACCTCTGAAATCGTCGATGGTTTGATACGTCCGGGCAAACGCGCAGTCAGCGTGAAATCCGCCGCCTTGGCGGTTTCAACCGTGACTGACGGGGTGGGTTGTTGCTGCGCGAGCACTCTTCCGGGATAGAGGACGCAGGATAGGATCAACGCAAGGGCCACCGTTTGCCCGCGCCGCCACTGACTTTTCTCGACCATTTTTCACCTTTTGATGCAAACGAGCTGCCGGACGCATCACCAGCATCCGATCTTTCGGTGCCATATACATACATTCCGAATGTAAATATCAAGTGAAATATTTTGGCCGGCCGGCACCGGCTCTTCATGTCGGTCCTGCTTCAAAGCGCAAAATCGATCGCGATAAGATGCTAAAATAAAAGGAAAATCAGATTGCTGACGAGATTCCCATGCGGAGCACATTTGCTTCCGGCCGGCGGATCCGGAAGAAAAATTAACATTGCCGACAGACCGGTTTTCTGGCCCAATGTCTCATCTTCAGTTCAGGACACGCGTTACCGTCCTGCGTAAAACACGGCCGATCCGGCCCCTTTCAGCCGCGGAGTCATCATGTCCCTTCCCCAGAAAATCGGTTTCATCGGAACCGGAGCGATCACCGACGCAATGGTGCGGGGCCTGCTTGGCAAGCCCGTCGCCGTGCCGCATGTCATGGTGTCGCAGCGAAGCGCGGATATTTCCGCAAAGCTCGCCGCCGATTTCCCGCAGGTGATTGTTGCCGGCGATAATCAGGCAATCGTTGACGGCTGCGATACCGTCGTGCTGGCGATCCGCCCGCAGATCGCCGAAGAAGTCACCAGACCCCTGCAGTTCCGGGAGGGGCAGAAGGTCATCAGCGTGGTTGCCGCCACCAGCCGGCAAGCCCTTCTCGACTGGATCGGTGCGGATGTGCGGCTCACCCAGGCGATCCCCCTGCCCTTCGTGGCGCGGCGCAAGGGTGTCACCGCCGTTTATCCTGCCGATACGGATACGGCAGCGATTTTCAACGTGCTCGGCAATGCGGTTGAATGCGAGACCAAGGCGGAATACGACCTGCTGGCCGCCGCAAGCGCCCTGATGGCCACCTATTTCGGTATCCTTCAACATACGACGGAATGGCTGGCGCAAAACGGTCTGCCGGAAGAAAAGGGCCGCGCCTATCTTGCTCCCCTCTTCGCCGGCCTTTCCGAGGTCGCGGTGCTGGCCGGCAAGGATACTGATTTCACTGATATCAGCCGCGAATTCGCCACCAAGGGCGGCCTCAACGAACAGGTATTGCTGGATTTTGACGGCAATGGCGGTTCGCGCGCATTGAAGGAGGCATTGAGCCGTGTGCTGGAGCGGATCACCAAATAACCGGGCGGATTGTCTTTACTCAGCAATAAAAAGGGGCCAATTGGCCCCTTTTCCTTGCTTCATGCTCTTCCCGGACGATTGATCGTCAGGAAGTGCCGCACGACTGGTCTTTCCAGCCCCGAGTGATAGGCAAGCACCTTGCCCTGTAGATCCGCGTCGGCGTTGGAGACCCGTTTGTGCTGGCGCAGATGTTCCGCCCAGGATTCCACCATGAACCATTCAACGATCTTCTGCGGATTGGCGGAGTCCTCGGTGACACCCCAGCCATAGGCACCATCACGCCGGCGTTCCTGGGAAAGCTCGTCAAGCGCATGCAGGAACGCGCTGCGATGATGCTTTTCGACGTTGTATTCGATCAGAATCAGCACCGGGCCGCGGTCATGGGCCACCGGCTCGGCAACCAGCGGTTCCGGCCAATGATTGGACGGTACCATATCGGCGTCGCCGGCAGGCAATTTCAGGCGATGCATGACAAGACCGGCGGCAAACAGACCGGCAGAGCCGATCAGCAACGTTCCGGGCACGCCTGCCGCTTCGCCAACCGCACCCCAGCCGATGCTGCCCGCCGTCATCGCGCCGTTGAAGACGGTAAGATAGACCGCCAGCCCACGGCCACGCACCCAGTTCGGCAGAATGGCCTGGGCCGCGCCATTCAACGTCGTCAGCGCCGTGATCCATGCACCACCGAGAAAGAGCAGGATGATGATGGCCAGCCACTTGGGCGGAGCAAACGACAGACCAGCCATGACAAGAGCGGTAATGACGGCCGCCCCCAGAAGCAGGGCGTCGGCATCAAAGCGGGCGCGCAGTTTCGGCATGATCAGCGCGCCGCCGATAGCGCCGGCACCGACCGCGCCGAGCAGAATGCCATAAAAGCTGGCATCTCCGCCGAGCAATTGCCGTGCGACCAGTGGCAGAAGCGCCCAGACGGCACTGGCGAATGCAAAGAAGATTGCAGCCCGCAGCAGGACGACATGCAGCGGCCGGCTGGCGCGTGTGTAACGAAGGCCGGCCCGGAATGCACCGAAGAAACCTTCCGCCAGCACATCATTGGCGTTCTTCGCCCGTGGCCACCACAGAAGCGCCGCGATGACGACAAAGTAGCTGGCGACATCTGCACCGTAAGTAACGGCCGCACCGAAGGCAGCAAGCAATATGCCGCCGACCGCAGGACCGATGGAACGGGCAATATTGATGCCCAGCGAATTGAGCGCGACAGCGCTTTTGATATCCTCGCGTTTCACCAGTTCCGGCACAATGGCCTGCCAGGTCGGTCCCATCAGCGCCGCACCGATGCCGCCAAGGAAGGTAAGGCCGATCAGGGCACTGACGGACAACAATCCGGTATGGGCGAGAACCATGAGGGTGAGGCTGACAGAGGCCAGGAGCAGCTGGACCGCAATCAAAAATTTGCGACGGTCGAGAATATCCGTCAGCACGCCGGCCGGGATCGCCAGCAGAAAGATCGGCAGGGTTCCCGCCGCCTGGACCATGGCGACTGCCGCCGGCGAGGCCGAAAGATCGGTCATAAGCCACGAACTGGCGACATCGCGCATGAAACTGCCGGTATTGCCGAGCACGGTTGCGGCCCAGAGGACGGCAAAAACCGGCTGCGCAAGCGGAGCAAAGCTGCTCGTTGAGGATTTTGCGGCATTCATTTGCCTGTTCCTTTCGTGAGATCGATTGCGGCGACGACAACAAAGGCGCCAGCCAGACCCAGATGTTCGAAGAAGGCGTTGGTTGTCATCATGCGGTCCATGCCGGGTGCCATTTCCCAGAACCGAAGAGCAATGAAGGTGGCCAGAAGCGTGAAGCCCGCAAGCGCCAAAGCGCCCGCCCAGCGCAGAAAGCCGGAAACCACCATGGCCGAGGCGGCAAGCTCGAACACAATGACGACAACGGCAAAGACCGCAGCGGGATGAAGCCCAAAATGGTTCATCTCGGCAATCGCACCGGGAAAATCGAAGATCTTGGTCAGCGGCCCCTGAATATAGGCCGAGCAGAGCGCCAGAAGCGCGAGGGTTCGTGTGACAGGCGAGGCAACAACGCCCGTAAGAAGCCCGTGAGGGCGAAGTGTTGAAGATGGTTCGGTCATTGTCTGCTCCTGCGATCTTGGCCGTTGGTTCGACCGGCACTGCGTTCATCTGATGGAGCGATATTGGCTGAAACAATTATCGCCAACAATTGCATCAATAGTTTCGATATAATTGCATATTTCGCAATATTGGCCCGTCTTAGGGGGCTTCCTTCGCGTCGGATGCGGGCAGCGACAATCCGCTGCCCGCATGGTCGATCTGGCATTCAGCGGGTCGGGCTTAAACCGCCCAGCACGAGCAGCCAAGCGCTCCGAAAAACCCCTTCAGATCGGCGATGGGCAGCTTCGATGTCCACGCTCCGGCATGGTCGTGGCCATGCACACCGCAATCACTGGCGCAGCCGCAGGACGTGATTGCCGCCCGTCGCAACGAGTTCTTTCCAGCCCCTTGCGGCTCACCCCAGGCGGCATAACCGCCGAAGGCGCGAACGGGCGACCAGTCCGGCATGGCGGGAGGCACGTCGTTCTCATCGAGTGCCCTGAAATCACCGGCACCATAGACGATCTTGCCGCCAACCATGGTCAGCTCGGAGGTGAGGAAGGAAATTTCATCCTCGGCACAGGCGAAATAATCCTTGTCCGGCACCACCAGATCGGCGAACTGGCCTTTTTCGATGCGGCCCTTTTTGCCCTCCTCGTTCGAGAACCAGGTGACTTTTTCGGTCCACATGCGCAGTGCCGTTTCACGATCGAGGCAATTGGCGCGTGGATAGAGCTGCATGCCGCCGACGGTCTTGCCGGTTACCATCCACGAAAGGGAAACCCACGGATTGTAGGAGGCGACACGGGTGGCATCGGTACCGGCAGAGACATTGACGCCCTTGTCGAGCATTTTCCGGATCGGTGGCGTCGCCTCGGCAACTCCCTGTCCATACCGTTCGACGAAATATTCGCCCTGATACGCCATGCGGTGCTGGGTGGCGATGCCACCACCAAGCGCTGCGATGCGATCGATGGAGCGGTCCGAGATGGTTTCGGCATGGTCGAAGAACCAGTTCAGGCCCTCAAGCGGAATGTCCCGGTTGACCTTTTCGAAGACATCCAGAGCCCGCGAGATCGTCTCGTCATAGGTGGCGTGCAGACGCCAGGGCCAGCGGTTCTCCACAAGAATTCGGACGACGTCTTCCAGTTCGCCTTCCATTTCCGGCGGCATGTCCGGTCGTGGCTGGCGGAAATCCTCGAAATCGGCAGCGGAAAAGACCAACATCTCACCTGCACCATTGTGCCGGAAATAGTCATTGCCCTGCTTGTATTTGACCGAAGAGGTCCAGTTGAGGAAATCCTCCTTTTCCTGCTTGGGTTTCTGCGTGAAGAGGTTGTAGGCAAGACGCACGGTCATCTGGCCGTCATCAGAAAGCTTCTGGATGACCTCATAGTCATCGGGATAATTCTGGAAACCGCCACCGGCATCGATCACGCCGGTCACACCCAGCCGGTTCAGTTCACGCATGAAATGACGGGTGGAGTTGACCTGATAATCGAGCGGCAGCTTCGGTCCCTTTGCGAGCGTCGAATAGAGGATGCCGGCATTCGGCTTGGCGAGCAGCATGCCCGTGGGATTGCCGTTCGCATCACGAGTGATCTCGCCACCGGGCGGGTTCGGCGTATCCCGCGTATAGCCAACGGCGCGCAACGCAGCGCCATTCAGCAGCGCCCGATCATAGAGATGCAGCAGGAAGACCGGCGTATCGGGAGCCACCGCATTGATTTCCTCAATGGTCGGCAGGCGTTTTTCGACAAATTGATGCTCGGTGAAGCCGCCAACGACGCGCACCCATTGCGGGGCGGGCGTGATCGCCACCTGACGTTTCAGCATGTCCATGGCGTCCGCCAGCGAGCGCACGCCATCCCAACGCAGTTCCATGTTGAAGTTCAAGCCGCCGCGAACGACGTGGGTGTGATTGTCGATCAGGCCGGGCAGCACACGTTTGCCCTTCAGATCGATGACTTTCGTCTCCGGCCCGGCGAGCGCCATGACATCGGCATCGGTTCCCACCTCAACGAACAGACCATCCTTGATGGCAACTGCCGTTGCATTCGGATTGCCGCGGTCAAGCGTCGTCAGGCGGCCGTTGTGAAGAATGGTGTCAGGATACATGGAATAAGCTCCGGTCTGAATGGGATCAGCGGCCTTGGCCGGTGAAAAGAGATGCGGAAAGGCAAGGCTCGATGCCGCGCCAAGAAAGGTGCGTCGCGTCGGCATCAGCTTCTCTCCCCATCCACAGGCTGTTTCGCTCTGGCGAGATCCACGGTCTCTCCGCTCCCCTTCGGCATATGGCCGAACATATGCGGCTTGATCTGGTTGATCCACGAAACGGCGGCCGGTTCCTTGCCGATGATCGACCTTGCAAAAGGAATGACCTGTTCCCCAAGCAATATGCCAAGCAGGCCGACAAGAGCGATGATGGGCGGCGCAGGTGAACGCACATTGAGCAGGCTGTAAACAATGCCGACCAGCAGGCCGGCGCCAAGCGATAGAAGATAGACTTTCATGGGAACCTCCTAGATGGATGAAAGCCGCACCGGAGGGGACATCGATCCTTCCGGTGCGGCGAAAGCTTATTTTTGGGCTGGGTTGGGGCCGATGCGCTTGCCGTGTTTGACGCGTTCTTCACCGCCATGGACGTGGGTGACGGCATAGTCGATGCCCATGCCATAGGCGCCGGAATGTTCCTTCACCAGCGAGGTGACGGCGTCATAGGTTTCCTTGCGTGCCCAGTCGCGCTGCCATTCAAGCAGCACCTGCTGCCAGGTGACCGGGATGATGCCGGCCTGCACCATGCGGTCCATCGCATATTTGTGTGCGTCGACAGAGGTGCCACCGGAAGCATCCGCCACCATGTAGATCTCGTAATCCGCGACATCGTGGAGCGCCGAGAGCGCGAAGGTGGTGTTGCAGACTTCCGTCCAGAGGCCGGAAACGACGATCTTCCTGCGGCCACCGGCAGCGTTCTTCGCCAGGGCGTCGCGGACATTCTGGTCATCCCAGGAATTCATCGAGGTGCGCTCGAGGATATCATTCTCCGGGAAAACCGCGAGCAATTCCGGGAAGGTGTTGCCGGAGAAGCTTTCCGTTTCGACCGTCGTGATGGTCGTCGGGATGTTGAATATCCGGGCGGCCTTGGCGAGGCCGACGACATTGTTCTTCAGGGTCTGACGATCGATCGATTGCACACCGAAAGCCATCTGCGGCTGCTGGTCGATGAAGATCAACTGGCTGTTGGCGGGGGTCAGGACTTCGAGCTTGGACATTTTCGTTCTCCGTTCAGGTGGTGATTGCCGATCTGCGGCGGTGGAAATTGACAAGGCTTCGCCAGTGGACTGCCCGGCGCGGGCAGCCATCTTTAAAAGGCGTGAATGTGTATCGGTCAGTCGGTGCGGATCAGCGATCCGTCTCAGGCGGCAAGCGGAACCAGGCTCGCCTCGATCTTGTTGCGGAACGGCTCATACCGGTTCGGCAGCTTGAGTGCTTCGCCAAGATGCGCGGTATCCTCGTCCCGGTCGAAACCCGGTTCATTGGTGGCGATCTCGAACAGGATACCGCCCGGGGTGCGGAAATAGATCGCCCAGAAGTAATCGCGGTCGATGACCGGGCTTACCTGATAACCGGTATCCATCAGCGCCTTACGCACTTCGAGCTGCTTTTCGCGGTTCTCGACCGCAAAAGCGATGTGGTGCACCGAACCGGCTCCGGGGCGGGCAAAGGGTGTCTTCGGCAGCGCCGCCAGATCGATCGTATCCGCGCCATTGCCACCGGGAATGACGAAACGGGTGACGTTCCCTTCAACTTCGGCCCGCTCATAACCCATGAAACGCAGAAGCTCCTCGGTCGCAGCCGTGTCGTGAAGATTGAAGCGCGCGCCGGTGAAACCGCGTATGGCGTTTTCTTCTGATATGCCTTCGGCCAACCAGCCAGCACGTGCATCATTGCCGGTTTCGATCAGCGCGAGACCGTCGCCATCGGGACCGGTGAAGCGCAGGCGATTGTCGCCGAAAACCGTGTCGGCCTGAATGCCGGCGGCACCTTTGGCAATGAGACGATCTTTCCAGAAGCCGAGCGAACCCTTCGGAATGGAGAACTGGGTCTCGCCCACTTCACCGACACCGGGACGACCGGCCATCATCTGGGCGAAGGGAAAATAGGTCATGACCGTGCCGGGCGTTCCCGTTTCATCACCGTAATAAAGGTGATAGACGCTGGGCTCATCAAAGTTGACGGTCTTCTTCACCCGGCGCAGGCCGAGCGTTTCAGTGAAAAAACTGTTATTCTGCCGCGCATCCGACGCCATGGAGGTAACGTGGTGCAGGCCCTTGATATCCTTGATCATCGTCGGCGCCTTTCTTCGTTGGTGTGTCCGTTTCGATGACAAAGATATACGCCGCTTGATTGCATCGAAGAATTGCAATATTTCTTGCGACTGAATTGCGGTTTTTGAAATAATAGAGATGAACGACCACAAAGCTCTCAAAACCTTTCTGATGGCGGCCGAAAAGCGCAACTTCGCGCAGGTGGCCCGCGAACTGGGCATGACGGCAGCAGCCGTCACCCGCGCCATTGCCGCGCTTGAATGTGATCTCGGCGTGCAGTTATTCGTCCGCACCACCCGCCAGGTGTCGCTGACGACCGACGGAGCCGTCTTCGCCGCGCAGATTCAGCCGGCAATAGAAGCGCTTGAAAATGCCCGGCGCGACGTCAGGAATGCTCACAAGGCCGATCAGGGAAGACTGAGGATCAGCGCGCCGACATGGCTCGGGAAAACCGTTTTGCCACCGATACTCTCGGGTTTCCGGGAACTGTACCCGAAAATGTGCTTCGAGATTTCGCTATCCGATGGTTTGGTCAACATCGTCGATGACGACTACGACCTCGCGATCCGCATTTCGTCTGCTCCATCAGACAAATTCACCATCTGGCGCAAGATCAGGGCCGTGCCGAGAATATTGGTGGCGGCGCCGGGCAGCCGGTTCACGCAGATGGAACATCCAGGCGAGCTGACGCCCGACGATTGCCTTGCCTATAGCGGTGAAAGCCGGCGGGAGAACTGGGTCCTTTCGGATGGCGGATCGAGCATCACGATTTCCGCCGGCCGCAGATTCAGCGCCAATAATGGCGAGGTTCTGGCAGATTTGGCGGCGGATGGTGCCGGGGTGGCCATGTTGCCGGGGTTTCATATCGCCGAACATATCCGCAGCGGCCGGCTGACACATGTTCTGCGCGGCTGGTCGCCGCCGGAACTCTGGCTGACGCTCTATTATCCGCCCTACCAGAAGCTGCCGCCCCGCATCGCGACCTTCTCGAGGTTTTTCGAGGAGCAACTGCCCGCGCATATGGTGATGCTGGATTGAAGACGACGCCGGTGGATAAAATTCGTCACCGGCGGCGCATCACCGACGCTTATGACAGATGCTCAATCCCGGCACTCGTGCCACGCAGCAGCTTTTCGACCATGGCAAGCAGGGAATTGAGCGGCCGGTCATCGCGGTAAAAGGGAACGTCTGCGCGAAGACGCCGGTAGAGGGCCTTGGTGCCGGGCGCCATGCCGGCGTCTCCCGGCTGCATGTCATAAGCCTGCGCCGCACACATGATTTCGATTGAAAGAATCGTTTCCAGATTGGCGATGATGGAAAGCGCCTTGTCGGCCGCCGGCGTGGCGTGAGTGAGAATATCCTCCTGCAAGGCAGAGGTAATGCCTCCATCCAGACTGGCGGGCGCAGCCAGCCGCCGGTTTTCCGCCACCAGCGCCGCTGCCGTATATTGAATGATCATGAAACCGGAGCAGACACCGCTGCCTTCCGCCAGAAAAGCCGGCAGGCCGCTGACCAGCGGATTGACGAGACGGTCGATCCGGCGCTCCGCAATGCTTGCCAGTTCTGCAGCGGCTACGGCCAGACCATCCATGGCAAGCCCCAATGCCGCGCCAACCGCATGGGCCTGCGAATGCACCTGCGGCATATCAGGCGAACCGGCAACCACCGGATTGTCCGTAACACTTGCCAGTTCGCGATTCACCACTTCGCTGATCTGAGCGACGCTGTCACGAATGGCGCCATGGATTTGCGGCACGGCGCGAAGACTGAGCGGATCCTGCGTGCGCGATCCCGCCGAGCGCGCCAAGAGGGGACTATCCGCCAGCAGATGGCGGAGATTGTTCCCAACGGCCTGAAGCCCCGGGGATGTGCGCAGAGCGAGCGGCGCTGCCGAAAAAGGATCGGATTGCGCGCCCAGATTTTCATAGCTCATTGCCGCCGCCGCATCTGCCCAGTCCAGCAGATTTTCCATTTGCGACAGCGCCAGGCAGGCAAGTCCGGTGGCACAGGGCGTTCCGTTGACGAGGCTCAGCCCTTCCTTGGCCAGAGGCACAAGCGGAGAGAGACCGACCGCCCCCAGCGCCTGCCGGCCGGAAAGTCTTTCACCATCACGCACCGCTTCGCCTTCGCCGATCAATACCAGCCCGATTGCCGCAGCATGGGTGAGATATCCGACCGAACCGCGTGAGGGAATGACGGGCAAAACATCCGCATTCAAAAGGGCCAGCAGCGCCTCGACGGTTTCCACGCGGATGCCGGAAAAACCATGGGCGAAATTGACGATCTGCGCGGCCATGATGGCACGTGTCTGCTCCCGCCCCAACGGTTCTCCGACCCCGCAGGAATGGCTGAGCAGGATGTTTCGCGACAGTGCCTGTTGCCGATCCCTGTCCACGATCACATCGCACAGGGCACCGACACCGGTATTGATGCCATAGCCGCGCACGCCTTTCGACACCAGCGCCTCGACAATGTCACGCGCGGCGGCGAGACGCTTCCACGCGGTATCGGCAAGCTGCAGTCGTGCACCTTTTGCCACCATGGCGACATCCCGCCACGAGATGCCCTGATCGATGATAAAGGTCTCAATCATGGTGGGCGACCGCCGCACCCGTGCGGCGCTGCACGAAGCGGGCGACATAATCATTGGCGGGACGATTGAGAATATCGTCCGGCGTTCCGACCTGCACCAGTTTCCCGTCCTTCAGAATCGCGATCTGCGCGCCGATACGCAGCGCCTCATCAAGATCATGCGTGATGAAGACGATGGTTTTCGAGAGGTTCTTCTCCAGCTGCAGAAGCTGATCCTGCATATCGGCGCGGATCAGCGGATCGAGAGCGGAAAATGCCTCATCCATCAGAATAACGTCGGTATCGGCAGCGAGAGCCCGCGCAAGGCCGACACGCTGCTTCATGCCGCCGGAAAGCTGATGGGGCATCTTGTTTTCATAACCGGCAAGCCCGACGGTCTCGATCCATTGCATGCCGATCGGGTTTGCTTCCGCCTTTGAGAGGCCGCGTACACGCTGGCCATAAACGACATTCTGCATAACCGTGCGGTGTGGCATGAGGCCGAAATTCTGGAACACCATGCTGACACGGCGATTGCGGAAATCCCGCAGGTCCTTGGCGTTGAGATCAAGCACATTGCTGCCGCCAACCAGGATTTCACCGCTCGTCGGTTCGATCAGGCGGTTGATATGGCGCACAAGCGTCGATTTTCCGGAACCCGAGAGCCCCATGATAACGAAGATGCGGCTGCCGGCAATATCGAGGCTGACATCGTCGAGGCCGACGCTGCAACCGGTCTTGGCCAATATTTCAGCCTTGTCGGCACCGTCCTTCGTCATGGCGAGCGCGGCTTTCCAGTTGCCGCCGAAAATCTTGGAAACGTTACGGATTGCGATATCAGTCATCGCCGCGCTCCTTCCGGCTGGATTGGCCGAAGCCCTGCGTAATACGGTCGAGGACGATGGCGAGAATGACGATGCCCAGACCTGCCTCGAGACCCTTTCCGACATCCAGTGTCTGAATCCCGTTCAGGACCTGTTCGCCCAGACCACGCGCGCCGATCATCGAAGCGACCACCACCATGGAAAGAGCCATCATGATCGTCTGGTTCAAGCCGGCCATGATCGTGGGTGTGGCCAGCGGCAGTTCGACGCCAAACAGTATCTGCGACGGGCTGCTGCCGAAAGCGGTTGCCGCCTCCACCACTTCGCGATCCACCTGGCGTATGCCGAGATCGGTCAGGCGGATCAGCGGTGGCACGGCGTAGATGATGGTCGCGAGCACCGCTGGCACCTTGCCGAGGCCGAAAAGCATGATTGCCGGGATCAGATAAACGAAACTCGGCATCGTCTGCATGACGTCGAGGACAGGCAGCGTGATACGCCGCATGATCTGGCTCTTGGCGAGCCAGATGCCTACCGGAACACCGATGATGATGGAAATCAGGCTGGCGATGAGCATCAGCGCCAACGTCTGCATCGTCAGGTCCCAAAGCCCGAGAGCGCCGACGATGAGCAGCATGACCCCGACCATGACGACAAGCGAGATCTTGCGCGCGGCAAACCATGCGAGCACCAGGAAGGCAAGCAGGACCAGCCACCATGGCAGGCCGCGCAATATCCATTCCATGAACAGGATAACCTGCAGAATGGTCTGCGAAATAGCCTTGAAGACGAAGCCGTAATTGACCACCAGCGACTGGACGAAGTCATTGATCGGGCCACGAATGGAAATATGAAGAGACTCAGGAAACATCGGGTGGCGTCCTCGCACTTTGCCGTCTTCCGTCCCCGACGGTCACGGCTCTGACGGGAAAAGAGAAAAGCCGCATGCCAATCCGGCATGCGGCCCCGTGATTGCTACTTGATCGCGGCTTCGATACGGGTCTTGGCCTCCGGCGACACCCATGCGCCCCAGATGTCGCCCTTGGTCTTCAGGAAGCGCGTCGCTGCGGCCACCGCATCGGCCTTTTCGTCAACCATATAAGCGAGGCTGGAATTGACCTCTTCGAGCGGGAAGGTCGCCTTGCCGAGGATTTCGATGATATCCGGCGCGGCCTTGGCGAAGTCGCTGTTGACGCCATAGGCGACCTCAACCGCCGGGAAAGCGCATCCCGCCTCCCGCTTGCCATCGGCGCTTGTCAGGTCCTTCCAGCAGGCTTCGGTGTAGGCCGGCTCGGAAAGCTGCACGAGCTTGTATTTGCCCATGATTGCGGTCGGGCTCCAGTAATAGAACAGCAGCGGCTCACCCTGAAGATAGGCGGCGCTGATCCCCGCATCCAGCGCCGTGCCCGTGCCCGGGCGGAAGTTCACGTAGGTCGTGTCGAGCTTGTAGGCCTGAAGCTTGGCGGTATTGACACCCTCACAGGTCCAGCCTGACGGGCAATTGAGAAAACGTCCCTTGGACGGCTCTTCAGGGTCCTGAAAAAGGGCGGCGATCTTCGGATCGGAAAGCTGCTCGACACTTTTCAGGTCGGGGGCCTTTGCCTCTATGCCCTTTGTCGCGTCACCCTTGATCAGATATTCAGGAACGAACCAGCCTTCGGAAGCGCCGACGAAGGTCTTGCCGACCGAGGTAACCTGTCCTGCGGCAGCGGCCTTGTTCCAGACGTCGGACCGGCCGATCCATTCCTCGGCAAAAATCTGGACGTCGTTATTGGCCGTGGCCTGTTCCAGGGTCACCGAATTGCCGGGAATGGAATCAACCTTGCAATCATATCCCTTCGACAGGATGGCCTTCATGACTTCGGTGATGAAGGCGCCGCTTTCCCAATCGATGCCAGCGAAAGTAACGGTCTTTCCCTCGCCGCAATAGCTGGCTGCATGGGCCGAGCCCAAGGGCAGCGCCGCAAACAGGGCCGTGGCGGCGAGCGCGAATTTAAATTTTGTATTCAACATCTTATTCCCCTTTTTGATTGATGGTTGGCATGCTGTCGGCACAAATTCATGCGGTGCCGGCGCAGGATCTCCCTGAAAATATAATGAAGGAATGTCGACCTTTCGCCCGGTCAGCGGGGCTGTTTGGCGCAGGTCCGATCAAGACACCTACCCCCTGCCGGCAACGAAAATAGCTCTCCTTAAGTTCACTATACAACTTTACGAAATCGGCTTTGATGGCGGAGAATGGCGGCAAGCAGGAAGGGCGATGAAAGAGCGCCTGGAGAACCGGCACCGCTCGAACCCTGAACGCGGCCAATCCAGCTGTCTCGCGCCGAAACATATGCGGCCGCCTGCAAACCAATAAAGCCGTAAACGGTTCATAACCACGCATTCACAGCCCTTTCTCCCGATATCGGCGAGCCAGACTGCATTCCCCTTTCGGAGCGGGTCGGCACGCAAACATCCTCACTTCAGCCACTTACGAGAAAAATGCGCCTGCAAAAGATCGATTTTTCAAGTCCCATCGATGTTTCACAAGTTGTATATGTAACTTTGCATGGTTCTAGGAGACAAGCAAGCGCAAAGATGATATTTTGCATGCGTCCGAAATGCTGGTTATATTTTAGGCAGCATGCCGATTTTCAGGGAGTTTAAATGCCGTCCGTGATCGAAAGCGACCTCGCAACTTCCAGCGAGTATCCTTCTCTGCCGCTCTATGAGCGTGTGAAAACGCAAATCAAGGCAAAGATCGCAAGCGGCGAGTGGCCCCTTCACCACCGGGTTCCTTCCGAGAACGAGATGGTGGAGATGCTGGGCGTCAGCCGGATGACGGCAAACCGTGCCCTGCGGGAGCTTGCGACCGAAGGTGTCATCGTGCGTGTTCAGGGACGAGGCTCATTCGTCGCATCGAAAAAGAGAAGCGCCGCGATGATGGGTGTGCGCAACATCGCCGACGAGATCAAGGAACGGGGCTCCTCCCACCAGGCCAACCTGATCCTGGCGCAGACCGAAGTATGCGGTCCCGATCTTGCCTCGGCGCTGGAGATTGACGTTGGCGCTACGATTTTCCATTCGATCATCGTTCATCACGAAGACGACGTGCCGATCCAGCTGGAAGATCGTTTCGTGAATGCCGCGGTCGCCCCGGACTATCTGCGACAGGACTTCAGCTTGACGACGCCAAATGCCTATCTGACGGCATTGGCGCCAATTTCCCGCACCGAACAGTTCATCGAGGCAGCAGCGCCCCAGCCATGGGAATGCAAATTGCTGGCGATCGGCCGGCACGAACCCTGCCTGCAGGTTCGGCGACGGACATGGTCTTCAAGCCGTGCAGTAACATCGGTACGGTTATTGTATCCCGGAAGCCGCTATCGACTCGAAAGTCAGGAATAAGGGCTCCCTATATGACCATCGGCCAAAGGTCACAATCTGGCGTCTTCATCCAAGTGTGTACCATCACATCCAACCTCGCTGCGAGGAAATGGACAAGCCACTGATTATCTGAATTTTTTCGAGGATTCATCTACTCTCTCATCCGCGAATACCACGGAATTTACGGTTGTACTTTATACTGTATTTCATCCTGTAGTTTTCTAGGCCCCGTCGTTAAGGATTTGTTAACCAAATCGAAGCGAGTATTAGATTATTCTAATTACCCGCTATTGGGGTGATCCTGCGTTGTGACCGAGGAAATCTGCAGCGCAGCCGCTTGGGGAGAGAGCATGAAGTTCGCAACATCAGGCTACCTATTATCACTTGTGGCGCTCGCCCTTGCGCCGTCATCAGGCATGGCGCAGGTCGCCACTTCAAACTTCACGGTACAGATCACCATTCAGGCGGCATGCCAGATCAACTCGGCCGGCAATCTGAATTTCGGCACCAATGGTGTCATCAGCAACAATATCGACGCGACCAGTCAGGTCGTCGTTCAATGCACCTCCAGCACACCCTTCAGCCTTGGCCTGAGCGCCGGCGCCGGTTCGGGCGCCACTGTCGCCAGCCGCCTGATGACGTCGCCGGCGGGCGCCACCATTGCATATTCACTCTATACGACTGCGGCACATACCACCGTGTGGGGCAACACCGTGGGGACGGATCGTCAGACAGGAACGGGAACCGGAGCGCCGCAAACATTCACGGTCTATGGGCGCGTACCTGCCCAGACGACACCTGCGGTCGGCGTCTATACCGATACGGTGACGGCCACGCTCAATTACTGATCGCCATAGGGAGGATCGCGCATGCGTCTTTTTACCTTAGCGGCTGCGTTTATTGCCGGTTTGAGTGTCTCACCTTCACACGCCGCATCTTTGCGGGTTTCACCAGTCATTCTGGATTTAAGGGCGCCGGCGGCGGCGTCCAGCCTGCGCATATGGAATGATGCGAAAACGCCGATCAACGTTCAGGTCAGGATATTCCGCTGGACCCAGCAAAACGGCTCGGACGTCTACACCGCGGCGGAGGACGTCGTCGCCAGCCCGCCGATGACGCAGCTGAAGCCGGGCGCCGAGAACCTTATCCGGATCGTCCGGCTTTCCAAAACACCCATCAGGGCGGAAGAGAGCTACCGCGTCATCGTGGATGAATTGCCCGCTGCGGGAAGACCCCAGTCCGGCACGGTCAGTCTGGTCGTTCGCCACTCCATCCCGGTTTTCTTTTCGCCCGCTTCCACAGGCGATGCCGAGCCGGTCTGGTCGATAACGCCACAGGGCAAAGGTTACAGGGTATCCGTTTCCAACAATGGTCAGAAACGGATACGGATCGCCAACCTGAAAGTTCTGGGTGGCAACGGGCAAGCAATTGCCCAGCAGCAGGGCCTGGTGGGCTATGTGCTTGGCAAATCCGGCGCAAGCTTTCTTGTTCCGGCAACCGGCGGCAAAAAAGCTGGTGGCACACTGAAGATTTCGGCTGAGAGCGAAGGCGGCCCCGTCAATGCGACGGCGCGCGTCAACGGCGGCTGACCTTGCCGTTTTGACGATTGCAGGTTTGACGATCTTTTCATCGAGCAGTTTATCCGTGGCGCAGGATTTGCCCCCTGCGACGCCGCCCACTTCTTTTGCTGCAAAAGAAGCCGGGCAGTTGCAGCTCGAAGTCTACATCAACGATGTTTCAACGGAACTGATCGCCACATTTCGTCAAAACGACGCCGGGTCGCTTCTTATCGAACCGGAACAGCTGAAAAACATCGGGATTTCTCCGGTTGAAAGCGCGGCAGGCGACGATGGCTGGATCGATGTCTCCAGGCTGCCGGATGTGGTGACCCGTTATGATGAAAGCACGCAGTCGGTCCATTTCACCCTGCCCACGGCGGCTCGGGCGAGCAAGGTCATCGACGCATCCGGCAGGAGCGCTGAGGAGGAAGACGAGGATGTGCAGGACAAGGCCACTGGCGATTTTGGAGGTCTGGTGAACTACACGATCTACGGCTCGTCCGGCGGCAACAAATGGTCGGATCTTACCGACTTCAACGGTGTCTCCGCCCTTTTGGAAAGCCGGGTGTTTGGCCCGCTGGGCGTGCTGTCTTCGTCTCAGGTCCTGAGCACATCCCGCCTGTCGCAATTCGACACCCAGCGCCTCGACACCACCTGGAGCTACTCCGATGAGGACAGCCTGACGACATACCGGGCCGGAGACTTGATCACCGGGGGGCTGAGCTGGACACGTCCGACGCGGTTGGGCGGCGTGCAGATCCGCCGAAACTTCGATCTGCGGCCGGATATCGTCACCATGCCGATGCCTGAATTCGCAGGCTCCGCTGCGGTGCCCTCCACCGTCGATGTCTATGTCAACAATATCCGCCGCCTGTCGCAGGATGTTCCCGAGGGACCATTCTCCATCACCAATCTTCCGGTCATCAGCGGCGCGGGCAATGCAAGACTGGTGGTGCGGGATGCGCTGGGGCGTGAAACCGTGTCCGAAACGCCTTTTTACACCTCGCCGGATCTGCTCGCGAAGGGTCTCATCGATTTTTCGGCCGAGCTTGGCTTTGCCCGGCGCAACTACGGCACCTCGTCTTTCGATTATGATGACAGGCCACTCGGCTCGGCGACGGTGCGTTATGGATTGTCGGACGGGTTGACGCTGGAGGGCCACGCCGAAGGCGGCGAGGATTTCTACAATATCGGCTTCGGCGGCGTCTTCACGCTTGGAGCCCATGGACTGGCGGCGATTTCGGGCGCATCGAGCCGGTTTGGCGCGGAAAGCGGTTATCAGCTTTCCGCAAATGTCGAAGCCGAATTGCTTGGAGTACGGTTAAACGCCCGCTCGCAACGGACATTCGGCGACTATAACGATATGGCATCCGTTTCCGCCGATACATCAAAAGTCCGCACGATAGCCGGCCTGCTCAGTGCGCGGCCACCGCGCGCGCTCGACCAGATTTCCGTGTCCACGCAACTCGGCTTCGATGAGACGAGCCTTAACTTCTCCTACACACAGCTGGAAACCTTCGATGAAAGAAAATCCCGGCTGCTTGGCCTTTCCGCCACGCGGCCCTTCGGCGAAAACGGCAATATCTTCATCACCGCTTATAAGGACCTCGAGGACAGCAATTCCTATGGCATCTATGCCGGCCTCTCCTGGTCGTTCGGCGGCGGCGTCTCCGGTTCAGCCGGCCTGTCCTCCGATGCGGACGGATATTCCATGACGGCCGAAGTCGGAAAATCCGAGGAACAGGCGGAAGGAAGTTATGGCTGGCGCCTGCGCGGTTCGATGGGCGGCAACGATATCGCCTCCGCCTCCGGCAGTTATCGCGGCAGCGTCGCGCGCGTGTCAGCTGGCGTCGATCAATTCAACCGCACGACACAGGCCTATGCCCAGATCGACGGATCAATAGCGCTGGCCGGCGGCGATGTCTTCATTGGAAACCGGATCGATGATGCCTTCGCCGTCGTGGATGCGGGCGCACCCGGTGTCGATATTCTGCTGGAAAACCGCCCGATCGGCCAGACGAACCGACGCGGAAAGATACTGCTTCCGAACCTGCGATCCTATGACGTCAACAACATCACGCTGGACCCCAGCAATCTTCCCGTCGATGCCCGCATCGACACGACAAAACAAACCGTCAAACCGACAGAACGCGCCGGAGCAGTCGTCAACTTCAAGGTGGAAACCGAGGGGCAGGTGGCGCTGGTGACGCTGAAGGATGAAAGCGGCCAGTTTATCGAAACCGGATCGACCGGCAAGATCGACGGTGAGCGTGACTTCATCGTCGGTTATGACGGACAGGCCTATCTCGATAATATCGGCGAAACACATCGGCTTTCCATCACGCAACCAACAAAGGGAGAGTGCGAAGCGCAGATTACGGTCTCCCCTGCCGCCAAGACACGCGCCACCCTCGAAGCCACATGCAGGAGCGTTCAATGAAGGTTCTGACCCGGGCTACCCTTGCCATCGCCGCTTTCCTGTCCGGGACACCGGTTCTGGCGCAAAGCTGCAGCTTCAGCATGTCGGACATGAGTTTCGGCTTCGTCAACCTTACAAGCGGCAGCGCCGTGGATACCACCGCCACATTGTCGGTGACCTGCTCCAACCCTTTGTCGCTGGCGCTTTCAATCCGCATCTGCCCCAACATCAACGCCGGTAGCGGCGGGCAATCGGGCGGCATCCGACGGATGCTGCAAGGTAGCAACGTCCTCAATTATCAGCTGTACCAGAACTCCGGGCGCACAACGCCCTGGGGATCGGTCACCCAGCCCGCGCTTGGATCACCTCCGCCCATCGATATGGCGCTGCCCCTCCTTCTCAACAGCACAACCCGTACCGTTTACGGCAGGATTACCGCCGGTCAGGCCGCTGCCGCCCGTGGCCCCTATCTCTCCAGCTTTGCCGGTGCCGAGACCAGTTTCACCTATACGTCATTTCTTTTATTGGCACCGAACTGCTCCGACATAACCCAGAACCCGACACAAGTACCCTTCAATGTTACAGCTGCGGTCTCGCCGACCTGCATTGTCTCGGCACAGAACATCAATTTCGGTAGTCATGGCGTTCTCAATACCGCAGTCGATGCGACGGGGGCCATCGGGCTCACCTGCACCAGCAACCTGAATTACAGCGTCGCGCTCAACGGCGGCCTGAGCAACAGCCCGCCGGCGTCGCGCCGGATGGTACTGGCTGGCGGATCGATAACCTATGGGCTCTATCGCGATGTCAACCGCACGAATGTCTGGGGAAGTGCGGCCGGCCAAATCACCACCGGCACCGGAACCGGTACCCTGCAGACACTGACCGTCTATGGACGCGTCCCGGCGCAGAATACACCGGCACCGGGAGTTTACAGCGATACTGTCGTTGTGACGGTCAGTTACTGAGCGATGTATCCCGCCGTTTACCCATGCAGCGCCGCAGTAAGCCAGGCCGCCGCGCGGTCGATCGCCATTGTCCTTCGCGATTTGATCGGCAGGACAATGTTGTAGCGAGCGCCGGAGGGCATTCGCGTGTCATCAAAGGGCACCAGCGTCCCGTCGTCCAGGAAGGTCTTGACCAGAAGCCCCCAGCCAAGCGCCAGCCCCTGCCCTTCGCGCGCAGCAAAGATGGTTTCGGTATAGTGATTGAAGCGCAGCGTCGGCTTTATTTCGAACCTGACATCGAGGTTGGAAAGCCAGTGGCTCCATGAAAGCCATGACCTGTCCTCGACATCCGTTTCTATCAGATCATCCGACGCGACCAAGGGTCCCGTCCCGCGTTTTTCCAGATAGGCGGGTGAACATACGAGCATGAGCATGTCGTCACGCGATGCGATGACAGTGCCGTCGTTAAACGGAGGAACACCGTATCGGATGGCTATGTCGATATCGCCGTCATCAAGATTGATGCGCGCATCCTGCGAGACGACCCGGATCTGAATTCCGGGATTCTGCGCGCGGAAATCGGCAAGGCGCGGAAGCAGCCAGAAAGACGAGAACGCAACCGTTGCGCCGATGGTGACGACGTCTTTCGCCGATCCCTTGATGGCATCTATGGTCTCTGCGATGTTGACGAAGCTTTGCGCCAATGACGCTCCGAGAGCCTCGCAGGCAGCCGTGGGCTCGATCGCCCGGTGCTTGCGGATAAACATCGGTACACCCAGCTCATCCTCCAGCAGGGCGATCTGTCTGCTGACCGCCGCTTGGGTAACGCCAAGTTCCCCGGCAGCCGCGGTGAAGCTTCTCCGACGCAAAACCGCCTCAAGCATGATCAGCGCCGTCAGCGACGGCAGGCGTCTGCGAAACTGCATCATAGTCTCTTTGCATTACATTTCATTATGCCAGCGTAAGAATTAATGCCGTTGAGAAGCAAGGGATGCAAGCGCAATCTCCATGGAAATAAACATTAGGGGATATCATGCTAAACAAGCTCGCATCATCCATCTCGTCATTGCTCGATGCCCGTACCAACGGGCATTCCCTGCCCGCCGGTCTCTATACGCGCGACGACGTGTTCGACGCCGATATCGAGGTGTTCTTTCACAAGCACTGGATCTGTGTGGGTCTCGACTGCGACGTTCCGGAAGCCGGCGACGCCACGGTGGTCGACATCGGCAGGACGAGCCTCATCCTCCTGCGGGACGACGAAGGCGAAATCCGCGTACTGCACAATGTCTGTCGCCATCGCGGCGCGCGTCTGCTGGACGCCGGCAGCACGATCATCTCGAAGCTCGTCTGCCCCTACCACACCTGGACCTATGAACTGACCGGCGAGCTCAGCTATGCGCCGCACATGGGCAAGGACTTCGACAGGAATTGTCACAGCCTGCGGCAGGTGAATTTCAAATCGATCGGCGGCTTGATTTACGTCTGTCTTTCCGACAATCCGCCAGAAGATATCGACCTCCTCGAACGGACGATGGCAGAACGTCTCGCCCCCTATGACATTCGCAATGCAAAGATCGCACATCAGACCGACGTCATCGAAGATGGCAACTGGAAGCTGACGATGGAAAACAACCGCGAGTGTTATCATTGCTCGGCAAACCATCCGGAGCTCTGCGTTTCCTTCGTCGATCTCGACTTCGGTTTCGACCCGGAGACATTGAGCCCCGAAGACCGGGAGCAGGCCGAGGAACATTTCCGGCTTTATGAAGAGCGGACAAGGGCATGGGAAACGGATGGCTTTCCCTCCTCGGCCGTCGAACAACTTACCGATTGCGCAACCAACTTCAGAACGCAGCGTCTGATCATTTCCGGCGCAGGTGAATCCCAGACCCATGATGCGACGGCCGCTTCCACCAGACTTCTCGGCCATATGACCCGGAAGGATCTGGGCGACACACATCTCTGGGGACACAATTCCTGGAACCACTTCATGGGGGACCATGCGGTTGTTGCAATCGTCATTCCGCTCTCGGCTGGAAAAACCCTCGTGCGAACGAAGTGGCTGGTTCACAAGGATGCCGTTGAAGGCGTCGACTATGATTTCGACAAGCTGACCGATGTGTGGATCGCGACCACCGATCAGGATGCGGATCTGGTCGCCCGCTCCCATGCTGGCGCCCTCGATCCCGCCTACCGGCCTGGCCCCTATTCCCGCTTTTCCGAAACCAATCTCGACAAGTTCGCGACGTGGTACATCGACCGGATGCGCGCCAATGGATATTGATCTTGCAACAAGGAAAAGCGGTGCGGTTGCAGATCGCGGCGTGTGGGATCCGGAGCATGACGACACGCTTGTCTGCATCGACGTTCATCAGGAAACCCATGATGTGAAGAGTTTCACCTTCGCATCCCCGCATGGAAGGCGGTTCGATTTCGAAGGCGGCCAGTATTTTCTCTTCGATTTTCCGATGGGGAGCGACGCCGAAGCGCGCTGCTACAGCATCTCGTCATCACCCCACCGGTCGAATGCTTTCAGCGTCACGGTCAAGCGCGTGGCGAACGGTCGGGTATCGAACTGGCTTCACGACAATTTGGCCAGGGGCATGACGGTCAGCGCACAAGGCCCGCTTGGGCACTTCATCCGCCCGCATGCCGTCTCTTCCAAACTGCTTCTTCTCTCCGGCGGTTCGGGAATAACTCCGGTGATGTCGATCCTTCGCGACCTCGCGGATCGCTGCGAACCCGCAGATGTCGTCTTCATGCACGCGGCGCGGACGCCGCGCGATCTGATATTCCGCGATGAACTGAACTGTCTTGCCGCTCGAATGAAGGGGCTGCGTCTGCATTTTCTTCCTGAAACAGTGCTTGGAGAGCCGTCATGGCCGGGCCTGACCGGCCGCATCACAGCCGAATTCTTGAAGCTTGCCGTACCCGATATTGCTGATCGAACCGTCATGTGCTGTGGCCCGGCGCCTTTCATGGCGGCAGCCCGTTCGATTTCATCGGCGCTCGGTGTTTCAGCTCAAAACTATATCGAAGAGAGTTTCGACGCGGCGGTGATCGATGAATCGGGGCTTCCAGCAGGGGAGGCCGCTGCAAGCAGGGTATGGCAGGTTGAATTTCAAAAGCAGGGCCGGAACATTGAAGTGGGAAGCGACCAGACCGTTTTGTCGTCGGCAAAAAAGTCCGGGGTTCGCCTGCCTTCGTCCTGCTCCAACGGCGTTTGCGGCACCTGCAAGTCGAAGCTTGTCTCCGGCACCGTCGATATGAACCACAATGGCGGAATACGGCAACGGGAGATCGATGCCGGAATGTTCCTGCCTTGCTGTTCGCGACCGCTTAGCGATCTTGTCATCGATCGCTAAACACCAGCATGGGTAAACGGCATCGCATATAAGGATGCCGTTTCCCATTCTTGCAAGACCCGAAAAAGTCGACCGTCAGTGCTTGCGGTGCAGCGTCAATTCCCTGCCAAAAGAGCCGAACGCAGGTGTGACGGGGTCTGCCCGAACTCTTTCTTGAATGAGCGCGTGAATTGCGAGGCCGTGTGAAAGCCGAGATCGAGCGCGATATCGGTCAGTGGCAATTTCGTCTGCGTGAGAAGTACCTTGGCACGTTCAAGGCGCACCCGCACATAGGCGCGTGCCGGCGAAATGCCCGCTTCCTTCTCGAAGATCCGCTCCAGCTGTCTGCGCGTCACACCCACGAATGCTGCGAGTTGAGCAATCGGCATATCGCCGTCCAGATGCTGTTCCATCATGATCATGACCGCCCTGAGACGCGTGTCACTGTACTCCTCGTAAAGCGGTCTTCTTGGCTGGATTTCCAGATGGGAGCGCGCCTTCTCGATCTGCAGCACTTCAAGGGCGTTTCGCTCCGCATCGGGGCTGATGTGGCGCCGGACGAGAGCTGCCGCCATGTCGGCGGCACTGCTGCCTCCGGCGCAGGAACCCCGGCGCCTGTCGAGATTGAAAATCCTGTCCGACCGGACTGACAGTCCGGGAAACCGTTCCCTGAACGCCTTGGCATGAAGCCAGCTCACGCAGACGTCGTGGCTCTTCATCAAACCCGCTTCAGCCAGAATAAAGGTGCCGGTGCAAATGCCGAGCAGGGGAACCTTTCTCGCATCGGCAAGCTTTAAAAACGCGATCGTCTCGTGATCGACGGGATCTTCCCTGTTCAGCAATCCACCGATGACGGCGATATAATCGAACCGGGTGGGATCGACAAAATCCGATGTCGGGGCGACCTGAACACCACAGCTTGAAATGATGAGATGACGGGTGCTGCCCAGCACCTGCCAGTCGGCTTTTACCCGTCCCGAGCGATCCTGTTCGTCGCTCGCAAGGCGCAGGGTATCAACGAACATCGCAAAGGCAGACAGCGTGAATGAGCGCGCCAGCACGAAGCCGACCTTGAGCCGGTTTGTCTGGTCCGTTGCCTCACCCTCTTTGTGCTGTTCCGGACGCATCGCCTCGCTCTCCTCACCGTTGTCTCACCCACTCACGAAATCTGAAATCCGTGGGCGAGCGGGTCGCGATCATCGACATAGATCGTGTTGTGTCCGATGATGCGGGCCCAGGCGCCAATGCTTGGGATTATCCCTTCAAAGGGACCGATATTTGCGGCGCTTTCGACACGCCCTTCGAAGATCGTGCCGATGAGGCTCTCGTTTCTATAGGTTGAACCGACCGGCAGGCGTCCTTTTCCATGGAGCTGCGCCATGCGTGCGGATGTGCCGGTGCCACCCGGAGATCTGTCAATCGCCTTGTCGCCATAAAACACCGCCGACCGGCCATCGGCACCGCTATCGACGGGCACATCACACCAGATGGCGTGATGCACGCCCCTGATGCGCTCGTCATCGGGGTGGACGGGATCGCAAACACTCTTGAGAGCATGACGAAGCTTCTGGCTGTATTCGATAATTTGCGATGCGGTCATTCCTTCGAAGCCTTCCCAGTGTTTCTGGGGCTCGATGACGGCGTAAAAATTGCCGCCATAAGCGATATCAACGACAAGCCGGCCGATACCGGGGACATCGACCTCGATGTCGCTTTGGTGAAGGTAGCTCGCTACATTATGGAGCCGGACCGCATCAACGAAACCATCCTTCATCGTGTAGGTGACATCCACCCTGCCGGCGGGCGTCTCGATTGCAACGACACCCGGCGTGCGAGGTTTCACCAGGCCTTCTTCAATGGCAGCGGTGACAACCCCGATCGTTCCTGCACCACACATCGGCAGGCAGCCGCTGACCTCGATGAAAAGAACGGCGAAATCACAATCGGCGCGATGCGCGGGATATATGATGGCGCCCGACATGATGTCGTGCCCCCTCGGCTCGAACATCAGCGCCCGACGGACCCAGTCATGCTCGCGAATGAAGATTTCCCGCCGCTCGCCCATTGGAAGATGCGGCAGCATCGGTCCACCGGCTGCGACGAGGCGGACCGGATTTCCGCAGGTATGGGCATCGATGCAAAAGAACGAATGTCTCACGGGCTTTCCTCAATCCAGTGCGGGTCTCGCGACCGTGTTACGATCAAGCAGACCGCGGCTCAGCCGATCGAGAAGAAGTGCGACAGCGACAATCGCAAGGCCGGCACGCAGGCCAAGACCCATTTCCATTCGCGTCAGACCACGTGTGACTTCCGCGCCGAGCCCTCCCGCTCCGACAAGACCGGCAAGCACCACCATGGCCAGAGACAGAAGGATGCACTGGTTGAGGCCAACCAGAAGCGTCTGTCTGGCGAGCGGAATTTCGATCTTCCACAGCACCGAGCGGGGATGTGCGCCGATGGCGCTTCCGAGCTCCAGGAATTCCCGCGGCACCTGATTGAAAGCCAATGTCGTCAATCGCAGCATGGGTGGGATACCGTAAACAATCGTCGCGATGATCGCCGGCACGCGCCCGAGGCTGAAGATCATGACCGCCGGGATCAGATAGACCCACGGCGGCACCGTCTGCATGACGTCGAGAACCGGGCGGACGATTGCTTCCAGCGTCTTGTGCCGGGAGCACAGGACGCCGATCGGAAATGCGATCGTAACCGAGATCAGGACGGCGACAGTCACCAGCGACACCGTCTGCATCGACGCAGTCCACAGACCTACCAGCAGGCAGAAACCGAGACACAGGCCGGCAAGGATCGCCGCCCTGATGCTGACGGCAAAAAACGCGGCGATAAAAACAATCACGATCAACGCATAAGGCGGCACCGAAAGCAGCGTCGCCTCAAGGGCCGAAAGGACGGCCTCCACCACATAACCGATCGCCGCAAAAAGCGGATGCAGGTTGGTGTTGAGCCAGTCGACGGCCGGAGCCAGGAAGGCACCGGGTGAGAACTGCAGGATTGTATCAGCCATCACTTCCTCCCTGCCCCGATACGGGCGGCACTCTGGGTAATGCGATCAAGCACCATCGTCAGGACGACGATAGCAATCGCACCGTTGATCGATGTCGCGATATCGAGCGTGCGGATCGATCCATAGATCGTCTCGCCGAGCCCGCCAGAACCGACGATGCCCGCAATCACCACCATGCCGAAGGCCATCATCAGGCTCTGGTTGACACCGGCCATGATGCTCGGAAGCGCAAACGGCAGGCGGATCTTGAAGAACATCTTGCGCGGCGTCATGCCGATTGCCTCGCCCAGCTCGAGAAACTCGTGGGGTGTCATTCTGATGCCGAGCGAGGTCAGGCGGATCGCAGGGGGAATGGCAACGACAACGGTGGCAATCAGCGCCGTGGCGGGGCCGTATCCGAGAAGCGCAATGGCCGGCAGCAGATAAATATAGGGCGGCAATGTCTGGATCAGGTCCAGCCCCGGCTCCATGAACCTGTCGAGCGCGGTGAAGAAACCCGCCGCAATACCGATCGGAATACCGATGACCAGCGCCATTACGGTCGCAGTCAGCACCAGCGCCAGCGTGCTCATGGTTTCCGGCCAGAGGCCCATGGCGTAGCAGAGAACAAGAGCGAGACCGCTCAGAACCGCGAACCAGCGATTGACAAGCCGCCAGCCTATCAGCGCCACGACGACCGCCACCAGATAAAAAGGCGGCAGCTCCAGCAGCCAGAGAATACCATCATAGAGACCTTCGAGAACCAGCCGGACATAATCGAAAAGGGATTCGCCATTCTCGCTCACCCATTCCAGCGTTGCATCCGTCCATTCATCGAAGGCGTCTGTGAAGCCTGAAGTGTCCATTTCACGAAGCTCCAGCTAGAAATCAGGCCGCCGCGCGGTCGTTGTTGGAGGAACCCTTTACGCCCATGAGGAGACTGCGGGGAGTGACGATACCGACGACCTGCTCGTTATCGACCACGGCGATCGCATCGCGTTCCGACTGCATCGTCAGCGCGATCAGCTCATCGATGTCGGCGTCCGGCGTCGTGCGTACCAGCGTCGAAAGGTCCGAATTCGGCTGGTCCTTTCTGTAGTCGCTGACACTGTGCATGACCGAATGCGCCTTGATCAGATGCAGACGGGAAATACCGGCCACGAATTCCGCAACATAATCATCCGCCGGATTGAGAATGATGTCTTCGGCAGTCCCGGTCTGAATGATCGCGCCGTCTTTCATGATCGCGATGCGGTCGCCGATGCGGATCGCCTCATCGAGATCATGGGTGATGAATACTGCGGACTTGCCGAGCTGCTTTGTCAGCTGGCGGAATTCGTCCTGCAGCTGCCGCCTGATCAGCGGGTCAAGCGCGCTGAACGGCTCGTCCATGAGAATGATTTCGGGATCGGAAGCCAAAGCGCGCGCAAGACCGACACGCTGTTGCATTCCGCCCGACAGTTCAGCCGGGTATCGCTCAAGCCAGTCGGCCAGACCAACCTTTTCGAGAGCCTGCTTTGCCGTGCTGTTGCGCTCGGTCTTTGATATGCCCTGAACTTCAAGGCCGAAGGCAGCGTTTTCAAGAACCGTTCGATGCGGCAGGAGTGCTACGTTCTGAAACACCATACCGATGTTCTTCGCCCGCATTTCACGCAGATCGGGCGGCGACAGGGCGGCGACGTCCCGTCCCTTGACCAGCACCTTGCCGGCGCTGGGCGTAATGAGCTTGTTCAGCATGCGGATCAGCGTCGACTTCCCACTGCCTGAAAGGCCCATGATGCAGAAGATTTCGCCACGCCGAACCTGCAGGCTGGCATTGTTCACACCGACAACGCAGTTGAATTGCTGCAACACTTCCTTCTTGCCAAGCCCGCGTTCGGCAATCGATCGCATCGCGGCGCCCGTCTTGTCGCCGAAGACCTTCCAGAGAGACTGGCAGTCGATCAGGATTTCGCTCGATTGAGCAGCGTCGATTTTCATGGCGGTTCCCTTGAGCCAATTGCGCTGGCTTCTCTGGTTGCTTTGACAAAAGCCGCCCGACCGATGCCGGGCGGCCATTGCGCGATCAGTTCTTCTTGATATTTTCCCAACGCTTGATCAGGTCGGCATGGGCGCCGATCCAGTCCTGCACGGCCTGGTCCATGGTCTTGCCGTCCTTGACCGCACCATTGATCGCGGTGATATCGGCGATCGGCACGTAGACGCTGGCCATGACTTCGCGGGCATGCGGATTGTCGGCGGAGAAACCCTTCTGGCCGATCCAGTAATAACCCTGTGGCGGCGGGAAGACGCCCTTCGGATCCTTGAGATATTTCACTTCATATTTCTGGACCATCCATGACGGTTCCCAGACCGTCACCGCGATCCATTCCTTGCGGTCATAGGCCGACTTCAGTGCCGCCGTCATGGCCGCGGTGCTGCCTTCCACCAATTGCAGCTTGATGCCGTATTCCTTGACGGCGTTCGACGCGTCTTTCATCAGGCCGGAGCCCGGCTCGATACCGATGATCTTGCCGCTGAATTTGTCGCTGTTCTCATTGAGCTGCTCGAGGCTGTCGATCGGCACGTATTTCGGAACCGCGATGCCCTGATAAAGGCCGTGCGAAACCGGCGAGATCTTCTCGAGGCGGTTTTTGTTCTTGTTCCAGTAATCCTGGGCCACATAGTCGGTCTGCGAGGCCAGAACCTGAATGTCGCCCTTTGCAAGAGCGGCGTAAGCGATGCCCCATTCGGAGAATTCGGTGACCTTGACGGTATAACCGGAATCTTCAAGGACCTTTTTGGTGATACCGGTAATAGGTGTCAGATCCTCCCAGGACAACGTGCCCATGTTGATGGTCTTTTCTTCCGCACGGGCGGGAAGCATGCTCATTCCAATCATGGCGGCGGCGCAAAGCGCCTTCCACATCGTCTTCATCGCTCTTACTCCTGGTTTCTTGTTCCCATCTTTATTGAAGCCGCGCCGGGCGCGTGCCTCTTATTGCGCGGCGAAGGTTCACCCCTCGCGGCCTGCACGCAATTCCTGCAATCGGATCACGCCATTGATGCCCAGCCATGCCAACGGCTCGGGCGGTATTCGCGAAGGCTGCGGGTGATCCATGTATCGGCTGAGTTCCGGGGATGTCGTCCCGGTCGCAAGATCGGCGGCCATGATGCCGGCCAGAGTGCTTTTTACTGTTCCAAGACCGTTCTCGCAGCAGGCGGAAAACAGCCCCTCCTCCACCTCGCCGAAGGCGGGCGCATGGTTGCGGCTGAGACAGAGACGCCCGGCCCAGCTATGCTCGAAACCGATCTGCGCCAGTTCCGGGAAACGGGCATCGAGCGAACGGCGATGCTCCTCTTTCATCCTGGCCATCCGGTGCTCGCCAACGGCAACCTTCGTCTCGTAGGTATACTTGGTGCGGATGACGATCCGCGAAACGCCATTGGTGGTGATCTTGCGAATGGTCGCTCCCATCGCGTCTGCGGGAAGCAGCGCCCAGCGATCCCTGCCGGAAACCGAAGAACCGGACGCACCAGCGGGGAAGCCGGCCGTCATCGAGGCATATGCGAAGATATGCATCAGCCGGCCACCGAAATGGCCGAAATCATCGATATGTCCGTTGACGCCGAGAATAACCTTTGTGGCACTGACCGATCCGGCAGGAGACGAAGCAGTCCAACGTCCATCCTTCCGTGTGAGCGATGTGACCGGCGAGCGTTCGAAAATCTCGATCTTGTCCGAAAGGCCGGCGGCGAACTGGCGCACATAATCGGCGGGCTGGATCAGCACTGTTCCGGGCGTATAAAGCCCACCGAGATAATAGCTTGACCCGGTAAGTTCCCGCATTTCCTGTGCGTCGAGAAACAGGTGCTTCTCACCGGCCGCCTTCAGCGACTGGCCAAAATTCTCGTTCAGCTTCATGCCACGCCCGGTGGCAGCCGCATTGGTCTTGCCCGCCGGATCGAAGGTCTCGCGCGACATTCCATAGTCCTGCGCCGCGTCTTTCGCGAAAGCGATGGCAAAGCGGTTCTGCGCCATCTCCACCCGCGTCGCTTCGGCTCCGCCGCTGGAATATTCGCTTGCGGAAAGATTATGCGGAACATCGATCATGAAACCGGAATTGCGGCCTGACGTGCCCTTGCCGATTTCACCCGCATCCACCAGCACGATTTTTTCGCCAGGGCGGAGAGCCTGCAGACGCCGGGCCGCCGAAAGGCCGGCAAAACCCGCGCCGATCACCAGCCAATCGGCCGATACGGCGCTTTCAAGCTTTTTAAGCAGGAAAGGGCGCTGGCTGATCGCCTCCCAACCGGAGACGCCGTTTTCGACTGGAAGACGTCTCACGGTTCCCGTTGTCATCTGACCGTCTCGTCCACGGAGCGCTCGGAAACATCGATCCAGATCGTTTTCAGCTCGCAGTAATTGTCATGGGCGAAGACAGACTTGTCGCGACCACCGAAACCGGATTCCTTGTAGCCACCAAATGGCGTGCTGGCGTCACCTTCGCCGAAGCAGTTGACGGTGACGACGCCGGCACGGATTTCACGCGACAGCCTGATGGCGTGTCGCAGACTGCCGGTATAGACCGAGGCCGTCAGTCCGTAATTGGTGTCGTTGGCGAGCGCGACAGCCTCGGCCAGCGTGTTGAACGTCGTCACAGACAGGATCGGCCCGAAGATTTCCTCTTGGAACAGCCGGCTTTTCGGCGTAACGCCATCAACAACGGTCGGCTCCACAAAGGCGCCATTCTGTGTGCCGCCGCCATGGACGACCGACAGTTTCTCCGCCCTGGCGTCCTCAAGGAACGAGGTCACCTTGTCGAAATGCGCCTTGTTGACCAGCGCGCCGATGCGGTTTTCCGGATCAAGCGGGTCGCCTGTTTTCCACTCCCGCAGATAAGCGCCGATCCTGTTCAGAAGCTCGTCCTTGACCTTCGAATGGACGATCAGGCGCGAGGTGGCCGAGCAATTTTCGCCCATGTTCCAGAAGGCGCCGTTGACGACCTGTTCGGCCACGAGGTCGAGATCCTCGGCATCATCGAGAACGACTGCCGGGTTCTTGCCTCCACATTCCAGCACGACCTTCTTGAGGTTGGAATCGGCGGCATAACGCAGAAAGCGGCGGCCGGTCGGTGTCGAACCCGTGAAAGCGACCATGTCGACATCCATATGCAGGCCGAGAGGTTCGCCCACATCCTTGCCACTGCCGGTGACGACATTGAAAACACCGGCCGGAATTCCGGCCTCATGCGCGAGTTCCGCAACCCGAAGCGTGGTGAGTGTCGTGTCTTCCGCCGGCTTGACGACGACGGAACAACCGGCGGCCAGCGCCGGGCCGATCTTCCAGGCCAGCATCAGCAGCGGGAAGTTCCATGGCAGCACACATCCAACGACGCCGATCGGCTCGCGCATGATCATGGTCAGCGCATTGGAGCCGACAGGGGCAGTGTTGTCGTAGAGCTTGTCGATCAGCTCGGCATGCCAGCGCAACGTATGAATGGTGTCGGGAATATCGACTGTCTGGCACTCGCGCACCGGCTTGCCGCTATCGAGACTTTCCATGACCGCCAGCTCGTGGCGGTTCTCTTCGATAAGCTTTGCGAGCTTGAGGAGCACGGTCTTGCGCTCGCCCGGATGTTGCAGACGCCAGCGACCGTCATCGAATGCATCGCGAGCCTTGAGAACCGCGAGATCGACATCCGTGCTGTCGCATGCGGCAATCTTTGCAAGCGTTTCGCCGTCTGCCGGGTTCTTGGTCTTGAATGTCTTGCCGGAACTGGCCGGACGGAATGCGCCATCGATAAAAGCGCCCGTCGGAAACTGGAGATTGGCGGCAATCGCCTTATATTCGGCGGCGGTCAACGGTTCATGCATGACGATTGGCTCCCGACGTGATCTGGCCGACCGTCCGCTTCAAGGTGGCGACAACGGTCTCAAGTGTTCTCTTTTCTTCGGAATTCATCGGCCGCAGCGGTGCGCGGACCGGGCCGGCCGTCAGCCCGATGATCTCGCAACCATGCTTGATCGACTGGACGAACTTGCCACATTCAAGGAAATCCATAAGCGGCAGCATTGCGGTCATGATCGCGCGCCCCTTGTCGAAATTCTTTTCGATGACGCAGGCCTCATAGAGCGCGACGTGTTCTTTCGGCAGGAAATTCGAGCCGGCACAGACCCAGCTTCTGGCGCCCCATGCGAAGAATTCCAGCGCCTGATCGTCCCAGCCGCAGGACAGGGCGATATGCGGAAACTTGCGGGCGAGCAGATGAAGGTTCGCCATTTCGCCGGAACTTTCCTTGATGGCGACGACATTCTTCGATTTGCCGACGCGCGAGAAATATTCCTCACCCATCATCACACCCATGCGTGCCGGATAATTGTAAAGCATGATCGGCATATTGGCCGCGCGGTCGACGGCAAGCGCGTGGACCGCATTCTCCCGCTCGGTCGGCAGCGCATAGGGCGGTGTCGAAACCAGGATTGCGTCTGCGCCGATCTCCCTGGCGGCCTTCGCGTATTCGATCGAATCCTCAGTGCGGGTCGCACCGGTTCCGATGATCAGCGGCAGCCGGGTGCCGATGACCTCCTTGGCATAAGCTGCAAGATCAAACCGCTCCTGGCTGGTCTGGGCGTAATATTCACCAGTCGAACCGCCGACGATGATGCCGTGAACACCCGCCTCGATCAGCGATTCCAGCACTGCGGCGAACGCCTTCCGGTCGATCTGGCCGCGCTCGTCGAGCGGCGTTATCGCCGGGGTGTAGATCCCCTCAAATTTCACGATGACTTCTCCAGTGATTGCGTGGCCGGAGCGCCGAGCATCGCATCCGCCTTGATGCCCTGCGGGGCGATGAACATCTCCATGTTCTCGCGCGACAGCTCCCAATGTTCGAAGACGAGATCAACAACAGCATCCTCATCATGGGCGCCCAGCGCCTCGATGAAACTGTCATGATGTTCGACGGCCAGCTGCAGGCGCCGTTTCATGTCGGCGCTGCGCGGCCGAAAGAATGTGTGGCCGATGCGCGCGTGATCGATGAGAAGGCGACCGAGGCTCGGCTGCAGATAGGCATTGGCCGACATTTCGCCGAAAATCTCGTGGAAGCGATTGTTCTGCAAAACCATGCTCAACGCGTCTTCGTCGCCGCTGGCCTTGCGGAACCGCTCCTGCGTCTCTTTCAGATCGAGGAGTTGTGCCGGCTTGAAATTCTGCACCGCCAACCGCCCGATCGCGGCATAAATCATCGGCGCGACCTGGAAGAAGTTGCGAAGCGTCGTGTGGTTCATCGGGATGACACGCGCGCCCCGGTTCTCACGAATATCGATATATCCCTCGCCTGCCAGCCGACGAAAAATGTCACGCACCGGCGTCCGGGACAGGCCGTAATGTTCGCTCAGGGACACTTCATCGAGATCCGCGTCCGGATCGAGCTCCATCGTCAGAATCTGCCGCTTCAGATCCTCATAGAGACTGCTCTTAACGGTCTTCGCCATCGCGTAACTCCGAGCTTCCTGATGTTGATAACTGGAAGATTACACGGGCAAGGCATGGCGTCAAGCGATTGTGTACTTAAAGTACACATTAGGTGCAATATAAAAATACAATTCTGTAAATTCTGGGCTCTTGTAACGTGTGAGCGCCCGTACGACGATTTCCAACGGGCAACGATATCGCGTACCAAAATCGTAAAAACGAAAACGAACATGTGAGAGACTGGCCGGATAAGCAGGCTGGCGAGGAATCGCCGCGCCTCAGATGCTTTGTCGATCCAAGAAAGCGCAACTGCACATCCTGACAGCATTGCCTGCTTTGGACTGAGCGCCTTGCCAGTTTCTGTCAATTATTTGCTCGAGGCCGTCGACGATCCAGTCAAGCGGTGCGAGCGCGCGAATCGGGACGGTGGGCCTTCGCCTGGGAAATTTCACGGCGGTGCTCACAAACCTGTTTCCCGATCATCCAACTCGTCGGCTAGACTTTGCAGCAGATTTTCTTCGGAACAATCTCTGGATGGTGAAGTTACCTTTCTTCAGGAGGAGGACCATCCATGAGCACCAAAGCCATTTTTGCGGGCGCATTCACCGCCCTGTCGATGTTTTTTTCCACTGCGGCACTGGCGCAGACCGACCTGACGATGTGGTATCACGGCGCGGGCAATGTTGAAGAACGCAAGATTTTGGCCGGCATCATCGAGGACTTCAATTCGTCCCAGTCAGACTGGCGGGTCTCGCTTCAGGAGTTTCCGCAGAGTGCCTATAACGAATCCGTCACCGCCGCAGCACTTTCCAACAAGCTGCCCGACATTCTGGATGTCGATGGGCCGAACATGCCTAACTGGGCGTGGTCGGGTTATTTGCAGCCACTGCAGATCGATGAAGTAAAGCTTGAAAATTTCCTGCCCGGCGCCGTGGGCAAGTGGGGAGACAAGCTCTATTCCGTCGGGCTGTGGGATGCCGCCGTTGCGGTCTTCGCCCGCAAATCGGTTCTCGATGAAAACGGCATTCGCATTCCCACACTGGAACAGCCGTGGACCGGCGAGGAGTTCAATGCGGCGCTCGAGAAAATCGCGGCCGGTGGCAAGTTCGAATATGCGATCGACCTTGGCATGGCCGACAAAACCGAATGGTACAGCTATGCCTTCAGCCCGTTTCTGGAGAGCTTCGGCGGCAGCCTGATCGACAAGAAAGATTATCAAACTGCCGAAAACTTCCTCAACGGCGACAGTGCCGTCAAGTTCGGAGAATGGTGGCAGTCTCTGTTTGAGAAGAAGCTGGCACCCGGAACGTCACAATCGCCTGCCGATCATGAAACCGGTTTTCTGGAAGGTCGCCACGCCTTGCAATGGATGGGCAACTGGGTTGCGGTGAAGGCGCTGGAGAAATATGGCGACGACCTGCTGTTCCTGCCGGCGCCTGATTTCGGGCAGGGAACGAAGATCGGTGCCGGATCCTGGCAGTTTGGTGTGTCGGCCACAAGCAAGCATCCGCAAGGCGCGTCGGCCTTCATCGAATTCGCCATACAGGACAAATATCTCGCGCAGTTTTCCGATGCGGTCGGCCTCATCCCGGCCA
The DNA here is from genome assembly GCF_030518355.1 of Agrobacterium sp. V1. Lineage (NCBI taxonomy): Bacteria > Pseudomonadati > Pseudomonadota > Alphaproteobacteria > Hyphomicrobiales > Rhizobiaceae > Agrobacterium > Agrobacterium sp. V1. The sequence goes on from NZ_JAULSF010000002.1 coordinate 1,985,808, forward strand.
CCTCCTCGGCTGCCCAGATGACGAAGAATTACAAGCAGGGCGGCCCGCTCGAAGTTTTCTTCGAACTGTCCAAGCGCCAGGGAACGTTGCGTCCGGTCACGCCGGCTTACGCCTTCATCTCGCCGGTCTTTTCCAAGGCTCTTTCCGACATTGCCAACGGTGCGGATGTTGCCGATACGCTGGACAATGCAACGGATGAGATAAACAACAACATTGAGCGCAATTCCGGTTACCAACCCAAATAAGGGTCGTGATCGATGGCGTTCTTTTCTTCAAAGGGAAAACTCACCCGGGACGGCGTCACGGGCTGGCTCATGGCTGCACCGGCGATGGTGCTGATCGGGCTGTTCCTGATCACGCCCTTTCTGCTGGGGCTCGGTTTTTCCTTCACCAACCAGCGGCTGACGTCTCCCAATCCGACCGAGTTTGTCGGCGTTGAAAACTACACCCGGCTGCTGGGTATCGGTGTGCTGACGCTCGAACCAGAGAAGGAGGCGGACGGCAGCATCAGCCGGGATGCGGATGGTTCCGTCTCCTATCCGAGAATTCGCAGTTTCACCCGCAACAATCCCGACTATCCCCATCTGGAGGGGATGCGGGAATATAAGAGCTTCAGCTGGGGCGAGGACCAGATCGTCATTCTGGCCAGCGACGTCGTATTCCTGACAGCCCTTGTCAACACGCTTTCCTTCGTGGTCGTCGTAGCGCCGGTTCAGGCTGCGCTGGCGCTGTTTCTTGCCCTGTTGGTGAACCAGAAGATCCCAGGCGTCACGATTTTCCGGGCGATTTACTTCATGCCTGTCGTGCTGTCGGTGGTGGTGGTGGCTCTGCTCTGGCGGTTTATCTATGCAGCCGATAACGGGCTCCTGAACAGCCTCCTGAGTTACATGAGCTTCGGGCTCTTCCAGCCCATCGACTGGCTGGGCAGAACTGATACCGCCTTATGGGCCATTCTGGTGATGTCGGTCTGGCAGGGCGTTGGGTTCCACATGGTCATATGGCTCTCCGGCCTACAAACCATCTCTCCGGATCTTTACGAGGCAGCCGACATCGAAGGCGCGAGCCGCTGGCAGAGGTTCAGCATGATAACCTGGCCGCTGCTGCGCAACACAGCCGTGCTGATTGTCATCGTCATCACCATGCAGGCTTTTGCGCTTTTTGCGCAGATCGATGTGATGACCAAGGGCGGACCTCGCGATTCCACGCAGAGCATCGTCTACCAGGCCGTTGAGCGAGGATATCGACAGCAGGACATCGCAGCAGGCTCCGCAATCTCGGTCGTCCTGTTCCTGCTCGTTCTGTGCATTTCCTTGACCCAGCGATACCTGACAAGGGAGAAGCAATGATGCAGGCCGGACAACGCAAGAGCCTCGCTTTTCTCATCGGCAACTATGTGCTCATGCTCGCCTTTGCGGCGATCTTCATTTTGCCGCTGTTGTTCATGGGGTTCTCGTCACTGAAACCAAATGACCAGTTGCTGAGTGACGCCACGTCGATAAGAGCCTTCCTGCCGGTGGGACATCTCTCGCTTGAAAACTACACGGCAGCTTTCGCCCGGGCGCCGATTGCGACCTTCATATTCAATTCGGTTCTGGTCACGGTCGTTACCGTGTTTCTCGCCCTGCTTTTTGGCTCGCTTGCCGCCTTCGCCTTCACCTTTTTGAACTGGCGCGGAAAGGATGTTTTATTCTCGATCATCCTCGCAACGCTCATCATTCCCTTTGAAACAATTGCCGTGCCACTCCTGCTGGAAGTCAACAATCTGCCATGGATAAGCAGCGGTGGATTTACCTGGGGGTGGCTCAACTCCTGGCATGTGCAGATCATTCCGTGGATCGCAGACGGGCTGACGATTTTCCTCTTCGTGCAATATTTCAAGGATCTGCCGAAGGAATTGCTGGAGGCGGCGCGCATCGATGGCGCCAGCTGGCTGCGGATTTATGCGCAGGTGGTGATGCCGCTCAGCGGCCCGGTCATTGCAACGGCGGCGATCCTGAAGTTTCTCGTCATGTACAGCCAGCAATACCTATGGCCGCTTCTCGTTACCCAATCCGAGACATACAGACCCGTAATGGTGGGGCTGCAATATTTCTTCCAGCTCAACACGCCCTGGGGTGAAGTCATGGCCTATCTCACCATCATCACCATGCCAGTGCTGATCTTTTATCTCTGCCTGCAGAGACTGTTCATCTCCAGTATCGCGGCGAGCGGGATAAAGGGATAGTGCGTCGACGAGACTTCGGCATGAACCGCTCGGTCGTCGGAGGGCAGTTCCCTATGGAACAACCCGGCGCAGGATGACCTCAGCCAAAGTGTTCTATCAGAAACCGCTGGGTCTACCGCGAACATGTCAAGTTAAGTGAAACTTGTGGCTTTCGCATCAACTCACAATTTATTGTGGTTGCACTTCGGAGAAATTTGGCCTTGTTTGTGCACTCAAAATACTCACGGGGAAAGAAAACAATGTCGATAAAAACAACAGCTCTCACCACTCTGCTGGTAGGATCGCTTCTGATTGGCGCCAGTTCCGCGCTTGCGGAAACAGTTCTGCATCGCGGCAACTCCGGCGAACCGCAGACGCTCGATCAGGCACAGACCTCCATCAACATCGAAGCCTTTATCCTGAAAGACCTTTATGAAGGTCTCACCATTTACGATGCCGCCGGCAAGATCATTCCCGGTACGGCGGAAAGCTGGACACTGTCTGAGGATGGCACCGTCTACACGTTCAAACTGCGTGCGGATGCAAAATGGTCGGATGGCACGCCGGTAACGGCCGGAGATTTTGTTTTCTCCTACCAGCGCGTCGAAGATCCGAAGACCGCCGCAAAATATGCAAATATTCTTTACCCGATCAAGAACGCCGAAAAGATCAACAAGGGCGATGTTCCGGTTGACCAGCTTGGCGTCAAGGCGGTGGACGACAAGACCCTTGAGATCACACTCGAGCGCTCAACACCTTTCTTCCTTGAGCTTCTTGCTCACCAGACGGCGCTGCCGATTTCCAAGGCGAGCTACGAAAAGAACGGCACGAACTTCGTAAAGCCGGGCGTCATGGTTTCGAACGGTGCTTACAAGCTCGAAGCGCATGTTCCCAATGACAGCCTGACGGTCGTCAAGAACACCAGTTTCTGGGATGCATCCAACACCAAGATCGACAAGGTCATCTTCTACCCGATCGATGACCAGGCCGCATCCGTTCGTCGTTTCGAAGCAAAGGAAATGGACCTCGCATACAACTTTTCCGCGGATCAGATCGACCGTCTGCGCAAGGCCTATGGCGAACAGGTTCACGTTTCGCCGACGCTTGCGACCTATTATTATACCTTCGATACCCGCGAAGCGCCGTATAATGACGTGCGTGTCCGCCAGGCGCTTTCCATGGCAGTGGACCGCGATTTCCTCGCCAAGGAGATCTACAGCGGCTCTCAGGTTCCGGCCTACTCCATGGTTCCGCCGGGCATGGATTCCTACGGCGAGCCGGCAAAGGCCGATTTTGCCACACTGTCGCAGCTCGACCGGGAAGACGAAGCCCTCAAGCTCATGAAGGAGGCTGGTTACGGTGAGGGCGGCAAGCCGCTTTCCATCGAAATCCGTTACAACACCAACCCGAACCATGAACGCGTCGCGACGGCTATCGCTGATATGTGGAAGAACACCTTCGGCGCGAAGGTGTCACTGGTGAACCTCGACGTCGCCTCGCACTATGGCTACCTTCAGGAAGGCGGCAAATTCAACGTGGCGCGCGCCGGTTGGGTTGCCGACTATGCCGATGCCGAAAACTTCCTGGCGCTTTCAGTCTCTTCCAACAAGACCTTCAACTATTCCAAGTTCAACAACGCCGAATATGACGCGCTGATGCAGAAGTCCTACGACGAGAAGGATCCTGCTGCCCGTTCCAAGCTGCTGCATGAGGCAGAAACCATCCTCATGAAGGAGCAGCCGGTCGCTCCGCTGCTGACACAGGCCGATCTCTGGCTGGTTTCCAACCGTGTCAAGGGTTGGGCCGACAACGCTGCCAACGAACACCTCAGCCGCTTCCTGAGCGTTTCCGAATAAGCAGCGTCGGCACGGTGGCTCACACCACCGTGCCATGCCGGAGCCCGAAAAAGCATGATCTCGTTTATCCTGCGCCGTTTGGCGAGTGCGGTGCCGACGTTGTTTATCGTCGTCACGATTTCGTTTTTCCTGATGCGTTTCGCACCGGGTGGTCCGTTCAATCTTGAACGTCCCCTGCCGCCGCAGACGATGGAAAACCTGATGAGAACCTATCATCTGGATGAACCATTGTGGCGCCAGTATCTCATCTATCTCGGCAATGCCGTCACCGGCGATTTTGGCCCGAGCTACGTCTACAAGGACAATACCGTCGCTCAATTGATCGGCAAGGGTCTGCCTTATTCGCTGGAACTCGGCAGCTATGCTCTTTTGCTGGCGCTGGTGGGCGGCGTTCTTGCCGGCACTCTGGCCGCACTCAGACAGAATAGTGCCTTCGATTTTTCGATCATGTCGATTTCGACGGTTGGCGTTACCGTGCCGAACTTCGTTGTCGCACCGGTTCTCACGCTTGTCTTTGCCGTCATACTCGGGCTTCTGCCCGCCGGCAGCTGGGGCGACGGATCGCTGCGATATCTCATCCTTCCGATGATCGCGCTCGCTTTGCCGCAGCTCGCGGTCATCGCGCGCCTGACACGCGGCGCAATGATCGAGGCTTTGCGGATGGACCACATTCGCACCGCCAAGGCTTATGGCCTTCCGGCGCGCAACGTGGTGGTCTTCCACGCCATGCGAGCGGCGATGCTTCCGGTCGTTTCCTATCTGGCTCCGTGCGCCGCGGCACTGTTGACGGGTTCGGCGGTCATCGAGACGATCTTCACTATTCCGGGTGTCGGCCGCTACTTCGTTCTCGGCGCGATCAATCGTGACTATACCTTGGTGATGGGAACCGTCGTTCTCGTCGCCATTTTTGTCATCCTGTTCAATCTCGTGGTCGATATTCTCTACGGCCTGCTTGATCCGAGGGTCAGACATGACTGATATCCCCGGCAATATTGCCCCTCAACCATTGGTAAAAAGCCGAAGCCTGTTCCAGCTGGCAGCCCTGCGTTTCAAACGAAACAAGGCCGCCATGGCAGGTTCCGTCATGCTGCTGCTGATCACGCTTTTCTCGTTCATCGGTCCGCATTTCCTCACACACACCTATGATCAGGTGTTTTCGTCCTATGTCTCCGTCCCGCCGAGCCTTGAGCCACGCCCGGATGTGAACAACCTGCAGGACGTGATGGAGGGCGTTGCCAACCGGGCGCGCGTCGAGCTGAAGGAATTTTCAGTCGAAGGGCAGACCTTCACGGCAACCGTCACCTCCAGCAGCCCGATTGACCCGCGCACCACACGCTATTTCGACCGCGCCAACGAATTCGAAAACACAAAGGTCGTCGCCACCGAAGATGAAGGCCGAACGCTGAAGCTGGAAGGCGACGTCAACCGCGAGTACTTCTTCTTCGGCACCGATTCCAACGGTCGTGACATGCTGGCGCGCGTGATGCTGGGTGGGCAAATCTCGATCGCCGTCGGCGTTCTGGCCAGCCTCGTTTCACTCGGGATCGGCGTGCTTTACGGCGCAACCGCGGGGTATATCGGTGGGCGTGTCGACAATGTGATGATGCGTTTCGTCGAAATCCTCTATTCGCTGCCCTTCGTCTTTCTGGTGGTCGTCCTGGTGGTGTTTTTCGGCCGCAGCTTCATCCTGATCTTCCTGGTCATCGGTGCCGTGGAATGGCTGGATATGGCGCGTATCGTTCGTGGCCAGACGCTTGCCCTGAAGCGGCGGGAATTTGTGGGTGCCGCACAGGCCTTGGGTTTGAGCGACTGGCAGATTATCCGCCGCCACATCATTCCCAATACGATCGGGCCCGTCGTCGTGTTCGTTACGGTGGTCGTGCCCAAGGTCATTCTTCTGGAAAGCTTCCTCTCTTTCCTCGGCCTTGGTGTGCAGGCGCCGCTTACGAGCTGGGGCGCGCTGATTTCCGAAGGCGCCAACAATATCCAGTCAGCCCCGTGGCTCCTGATATTCCCGGCGATCTTCTTCGTGCTGACCCTGTTTTCGCTGAATTTCGTGGGTGACGGGTTGCGTGATGCACTCGATCCCAAGGATCGTTGACATGAATACGACATCTGAAACCATCCTCACCGTCCGCAATCTCAAAGTTGACTTCACGACGCCTGACGGCACGGTGAGCGCTGTCAAGGGCATCGATCTCGACGTCAAACAGGGGGAAACGCTTGCCGTCGTCGGAGAATCCGGTTCCGGCAAAAGCCAGACCATGATGGGCATCATGGGGCTGCTTGCATCCAACGGCATTATCGAGGGTTCGGCAAAATATCGTGGATGCGAGTTGATCGGCCTGCCGGTCAACGAGCTCAACAATATCCGGGGTGCGAAAATCACCATGATTTTCCAGGAACCGATGACCTCGCTCGATCCTCTCTACAGGATCGGCGCGCAAATCGCCGAACCGATCGTTCACCACAGGGGTGGCAGCAAAAAGGAGGCGCGTGCCCGCGTTCTCGAACTCCTGAAGCTCGTGGGAATTCCTGAGCCGGAGCGGCGCATAGACAGCTACCCGCATGAACTTTCCGGCGGTCAGCGCCAGCGCGCCATGATTGCCATGGCTCTCGCAAACGAGCCGGACATCTTGATTGCGGATGAACCGACCACGGCGCTTGACGTGACGATCCAGGCACAGATCCTCGACCTTCTGAAGTCATTGCAGAAACGCTTCGGCATGGCCGTCGTCCTGATCACGCATGATCTCGGCGTTGTCCGCCATTTTGCCGATCGCGTCGCGGTTATGCGCCGCGGGGAAATCGTCGAATCCGGCACGACGGAAGATATCTTCGATCGCCCGCAGGCTGACTACACCAGGATGCTTCTCGATGCAGAACCCAGCGGGCACAAGTTGCCAGTCGGCAAAGAGGCGTCTGTCGTTCTCTCCGGGCGGAACGTGACGGTCGATTATAAAATTCCGGGTGGCTTCCTGTCGAAGTCGAGCAAGTTTCGGGCTGTCGACGACGTCAATCTCAGCCTTCGCCAGGGACAAACCATCGGCATCGTCGGTGAGTCCGGATCAGGCAAATCCACCCTCGGTCGCGCGCTTCTGCGCCTTGCCCATTCCAAGGGCCGCATTTTCTTTGGCGAGACGGAAATCAGTGACCTTGACCGAAAGGCCATGCGGCCATTGCGGCGGCATTTGCAGCTTGTGTTTCAGGATCCCTATGGTTCGCTTTCGCCAAGACAGACGGTCGGAGAGATAATCACTGAAGGTCTGTTCGTGCATGAGCAACGCTTGAGCCGTGCGGAGCGGGACAAAAGGGCTATCGAAGCACTGAAAGAAGTCGGTCTCGATCCAGCCACCCGCAACCGCTACCCGCATGAGTTTTCAGGCGGGCAACGCCAGCGTATCGCAATTGCCCGTGCGATCATCCTCAAGCCGGATGTCGTCATTCTCGATGAACCTACCTCTGCGCTGGACCGGTCCGTTCAAGGACAGGTTATCGACCTGCTACGTGATTTGCAGAAGACGCACAGCCTTTCCTACATCTTCATCAGCCACGATCTCTCTGTCATCAAGGCCATTTCGGACTACGTCATTGTCATGAAAAACGGGACGATCGTGGAAGAGGGAGAAACCGACGACATATTCAACAGGCCAGCCGCTGAATATACCGAAACACTCATCAAATCGGCGTTTTCGGCGGAACTGGCACCCTAGATTATCGCCCGGCCTGGCCGGGCGGTCTCTGGCTCTTTCAGGAAAAGCTGCCGGCCGTATATGTGACCGCTCATCAATACGCTTGGTGATTGGTTCACTGGAAAAAAGTGCCTGCTGTTTTGTCTCGGATGCGCATCCGATCATCTGGGACTGAGTTGGAACGGTGGCTCCCCCCTTGGGGAAGGGGTGGAGCCTTGCAGTGCAAAGGAGGATACATCCCGAACTGCGATTGAGGTTATGTGCGCGAACCATGCGTGACTGGCATAATCTCGGAACTCGCGGCTGCATCGTCCGCCTCCGGCCGCTTCGTTCTGAACAGTTTCAGCACGAAGACGAAGAAGGCCGGGACGAAGAACACACCTAGGATTGTCGCCGAAATCATGCCGCCAAGAACGGCGGTGCCGATGGCGTTCTGGCTGGCGGCACTGGCACCGGAGGCGATTGCCAACGGTACGACGCCGAGGGTGAATGCGAGCGAGGTCATGATGATCGGGCGGAAGCGAAGTTTTGCGGCCTCGATCGCTGATTCCAGCAACGGCTTGCCCTCAGCGTAATTATCCTTGGCAAATTCGATGATCAGGATCGCGTTCTTTGCCGACAGGCCGATGATCGCGATCAGGCCCACCTTGAAATAGATATCATTCGGCATTCCGGCAAGCATGACCGCAAGTACACAACCGATGACACCGAGCGGCACCACGAGCATGACCGAGAACGGGATCGACCAGCTTTCGTAAAGACCTGCAAGAAGCAGGAACACGAAGAGAAGGCTGATACCGAACAGGAAGGGCGCCTGCGAACCGGACTTGATTTCTTCCAACGACTGACCTGTCCACTCAAATCCGATGCCTTCAGGCATTTCGCCCGCCAGACGTTCCATCTCGGCGATGGCCGCGCCGGACGAGTTGCCGGGAGCAGGTTCACCCGAGATGCGTATCGTCGGATAGCCATTGTAACCAACGATCTGCGGTGAACCTTTCTGCCACTGTGCAATTGCAAAGGACGACAGCGGAACCATGCCGCCGCTGGCATTGCGGACGTTCAGCTTGAGCAAATCCTCGACCTGAAGACGGCTCTGGTCCTTGGCCTGCACGATGACGCGCTGCATGCGGCCGGCATTCGGAAAGTCGTTGATATAGGACGATCCGAGGTTGGCGGTGATCGTGTTGTTGATGTCGGAGAAGGTCACACCAAACGTGTTCGCCTTTTCGCGGTCGATCACCAGCAGGACCTGCGCCGCATCCGGAAGACCTTCCACACGCATGCCGGTCAGCACCGGACTTTGCCCGGCCTTCTGCATCAATTCGGCTCCCGCAGCAGACAGGGCGGCCTGGCCGACACCGTTGCGGTCCTGAAGGCGGAATGCGAAGCCGCCCGTGGCACCGAAACCTTCGATAGCCGGAGGGGAAAGCGCAAAGCTGGTCGCATCCTTAAGGCCGAACAGCGACATGTTCACGCGGTCTGCAATGGCTTGCGCCGAGTTTTCCGCATCGCGTTCACTCCAGTCCTTGAGAGTGACAAACATCAGCGCGGCGTTGGCGCCGCTACCGGAAAAGCTGAAGCCCTGGATCGCGATGACATCCTTGACGCCGGACTCCGCTTTCAGGATTTCTTCGATCTGCCTGACCGACGCCTGTGTACGATTGGCGCTGGCTTCCGGCGGCCCCTGAATGTCGACCAGCAATGTTCCCTGGTCTTCCGCGGGCACGAATGCCGAGGGGAGGTTGATGAAGAGGTAGCCAAGACCAACGACGAGGGCGAGGTAGATCACCATCATCCGGCCGGCGCGCTTTGCCATGCCGTTGGTCACCTTGACGTAGCGGTTTGTCAGGCCGTCGAAATTGCGGTTGAACCAGCCAGCCAACCCCTTTTTTTCGTGATGCCCCTTGGCAATCGGCTTCAGGAAAGTGGCACAGAGCGCCGGGGTAAGCGACAGCGCCAGAAAAGCGGAGAAGCCGATCGACACGACCATCGTCAGCGAAAACTGCCGATAGATGATGCCGGTCGAACCCGGAAAGAAAGCCATCGGGATGAATACGCATGCGAGTACAAGGGTGATCCCGAGGATCGCGCCGGTAATCTGCCCCATCGCCTTGCGGGTTGCGGCCTTGGGTGAGAGGCCTTCCTCAGCCATGATGCGTTCGACGTTCTCCACTACGACGATAGCGTCGTCGACGAGAATGCCGATGGCGAGGACCATGGCGAACATGGTCAGCACGTTGATGGAGAACCCGGTCGCGAACATGATGGCGCATGTGCCCAACAGCGCAACGGGCACGACCAGGGTCGGGATGACGGTGTAACGGAAATTCTGCAGGAACACGAACATCACGACGAAGACGAGCACGACAGCTTCGATCAGCGTGCTCAGCACCTTCTCGATGGAGGCCGACACGAATGGGCTGGTGTCGTATGGCGTGGCGTATTCAACCCCTTTGGGGAAGAACTGCGACAGCTCGTCCATCTTCACCTTGACGGCGTTCGAAGTCGCCACCGCGTTGCCCGTCGAGGAAAGCTGAATACCGACCGCAGCACTCGGTTGCCCGTTCAGGCGGCTGGTAAAGTTGTAGTTCTCCGCGCCAAGTTCGATCCTCGCGACATCCTTCAGAAGGACCGCGCTACCATCGGGATTTGCGCGGAGAATGATCTCGCCGAACGCCCTGGGATCAGACAACTGGCCCTGTACAAGAACCGTGGCGGTCAGATCCTGCGAGACAGGGTTTGGGGCAGCGCCGATCTGGCCGGCGGCCACCTGGGCGTTCTGGGCGGTGATGGCGGCATTGATGTCTGCCGCCGTCAGGTTCAGGCCGACCATCTTGTCCGGGTCGATCCAGACGCGCATGGCGCGCTGGGCCGCGAACATCTGGGCGCGACCGACGCCGTCAATACGGCGAATTTCACCGAGAACGTTTCGGTTCAGATAATCGCCAAGTGCGACTTCGTCCATGCGACCATCGGTGGAGGTCAGCGTGATCATCATCAGGAAGCCCGATGCGGCTTCTTCGACGTTGACACCCTGCGAAGTGACCGCAGACGGAAGACGGGACTCCACGCGCCGGATAGCGTTCTGTACGTTGACCGATGCCTGATCGATGTTGGTGCCAGCCTCGAAGGTGGCGTTGATGCTGACGGCGCCTGATGTGTCCGACGTCGATTCGAAATACATCATGTTGGCGACGCCGTTCAGCTCCTCCTCGATCAGGCGCGTCACACCCTGATAGATTTCCTGCGGGGAAGCGCCGGGATAAGAGGTGGAAATGGTGAGCTGCGGCGGCGCAACCTTGGGGTATTGCGCAATCGGCAGAAAGGGCAAGGCGATGATGCCCGCTATGGAAATGAACAGGGCGAAGACCCAGGCAAGGATCGGCCTGCTGATAAAGAACTGTGCCATTATATTACCTTGAATTTCCCGAGTTGGCGGGAATTACGCCGCCAGATTGCTTGTGTTCTTCCGCCGACCAGGATTCGGCGGCGACCCTGGTGTCCGGCTGAACCTTCTGCACACCGTCGGCCACGACTTTCTCGCCCTCCTTCAGGCCGCTCTCGACCACCCATTCCTGGCCAAGCGCCTGGCCAAGCCGGACATCCCGCAGCTTTGCAATGTCGTCAGCCTCGACAACGTAGACCTGTGCTTTGCCGTCCTGGGTTCTCAGCACGGAACGCTGAGGAATGGTGATCGCGTCCTGACGGACGGCCTGCTCGATGCGCACGCGCACATACATGCCGGGCAAGAGATCGCCATTCGGGTTGGGAAACTCGGCGCGCAATGTCACCTGACCGGTCGTGGAATCCACGTTGGCGCTGGAAAACAGCAGCTTGCCTTTCCCGCCGTAGACATCACCGCCATCAAAAACCAGTTCTACGCTTGCCTGCCCGGGAGCGGGGCTTGCCAGCTTGCCGTTGGTGACGGCGCGGCGTAGCGCCAGAAGATCCTGCGCGGACTGGGTAAAGTCGGCATAGACAGGGTTGATCTGCTGAATGAGCGCAAGGCTTGATGTACCATCCGCGGTAACAAGCGCGCCTTCGGTGACGAGCGCGCCGCCGATGATGCCGGTGATCGGAGCACGAACCTCGGTATATTCGAGATTGATCTTTGCTTCCTCGAGAGAAGCCTGCTGGAGCGCCACATCGGCCTCTGCCTGAGCAAGATTAACGGCCGCGGTGTCATAGTCGATGCCGCTGGCAACATTGCGTTCACGCAGCATCCTCTGCCGTTCCAGCTGAACCTTGGCATTGTCGCGCGTGGCTTCCGCCCGGCGAAGGGTTGCCTGTGCGCTGGAAACCCGGACTTTGAAGAGACGGGGATCGATCCGATAAAGGACGTCACCTTCCTTCACGAGCGCGCCCTGTTCGAAAACGCGCTCCTGCAAGATACCGGAAACACGGGCACGCACTTCGGAGACCCGAGTGGCGGCCACGCGGCCCGGAAGCTCACTGATAACCGGGATCGCATGGGCCTTGAGATCGATGACACCGACGGCGGCGGGCGGCATCTCCCCGCCCTCCTGCGCAAGGGCAGTCGTCGCCGTCAGAGCGAGAATAGAGGTTGCAATAAGGCACGCCCTTAGGCGCGGCAGTTGGCTGCAGCGGTACATGTTTCTTCCTTGAATCGGCTGTTATTGGCCCCTACGGGCGATGATTACTTCTCGGGATAGGATGTGTAGATCGTTCGTACACCTTCGAGAATTCTGGCTTGATCATCCTCGCTCCACTGGTGGAAGCCGAAAAGTTCGGTAAAATAGAAGCCCGAAAGGGTAAGATAAGCCATCAGCGCCGCTTCGGGACGGGCACCCTCGCGCATGGCCTTGAGGTCTGCCAACGTCCAGTCACGCATCTGCTGCTGGAGCTTCTCTTCGGACGAAAGGGAGGCGCTGATCGCCATGGCAACCGCGCGTTCGGTATCATCCACAACACGTTCGGCGAGCTTGATCCGCCCGAAAAGCTCGGGATGAGGAGTATCGGCAGCATCTTCGACCGATTTTGCCTGCCGCTCGAGTTCCTGCGATATACGGCGGTCGATCAGAGCCTCAAGCAATGCGCTCTTCGACTTGTGATCGTAAACGACTGTCGACTTGCTGACACCCGCCTCCTGGGCGACGGCATCGATTGAAAGCCCGGCGGCGCCGAGCTTCAATACCACGCGCTCGGCGGCATCCAAGATGTCATCTTTCTGAATCCTGCGAATACGACCCACATCATTCTCCAATTTGTCACTTGATTGTTTTACGAACGATCGTGTATTAATGCAATAGTGAAACGATCGTTCTGATAAAAAATTCGCATTGCAGGTGTCTCGCATGTCCTCCGCCAATCGTTGGCTTATTCTCTCTGCCGTCATGATGGCCTTTCTGCCCGTCGTGCTCGACCTCACCATTCTCCATATTGCGGTGCCTTCACTGACAATCGCACTTAGTGCTTCCGGTACCGAGGTGCTCTGGATCATCGATATCTATGCGCTTGTCATGGCCGGCCTGCTGGTACCGATGGGAACGCTTGCAGACCGCATGGGCTACCGGCGGATGCTTTTGACCGGACTTGTCGTGTTCGGCATAGCATCGGCCGCAGCCGCTTTCTCGACCTCGCCCGCGATGCTGATCGGTTCCCGTGCCATCCTTGGCGTTGGCGCTTCGATGATCATGCCCTGTGTCCTTGCCATCATTCGCACGACATTCGAGGATGATGGCGAGCGGGCGCGGGCACTCGGTTTGTGGAGTGTGGTCGGCATGGCGGGCGCCGCCATCGGTCCGCTTGTCGGGGGCATCCTGCTCGAGCACTTCTGGTGGGGATCGGTCTTCCTCGTCAATCTTCCGGTGTTGGCTGTCGTCATCGCCCTTGTCTGGTTCCTTGTTCCGAAGAAGGTTGGTACCGGTCTGGGGGCCTGGAACATCGGGCAGGCAACATTGCTGGTCGCGGGTCTGGTTCTGACCGTTTACGGCATCAAGACCGGGATGAAAGGCGGCATCAACGGTACGGTCGCGGCATCACTCTCTGCGGGTATAATTCTGCTCGGCTGGTTTGGCAGGCTGCAGGTCTCGTCGCGCAATCCGATGCTCGACCTGTCGCTCTTCCTCAAACCAGCGATTGCTGCCGGCATGCTGATGGCGTTCGTCGCCTCCGGCGCATTGGCAGGATTTGAGCTGGTGCTTGCGCAGGAACTCCAGTACGTGCTCGGCATGTCCCCGCTTGATGCGGGCCTGTTCATGCTGCCACTGGTCATCGCGGCCGCCGTGGGTGGCCCACTCGGTGGCAACCTGGCGAACCGCTTCGGCCTTCGGCCGATCGCGACGCTGTCGATGACCGGAGCCGCCGCAGCGCTGTTCGGTCTTGCATCCATCGATCTGATCGCTTCACCGCCGATAACCGCGGCGCTTCTGGCGATGCTTGGCCTTTGCCTCGGCATTGGTCTTTTGGCATCATCCATCGCCATCATGGGAAGCGCGCCAGCCGATAAGGCAGGTGCTGCAGGTGCATTGGAAGGTACTGGCTACGAACTCGGCGGCGGCATCGGGATCACCTTCTTCGGAGTACTTGTAAACTCAATCTATTTCTCCGCAGTTTCACGCGCGTTTTCTCCAGCAGCCGGCGCAGGCGGATCCATCGGTGAAGCGATGACGGCGGCGGCGCGCTTGGGCGGAGATGAAGCTGAGGCAATACGGACAGCGGCGCGCAGCGCCTTCACTCAGGCGCATGGATCGGTTCTCATAATTACCGGCACGATGATTGCCGTGCTGGCAGCGGCCGTATTCGTCGCGCTTCGCGACGTGAAGCGCGGGGGCTATGTCTCTCATTGAAGCTGTGGAGTGAAGGTTACCGCGCTGGAGACCTCTCTATCTGGTGCAATCTACTCTGCGAAAGCGAGACATATTCTGCCCCGATACAAAGAACAGCAGGTTTTGATTCGAAGAGGACATGGTAAACGCCATCTGGAGAAGTGACTCAAAGGCATTGCCATTTTTTCAGGCGGTTTTGACACGGGAAAACGAGTTCGATGACTGCGCCACTCACAATCTACACGGACGGCTCTTACGACCCCGTTGAAGTGTCGGGAAGCTGGGCATTCGTCGTGCTGGAGACGGGGCAGCAGCTCCATGCTGCGCGTGGGACGGAAATCGGACTTACAAATAATTCTTTTGAAATAATGGCAGTCATGAACGCACTTTTATGGCTGGATGCTCACGCTCCAGGCCGGACAACCGTCCTTTGGACGGACTCCGCTCATGTCGTCGAGGGTTGCCATCGCCATCGCAAAATCTGGCGGACCAACGGTTGGAAACGCATCAACCCCAATTCGCGAGCTCGGAAACGACAGATACCAGATGAAGCCCTGTGGCGGAGTGTGGATAGCTTGCTCCTTCGCAATCCGAACGTAGACATAGAGTGGTGCAAGGGACATTCCGGTATAGCGGGAAATGATTTCGCGGATGCTTTGGCTCGTAACCCCATAGCTTAAGCCAGCGCGATCAGTGGTGGATGTCGAGCCATTCGATCCTGATCTGTCCGATACGGGAAAATGGAAAAGCCGCTCGCCAGGTGACAGAAGCCACATCCAGGCTGATCTAAAAAATGGTGAGGGGCCCATCCTATCCAGGGCTCCTCACGGATCTGAATGGCCGAGGTCTTCGAGCCGTGCCGCGCTTCGCATATTTGCTTTGCGAAACGGCCCAAAGACGTCGGTCCTCTCATCTGGTTCAACGCCAACACAACAACCGCTCAACGGGCCTTCAGAAAACGATAACCCGTATTGAAATCATTGCTGTATATTCGGTCCGTCGCCACAAAAGGCACACTCCGGCGATAGTCTTCAAACAGTGCCGTTGTTTCCGCTCCCAATTGCCCGGGCTTGCGCAGATCAACAGCTTGCGCCGCATGTAGCAGCTGGATTGACGACATCCAGTAAAGGTTATCCAGAATCCGGCCGAGATTGGCGACCGAAAGCGGGGCGTGGCTGTCCAGATCCTCGATATTTCCTGCCATTGCGATCGAACCGACGGGGGCCTGCGCGCCGATCTGCTGATTTTCGGCCAGAAGCGCCACAAGTGGCTTCTGGATTGCACCAAACGCGTGCCCTTGATTGGTTTCAGCAGCGAGGAACCGCGAAAGATGCGTCAAATCCGGGTTCTCGAAGCGGATCGTCTGCATCGTAATGGCTTGTGACAGGCGCACCAGCGCCGTGTTCAGTGCTTCAACCCTTGAAGCCACCGGCAGCATCTCAAAACCTGCACTCGGATAGATCGCTCCAGATACCTCTCCTTCGATAAAATACTGGGAGACCTGCATGGAAGCCTTGTCGTCCGAGGCACCCGCAACCACGACAGGATTATCATCACTGTGATTGATCTGGATTTCCAACGCCTTGGTCAGATCCCGCATCGCAATTTCGGCTCCGCCAAGCACATAGGCCATGGTGCGATAAGACAGAGGGTCCTGCAGCGCCCGATCTTTCGAGGGTGACCAGAGATAGCTGCCGCCAAGGGCAGAGCGAACCATCTGTGCCCCGGATGTATTTTCACCGAAGGGGCGCAGATCGTTCGTCGCTTCGAGGAAAGGGGCGACATTGCCGTTAAAGCCTTCCAGTGCCAAACCGAAGACGACGGCTTCCTTTTCGAGATATCCCGCCGTATCACGCGCAAGCAGCGCAGCCTGCCCGGCGGTCAGTGCATTCGTGCTGAGGATCGAAAGAAAATCCTTGCCGACCGGCTCAAGCGGAGTGATGCCGGCGTCAGTCAGCGCGCGCGCTGCGGGAATGCGGTTGCCGTTCATGAAGACCTCACCCTCACCAACCATCGCCAGACCGATATGGGAGGCAAGGGTGATATCCGCCTCTCCAACAGAACCACGCGAAGGAACCACCGGGGTGATCCCCTGCTCCAGGAACTGTCGGTACATTTCCGCGACGGCGCTCTGAACGCCGGTTCGACCGGTGGCAATCTGATTTAGACGGATCGCCATGCCCGCCCTCACCGTTTCGATCGCCATCGGTTCACCCACGCCTGCGCCATGAGCGCGAAGAGACGTCGAATTGAAAGCGCGTGACAGTTTCAGCAGATCATCGTCCAGAACGCGCTTGCCGTCCTTCATCGCAAAAACAGGGCGATCCTTGTTCCAGCCAACGCCGACCGTGAGACCGTAGACCGCCTTGCCCTGCAGGGCAGCCTCCATCACCAGATCAAAGCCTTCGGCGATCCGTTTGTCGGCGCTCTCGGTGAGAGTGATTTTGGCGTTGTTGTCCCGCGCCAGGCCGACAACCTGTTCCACGGTCAGATTTTGACCATCGATGGACCAGTGTTCCGCCTGCGCATTTGAAGCAGTAAGCCCGACTATCGCCAAAGCTGCGGCAATGGCGAGGCAAGATATAGTCCCGGTTTGAGCAGACATGATGTTCCCTTGAGTTGGTTGTTATTATGCAGTTGTGTTTGCAGCAGTGTCCGGCCGTCGAAGCGGCTTCGCTTCGACTGTAAATTTCCAGACATGGTGGGTTAAGCAATGTGGGAGCTGGGCCTTCGGCGGCCCATCTCTTCAGTTCGTGGAATATGGTTTTGGTAGGATCAGGACCGCTATCAGCGATATGAATGCGGCGGCCATGACGTAAAATCCCGGCGCGTGATAACCGATCTCCGTGCTGCCGAGCCAGGTCAGCGTCGCCGGGGCAAATCCTCCGAAGATCGTGACGGCGGCGTTATAGGCCAATGACATGCCGGTGGTGCGGATATTCGTCGGGAAAAGCTCGGACAGGGTAGCGGGCGCAACCCCGACATATCCCGAGACCATGATGCAGAACAGGCTTTGCACGATGATGAGCGTCGTCAGCGTCGGCGAAGATTGCAGCCACCAGATCAGGGGGTAGACGGCAACCAGCATTGCGCCGGCCGCAATAGCAAGCATCAAGCGCCGACCGATCCTGTCCGAAATACTTCCAGCACTGACGCAACCGACCGCAAGGAAGACGTTTCCAATCAGCGATGCCGTAAACGCCTCCGAAGCGCTGAAACCGAAAGCACGCTGAACGAAGATCGGCATGTAGATGATCAGCACGTAAACGCAAACCGCCCACAGGATCGAGAAAGCAAAACCTTTGATCAGATGGCCGAAATAGTCAGAGAAGACGAGCTTCAGGGGTGTTTTGGCGGACTGGTTCTCGAGACTTGCCTGTTCCGCCTGAAAAGCCGGTGTTTCGTCCAGCGTCTTGCGCAGCCAGAGACCCACAGGCGCGATCAAGACGCCGATGAAGAACGGAATCCGCCAGCCCCAGTCTCCAATCTCCTGCTCCGTCAGGAGCGAGGTAACAGCAAAGGCGACGAGTGCACCCATGATGTTGGAAATCGCCATGCTTGCCTGGAGCCAGGAGGCATATTTGCCTTTTTTGTCGGCTGGCGCATGTTCAACAAGAAAGGCGGCTGCTCCGCCGATTTCTCCACCCGCGGAGAAGCCCTGAAGGACTCGCCCGGCAAGGATCATGAGCGGCGCTCCCACACCGATCGCGGCATAGGTCGGGGCCACCGCAATCAACAGGGTGCCCGCCGCCATGATCATGATGGTCAGGAACAACGCGGCCTTTCGGCCGGCCTTGTCGCCATAGACCCCGATCACGATGGCTCCCAGGGGGCGGATCACGAAGCCTAGCCCGAAGGCAAGAAAGGCTTTCACGAGTTCGACCGTGTGATCGCCGCCGGGAAAGAAATTATGGGCGATATAGATGGCAAACAGCGCATAGACGGTGAAGTCATACCATTCCAGGGCGTTGCCTATCGATGCTGCAGCAACGGCGCGCTCCGGTGATGACCGTCTGACCGGTGTCATTGACAAATTTTGATGTGTTTTTTCCATTATTGTCCCCTCTTGGCCTGCCGACAGCGGCAGGCGGTGTTGATTGGTGATCGTAATTTTCCGCCGCTCGTGGCGATTAATGGCCTCTCCTCGCTGCTTTGATCTCGTCAGATCTGCACATGATGTATGCCCTTGCTGGCAATTTCATCCTGTGCTTCGGCATAGCCCGCATCCGCGTAACGGATGACGCCGAGCCCCGTATCATTGTCGAGTGATTGCGAAAGCCGATCGTCGGCCGCGTTGGTTCCATCAGCGACGATCGTGACCCCTGCCGAGGTCATGAAGCCCGCATAACCCCCGCCGCCGGAATGAAGTGCGACAAGGTCGGCGCGCGAAGCGCAGAGCAACATCGCGTCGAGAAGCGGCCAGTCGGCGATGGCGTCCGAACCATCAAGCATGTTCTCCGTCATGATGTTTGGATGCGCCATGCCCGCTGAATCGAGGTGATCGCGAGAGAAGGCAACCGGCCCCTTCAATTCACCCGAAGCGACCAGACCGTTGACCCGCCGTGCGAGCGCGCTTCTTTCGCCATGGCCAAGCCATGCAATACGTGCCGGCAGCCCCTCGAACGGAACATGCTTGCGCGCCAGCGAAATCCAGTTGGTGACGATCTTGTTGTCCGGAAACATCTCCAGCACCAGCTCGTCTATCCGCGCAATGTCCGAAGCGTCGCCCGACAGGGCCATCCAGCGGAAGGGACCAATCGCCCGGCAGAACAGCGGGCGCAGATAGGCTTCGGTGAAGACCGGAATATCGAAGGCGTCGGCAACCCCACCGGCCTGCGCCTGCGTTCGGATCAAATTGCCATTGTCGAAAACCTCCGAGCCGGCCCGCTGGAATTCCAGCATGGCTGTCACCTGTTTGGCAATCGACGCCCTGCCGGCCTCGATCAGCTCATCCGGATTCTGGCTGCGCAGGCGGCGTACCCGTTCCAGATCGTAACCGATTGGAATATAGCCATAAACAAGATCATGGGCGGAGGTCTGGTCGGTGACGATATCCGGGATGATCCCACGTGCGGCTATTTCGGTATAGATTTCCGCTGCATTGCCGACAAGCCCGACGGACAGCGCCTCACCCTTGGCGCGGGCCTCTTCAATTCGTGCCAGTGCGCTATCGAGGTCATCGGCAATCTCGTCGAGATAGCCGATATCCTTGCGGGTGCGGGCCCGTTCCGGATTGATCTCTATGCACAGGATGGCCGCGCCTGCCATGCGACCGGCAAGCGGCTGCGCTCCTCCCATACCACCAAGGCCCGCGGTCAGTACGAAACGCCCATTGAGCGTGCCACCGAAGCGGCGTTCGGCAATGCGCATGAAGATTTCGTAGGTACCCTGAATGACGCCCTGCGAGCCGATATATTGCCATGCCCCCGCAGTCAGGCCGCCCCAGCATATGAGGCCCTTGCGTTCGAGAGCATAAAAATTCTCGGCCTTGGCCCATTGGCCGACCATGTTGCAATTGGCCATGATGACCATCGGGGCCTCGGCCGAAGTCTTCATCAAGCCGACCGGCTTTCCCGACTGGATGACGAGTGTCTGATCCTCATCCATCGTCGTCAATGCACGCACGATGGCATCATATGCGGCCTTGTTGCGCGCCGCCTTCCCGAGTGCTGCGTAGACGACGAGGTTTTCCGGGTCTTCACCCACAGCCAGCACGTTTTCCATGAGGCGCAGCAGGGCTTCCTGCCGCCAGCCCTTGGCTCGAATATCCGGGCCTGAAGGGATCGGGAAGCCCGGATTACGGGGATTTTCTCTCGGCATCTTCAGGCCTCCAATGCGTAGTCGGTCAGGTTGATGCCCATGACCTTTTCGGGGTGGACATAAATCGCCGGGTCCATCAGGCCCGCGCCGATCGGAATGAGGGTCTTTGGGACATGCAACAGGTGGATCTTCATGCCGACCTTCAGCTCGCCGACCGACAGCGGCTCGATCTCCTGCGACAATGTGGTGATGACATCCGGAAAGGTCGCAAGGCGACGACCATCGACCGCCTCGACGGCCATGTATTCGTTCATCACATGCAGGGTCAGCGCCCCCTCGCCGCTGCCGATGGTGACGGTACCGACGTCGAAAGCCTCATTCGTATAATGGACATCCTTAGCGGTGATCTCTCCCTCGATCATGATCCTGCCGCCCGTGGTCGCAAGGATCGCATCGAGGACTGCCGCATGCCCTCGAGGCTCGGCAGCGAGGATTGCATGGCCAAGTTCCAGCGCCTTGGAAATTCCGCCGAGTGCCGCATTCTTCGCGACGTAACCGGCGCGAACCGGGTTGCGGGCCGAGGCAATGAAACCGCCCGACATGTCGGAGGCGGTGCGCAGGATAGGAGAGATCCGGCCGGTTGCGCCGCGCGTTACAAGTTCGATATAGCGGTTCTGATCCCGATTTCCCCCGACGGCCGTCTGGATCGACTGGTCCGGTTTTCCAGCCATGCCGATCGCGCCCATATCGCCGGTCGGATGGGCGCGCATGTCACCCACCGCGTCCAGTACCTTGCAGCCGAGGATAGCCGAAGGCAGCCACGCGTTAAGGGTCGAGGACTTGCCGTTCTGCCCGATCATCAGGGCCGCGACCTTCGCACCAAGCTCATCCTGCAAAAGCTGCACGGCCTTGACATAATCAACGCCCCGCATTTCCCAGGGCGTGGTGGAGGCCGGCGCGCCGATGGCGGCAGCCGTCGCCACCCATTCGTCTTCGTTCAATTCGTCAATCGAGACGAGTTCCGGCGCACCGGCGTTCACCGCGGCGTAGCCCAGCATCCGTCCATGGTGGACCCAGCCGCCACCGCCGGCCGCATAGACCGCGCCTCCCCGCACTGCGGGTTCCACATCTTTTTCCGTCAGAATTCTGGCCACCTTCAGCCCTCCCTTTTTCTGTCCAATTCCATAATCGTGTTTGCCAGAACTTCAGCCGCCAGAGCGAGGTCGGCCGCATCGGCCCACTCTTCCGGGCAATGGGAACGGCCGTCGCGACATGGAGCGAAGAGCATCGCCGAAGGGCACAGCCGTGCCATGAACGCCGCATCATGGCCCGCACCCGACACCATCTTGCGATAGGGCGTGTCCAGCCGGTCTGCGGCCTTTGCCAGCGTCTCCTGCAATCCCTCATCCATCTGCACGCCGGGATTGCCGGAAATCAGTCGCGCTTCGATCGTATTTTCACCGTCCGCGTCAAGTCCGGTCAGCCAGGACACGAACGCCTCCTTGTCCTCGGCCCGTTCAGCGCGGATATCGACCAGCATGCGGACCCGCCCCGGCACCACATTGGCGGCGTTGGGGGAGATTTCGAACTCGCCCACGGTTGCGGTAAAATGCCCGGGACCACCGGAAAGCTCCGTCGCGTACCGCTCGATCTCACTCACGATCCGCGCCGCAGCGACGAGGGCATCGGCGCGCAACCCCATCGGAGTCGTACCGGCATGATCGGGACGACCCTTAACCTCGATCTCGACGCGATTGATGCCGACAATGGTCGTCACCACCCCAAGCGCAATCTTTTCCCGTTCGAGAACCGGCCCCTGCTCGATGTGCAGTTCCAGAAAGGCCTTCAGGTCATCGAGCAGGGGCGCTCCAAGACTTTCCGGCTTGCCGCCCACATCACGCATGGCCGTCGCCAGATCGCGCCCGTCGCTGATGCGCCTCAGCCAGTCCTGCGGCAGAACGCCCGCCATCGCTCGCGAACCGATGCAGGAAACGCCGAAAATGGAGACTTCTTCAGCAAGAAAATCGACGACGGCCAGGTTGTGCCGCAAGGCAACACCGCGCCGTGAGAGAATGCGTGCGACCTCCAATGCAACGACGACACCGGCAACACCATCAAAACGTCCGCCGTCCGGCACGGTGTCGGAATGCGAACCCAGCATGATCGTTCCGGCCTGCGGCTCGGTGCCTTCGCGTCGACCAATCAGGTTCCCGCCCGCATCCGTCGAGACATTCAATCCCTCACCCAGCAAACGTCGACGAAGATAGTTGCGCCCTTCATCAAAACGGGGCGAGAAGGCGCGTCGGGTCCAGGGACGTTCCGGATCGGTAATCTGCGCCAGTGCGTCGAGATCCGCTTCTATGTCCTTTATTGACGCGTCTAGATTGCGGCGCATCACAACAGCACCTCGCGCAGACCAAGTGTTTCGGGCGGCCGCACAAAAATACCGGTTCCCGGCGCAGCAAGCACGTTTTCCCCGTCGAAGACCATCTCGCCTCGCCGCCACGTGGCTGCAACCGTCCAGGGCAGTTCCATGCCGTGATAAGGCGACCACCCCGCAATCGAGTGGGGGCTGGTGGCCGCGTCGTACACCGCGGGCCGATCGACAAGCACCATGACGTCGGCATCACGCCCAACCTGCAACCCGCCTTTCTGGTGGTCCAGACGAAAATGCCGGGCCGGATTTTCGGCCATCAGCCGGGCCGCCCACACCAGCGGCACACCGCGCGCGATCGCGCCCTTGACGAAAAGCGGCACCATTACCTCCAGCCCGGGCACGCCGGAGGCATTCTTCAGCATATCGGGGTTGGTCTTGCGGTCCTCGCTCCAGCTCACATGATCGGTAGACACCATCGACACCCGCCCTTCGGCCAGATGTCGCCAGATCGCCTCCACTTCTCGTCGGGCGCGTATCGGCGGGTTGATCTTGGCCTTGCCGCCAAGCCGTGCAACATCATTCTCCTCATCCAGAACAAGGTAGTGAATGCAGCATTCGATGGAAGAATACCGGCCATTCCTGCGATACATCTCGGCGATCTCGTAGCCGCGGCTGACGGAGCAATGGACGACATGCGCCGGACAATCTGTCTCGGCGCCAGTTTCATAAATCTGCAGCATCGCCAGCGTCTCGGCCAGTTCAGGACGTGACAGGCCGTGTGCACGCCAGTCGGTGATGCCGGATGCCTCCACCTCGGCAATCGCGGCGCGGACATAGGCATCGTCCTCATTGTGCACGCCTGCCGCAAGCCCGGTCTTTGCAACCTCGGCGAAGCAGGCCCGCAGCAGCGCTGGCGGGATGCGCGGAAACCGGTGGGGATCCGTGCCGAAAGTCGAGAATTTATAGGCGCAAACTCCCGCCGCCGCCTGTTCAGCAATGCGGGCAGGACCCTCTTGCGGATCGACGGTACCGTAAAGTGCCACGTCGATGCGCGCCTCTTCGTCGATCATCGCGACCTTACGCGCCACGGCCTCGGCGGAACATACAAGATTGCCCTCGTCGTAGGGCATGTCCACGATTGTCGTAACTCCGCCTGCTGCCGCCGCACGGGTCGAGGCGGCAAATCCTTCAGCCCCCTTTTGCGACAGCGAATGTACCTGAGCGTCGACGGCACCAGGCAATAAAAGACCGGTGCCAAAATCATGATTTTCTCTTCCAGCCGGTGCCGGGCCTTCTCCGATGAGTACCGTTTTCCCATCGCGAATGGCCACGAAACCCCGCGGAATCTCGCGGTCCGTCAGAATGACACGCCCCGCCAAAACCGTATCGAAATCCGCCATATCGTCCTCCTGTCATATTTCGACTATGAGGCACAATGGAATTAGTGGTATATCCCAAAATCCGGACGGCTGATGCCGGAATGGGAAGGTCAAAAACGAGACGCGATAAGTGAAGGTTTCGACAATTCTTTTATGTGATCAGGTGGTTCGCCTCGGCGGCATCCATCTTGCGTCCAGCGCGACGGGCATTCCGGTTTCGACCGTATCGGATGCCGTCAGTCGTCTGGAGAACGCCCTCTCGGTCAAGTTTTTCGTTCACGGCGCAAAAGGTCTGATCCTGACGGCGGAAGGGGGCAGGCTCAGCCCATATCTCGCACAGGCCGCCGATGAAATCTTCGCGATCCACGGCAAGTGCGGTGATGACCATGCGAAGGGTATTTATCAGAAAAGCGTGTCGCTAATTGCGCTTTTCCGCTTCGTGGACATTCTCGAATCGGGCTCGATCCGCAAATCCGCGTTGAGACTGCAAATCGGACAACCACAGCTTACACGGATGATCGCCATGCTGGAGGAAAATCTCGGCGTCCGACTTTTTGAACGGACCCGCGACGGTTCGCGCGCGTCGCCCGAAGGGCTTCGCATATCACCTCACGTCAGCAAATTACGCGATATCTGGGCTACGCTGGATTCCACATCGGCACTGCGTTTCAAGCGGCATCTACGGCATTGGTCATTCGGCGGCATTCCTCCAGCAACAACGGACAGCCCGTCGGCAATCATTCTTGCGCGAATTGCCGCCAACTGGGCACGCCGTTTCGACACACCGCTGCTGATGCAGCCGGGGCTTGCAGACAGCCTGCTGGAAGGGCTTGAACAGCAGCGGTACGATGCAGTGCTTGTTGACATGCCGCTAAACAATTCCAGGCTCCGCAGCCGCGAGGTTCTGCGCAGCCACCTTTCCTGTTTCCTGCAGCATGACGCGGCTGATCCGGCGGACCAGGATTCGCCGGCACAGATGCGCGAGGCGATCCTCAAGCACCGCCTGGTACTGCCTTCCCGCGCCTCCGGACTGCGCCAGACCGCCGAAAGCTTCCTCGAGCATCTGCTTGGACCAACCTGGCTGTCAAAGGTGCAGTTAATCGAGATCGACAGCATACCGGTGGCAGTGCAGCTGATTGTCGGCCACGGCTACTGTTCGATATTACCTTCAGCCGTGGGGATAACCTCCCCCAAGGTGAAAAAAATTCCATTGCCGCTGACATTTTCGGTCCCATTGCTGTTGGCATGGCGCAACGACGACAGAGGCGCAGATATGGCTCGGCGCGTTCTTCAGCTGCTTGATATGACGAACTAATGGCGGCGGGACGAGCATCGCTTCTGCGACTCGGGTTCAAGTATATCTATCGCCAGACAAAAGGGTGGTCGTCTATACGAGCGATGCACAACCGGAATGTTTCGGGGGCGATCTTCTTGAAATCTCGCTCATCTATGTGAACACCTGCATGCTGCAAACGTTGCTCTTTAAACCAGCCTGACACGGCCGTATGTCACCGGAAGATTATCGCGGCCTCACATCACGAAAATCACTACGGCCGGTTCGACCTCGATCTGGACAGCCATATAGATTTCGGCAAAATCGCCGCATGAACAGCGCTGCCAAAATGCGCCTTGCAAAACTTAGGCGCAAAATTCTAACCTTTGTCGGGATTAAAGCGACATTGCAGAAACTGGCAGCATTTCCTGAATGCCGTAAAAATATGCGCTGATCTTACTGTTAAAAACAACGTGCCGGTGAAAAGGGCCTTCATTTCCATGAATTTTCGGCAGCAGATCATCGCCCTTTCCATCTTACCGCTGGTCTTGGCGGTGCTCGCCATCTCGGCCTTCATCACATGGCAGTCCAGGACGTTGGCCGAGAGCAGCATATCCACGTTTGAGCGGAATATGCTGAAAGCCAAAGAGAGCGAAATCGTTCATCTCACCTATGTGGCCATGTCAGCCGTCCGCGGGATCATGGCGCAGAGCGGCCTCTCGGACGATGAGAAGCAGAAAAGGGCGATCGAACTTATCAAGAGCCTGGACTATGGAGAGGACGGATATTTCTTCGTTTACGATTATGCCGGTAACAGCATCGTCCATCCCCGACAAAACGAATTCCCCGGCCGTAACTGGCTGGATCTCATCGACGCGGATGGCAAGAAGGTCATCGCAAGCCTAATCGACACCGCGAAGGCGGGCGGCGGTTTCGTCCAATACAAATGGGAGCGGCCGGCGACGGACCAGGTCGGCGACAAACTTTCCTACGTGGCCAAACTTGACGACTGGCGCTGGATTCTGGGAACGGGCATCTACCTTGATGAAATCCATGTACAGACCAAGACAGCACAATTGGACTTTCGCAACACCATCGGCTGGACATTCAAAGTCGTCGCATTGGTGACAGTACCGGCGGTCCTGCTGGTATTTGCGACGGGCATGGTCCTCACGGTCAGCGAGCGACGACTTGCCGATCGCAAGCTGCGACAGTTGACGCAGCGAGTAATCGATACACAGGAGCAGGAACGGACAAGGCTTGCCCGCGATCTACACGACGGTATCTCGCAAAGTCTGGTCGGTGCTCGTTATGCGATGAATTTGGCCGAACGCATGGTCAAGGCGGGCGACAATGACGTCTTGGGAGCGATCGAAGGTGGCATCAAGACACTCAACGATGCGATCCGTGATGTACGCCAACTGTCACATGCACTGAGGCCACCTCTGCTCGATGATCTGGGGCTTATAGCGGCGCTGCGGGCCTTGTGTGAGGGCTTTCGCGTCAGGACAGGCCTGCAGGCAACGCTGGACGCCAGCTTTTTTGCGGACGGCCTGAAAGCGGAGGCCAGTACGGCCCTCTACCGCATCGCGCAGGAAGCACTCACCAATGTCGAGCGGCATGCCGGTGCGACCACGGTTTTCATCCGCCTGCGCAGCGAGCGTGGCCGCAGCCGAATGACGATCGGCGACAATGGCACGGGATTTAATAGCGAAAGCAACACGTCGCCGGGCCTCGGTTTGCGCAACATGCAGGAACGGGTGGCACATTTCCACGGTATTCTGCTGATCAAAAGCGACGATAAGGGAACCGTACTGACCATCTTGATGCCGCGCTCGGCGCATCGTGTTCTGACGGAGTCAGTGGCATGAATAAACCCCATACCATCCGGGTCTTGCTTGTCGATAATCATCCAGTGGTTCTGGATGGGCTCCGGGCCATCCTTCAGACCTATGCGCATTTGAACGTCGTGGGGATCGCCGCCGATGCGCAGGCGGGGTTGGACCTGGCAGCCGGGCTTCATCCGGACGTCATCCTGCTGGATATCAACATGCCAAGGATCAGCGGCATAGACGCGATAGGCCTGTTCAAGAACGCTTTGCCCGCATGCGGCATCATCATGCTCTCGATGCACCATGACAAAGAATACATCTCGTCGTCCGTGCTGCGTGGCGCTTCCGGCTACATCCTTAAGGATGTCTCGACCGACGAGATCGCAGCCGCCATCGAAGCGGTCGCGAAAGGCGGCACCTATTTCTCGTCCGGTGTAGCAGACGCCATATTGGAGGCGGCACGTATAGATGAATCCGAGCTTTTGACCACCCGGGAGCGGGACGTGCTGCGCGAGCTGGTTGCGGGGAAGAATAACCGCGAAATTGCCGATGCTCTCGGAATCACCATCGCGACAGCCGAAACCCATCGAAAGCACCTGAAAAAGAAGCTGGCGCTGAAATCAACAGCGGAATTAGTGCGCTACGCACTCGATCGGGGCATTGGCGTTTTGGCTCCGTGACCGATACCCACTTCTGGGTATGCGCGTTCAAGTTTGCCGGCGGCGCGATTGTAACCATAAATCAATGACCCTACGACCTTCAGGCGTACACGCCAAGTTGGGAGGAAATACCATGGCGCAAAAGTCTCTGCGCAAGAAGGCGGCTTTGTCGCTTCTTGCTCTTCCGTATATCGGTCTTCTCTGGGTTCCCTTCTACAATATCGAGGAACCGGCCCTTTTCGGTTTCCCGTTCTTTTATTGGTATCAGCTGGCCTGGGTACCGTTGACAGCCTTCCTCACCTATGTCGCCTATCGGAGTGTGCGCAATGACGACTGAGATCGACGTCACGGCACTGTCCGTTTTCACCTTCTTCTTCGTTCTGGTCACCGTGCTCGGCTTTGTCGCCTCCCGCTGGCGCAAGCCCAAAGACCTCGACAATATCGACGAATGGGGCCTGGGAGGGCGCTCTTTCGGCACCTGGATCACCTGGTTCCTGGTTGGCGGCGACTTCTACACCGCCTATACGATCATCGCAGTACCGGCGCTTGTCTATGTCGTCGGCGCATACGGTTTTTTTGCCCTGCCTTACACGATTATCGTCTACCCCTTTGTTTTCGCGGTCATGCCATTGCTCTGGAAGCGCGCCCGCGATGCAGGTTACGTGACCGCTGGCGACATCGTCCACGGCCAGTTCGGCTCACGCGCCCTCGAATTGGCCGTCGCGGCAACCGGCGTTATTGCCACCATGCCTTACATCGCCTTGCAGCTGATCGGCATGACGGCCGCGCTCAAGGCGCTCGGACTTCACGGCGAAATCCCGCTGTCGATCGCCTTCATCATTCTGGCGCTTTACACCTATTCGGCAGGGCTGCGCGCACCGGCTCTGATCGCCTTCGTCAAGGACATCATGATATATATCGTGGTGATCGTCGCCGTCCTGCTTATTCCTTCAAAGCTTGGTGGATATGACAACGTCTTCGCATCCGCCAAGGCTGCATTCGATGCCAAGGGCACCGGGAGTTTGTTGCTCGGCGGAAACCAGTATGTCGCCTATGCGACCCTTGCCTTGGGTTCGGCTCTGGCGGCCTTCATGTATCCCCACACCCTAACAGGGATATTCGCGTCCAACAGCGCCAACACGATCCGCAAAAACGCTGTGCTTCTACCTGCCTATACGTTGCTGCTCGGCCTCCTGGCACTGCTCGGCTATATGGGGCACGCTGCCGGCCTGAAGCTGGATAGCCCGAACGACGTCGTGCCAGCCCTATTCCAGATGCTGTTTCCGAGCTGGTTCGCCGGCTTCGCTTTTGCCGCCATCGCGATCGGCGCACTGGTCCCGGCAGCCGTCATGAGCATTGGTGCCGCCAATCTGTTTACCCGGAACTTCTGGAAGGCTTATGTCAATCCGAACGTGACCACGGAAGGAGAAGCCAAGGTGGCCAAGCTGTCGTCGCTCGTCGTCAAGGTCGGGGCGCTGCTGGTCATCCTTCTCCTGCCCACGCAGTTTGCTCTTGATCTGCAATTGCTGGGTGGCATCTGGATCTTGCAGACTCTACCGGCGCTGATCTTTGGTCTTTATTCCAACTGGTTCCGCGCGCCGGCACTGCTTGCCGGATGGGTCGTTGGCTTTGTCGGCGGAACATACCTTGTCTGGGATGCCGGCTGGAAACCCCTGCACGCGGTCAGCCTGGGCGGCGAACCCTTCACCGTCTATACGGGACTGCTGGCCTTGGCGGCGAACATCGCGATCACCTGCCTGATCAACCTGGCCCTTCGCGCTTCCAAGCCCCTGGCCGCGTGAGCGGTCACCGACTAACGCAAGCCGCCTCATCGGGGCGGCTTGCAATCGCGAAAATTCTGACTTTTCACCGGAAATGCCGTGAGTCTTGGCCGCTCTACCCGCGACGGGCTCAACCTCGTTGATGAGCTTGACGAAAAGGACGCATCGTTCCGCGTCCTCGAACCGGAGGCAACGACACGACGAAAGCTTGAGGGCGTCTATAACGTGAGAACTCGATATCGCCATGTCCAACGCGGACGACCTCGAACAATTATCTCGGAGAACGGAACCGAACCGACTTCGATGGCAATTCTCAGATGGTGCCAGCAGACATGCGCGTCCTCTCATAAGACAACTCCGACTGCAATAATTGTCGTTCAGTGTCAGTTCACGAACCTGCGGTCCGAAACGCCACGCTGATAAATCAAATATTTATCTCGCATTCACTGCCGGAACTGGCACGGCGAGGCCAGCTTCGCGTAGCCCCTCGGCGAGCTGCTCGATCCTTGAATCGGCAACATTGTTGTGTCGGAAATCTGCGTATAGGTTATTTTCGTAGCCGGGGCGTTTCTCGTGGAGTTTATGGACAGCCGCTCGAGCGGCTTCGGTTCGCCCTAACTTTGCAAGTGTCGCGGCTCGAAGAAGATAGAAGCGGTAAAACTCCGGATTGATGATCCCGTCAAGTATGTTCAAAGCCTCACCGAAATCCTCGTTCTCGTAGCGGTCAAATGCCAATATCAGATCTGCTAGAGTTCCCCGGCGATCCATCTCCTCCGTTCCTTCCTTGACGAGCGTCGTACCCTCGGCGGTACGACCGATATTCCAAAAAGCGTTGCCAATGATTATTTTAAAATGGGGATCTCTAAATTTCTTGAGCATGTCCCGCGCTATTTCCTGAAATAATTCCACCTTTCCGTGATTATATACATCAAAGGCGACAGCCAATTGAGCACCAAAGGATTGAGGGAGCAGCTCGTGCGTTTTCTCCGCCGCAACGTGCAAAAGCTCGCCGTAGTCGCTAGGGTCCTCGCCAACGGAAGCAGCATGTCTCGCTAATCTGAAATATACACGAGCTAAGCTTGCCCAGGCTTCCGCATGACGCGGGTGGCTCGCAACCAGATTTTCAAGACATTCGCGAGCATTTGGAATCAATCCGGCATCATAGATAATCGCGACGCGTTGCTGTGGACTTAGGCAACTAAGTTCTCCCTGATACATGGACTCAAGGCTGGGGACAGCGCCGTCCAATCCGAATACGCCACTTACCAATGCATCTGCTGCGGAGTCTGCAGTACTCCCATTCAGATTCACGCTCCCCAGCGATATCTGGTCGGCCCATGACACCTCCCGCGTATGTGCATCGTTGAGTTTCCAGACTAACGCAAACTCCTCGCCATGTCCGACGATAGCCGTGTCAAGCGTATAGATGACACGCGAGGGATTTCTCTCGGCGAGGTCCCGCGCGAGACTTTGGGCGTCATTCGCCACGTCAACGACCCGGGCCATGCCATGGGCGGCAAGTTTGTTCGTCGCTAGCGCTGAAAGATCATGTGCCAACTTCTTTGCAACGGCACTACCAGGTGAGAACCGGGTATCCTGTACCAATAACATAGGGGCACCGGCCGCCTCTGCCACCGTTGATCGCTCAACCTGCGGAAACCACTCGCGAAGTCCCACAAGCGCCGCAAATACGCTGATCAGTAAAAGGCCTGGGAGAATAAGTGACAATCGATATTTTTGTCGGAAGTTGACAAACCCTTCAGACAGCTGCTTCCGCCCGTTGTTAGTTCCTACTGGAACGCAGGCGGGATTGTTCTCAAAGACCGGCACATACCTCCCACGTGGCAGGCTAATTAGAAGAGGTGACCTTCTGCTGTCGGGTGAAGCGTTGTAACGTTCAAGGGAATTGCGGAGACGGTTCGCAGTTGTGCGCACGATTGAGTCGTCCGATATGGCGAAGTCATCTTTACGGCCGAAGACTTCGAGAGCGATACTGTAAGCCTTTATACGATCGCCACGTCCCTCCATTGTTTCGGTAACAATGTACTCGAGAAAGGTGCGCATTCTTCCGGAATTAATAAAAACCTCCGAAGAGAACACATGCTCGAGCGCTTCTCTCACCATATCAGGATCGGGATGATGTTGCTCAATCTTCGGACTTAAAACCACGGTCAACTCCTTCTTCATGCGTTTGATCCAATAGCTTTCGTCTGAGGTTGCCGGCACTGACGGGTCATAGGCGCCGTTGCGCGACCTATGACGGCAAAGCGCTAAAGGGATGGAAGTGTGGGGAAAGGAAAAATCTTTCCGCCAGATACAAGGCCCGGCGATCGATAAGCCGCCGGGCTGCGATACTCTTGGTTAAACCGGATCCATCTCAATCACGATACGAAGCGCGATCAGCTTGAGGCTTTGGCAATACGCGAATTTTGTAACTGAGCGCGTCAGCCACTTTTGCAATCGTCACGAGTTCGGGGTTGGCTTTGGCGCCCGCGCCGGCAACGTTCGTATCTGCAAAGGGATCTGCAAACCGCATGAGATTGTCGCGCGTCCTAAACTCCCGATGGCCTGACCATGTCCCATCAACGAGCACACCGACTTTGACGTTTTGGCCAAACGCACCGAAATGTGCTGGATCGCGCTCTTGGGCAAAAGCCGACTGCGTGGACAGAAAAGCTGAAAGCAAGGCCTTCATGCATACGCCTGATTTCACCAGCAACAGGCGCTTCTGCAATACTTTTCCGCGTTCGTTCATCCCGTACTCTCACCGACATTTTTTGTTGGTTCGAGGCTTATGACAAAACTTGCATCGACGTGGAGTGACGTGACCGTATCAAACGGTATGCAACGTTCTCGTTGAAATGGCGTCCTGCTTTATTCGAAACGCTGGCTAGTCTTAACAAGCTGGTAGCAGCTGTTAACCAGCCAGTACCGAGCCCGCAGCCCGCCAGCTGCGGGCTCTTTCGTGATCAACAACGAGCCTATCCGTTGATAAGGAGCTGAGGATCAAGCCTTTAGGGTCCGCCATTTTGTTGCGATCACAAAGTAGAAGCTAATTACAGACGGTAAGACGGCGCGACATCGGTAAGTGGTTGTAGGTCTTGCATGAACCCAACGGCCTTTTCGGCGACACTTGCGGCCTGAAAGATGGCCCGTTTGTCACCCTTTAAGATTTTCATCCACAGGCCGATATGGGAGGCATGATCGTCGCGGGGCCTGGCCTTGATGCCCAGATCGCAGCACAGAAAACACGCTCCAAGCTCGGCAATCAACGCCTCGCGCGCGTAAGCGTCTTTATCCCGACCACAGCGTAACAAATCGCGGTTAAGGCGGCTTCGGCTTGATGTCCAACGGATGAGTTCGTGCGCAAGTGTCCCTGCATAGGCCTCTGCTGAAGAAAAAGCATCAAACCGCGGCATTTGAACATGATCAGTTTCCAGGCTGTAATAGGCTGAGTTTCCGCCGTTGCGGATGTCCGCTCCCAGGTTCGCGAAAAAGATGTCCGCATTCTTGATCGCCTGTTTTGGCTCGTCCGTCGGCGCGGGCTTATAATAGTAATATACGGGCAATCCATCGATCTGTTGGGCGTTGAAAACAGCGTAGCCTCTCGAGAAGGAAATTTTTCGGTCGACTGTCGTGCCCTTTTCGATTGCGCGTGAATAGACGACTAGCGTTGATTTTTCACCTTTTCTGACCGATGCTCCAAGTCCCAGCGCTTGCTTGAATGTCAGCCAGTAGGCCGAATTGTAGCCCTGTTCCGCCGCGGCTAACCAAAGCAGGATGGTGTTGACCCCATGATAAGGGATGCCGTTGTGACGTAACGGCCGGTGTGGCCTAATACCTTTGCCCCACGGCTGCAACCAAGGACATACACCAGTTTCGAGCACAGCCACGATCTTGTCGGTAATGAACTGATAGGTATCGCGCTTCATGTTTTATCCTTTCACGATTCCCGCATCGGCAGTGCACCGCCTCGTGTCTTCCTTGGGTCAGCGCGCAGCAGAACAGAGGGCCATGAATCTGCCCATGATGCATTGTGTCACGCCACGGCTGACACCTCCCTACTGTTAACTCAACGATCGGAAAGTTAGGATTTGACGACCTGGTGCCGTTCTCCCTGTTTCGCGTACCCTCGAAACAATGCGTATGCTGCTTGCAGGCCCTTGAGCTTGGCGAAATGCCAAAAAAAGGCGAAACAGAAAGCCTTTACTTCCTAGTCTCGCCTTTGAAGGTCGGTGATTTTTACTGGTGCATCCCAGCAATAACAAATTTGCTGTCGATGGCTAGGCGATAGGCAGTATCAAACGGTTACATCAACTGCGTTGCACCCATTAACGAATCCAGACTTTCGTTAGAGCCGCACAAGCTCGGAATAAAGCGCTCCGCTGTAATCTTTGAATCGAATAACCAATGTTCGTATGCCAGCGCCCATGGACACGAAGTTGCGATATCTGATCTCCGATGGCTGGCGGGAGCGAAATGAGCGGCCGAAATCCCGTCTGGGCATAATTGACTCACTTGTTGCACCGGAGGCTTGGGACATACAACGAGCCGGTCGCCAGACGTTGGCGCTGTACAACATCATACAGTTCATCCGCAATACGAAAGCACAATCACGATAGAGGATGCGGCGGAATTGCTGCCGACACAGCCAAACTCTGCATGCCTGATCGCGGACCGCGATAGCAAGCACCGATCGCCTGACGAGTTGTTTGTTTCGACGGCCACGGCCGGTTTATAAAAGACGCTAGATCCAGTCCGTTGATTGTGGCTGGCATGCCTGTGCGCGATGACGCGCAACTGCGGCAGTGTTCATGGGGCGGAACTATGATCGACGATCCGGCCCGACACCGTTTCGTTGCAAAATGTAACGGTATGGTTCTTAATTTGCAATTTGGGATCTCATTGAGTGATCGCGTTGATTATTCCATGAGGCGTTTATGTTTTTCAGGGCATATGGTGCTGCGTTTTGGCTTCTGGCTCTTCTCTCGTCGGCGCAGGCGAATGCTGCCGAAGGCGTCAAGCTGCTTGATGGTAGCGACATTCCAGGTTCTGTGAAGCAGTTTGAGGCAGGCTTTGAAGCCGGAGAGGCAAATGGTGCCTTTTATCGAGGACGCCTGTTCGAGATTGGCATTGGCACCAATCAGGACATGGCGCGCGCTGGGGGAACGGCTCAGGATTTGGTCCGATAACCGCGAAGCCCTCGATTTTCGGGTCTCGCTGATCGGATTCTCGGACGCACTTACAAACCTCAACAAGGAGCACGCCCGATGAATGTGATGCGGCTTGCACCCCTTGCCTTTCCGTGGGCCAGCCTGTCTTGGGCAGCCCTGTCGTCCGCTTCAGCCCAGGATCTCGATCGTGCAACCCGTGCCCTTCAGGACACGCTTCACAATCAAAGTTCCAGTCAGGCTGAAGCTGAGCGGTCAAGACGCGAGCGCGCCCGCCAACGCGCCAACGCGCCCTTGACCCTCCCTCCGGAGCCGAGCATCGTCCCGCCGGCCCCGGGGGGACCCTGTTTTGACATCAAGATGATCAAAATCACAGGCTACAAGCCGTTCGGCAAAAAACTCTACGGCTTTGAAGCACTACGGGGCGCCAGTGTGTCTGCCACCGACATCGCGGTCGCACTCAACCGTATCGATGCATTTCATCAGGCGGCCGGTTTCATCACGACCGATGCCTATCTACCGTAACAGGATATCTCAGGCGGGACGCTGGAGATCGCAGTCATGCCGGGCCGCATCGAGACCTTCGTATATGCCGATGGCCCGCCAGTGTACCCGGGCAGGCCCCCGACGAATTTCCTCCGATGGACATCGCTATTCAAGGGTGGGAATCATGGTGAATGAGAAGGTGCCCGCCCAACCGAGACCAGTCGGACCGGCTGTTGAGCGCGCACGATACCGTGAAACCGAAGCTCAACGCCGTTCGCCGCGCTACACGACCAATATCAAGGAACTGCCATTGCGGGCCCCGGCTCGCCTTTAGGCCCGGCAGGCCCGACAGGACCCATCGGACCCTGCGCCCCAACTGCACCTGCAGTTCCGGCCGGGCCAGCTGGACCATTTGGCCCTGCAGGACCCGCAGGGCCTGCGTTACCACTCTTGCTACCATCGCCGGTACGTTTGATGCGCTGGTTATGAAGTCCGATGGCAATCGGAACGCTGGAAGCAAGCCCGCCCGCCACAGCCGCACCAACGGTGCTGACCGCACTCGGGTCATACCCGGCCGCACCCGTCACCAGCACGCTACGACCGGATTCCTCCAGCGCAAAGGTCTTCACTTGCGTAACCGTCGGCGCCGTCCCCTTGCCGTTGGCCGCAATCGTGACGACATCCTGGTATTGCGCACCATTTGCCAGCTTGTAGGGTTCCAGCACCTTCGTTTCGGAAGTCGCGCACGATGAGAGGCTTGCGGCGACCGCGAGGGTAGCCGCCAGTCGAATGGAAAGGTTTCTCAAGGGGAGGTCCTTTTTGAATTGCGTACAAACTTGAGTGGTGAGCCCCGCACGCAAAACTTATAGCCAAGGCGGCTACGACGGAATTCCTGAACAGCTAGCTTGAAACCCCGAACGCAGCTGTGAGCTCTATAAATAGGATCCAATGGCTCTAAAGCTGCCATTTGGCAGGACCGTCAGCTCTTTGGCGTCTTATTTTGCGAACAGCAAAGACGTTGGGATACCGGGCCGCAGCCGTGCCTAGCCTGTTGATCATAAATGAGGACAGCTGCGAGCGCTGCGACTAAAAAAGGTTCACGTTCGGCGGCAAAGACATGTGCTTCGATCAGATTATCAAGTGACTTCCATGCTGCGGCACATGTTTCAATCTAGTCGCCCAGCGTCTGTCAGCTGAGGCCGACGCCTTTATGGGCATAGCGTTCGCTTTGGCGGTTGAGGGCTGGTGCTAGCCGAACTTCTTGGACAGGATCATCGTCAGCAGGCTATGCTCTACGAAACCGAGGTTGAGAAAGCCGTTTGTGACGATCTCTGCCGGAACCGCCCCACCTTCGATAAATTCAACCCCACACCGACGGTGAATGCGCGCACCTTGGTGCATTATGGGCTTGGTCCTTGCGTTACAATCGTACTGTTACAGCCGTTATTGTATCCGGATGAAACCGTTCGCTACCTACCGCGGCGAGCCCTTATGTTCGATGCTCCAATCGAACAATATGAAGCGTCATATGAACTCATTTTCCGGGGATGCAGTCCGCATAATGACATTACACCACATATCTCGCTGACCATCTAACCCACTGTGTCCGGTATGCGAAATGAGCCATTTAGACCCTGCACTGCGGACACAGCTATACGAAGCAGCGTTCATACCTGAGCGTTGGGTAGAAGTCCTTAACGAGTTGCGCGTCGCTATCAATGCTGATGCCGGATATCTCTATTCGGTGGGACAGAAATGTGGCGTTCACACGGAACAACGTCTGTTGCCGGTGAACCAGGACCGTATTCATTGGGGCAATGATTTTCACAGCTGGGTCAGAAAAAGCGCACCTGAAGCAGTCCTCGGACGCTTCGCGTCTGGTGCGAGCTATGAGGACGCCATTCCCCCCTATCTCAAGGGATATGTGGATTTGTGTAGAGAGCATTCCATCGGTGATGATATCGCAACCATCGTCGCTCCCCCCACCGGCAATATGATTGTCTGCGGTTTTGACCGCCATGTCCGCAATGGTGCTTTTGCTAAACAACAGGCTGAGCTGCTTAATACCATTTACCCCGATCTTGTGCAGTCAGCATTCATTGCCGCGCGCTCGCATTTGCAGCAGCAAAACAGCGTCGTGCAAGTCATGGAGGGGCTCGGGACGCCTTGCATAAGCATCAGCGCCGGCCGGCACATACATGCAATGAACAAGCAGTTCGAGACCAGGTTTGCTAAAATGTGCGGTGCCTGGAACCGCCTCGATCTGAGTGCCTATAATGAACATCTGGATGCATTGCTACGCAATGTAGAAACGGATCAGGACTACGCGCCCCGCTCCATGGGGATCCGGAACCAAGCCGGTGATCTCATGGTCCTGCATCTTGTTCCGATCCGCAGGGCAGCCCACGATATTTTTGCAACGGCATCCTGCTTTGTATTCGTTACCTCGGTGAATGGCAACGGTATCGGCCCCGACCCCGAACTTCTCAAAAGCCTGTTCGGTCTGACAAACAAGGAGGCGCAATTATCCAGTGAATTGACCGCAGGGTACCCGCTCAGGCAGACAGCGGAAAAGCTCGATATCAGCTTTGGTACCGCGCGCTCTTATTTGTTGCGCGTCTTCCAAAAAACAGGCACCACACAGCAGTCCCAACTTGTCGGCCTGCTCAGTAAGGTATCGCCAATCTTCATTACCTCGGTTGAACCGGACGCTAGCAAACCACCACCTGGTTTGACAATTTAACGTCCTTTGTCATTACAGCATTCCGCGATCCGACAGGTCCAATTTGGGCGGTAACACGACCGCAGATCAGCGCCCGGCTCGACGGCCCTGCGATGGTGCTCCTTCCACCGCGAGCGGCGTCACCTGACAGGTTCGAGCGACGGTGGTTATTTCGGATTTTCTACCGGAATCGGCACGATCAGGCCCGCCTCACGAAGCCCCTCAGCAAGGTGCTCGATCATTGGTTCGGGAAAATTGTTGTGACGGAAATCGAAGTAGAGGTGGTTTTCGTAGCCTGGACGTTTATCATGAAGGCGTTGGATCGCGGCACGGGCATCGTCTTTCCGCCCCAGTTTCGCCAGCGCCGCCGCCTGAAGAAGATCAATTCGATAAAATTCTCGTCTATAAATCCGCTCAAGCATCTCCAGGGCCCCAGTAAAATCCTGACGCTCATAGCGGTCTGATGCCAGTACAAGGTAGCCTAGGCTCCCCACATCACCAGTCTCCTCGATGCCTTTCGCAACCAGTTCGACGCCTTCGTCTCTTTGTCCGATACTCCAAAGCGCGTTTCCAACAATTAACTTGAGATGAGGGTCCTGAAACACTGTGAGCATCTTTCGACTCAGGCGCTCATATGTATCCAAATCACCTGCACTGTAAGCGACATAAAGGGCAGCTAGTTGAGGAGCGAACGAACGAGGTGACAGATCCATTGCTTTTTGCGCTGCAGTGCGCAAAAGCCCTCCATATTCGCTGGGATCTTCGCCGCGGGATGCGGCGTCTCTGCCGAGACGGAAGTAGACACGAGCCAATATTGCCCAAGCCTGGGAATTCAATGGATACTTTGATACTACACTTTCGAGGCAGGCGCGTATATCAGGAAGGGACTGATCCACATATACCAGCGCGACACGTTCCCTTGGTGAAAGACAACTGATCTCGCCTTGATGCGTCGATTCAAGGCTCGCTATCGCACCCTCCATGCCAACTACCCCGCGAACTAAAGCATCCACTGCGTTGTTCACAGTATCTTCATTCGGGGTTCCCAGCGAAACATGGTCAGTCCACGACACCTCTCGCGTATGAGCATCGTTGAGTTTCCAGACTAAAGCTAGCTCCCCGCCTTGATCGACAATGGCCGAATCCAGCGTGTAGACGACTCGCGTCAGATTTCGTCCTGCAGTCTCGTAGGCAACATTGCCTGGCTCCCTCGCCAAGTCCACAACCCCAGCGCTGCCATGGGCAGCGAGCTTGATTGCAATTAGCTCCGAGAGGTCATGCGCCAACCGCTCGGCAGGGTCGCTGCCCGGTGTGAATTGAGTATTCTGAACAAGAAGCAGCGGAACGGTAGCCCCTCGCGATGCGGTCGCCTTGTTAAACAGGTTAGGTAGCAACTGAATTGAGCCGAGTATCGTTACGGCGATAAAGCTCAAGACTATGACGATAACACGCCAGGAGAGGTATCGGCGTGGGAGCGCAAGAGTACTGACCTCGTTTTTCTCTTGTGTATCAGCATTAGGCTCCTCATCGGAGTTGGACTCGAAAACGGGCACATATCTGCCGCGTGGCAGGCTGATGAGAAGAGGAGACAACTTGCTCTGAGGCGAAGCGTTATAGCGCTCGAGAGCATTGCGAAGGCGGTTTGCAGCTGTGCGTACGATTGGGTCTTCCGTCCCATCAAAGTCCGCCTGACGACCAAAGACTTCCAGAGCGATACTGTAGGCCTTTATGCGATCACCACGCCCCTCTATCGTCTCGATAACGATATATTCAAGAAAGCTCCGCATCCTTTCGGATTTGCTAAAAACATCTGAGGCAAACAAGTGATCAAGTGCTCGTCTCACCGTGTCCGGGCCAGGAAGTTGTTGCTCGATCTTAGGCCCTAAAATCACTACCCACCCCTTTGCGGTCGTAGTTTACTCCAGAGATATCACCGTAACTGCTAACGCTGCTATGGTCATTTGGGCGAGACAATGGGGAAAGATT
The DNA here is from genome assembly GCF_030518355.1 of Agrobacterium sp. V1. NCBI lineage: Bacteria > Pseudomonadati > Pseudomonadota > Alphaproteobacteria > Hyphomicrobiales > Rhizobiaceae > Agrobacterium > Agrobacterium sp. V1. The sequence continues at coordinate 2,025,776 of NZ_JAULSF010000002.1, forward strand.
GGACACCCGGCGAATTCAGTTACACAGGCTGCTTGGCCAAAAACCTGAGAAAAGCGACGTCAGCGTTGAATGCCATTACCGGCCAGGAATTGCATGACACTTGCAGATTTCGTCGGTCAAACGCACTGTGGTTCCTGTTCTCACTCGTCAACCCGATCATAGAAATGTCGCGAACTCTATCATGTTCGTCAGAAATCGTTAAAATCTGGTTGCCGTTGGCGGCTTGTCTGGGGCGTCAATACTTCCGATGGCGCATGCTTGCATATATGCCTTGAGTTTGGCAAAGACCGCTTCAATTGCGCCTGGGTCGCGCGTCACCTTGACGGTTTGTCGCCATTGGCCTGCTGCAGTCCCGGTATCCCATGGCATTACAAGCATCGATATAATTGCAATCGCGTCCTCTTTCAGACTGGACCAACGCGCCTGGCGGTCGGTTTCGATCTGATGCCGGGCATAATTTGCTTCGAAGCGAAGTTTGAACCGCTCGATTTCACTGCCAGCATTATACATGAATTTCGAAAGTCGACCAAAATGTCGACGCCATCGGCACGGCCCGAGAAGTTAGCCACCAGAATATTTCAACCGATCGTCCAAAATCACCAGGTTAGACGAAAACCGACGTGTCCTCGAATGTCGTGGCTATTCGCGAAATTATCGACGCTGCCTTTTATCGTCGCTCCGCCATACATGAAATATTTGTCATCGTTCCAGCTGTAAGAGGCACTTGGTGTGAAACCGACAAAGAGCCGATCATTGTGCTGAGCAGCGGAAACACCTGCGACAGACGCACCGATGTGATCACTAAATGCGTAGTGAAGATCAGTGGTGCCGTTCAACCGAAAGCGGTGTGTCCGACCCTCAGCGTCCTGCCAGGCACGATCATGACTGATCCCGAGGCCCAGCCGACCCTCAACACTCTCGCCCTGGCCAAGCCTCACTTGAGAGCCGAAGACGTCCGTGAAATCATTGGACCGCACGCTTGAATAAGTAAACTGTGTTTGCGGAACAAGGGTCCACGCCGAGTTTAGTGGAATCTGATGCCCTGCTTCGATTGAGACAGCATGTCCAAACGTCTCGACGTCGGATTTTAGAATGCCGCCACCGCCGCCGTAGCTTAAATCGCTGCGATACCAGGTGGTTTGCCCTTGCATGTCTATATAGAACCCACGCTCATCGTACCAGGTTACTGAGCCGCTAAAGCCATAGCCGTTCGTGAGAATCTGGCCGCCTCCGAGATCGCTGTCGTGGAGCGATTTGGTGGTTGCGTCCCCGTGAATATAATGAACTGCCGCACTGGCAATCAATTGCCCGTCTTCGGTATCGAGTGCCATCCCGGCAATGCCTACCTGAATCTTTTCGTGGTCTTGTCGGTAGCTTACCCCGGTCGACGACCAAGAGGGTGCCATGCGAGTGTGTGAGCCCTCTATCCGCGTCCATAGTCCCGGACCGCTGTCGGTTTTTGGGGGAAGAGATTCGTCAGACCCGCCAATGCGTTGATGCAGCGTTTGGAGACCATTCATTCCAAGCAGAACGTTGGAGTAAGCCTCGTAAACCGGGACCCCGGGTTGGAAACGATGCTCTGGTTCCAGATTTGAAACAGTTGCAAAAGGATCCTTTCTTTCTGAGCGCAGGTACCAATCCTGCATGCTGCTCCCGTCAACCGAGCCTTGATAGAGCTGATAGGCGTAGGCACCCCCAACAACAGCCGATCTGCCATTGAATTGGAAACCGCCGTCCAGTTCGAAAGCATCCTTGGCAGATTTGCCTTGAACCTCGATGATCCTAATGCCGTCCTTCGTCTGTGCGCCGCTACCGCCGGCATTGCGGATGCTCACCAGTGTGTTGCCATTTGTATCCCCGGAGATTTTCAGTCGGTCAGTGGATGAGCTGTCGTCGCCCAACATGGTATCGAGTGCAACCCGACCGCTATCTCCAACATAATTCCCGGCAATCTCGATGATATCGCCAGCTGCGCCGTCCTGCGTCGTAACTGTGCCGGCGCTGTTGACATTCCCACTAACGGTAAAGCGGCCCTGCCCGCCGCCCTGCCCGATAAACGACGACGTGTTATCGATCATTAAATTGGAAGTCAGGTGAAGCCCAGACATGCCGTTCAGCGTCGAATTGTTGGCTAAAGCAATACCGGTTTCTGGTTGACCGACCATGCCGACAGCCCAAGCACCATCACTGATACTAAAGTTCGACGCATCCAATCGGACGTCTTCCCAGTTCATGATCTTGTCGCCCATGGAGGTGGCGTTAATGCCCCGGAAAGTCAGCGTATCAATCATATCGTCTTCGATGGACGTGTCGTCACCTCCGTCGAGTGTCTGCGTTCCATTATAAGCGGGAGCGCTTATTTCTGCTCGATCAGAGCCCTGGCCGCCAAAGAACCCGCCAAGCAGTGTGCCACCAGACCAGATAAATGTGTCATTGCCTCCTGGAATATCCGTGTCAGCCCGTGCAGTCGTATCGCGTATGTCGCCGTAATCCCCGTAGATATTTCCGGTATACCGACCGCCCAGTAATTCGAACCTATCGTTGCCAGCGCGAAGTAGGCTGTCGCCAGTCACGGTTCCCGCTGACCGGACGACGAGATCACCACCAATCAACGCGCCATCGGGTGTCACGAAGTCGGCATTAAAAATTGCAGTGCCAGACGTAGCAGTGACGTTTGCGTTTTCGCGGATATCGACCGAGGCTTTGATGGGGGCTAGCATGTAGATTGCATGGCCGTCACCGCCTCTTACGGTTCCATTGATATCCAGCACAATGTCTCCCGCCACCCCAAGGTTGATAGCAGTCTCTTTAGCAGCGATAACGCCGGACTTCTGCACAATACTAAGGGAAGACGAAGCATGTGTGTTATCAGCCGCAACAGCAACATGTGGTGCTGTCACATCACCAGCGAGCTCGATGCTCGATGATCCCCGGGAATAGTTGACGATATGAAGGCCGACACCATTAGTGAAATCGAGGGTCCCGCCTGCGTTATCTATAGCGACGCTACCCGCCGCCAGCGTACTGTTGATTGACCCGGCGTCCTGCGTGAATGATATATTGCCATCGCCTCTACCATGGACCTGAACGCCCCCGATAACATTGCTGGAAAGACTGATTGAGGCATCGGCTGAGCCATTATTTCTAATATTTATTCCTACGACATGTCCGGTAATCGTTCCCGCAGTCTGCTTCACGGAAACGTCCTTTTGACCTGCGTGTTCAACCTGTAAGCCGACAGAGGTTGCGCTTGTAATGTCGCCAGAAACGACAACATCGGTTGCTCCGGATCCTCGTTGCTGTCCAACCACACCCGCTAACGATGAGTTGACGTCGCCAGATATCGCGATGGAGAAATCCGTGGAATTGGTCTCGTTCCGGGCAAAAACACCATATCCATCAGCGGATTTGACCACGCCGCCTATCCTAAGCTCGGTGGCTCCTCTCCCGCGGTTTGTCGAAAGAATTCCGTGTGAGGTTGCGTCGATACGCCCGGTTGAAGCTTGGTTGTAAACAAATGTCTCGGAACTGTTGTAATTGCTGAGGTCAAGTCCAATTATTTGCGCCGACCCAGCCAAGACGGCCCCATCGGCGTTTATCAACATTTGACCCGTTCCTCGATGGTCCACTCTGGCAACGGTTGCACCCGGAGCCACGCTACTAACACTGCTTTCAGGAGAGAACATTACCGTGAGGTCGTCGCTGCGACCAGCAGAGGCAACAAAGAGACCGTTTGCACGTCGTCCGATGATCTGCCCGTTTACATCAACGTTGATGGAGCCAGACGTGGCCGATCTTACCGTGGCGCCCGTTGAACCGTCAATCACACCACCGAGCTGGGCAAATATCACGTCACCACTTGATCCTTGTATAGCAGCGGCAGCGCCATTTTGACTTGAAACATTGCCCGATAGTTTCATGTCAATCTTGCCCGAACCGTCGTTTTGGACTGACAAACCCGTGACGCCTCCTGTGACCGAGCTGCCTGCGTCCTGCGTCAGGTAGATGTCGCCGTGTCCTGCAGTAGCTCTAACTTGAAGACCAAAGCCATTTGGCGCAACGGTGTTGGTATTTGTCCGGAGGTAAGTTGGGTCCAGAATTGCACTGATATTCGGTATGGCAGTACTACTGGTCAGATTTACGTTGCCGGCAGTTACGCTTGCTCCTGAACAAGTATACAAGTTCTCCGCCAAGACGCAGGAAGCCCATGCGGAGCCTGAAAAACCCGAGAGAGATATCGTCAAAAATACTGGTGCATTGAGAAATACAAAACCTAAGACGCCACCACGTAACGATACGGAAGAAAAAAGACGGCTCCTAAATCCGCCGATGGTCGATCTGTTTCTCATGCCATGCCTTCGCTGCTACCATCATTATTATTAGTAATGAAGGGTGCAGCTGGGGAAGGGATCATACGGTTTCATTAAGGTTACACGGCCTGTTACACCATGTGAGATGCAACGTTTGAGAATAACCTCAATAAAATGACATCTCTTCGTCTCCATGATCGACACGAAATCTTGCATCGGCCCGATATAAATCGGAAGCCGGTCTTGTTCCCTCTGATTACGAAACGGCTCATGCTAGTTTTCGGCCCGGTTGTTCAAGCCCCGTTAAGCGATGAGCACGAGGCACGACTTGACGTCGACCCCTAGCAGCTTCAAAAGCCGAATTCGAAGTGCTTCGCTGCCTCAAAATGCCAGACTGATTCAGGGCGTTGTAATCGCGCGTCCAGCAATCGAGGAACCTCGCGCAAAGCGGCGCATCATTCATTCAACTTCACTGAAGGCTCAGGAAGCGGGATTTTGAAGGCAGTTATACAATCCCGCGCCATCCTCCCGCGCTCCGCGAAGCCTGTTCGACGCCTTCAAGGCCGACATTTAGCACATGTCATATTTACGTTCGACAAACGGGTTCGACTTCTGTTAGTGTATATTAGGAGGAGCTAAGTAACATGGCGTGACTGGCATCGTTTCAGGGGCCTTTAAATCATTGGCGTCGACGGCAAGGCGTTCGTCGATTGTGGGTCCATTCCTGTACCTTCATTTATACAGGCGGAGTTCCACCGTTTTTCAGTAGGTCCTTTCTAGATGTTGCGAATGGCGGTTCGAAGGGCCAGCCTTGAACAGTCAGATTGTTGCGGAACCTCAATTTGAATGGAGGTGAAGCGACTATTGGCCAGTTGTCGACGTCAGGAAAAATTTAAAAATTCCATTCTCCTCTCGTCAAGGTGAACGCCTTCTTTAACACGGCGGCGTCGGAACGATTTTCTATCAGTTCTAGACATAAGGGTATTCAGTTCTGCATTCATGGGAATCATAAGGGGAAGATTCTATGGCAGTCTCTAGCTCGTATTGGTGCAAATATTCCGCAATTTTGATACTCGCGATGATGAATAGCGTTGTGGCCCGTCCCGGGTTTACACAATCCTCAACGGAGAATGTCGGTCAGCGCGCTCCAGGCGTACCTTTACAGCTTGAACGTTCGTCCCTCATCAGCCTCATCCGCTATACTCTCGTCGCTCTGGATCAAGCAAACAGGACCGGAAACTACAGCGTTTTACGTGAGTTAGGTGCACCCGGGTTTATGCAAAGTAATAACCCTGCTCACCTTGCCGAGATTTTTGCGAACCAGCGCAAAGACTTATTGGACATGTCGGCTGTTACCATTTTGGAACCTCAGTTTACTTTCGGACCGCAGATCGAACAAAACGGGATGCTACATGTCGCAGGGTTCTTCCCCGCAGGTGCAATGCGTCTCAGTTTCGAATTTCTGTTTCAGCCAGTTGAACGTCAGTTTCGTGTCTTCACCTTGGCGGTGGCGTTGCATGAACCGGCAAAGGAAACCGCGTCGACTGAAAAGACCCAAAAATCCGGTAAACCTGAGGCAACCGCCAAAACTGAATCCGTTAGTCAAAAAACTGTTAATGCATCTGAGCAGGTCAAAAAAGACAACGCCGCCAAAGTAGCTATACCCAGTCAAAAACCTGCGTCAAAATCCAATGGATTGTACTGACGCGTTCAATATCGTCAATATTTCTGGCCGCTCAACAATCAACATAAATGCAAAGTATTTCTCGAAATAAAATCGAATAGAAACACAACATTATTTAGATTATACACCAAACCGAGAATGCTACTTTGAATTCCTGTCGTGTACCTGACTGTAACGGTACTCATTTGAACGCAATTGACATGACATACGCATCATTCACTCTCAGATCATGAGGTGCCATCATATGCAGTCCATTGGCAATCAACAGCAATCCCTCCACTATACGGCATTCCTGCTAAATGGCTCATCAGCTTTGTCACGGGGCATGTTGGGAATAGCATGCGGAGTTACCGCGTGTTTCGTCTTCGTTTCACCGACGGAAGCAGGAACATGTATCCAGCTGGATGCGCTTGGTGTTAACTCGGTCATGGGTAGTGGGGGAACAGTCGCCGCGACTTGCGGAGCTTTCTCGATAGCTGTGGGAGCCGGAAGTGGCGCGCAAGCCACTAATTTCGGGGTAGCAATTGGCGATGCCGCCATCTCAACCGGCTTGAATTCCGTTGCAATTGCCAGACAAGCTGAAGCGACGGCTGCACAAACGTCGGCTTTCGGCCATAACGCTGTGGCAAGCCAAACAAATGCCACCGCAATCGGTGAAATGTCGCGCGCGACGGGCGCCAACTCCACCGCGTTGGGACAGAATGCAAGAGCAACGAATACCTCGGCTCTCGCGTTGGGTCATTCGAGCAGCGCGTCCGGTGCAAATGCTACAGCCGTTGGCGACAGTTCCGTTGCCTCTGGAGCAAACACTGTTGCGCTGGGTAACGCGGCTGTAGCCTCGGGTGTTTCATCTTTCGCTGCCCTGCAAAATGCACGTGCGTTCGGCCAGGGAGGCATAGCTTTGGGGGTCAATAGTATCGCCGGTGTCAGTGGTCAAACCGGCATAACTGATGATCTTGCGATTGGAGGTGGGGCATGGGCTGAAGGCGGACGATCAATCGCAATGGGGTACCAGTCTCACGCTATGTCTCAGGATTCCATCGCACTTGGTTATGGAGCACTGGCGAATGAGGCAAACTCCGTCGCACTTGGTGCATCTTCCAATACCGATGTGGGGAACGTGGTCGGCACGCCCTCTGCAATAATCAATGGCGCAACATATAATTTCGCAGGCACGGTGCCCGTCGGTACTGTCAGCATCGGTTGGACGGATACTGAGCGTACCATAACCAATTTAAGCGCGGGTCGACTGTCGGCGAGTTCCACAGATGCTGTGAACGGCTCCCAGCTTTTTGCTTCAAACCAGGCAATAAACGCTATCGGTGCGATTGCGACCGGTTCGGTGGGCTATGATGACGCCTCTAAATCCAGCATCACACTAGGCGGTGTCGGTGCAACATCGCCAGTTAGCTTAAAGAATGTTGGCGCTGGCGACGTAAATGCTTCGTCGCGTGACGCTGTAAATGGTTCACAGCTATTTGCGACAAATGAAAACATAGCCAACTTGTCAGACGGCGTTAATAACGGGACAATCGGCATAATTCAGCAAACGGGTATTGGCAACCGTGTTGCACTTGTCGCTGCGGGCGGCACCGGGACAACGCCCGGTCAAGAACAAACGCTTTCGAACCTGGCAGCGGGTGCGATCAGCGCGACTTCGACAGAAGCGGTGAACGGTTCACAACTTTTTGCCACAAACGCGGCTGTGGCAAGTATTGCAGACAACTTAGGGAACGGAACGATCGGCGCCATCCAACAAACTGGCGTGTCCAATCAGCTTGCGTTGGTTGCTCCAGGAGGGTCCGGAGCTAATCCCGGGCAATCGCAAACCCTAACAAATCTTGCATCCGGCGCCCTCAATTCCACTTCGACTGATGCAGTAAATGGATCTCAACTTAACGCCACCAATCAAGTGGTAGCAACGCTGGGCAGCAACACTGCCAGTTACCTCGGCGGAGGCGCTACGTACGATCCTCTGACCGGGAGTTTTTCTGCACCCAACTACACGATCCAGGGAGGCAATTACGATAACGTCGGCGCGGCGTTTACCGCTGTTGACCAAAGTCTGTCAAACATAGCTAACGGTGGCGGCATCAAATTCTTCCATTCGAATTCTACACTGGCCGACAGCATTGCATCCGGCACGGACAGTGTTGCGATCGGACCTGCCGCCGTATCTTCGGGAGCAGCTTCGATCGCCATGGGCAGCGGAGCGAATGCAGCAAGCGATAATTCGATTGCAATAGGCCAAAATTCCAGTGCAAGTGGCGGTCAGGCCGTTGCAATCGGCAGTGGCCAAACCGCCATAGGAAATGGGGCCGTTGCAATCGGGGATCCAAATATCGCGAATGGAACCGGCGCGGTTGCTCTGGGCGCAGACAATATTTCAGCCGGCGACACCGGGGGAACGATTGCAGCCGATGGTGCCGTAGCTATCGGTAACGGTAACCAAGCAATAGGACGAGGTTCCGTGGCATTGGGTAATGCCTCAATCGCAAGCGTTGCTGGGTCAGTCGCATTAGGTGACGGCGCTCAGGCCTCTACCCTCAATGGCCTTGCACTTGGTTCCGGAGCGAGTGTTAACACAGCCAATTCCGTGGCGCTCGGTGCGGGTTCTGCTACCTCTTCCGCAACGGCAGTTTCATCGATGACTATCCGAGGCACGACTTATCAAGTTGCTGGAGGTGCTCCGGCAGGCGTGGTCTCTGTCGGAGCAGCCGGCCAAGAACGTCAGTTACAGAACGTCGCGGCCGGACAAATCACCGCATCTTCAACAGATGCTGTAAACGGCAGCCAGCTATTTGCCACGCACCAAGCATTGGAAAGCTTGACGTCGGGCGGCGCAGGCCTTGTTCAGTATTCTAATGCCGCCACACCGGATGTGCCCAACGGAGGGATCGCTTCAAACAGCTTAACCTTGGTCGCGGCTGGCGGTCCAGCAACGCTGAGTAATATTGCGGCGGGTGCTGTCAATGCTACTTCGACGCAAGCGGTGAATGGAGCGCAAGCCTATCAATCCGCGCAGTCAGTTGCACGTGCAATCGGGGGCGGTTCCTCGGTCACCAGCACCGGTGAAATCACTAGCCCATCTTATACGGTAAATGACAGAGGCTACAGTGATGTCGGCAGCGCGATTGGCGCGATCGATAGTCAATTAGGCGGATTCGGTAACCGGATGGAGAAGCTTGAGTCCTCGATTGAGGAAAACCGAAAGGATTCGAACGGCGGTACGGCAGCGGCAATGGCAGTAGCAAATCTGGTTCAGGCAACAACCCCGGGCAAAAGCCTGGTTACAATAGGATTTGGGCAGTGGCGGGATCAGAGCGCATTTGCGCTGGGCGCATCTCATCGCTTTGACAACAACTGGACGGTCCGTGGCGCAGCCAGTATTGCCCAACGAGGAGGTTCAGGTTTCGCTTTGTCTGCCGGCTACGAATTTTAGTAGCCGCGATCTGCAAAGCGACCAACAACCGGGAAACGGCTCGGTGATCGAAAGAGGGCCAAAAGGCTACTTAAGCGCGCCGTGCATCTCAATATTCGGGATTAACGCCATGACTTTGCTGGCTGGCGGCTACTACGTCCGTCGCGTTCCTTTCGGCGGCGGTGGCGGTCAACGATCCGCGTAATCTCTTGGCCGGATCCCACAATGCGCGCCTCTTCCCATCCCGTTTCAGCATATCTCAAGCCGCAGCTTAGAAAGCGCGCACTTAGCTCCCAAAGTACGAATCTACAGAAATTGCAACGCAAGTTTCGTTTGCTCCAGGAAGGAGGAACATACGTTCGCCATTATCATCTTGATATTCGCAATCGGTGTACGTACCGCGCCATTTTCGATCATTTTTGACTCCGCAGTCGCGCAACTGCCTGAAAGCGGGAATATCCGCACAAGCGCGCCGTCACAATTGGACTTATCGGTTGGACTGGCAATAATGGCTACCAAACCATTGCTCGGCTTCACATCGGGCCGGTGGAGAGCAGCGACACTCTGAAACAGATGTTCTGCTGGCGCTTTTTCATGCCAGCCAGCCTGGCTCTCAAAGCTGCCTTGTAGCCCAGCTCGGGACATTTTATGAACAATAGAGGAGCACTGCGTGAGGCCGATTTCTCCCACTTGCTGAACTGGCAACGGGATGGCCTGTTGTTGTGCGTCACGTTTCTCAGACCACGCTCCTTGAGGGACCAGCGAAAAGAGTGCCGACATCAGAATGCGGGGATATTTCATTGCTGCTCGCCCTCTCGCTTCAGGGCATTCGCATTGTCGGGATGCACAAGATTAACGCTAAACCCCTCGAGCTGTAGAGCCCCTTCCGCATAGCGCTGCACGATTATGAATTGCAGGACAAGCCCACCGTTCGCTGGAAAAAATCCGGCGGTGCGGAGGAGTTCTGAACTCGCGAGGTCTGGCCACTCTGTTATCGTCGGATCGGTAACAAGCGTGCCACCCAGCTGCATTCCGTTTGCCTTGAGTGATCCCAGCCGTTTCCGCAGCTGCTTGATCGTATTCTGACGCTGAAACTCCCGCGAGCCAAGATCGTAGATTACGGAGAAGTTATCTCTGCCCGTTGCATGGCTTATCGCCGCAAACGTTGAACGAAGGGGCGGAACGTCGGGTCTGAGGGCGAACCACCTCTCGTCTGAGCCGCCGAGTGTCACGCCGGTTTCCCGCGCCGAGATTGTCGTAAGCCCGGTCACAATCCGTCTTGAGGAAGGTACGTCTGCTGCACGGATCGCCGCTATCGCGCGGCGCGTCGATCAGCCTTGACAATCGCGATCACTCGACCGGCTGAGCTCTAGATATCTCACGGATTGACTTCGCTCCTTGCCGCGATTTGTAACCGAAGAGGCCTCCGGGGGTTGCGCGACCATCCTTGCCATTGCAATCGCAAGAATTTCGCCGGCTCTGCCAGACAGAGAAAGGCGATGGCTTGAGAGCCACTCACGCAGCTGTGGGAGCGCGGACGATGCGGAGCGACCCGCCAGACAGAGGCCTTGTACACCCGCAAGATAGGCCTCATAACGACCTTCTTGAGAGATGCCGTCTTTCTCTGTTAAGCCGGTTTCGATCAGCTTCAACATTGCGGGAACGGCCGCCTCTCCGTAGACGTGAAGTCTCGTCAGCGCTCCCCTCATCCATTTTCGTGCTTCCCGTTGCCCGGAAAGCCGCGTCATCTCGACGATGTATGGCTCAAGGGACTTGTCAGGCAAAGCCACAATGCCACTGCTCAGGTTTTCGAGTGACTGCTCTACGGTGACACCAATCGAGTCCGGCCAGGTCTTGCCGGCGAGAGCGCGTCTGATCATTTCGCTTGCCAGCACCGATAACGCCGCCCGTTCGTTCTTACGCGCGTCTTCCACCAGAGGACCAAGACGTGGAGGTGGTGGGAACGCCGGATCTGCCAGGGTTTTCAGCTGGAGATCAAATGCCGGCTTGGAGAGTTCGAAGAACAGCGGTAGGTTGTTGTGATAATCCGTGTAAGCTTTCCACTCCCCAGCAGTTGGTGCGCGCCCAGCCGCTATTGCAGCTTCGATATCGGCAGCAATAGCTTCTTCGATACCGCTGGCGTCGATTACTAAATCGAGCCCAAGCGTACCAGTCAGAAATCTGTTCCAGGCTTCTTCGCTGTCTACATGTTTTTCACCACTTTCACCCCCACTCAACCGCCGATCAATTTGCCACCAACCAATTTCCTGAACCCAGCCGCCCCCTTGTGGGACAGGCAGCAACAAATATCCGAGCGTACGGTATCGTACTTCGGTGTGCCGATAGATTTCACGAAACGATGCCGACGCCGCGTCTCTGGCATGGGCACTTAACCTGTATACCGAAAGCGCGTCGTCGTAGCCGCGCTGTTTTCCTTCGAATGAGTAACCGCGGCTCTTGACCTGTTGTCGTGTGACCACGAGGTCGGCTTCGGAAAGCGTGGCGTGTTCGCTGACAAGGCATAGCCCCTGGCTTGCTTTCAGATTAACGACATCGTTGATGCGGATCGGCGGTGTATGCCGCGCCTGTTGAGCCTGAACTAGCGCGTTTGCACTAAATTTTTCCTGGGCAACCGGGCAGACGGGCCTTCTCTCAAACCGAAACGCATTTGCGCTCTGCTGTGGTTCAAGCTCCTTTTGCCCGGGGATCGTCCGCGCCACAATCACCTTTTCCACTGAGCCTGCCAGCAATACAAGAATGCAGAACTCATCGCATCTGTCACCCTCTGCCTGGCGGAATGCGATTGTTCGCGAATTGAGCGGAAGGCTGACGCGGTTGAGATCGTCCGAAATCCACTCTCGTGCCTCTAGGTAAAGCGGCAGTGTGAGGATAAGTGGCAACAAAGCAAGCGTGGCTGGCACAAGCGCGACCGAAAGAAACACACGACGTGGCCGGCGAAACGGTAAAAACCTGAAGATGATCAGAAAGACAATGCAACAGAGTAGAAGTGACGGCGCCGCCCATAGCGCCAACGCTATTGGAAGACCAATAATGCTTATCGCCGCAATCGTGACTAATTGGGGAATATTGATGACAAGTATTGTCAGAATGACGAGGGCAAGAAGTACCGGAAAAAACGCCTTGTAGACCATAGTGCAGCACTATTCGAAATTGCGGGCACCCGCTCAGTAGGTTGGTTACCTCATTCGCTATTACCGGACGTTGCTGTTGTAAAGCAAAGTCGGTTGTCATGATTAACGCGAGAAGATTTTTGGATCCAGTCGCAACAGCGCATCAGTATCGCGCTTGCGACGCAAGTTCCTCCGTTGCGAGGCAGTTACGATAGATGGACTGTCGAATGTTTTAATTGCTCTTGAAAGTAGTCGAACCGTCAACCCCGCGCCTGGAATTGGCTAAACATTTGCAACACAATTCATTCACAGTCGCAGGGCCGCGGTAACTTGGTTTTGCTGGCTAATAGGAATGACGTCCATCGAAAGGATAATCGACAGAACGGCGATATAACCAAGGCACCAAGCTGCTGATAAATCAGCGCGGAGACGGACCGGAAGGTGCTGGGCCGCGTGCGGCAGACTGCAGAGCGGATCCTGGTCAAGGTGCCGCTTCCGCGTGTCGAAGATTACCGGCTCGCAGAGGTCACCACCAGGTCCTGGGACGGGATGACCCGATTGGAGATCGACAGCGAGTTTCCGGGTCACCTTGACGGGTCCGACGGGTTCGATTGGTATTTCAGGGCGCCGGAAGGAGAAAGTTTCGATGACGCCTGCAAGCGGGCAACGTCATGGATATCGGATGTCCAGCACCCGACCATCGCCATTTCCCATGGTCTGTTCGGGCGGATCTTTCGTGGTGTTCTTCTCGGACTTTCCAAGCGGGAAATGCTTGAACTTCCCGTTCCACAGGACGGATTTTATCGACCTTATGACGGCAGCTGCGATCTCATCGCAGCTTGATCCACACCATCGAGGGGGACATGCCATGCCGATGCGGGAGGACAATATGCAAGCACTCAACGACATCTATCTTTCCTATGTCGACTGCCTCAGGCCTTCGACGAACTCGCCGCCTTCGTTGATGACAATGTCGAACACAACGGACGGCCGTTTGGGCTGTCGGGGTATCGAGACATGCTGATGAAAGACTTCGCCGATATTCCAGATCTTCGGTTTGAGGCAGAAGTCCTTGGTTCTTGTCATCGACACCAAACTTGGAAGAGAAATGAATCCCGCCCTGCCAGCGCGTTTTCTGGTCACCCGCGTTCCTCATGAGTAAAGCGCTAGCGGTCGTTGAACATGTGCTGTAGGTAATACCGGTTAAAATGCCGTACCAGGCTTCCTGGCTTTGAAGGGATATGAACCGACGGCCCCGTTATTACGAAATTCCCTCAGTACGAGATTCGTATGCTAACCAAGAGCTTGGGGGGCTGGGACCGAATGACCCGTTCCAATATCCAAACTGAAATAGCGGTCATTTATCGATAGTTCTGAAGGAGGCAGCTCGGAACCTCCAAGTCATTCACAGCTGGATCGTGGCATCACAAAACGGCACGGGGCACCAGACGAGGCGGGTGGCAGGCTTTGGAAGATTTGCGATAGTACGCTCGATTTCAAACTCCAGAACTCTCCACAAAAATGGTCACCCCTGCTGTTAGCCGTCTGCCGATATTCCTCTGTAGAGCCAGTTCCAGGTCCTGTCGAAATACAGGTCGACAGACTGTCTTGTATCAAATTCGGCGCTGCCCATCATCGCGGATGAGGTGGGCATTGCGACAAGACAGTGAATGAGATGGCTGGCGATCAGGCTCACATCCCCGGTCGCAACCATGCCCGCATCCTGCGCTGTCTGCACGGCATCGACGAGCCGGTTCATGATCGGATCGGGCTGCGGCGGGATCGGTCTTTTCTTTTCGAACACGACCGCTTCACTGAAAGTGATACGCTTCAGCGCAATGAGGTCCGGCTCCATGTTGATATGCAGCAATTCGCGCATCAGGGCCCGCAGGCGCTGAAGAGCGTTGCCCTGTGCCATCGGCAAGTCTCTCAGCCGCGCCACCGCTCGGGCGTGAGCATGTTCCACCACGGCTTCGAACAGGGCGACTTTCGAGGGAAATCGGCGATAAACAGTATCCTTGCCTGCCCCGCACTGCGAAGCGACCTGTTCCATTGAAGTGCCGGCAAAGCCGCGCGTCGCAAAAAGCGTGGTCGCAGCGTCGATTATCCGTTCGGCTGCGGCGTTCTGTTCCGCCTTCAAGGGCCGACCGACCCGCGCTGTGGCATTTGTTTTTTCCGACACCAGATTTCCTCCGCACTTGCCCATGCCCGGCCTGTTTGAAGACGTCGAACAGGATTGCCAACATAAAAGTTGACCAATGCCTTCATATTAACTGGACAGGACGGTCCCGTTTGATTTATGCACTCTAGCAGATTTCCCAAGCTTCGACCATGGGGGCGAATTCGTGAAGCAAGGTCTTTCCTTTAAAAACATTCTGACAGCCACAACCTTTCTGGTGGCGACCCATGCCCTGGCGCAGGAGCAGGGCACACAGTTGGAAACAATCGTCGTGCAGGGCAATGGCGGGGCAGCCGGGACCTCCGCTGCGATTGTCGCCAAGTCCACTCGGTCGGCAACCAAGACCGGAACACCTTTAGCCGAAACGCCGCAATCCGTTACGGTGATAACGCGCAAGCAGATCGACGACCAGAACCCGCAGACGGTCGGTGAAGCGCTGCGCTACACAGCCGGTGTGTTGTCTGATCGGGACTCGAATTCGCGTTACGATTCCGTGTTTCTTCGCGGCTTCGGCGCATTTGGCACGGCGACCAATTATGTGAATTATCTGGATGGTTTGAAACTTCAACGTGGTCAGGCCTTTGCAACACCCTCCATTGATCCGTTTCTCCTTGAGCGCATCGACGTCCTGAAGGGGCCGGCAGCACTTCTTTATGGCTAGGTGAGCCCTGGCGGCCTCGTCAATCAGGTCAGCCGCAAGCCATCGAGCGTGCAGTCAAACGAGGCAAGACTCGAAGTCGGGACCGATGGAAGGGTGCAAAGCGGTCTTTATTCCACCGGCCCCATCGCCACGGATGGAACATGGCAATATGGTATCGGCATTGTTGGCCGTTCCTCCGGCACACGCTATGACGATGTGGATGAAAAGCGTCTCGGCATTGCGCCATCCCTCAAGTGGCAGCCGGACGAGGATACCTCGCTCGTTGTTTCCGGTTATTATCAGCACGATCCGGAAGGCGGCTATTTCAACTCGCTTTATCCGAAGTTTCTGGCGCCCGCAGGTTATGCCGGTTTCCTCAGTCGGGACCTCAATGTCGGGGATCCCAACTACGACGCGTTCAGGCGCACCCAGTATGGTGCCGGTTACGAGTTCGAGCACAGGTTCGATGACCAGGTGACCATCCGCTCCAACTTCCGATATTCCGGCGTGGATACCGATATGCGTTCGCTCCAGATGAACGGGCCAATGTCCGCGACGGGTATTATTCCCCGCTGGGCTGTCCATTCCATCGAGGACACCGAAGGCTTTTCCTTCGACAACCAGGCTGAATTCAAGTTCGAAACCGGCGCCATCGGTCATACGCTTCTTGCCGGCCTCGACATTCAGCGCTCAAGCAGCAGCTGGGAATATCTGCTGGGTGGCGCGACGCCGCTTGATGTGGCCAATCCCGTCTACGGCCGACCGGTCGGCCCGTTCATGACGGCAGTCGACAATGATCAGTCGCTTCGCCAGACAGGCATCTATCTCCAGGATCAGATCGAGATCGGCGGGCTGCGCGGCGTTTTCGGGGTGCGGCACGACTGGGCCCGTCAGGACACTGACAATCTCCTTGCCGGAACATCGTTGAAACGATCCGACAGCGCAACAAGCTATCGCGCCGGCCTGCTTTACCTTTTCGATAACGGCATTGCGCCTTATGTCAGTTATTCCACCTCGTTCGAACCTTCCACCAGCGTTGGCGCCAATGGCAGTCCGTTCAAGCCGACGGAAGCGCAGCAATATGAGGTGGGCGTAAAATACCAGCCTTCAGGGCTGGACGCCATGTTCACGCTCTCCGCTTTCGATATTCGCCAGCAGAATGTGGTCTATTACAACGCCTCATCAGGCTTCAATGAACAACAGGGCGAAATCCACTCCCGCGGGCTGGAGTTCGAGGCTAGGGGGAACCTCACCAGCAATCTCGAACTGATCGCTGCGGTTTCCCTGCTCGACACGGAAGTTTCCGAATCCGGCATCACGTCGATCATAGGTAACCGCCCGCAGGCGGTACCACGCTACTATGGTTCGCTCTGGGCGAACTACACCGTCTCATCCGGTGCGCTGGAGGGCTTAAGCATCGGCGGCGGAATGCGTTTCGTCGGCTCCAGCTATGGTAACGACACCAACACGGTGAAAGCCGATGGCTATACCCTGCTTGACGCCGCACTTCGTTATGATTTTGGAGCAACGAACCCGAAACTCAAGGGGCTGCAGGCGACACTGAACGTCACCAACCTGCTCGACAAGGACTATTACTCCTCCTGCAGTTCCGAGTATTATTGCCAGTACGGCAATGGCCGCACGGTGCTCGCCGGCCTCAGATATAAATGGTGATGTCGCCGTGATCATAACGAGACGAGGCTTTTGCATCTCCTTTGCGGCAGCTGGCATCCTTTCCGGCATTCAGCCCGCTGGAGCCGAGCAGCCGGTTATCGTGAGGGATATGGCGGGGCGCGAGGTACATCTTCCCGCCCTGCCGAAAAGGATCGTTCTGCTGGAGGCGCATGACCTGCTGACGATGTCGCTCCTGCATCGCGATCCTGCGTCGCTGGTCGTGGGCTGGGCCGCCGTCGATCGGCTCGACAGCGGTGAATTGCAGACGATCCTGCTGAACGGCCATTCCGTCAGCACGGTCGGGACGTTGAGCCCGGACACGCTTTCCCTTGAAGGGCTGATCGCCCTGTCTCCCGACCTGATCGTGACCACGGCCTTCATGACGCCGCAGGGTGATGATAATTCCCTGCTGCAGAGGCTGAAGGAGATCGGCATTCCCGTGGTCTTCAGCGACATCTCCTCAAACGCGGCGGATGAGGCGCGGGCAAGCGGCCCGGTTGATGCGATGAAAGCATCTATGCGCATGTGGGGAACACTTCTGGGTGCTTCAGGCAAAGCAGAGGCCTACATCGCCTTTGTCGAGCGGGAACTGGCGGGCATTGCAACGTGCGTTTCAGGTGCGAAGCCCGTCACGACCTATCTGGAGGTCCAGTCGACACTCGACGACTGCTGCTGGGCGGCAGGCAGAAAGAACTGGGGCGAATTGCTGGCGCTGGCCGGTGGTCAGCCGCTTCCGGGCGTGGTCGCGCCGTGGTTTGAGAAGCTGTCGCTCGAATATCTTCTTGCCACACCGCATGAGGTCTACATCGCCTCCGGCGGCGGCTGGGCCTCGGGTGGCCGTCCGTCCATCGGCCCTGGAATCGACGCCGAACAGGGTCGACAGGGATTACAGCACCTGATCGAGGGCCGCCCGAGTTTCGAACATCTGCCGAGCGTTCGCTCAGAACGTGTTTACGGGATATGGACCGGGTTGATTACCAACTTGCCCCTCAACGTGCTGTTTATCGCCCAGGCAGCCAGATGGCTGCATCCGGATCGATGTGCCGATATCGATCCAACCGCCATTCTCGACACCATCAATCGCGACTTCGCAGCATTTCCCATAAAGGGACCGCTGTGGGCGGCGATCTGAGACACGGAGCCACACCCGATGCCATCGACCAGCAACAACCGATACCGCGCACATGCCGCTGTCCAGTTTGAAAAGATTAACGACTATATCGAACCGATTGTTGAATCGATTGCAACGCACGACATGACCGTCAAGAAGGCAGGTGGCATTCATCACATCCATTCGCCATTCGGTGACGCCACATTCGAGGCGACGGCAAACGGTTTTCGGTTGACGGCGGAAGCTTCCGATCCCGGCGGCCTGAACCGGCTGAAACATGCTCTGGTCGGGCCGATCGGTTTCATCGCCGCCCGTGAAAATCTCGATATTCAATGGGAAGGCGACCATGCGGACCCTGCCTTACCCGACGATCTGCGCATTTTGCGGGTGCAGACCATTGAGGACCTGTCGCCCCGCTTTCGCAGGATCGTCTTCAAGGGAGAGAACCTCGAACGTTACGACCGTAAAGACCAGCTCCACTGTCGTCTCATTTTCCAGCCGCGCGACATCGCCGCGCCACGCTGGCCGCTACTTGACCATCGCGGGCATGTCGTCTGGCCGGACAATAATGCGGTTCCGACGCGCGTCTATACGATCCGCTTCATCGACACGGCAAGACAGACAATCACAATCGATTTCGCGCTCCATGCTCATCCCGGTCCCGCGACCGTGTGGGCGATGAATGCACGGGCAGGCGATGTCGTCGGTATTCTGGGGCCGGCGGCGAACGGCCCGGGGCTGGCGGACTTCTACGTTCTCGCCGGCGACGAAACCGCATTGCCCGGCATTGCCAGAATTCTCGAATATCTGCCGGCGACGGCAACCGGCCATGTCTTCATCGAAGTCGATACGCCCGCCGACGAATTGCCGCTCTGCTCTTCCAGCGATGTTTCGATCCGGTGGTTGTATCGCAACGGCAAGGCTGCAGGCACAACGACGCTGCTTCCGGATGCAATCCGCTCCATTCAGTGGCCGGCATGCGCTGAGAACACCTTCTTCTGGGGTGGATGCGAACACAAGGCATTCAGTGCCATTCATCGCCACCTGAAGAAGGAAGTCGGGCTTCCCCGTCACCGCTTCGTGCTCTATTCGCACTGGCACAGGTGTCTCAGCGAGGAAGATATCATCGTCAAAGGGGCAGATGCTTATCTACCTCAGTGACATTGAGTTGCGGTTGATGGAATAGAACGCATGAGCAGACATTTTCCGGTTAACACCTTGAAGGGGATCGAACCAGCGACCCGCGATAGGCATGGTGGCAATGGCCAGATCGAGGGGCGTAGATTATCGCACCAATTGGTGCTATGAGCGTATCAACATCTGGGAGCTAGCTATGCGATCTACTATCAATCTTGACGACAATCTCATGGAACGGGCCAAGTCCCTTACAGGCACAAAGGAAACGGCGGCTCTTGTGCGTCAAGCACTCGAGACTTTGGTACGAGTCGAATCCGGCAAACGGCTGATCGCCCTTGGGGGCACTATGCCCGAGGCCGAGGTAGCGCCTCGCCGCCGGAGCGAAGTGGGCAAGTGATCCTTGTCGATAGCTCAATCTGGATTGATCATTTTCGACACGGCGACTCGGAGCTGATCAAAATCATCGGAGATGATCGGTTACTTTGCCACCCTTTCATTGTCGGCGAACTGGCCCTAGGCAGTCTGCGAGATCGGGATGCGGTATTAGCATTTCTTGCAGCTCAGCGTGAGGCAGTAGTCGCGACCCATGCAGAGGTAATGACCGTCATTGATGGCTATTCAATATTCAGCATGGGAATCGGCTATACTGATGCACATCTGTTGACTTCAACCCTCCTCGATCGACGATCAAGCTTGTGGACGAGGGATAAACGCCTGGCGGCTGCGGCTCAGAAGGTTGGCGCGGCGCTTTATCCCTCCGCGAATATTCCTCACTAGGCATCCAGCGGGGAGCTTTCTGAGCAGTTTGTCGAGTTAGGACCGAAGTTCTGCCGCCAGTCGCATTGACTGACAACGAAGAACCGACGTCGTCTGTGCGACCTCACGTGAGGCAGTAGGTCAAATCAAAGAAAGCCGTAGCTATTGCGGAGATGTTGCATCCAGAAAATGTTCGGCTCGAATACCTGCCGGGAAACGAGCGCTTGATCGGGATGTACTTGTTCCGTCTCATCAACACGCCAGGATGCAAGGGTTGGTCGTTTACGTCTTTGTGCTTGAGCAGCAATCTGCGGCGAATATTTAACAACCCACCGATTCAACGTTGCATGATCAATCTCTACGCTGCGTTCGGCCATGATTTCCTGAAGCTCGCGATAAGAAACTGAATAACGGACATAGAAGAAAACAGCATACAGGATGACACTTTTGGGGAAATGAGCACCTTTGAAATCAATTGTCACCTATATTCAGCTCAATCAATTACGCACGTTGATGGTGACTTAGCTCAACAGAAGTGAAAATTTTGCGACAGAACCATATCCTCGCCCGGTTCAGACTGCGCGTTTCCGCCTGAACTTCGCCTCGGATTACTGATATGAAAATCGCCGGGTGCCGCGATCCAAGCTGGCGCCCGCTCATCCCTTCGCCGCTCATTCTCATCGGTGAACGGATTTCCTGTTTCGATGGAAAGGCTTGTCAGCTATCTAGTTTGTCGTGAGTACTTCATTTTCAAAACGGGAATGGCATGAGCGACGACAATCATATGGTGTTGCGGGACCGCTTTCAGCAGCACAAATCGAAACTCAGCCGTTCGGAACTGGCTGTTGCCGAATATTTACTGGCAACGCCGATCGATGTCCTGATCTTCGAAAGCGCGGAAGATATAGCCGCCAAGAGCGGTACGAGCGACGCAACGGTCATTCGTGCGGCGCGACGGCTAGGCTTCACCGGCCTGCCGGAACTCAAGCGGCTCTCCAGCCGCAACATGGCGAAAAGCGTTCCAACAACGGAACGGCTGTCGCAGCGGTTCCGCGCCACCGGCGACGATCTTGGCAGGATCAAAAAACGCATCTTCTCCACAGCCCATGAGATCATGACCTCTTGTGAAGAAAAACTGGAGATCGATTCGCTTGCGAATGCGATCCAGTTGCTCGATGCCGCCGATACCGTGTGGTGCCTGGGTATGGGACGATCCGAGGTGGAAGCAAGGCATTGCGCGACAGCACTCAGCCGCGTCGGGCTGAGAACCCGTCATTCCGGATCATCCGGCTTTTCGCTCGCCAACGAGTTGGTTGATCTGCGGCAGGAGGACGTCGTCATTCTGTTCCACGTCGCCCGCGACACAGCCGAATTGCGGCTCATTGTCAATCAGGTCAGCGACATCGGCTGTCGTGTCATCCTGGTATGTGGCGTCCAGCTGACGGAGTGTTATCGCGACAGAGCTTCCGCAGTGCTGACATGCGTCGGATCCGCGGCAGGACTTGCAAGCTGGACGCTCGGTGCCGTCGTCACCTCCGATATTCTTGCCTACGGCATTGCTACACGTAATCAGGACCGAGCGCTCAAGAGCCGAAAGCGCCTCGCGCGGCTGCGCGAACAGATACCGCAATAGCGGATCTCGAAAGAGCCATTCAAAAAGATGAGAATATCAGTAATGTTTTATTGATATCCACACTTCAATAATGTAGTGGTGACGACATAACCGCGGGCGACAGCGGCCGATCCCGTATTTTCCGTCGAGGGGCACTCATGAAATCTAGTCGAAAAATCACTTTCTAGCGGAAGCGCGCAAGCAACCGCTCCCACACACCATTTCAAACCGATGATCCCTTTACCGCGCCGTACCGGCACGGAAGGAATTTTGTTGTCCTGCTTTCAGTCTGGGGCCCTGATGATTTCCTACCGTAGATTAGCAAATTCCGTTCTCCTCGCTTCGGTCGCCTTCGCACCCGCCAGCGTTTTCGCGCAGGATAGCGCCAATGGCGGCGAAACCGTCCTAGAAGCCATCACCATTACCGGCAACTGGCTGGAGCAGCCCAACAAGGAAAAGGTGCTGAAGCACCCCGGCGCTCGCACCATCATGGACAAAACGGAGCTGGAAGAGCGCGGCGCCGTCGACATTCGTGACGCCCTCAACCAGATTCCCGGCATCCAGGTGCAGGAAAGTGCCGGCACCGGCGGCAGCGATGTCTCTCTCAACCTCGGTGTTCGAGGCCTCACCTCGCGCCTGTCACCACGCTCCACCGTGTTGATGGACGGCATACCGCTGTCCTACGCTCCCTATGGCCAGCCGCAATTGTCGCTATTCCCTCTCGTGCTAGGCAATGTCGATACCGTGGATGTGGTGCGCGGGGCAGGCTCCGTACGCTATGGACCGCAGAATGTCGGTGGAATCATAAATTTCGTGACACACCCGATCCCGGATGACGTCACGGTTCGCATGTCTTCCTCCGCTGAATTCGGCGGCGGCACCAAGGCAACGCCGAGTTTCCTTATCGGCGGGACCAATGATGACGGGCTTGGGGCCGCACTTCTCTATTCGGGCATTCATGGCACCGGCTATCGTGACAGCAACGACCGCACGGATATCGACGACCTGATCTTCAAGGGCAAGTATGAATTTTCGGATACGGACACGCTGAGCCTGCAATATCACCACTACAGCGGCGAAGGGCAAATGCCAGGGGGCCTGACAACGGGTGAATATGCGGCAGACCCATTCCAGTCGACACGGCAATACGACGAGTTCAATGGACGCCGTAATGATATCTCGCTGCGCTATCAGCACAATGATGGCGAAAACAACTTCGAGATCCTCGGCTATTATGTAAATTCGTTCCGCGGCAGCTTCGTCGAACAGCAGGGAACAGGGGCAAGCGCAAACCGCTATCGTCTGACTTCGGCACCGCGCGACTATGAATATTTCGGCATCGAACCACGCTACTCGCGCCTGTTCGACATCGGCGACACCACGCATGAGGTGACTGTCGGCTATCGTTATCTATGGGAGGAAAGCTCCGAGGTGGCAGCGCGCACCGCATATTACGACCGCCTTCCCGGCTACAATCCCCATACGCGTCCGATGGTCACCTACCAGACCAGCGAGGGCGGCACCAAGGCACACGCCATCTATATCGACGACAAGATCCAGTTCGGCAACTGGACCGTCACGCCCGGCGTCCGCTACGAGATGATCAGCACCAATAACACCGTAAATGACCTCGCCGGTGGTGTCGTCACCGCATCGCGCTCGCCGCAATTCGACGCGAACGAACTGCTGCCCACGCTCTCCGTCGCCTACCAGATCAATGATGCCTGGAGCGTCTTTGGAAATGCCGGCGTTTCCTTCGGGCCTCAGCAATATAGCCATCTTGCCTCGACCACGGATGGCCTTAATCCTGAAAAGGCCAAGACATATGAAATCGGCACGCATTATCAGGGCGATGCCTTGAGCGCGGAATTGACGGCCTTCTACATCGATTTCGACAAGGAACTGCTGCTCAGCCGCAACATCGTCGGTGAAGGCGTGTGGACAAATCTCGGCGCAACCACCCACCAGGGCATAGAAGCGGCGGGGCGTTACGATCTCGGCAGCCTCACCCCGTCGCTGGACGGGCTCTCTGTCTATGCGAACTACACCTATACGGAAGCCGTTTACGAAGCAGGAGATTTCAAGGGGAAAGATCTTCCCTTTTATTCTCGCCACTTCGGCACCGTCGGCGCAAGCTACCGATATGAAGACTGGGTCATCAATGCGGATGTCACGGCGCAGTCGAAGCAGCGCTCCCCCGGAAGCGGCACAACCTATGTCACGGAAGAAGACTCTACCGGACGCCTTGGCGACATACCGGGCTATGGCACCGTCAACCTGCGCTTGGCGTACCAGCCGGAAAACAACAAGAACGCCCCCAAATTCGCACTCGGCGTGAAAAACCTCTTCGACAACGAGTATTTCACACGCTCAACTGACAACAACGGCGGCAAGTTCGTCGGCCAGCCACGCACTTTCTTTGTCAGTGCCTCGGTTGCTTTCTGATCGCGTAAAATTTGCGGGCCGGTATAGTACCGGCCTGCCGCACTCTCCGGAACCATCGATGATTACCTTTACTCGCAGAACAACAGGCATCCTGCTTCTTTCGACGATCGCGTCGGCCATGTTTTCACGAACCGGCATAGCCGAAGAGGCACCAAGAAGCATCGCCCATCAGCTTGGCTCGACGGAAATCGTCGGCAGACCACGCCGCGTCGTGGCACTGGAATTCTCCTTCGTGCAGGCTCTCGATGCAGTTGGCGTCGTTCCCGCAGGCATAGCTGACGACAACCAGCGCCAGCGCATCGAGCTGCTGCTGGGCAAGAGCATCGATTACGCCTCGGTCGGCACTCGGCTTGAACCCAATCTCGAACTCGTCAGCACCCTTGCACCGGACCTGATCATCGCGGATGAGGTACGGCACGCCGCCATATATGGCCAGCTGAGTGCCATTGCGCCAACCATCGTTCTGAATAGCTGGGAAGGTGACTACAGGACCATCAAGGAGAGCGTGGCCACCATTGCCGACGCCCTCGGCGAACACGACAGGGGCCAGCAGGTGCTTGCAGCGCACGATGAGACCATCGCCGCACTGGTCGCGCGCATCCCGCCCGGTGAACAGCGACGCATTCTGCTTGCGGTGGCGACGCCGGATTCGATGAGCCTTCATACCTCGTCATCCTTCACCGGCTCGGTTTTTGAGGCTCTCGGCCTCGTGCCCGCCCTCCGGTCCTCCGATCCGGTGGAGAGCGGGGCCAGCCTTGAGCGGCTGATCGCGGTCAATCCCGACATCCTGCTTGTCGCTACCGACCCGGGCGGTACCGCGCTTGACCAATGGAAGGGCAATGCCGCCTGGGCCAACATCGCGGCAATCCGAAGCAACATGGTCTTCGAGGTCGATCGCAACCAGTTCGCCCGGTTCCGCGGATTGCGAACTGCCGAAATGATCGCCCGGGAGCTGCTGGCCAAGGTCTACAGGGCGGAATAGGGATCGTGACGGCGATGGCCTCCAAAGGCCCGGACAACAAAACACGGCGGCCACTTCTCATCGCAGCCTTTCTCATCGTGCTTCTGGCCGCAAGCGTGATCGCCGGGATTGCCTTCGGCGTATCGCAATTGCCGCCAATGACGGCCCTGCGACTTCTGGTGGCTCCCGACGGGTCGCCAGAAAACGCACTTGTCTGGGACATCCGCCTGCCGCGCGTCCTTCTTGCCGTTCTGGTCGGCGCCAATCTGGCAGTAGCCGGTGTCCTGATCCAGACCCTGACACGCAACCCGCTGGCATCGCCGCAGACCTTCGGCATCAATGCCGGCGCGTCGCTTGCCATCGTCGTCTGCCTGATCGCCTTTCCGGCGCTTCGGGGAGCAGGCACAGTCTGGCCGGCCTTCGTGGGCGCTGCCATCGTGGGCTTTGCGATGTGGGCGCTCTCGGTATCCGGGGCGATGAACGATATGAAACTCGCCCTTGCCGGCATCTCGATCCAGCTCGTGCTGTCCGCGCTCGTCCAGGCAATCCTGATCGCCAACAATGCGGCGCAGGACATCGTCTACTGGCTCGCCGGCTCGGTCAACGGCGCGCAGTGGTCCAAGGTCTGGACGATCCTCCCGTTCTCGCTGGTGGGTGGCGGATTGGCGCTTGTTGCCGGGCGGCATTTCGGCGTTCTGTCGCTCGATGAAAGCACCGGCGTGTCACTCGGGCAGAATGCGCGGCGCGTCGGCGGACTGGCTGCGGTTCTCATCGTCGTCCTGGCTGGCTCGGCCGTCGCCGTCAGCGGCCCCATAGGTTTCATCGGCCTTCTGGTGCCGCATATCGTCCGGCGTCTCGTGGGCAGCGACCAGGCAACCGTCCTTGCCCTCTCCCTGCTCTGCGGCCCGCTCCTGCTCAACACCGCCGATCTTCTCGGCCGCATCGCCGCCTTTCCGTCTGAACTGCCCGTTGGCATCGTGACGGCCCTGATCGGCGCTCCAGCCTTTCTTCTGCTGCTCAACCGCCGGAGGGGTGCATGAGCCGCGCGCTGGAGCGACAGGCAGACGCGCGTGCCATCGGCATCTGCGGCATACTTTTTCTGCTGCTTGCGGCCATCGCTCTTCTGGGCATCATGGCGGGCGCCGTCACGCTCGGTTTTCACGAGGTTCTCGATGCGCTCGGCGGCGGTAAAAACGCCTTCATCGTGATGCAATATCGTCTGCCGCGGATCGCCGTCTCCCTTCTGGCAGGTCTCTCCTTCGGCCTTGCCGGCGTTTTCCTGCAGGGTGCGCTGCGCAATCCACTCGCCTCCCCGGATGTCGTCGGCATCACCAAATGGGCGGGGCTAGGGGCTTTTCTCGCCGGGCTCGCGACACCACCGGCCTGGGTGAGCTGGTCGGTACCGCTCGGCGTGATCGCCGGCGCCCTGTTCGGCGCGGCCGCGCTCCTTTTCATCGGTCGGCGCTTTGGTGGCGTTGCCTCGCTCGCGCTGACGGGCGTCGCTCTCGGAATGCTTGCCCAGGCGCTGATGCAATACATCATGGTGCTCCACCCTTCCCGCGCCGACCAGTCCATGGTCTGGCTTGCTGGGAGCGTCTATGGCAGCACGGCACGCGATGGGCTCTTCCTTTCGCTCTGGCTCCTCGCCTGCCTGCCGGCCGTTATCTATTCTGCGCTGCGGCTGGATGCCGGCGGCTTCGGTGACGATACGCTGATCAGCATCGGAATTTCACCACCTGCCCTGCGTGGCGGCCTGATCCTCATATCCGTTCTCCTGTGCGCCGGTGGCGTCGCGGCTGTTGGAAGCATGGGGTTTCTGGGGCTCATCGCACCGCATGCCGCACGCATTCTCGTCGGCAGCCGCGCACGCCATCTTGTGCCGGCAAGCGCCCTTGTCGGCGCCCTTGCCCTTTCTTCGGCAGATCTGATCGGCCGGGTGATCGCCCTGCCGAATGAAATTCCCGCCGGCATCGTCGCCGCTGTGATCGGCGGTCCCTATCTTGTCTTTCTATTGATCAAGGAGACAGGTCGCCATGGCTGATGCCCACCCGACACGCCTTCACTGCGAAAAAATCACCGTCGGCTATGCCGCCGCCCCTGTATTGAACGATGTCGATCTCGCCATACCGGACGGGAAAATCACGGCCCTGATCGGCGCAAACGGCAGCGGCAAGTCGACACTGCTGCGCACGCTGGCGCGTGTCATTCACCCCTCCTCCGGCACGGTCTATCTTGATGGCAAACCAATCAGAACGATGGCCGCAAGAACGGTTGCACAATCGCTTGCCCTGTTGCCGCAGAGCCCGGTATCTCCGGATGGGCTGACCGTCAGACAACTCTGCCGTTTCGGTCGCCATCCGCATAAAGGCATCCTGTCGCGCCCAAGCCGGCACGACGAAGAGATTGTCGAACAGGCACTGGCCTCCACCGGCCTTCTTGAGCTTACCGAGCGCGAGCTCGATCGGCTGTCGGGTGGTCAAAGGCAGCGCGCCTGGATTGCCATGGCGCTGGCGCAGGAGACTCCGCTCCTCCTGCTCGATGAGCCGACGACCTATCTCGACATCGCCCATCAGCTGGAAATTCTCGACCTCCTGAGAAAGCTGAACACAGACGAAGGCCGAACGATCGTCATGGTTGTGCATGACCTCAACCACGCTGCGCAATATGCCGACCACCTGGTTGCCCTTGCAGATGGCGGCATACTCGCCACAGGCAGCCCTTCCGCCCTGCTGACCCCACACCTCATCAACGCCATTTTCGGCGTCGAGGCGATGGTCATTCCGCATCCCGCCGATGGCACGCCACTGTGTCTGCCTCTCGGCAGTAAATCGAATAGCTAACCGGGAATGGGCATCGTAAACTTAAAGGCAAATAGGGCAATTCATGGCGCCGGTGGAGTTCGTCGGTCATGCTCTTGCAATTTTCGCCCACAGGTTCCACGCCTCCAAACGCAGTTCGCGATGATGGCTGGAGGGGATGTCGTGTTGTGGGATGTGGAACAGGTTGGCAATCGGGTCGTGGATCGATACGAAACGTTGTAGATGTCGCTGTGACTTGAAGCGTTTCATGATCCGCTCACGCCGTCGGATCGGCTGATGAGAGTTCTCCGCCCGATTGTTCAGGCCCTTATGCGAGCGGTGCTCGACAGCCGGCATGATGTCACGCTTTGCTGCGTCGTAAGAGCGAAGCTTGTCGGTGATCATCACTCTCGGTGCTCGGCCCTGGCTCTTCAACAGCTTACGCATCAGGCGCTTGGCCGCCTTGGCGTTGCGGCGATTTTGCACGAGCACCTCCAGGACAAAACCGTCCTGATCAACGGCGCGCCACAGCCAGTGCTTCTTGCCCCGGATCGAAACGACGGCCTCATCGAGATGCCATTTGTCACCAAGCCGACCGGACGAGCGTCGACGGATCTCGTTGGCGAAGGTTCGCCCGAATTTCTCCGCCCAAAGCCGGATCGTTTGATGTGAGACGATGATCCCACGCGCTGCCAGCAGGTCCTCCACCATTCGCAGACTGAGAGGGAAACGGAAATACAGCCACACAGCGTGAGCAATGACCTCAGCGGGATAGCGATACCGACGGTAGAGAGGATCTCGATCTGTCATGCCCCCTCATCGCACAGCGGATTCCACATCCCGTTAAGTTTACGTTGCCATTCAGTGACCCTCTATTTCCGCTTGCGCCAGATCGAAGCGCATTGCCGCAAGTGCATCCTTCTTAATTGAGAATCTCAGAACGCCGAGGTCCCACCATTTCCAGCGCGGTCCATCGCAGTCGCTTGCCAGCTGAAGGAGCAAGACCTCATCAGGGTCCAAATCGGACTGGATGCCGCCGACTTTGCTTAGCATCAGATGAGCGGCCGGGCCATTCAGGAGCGGATCGCGCGCGGGATCGTAGCTCGCAAGGAGCTCCGTTTCCTCATTGGCGATATCAGGGAAGGCGGTCATCAGCGGCTGAAGAGATGCTCGCAGAGCCAAATGGTTATATGGGATGAGACCGCAAGAGGTCGCCTCCTTTCGGAGTTGCCCATGTTGCTTCAGCACATCGTTGACCCTCTCGCGTTGCTCGTCGGACAATTTCGTTTGCCTGCCGATTGCGACAAGTGTCTGCGTGAGATCAACTGCTTGAGCTCTCCAGGCCTCATAGCGCAGCAACAGATCGTCAGAATATTTACCTTCGCTATTCAACACGGTCTTGATGGGCATGACGTTCTCGAGCCAATCGTTGCGGACCGCATTCAAAAGCAGGATGGCGTCATCGGCACGATAAGGGAGGCTGATGTCCTCCAAGACTTTATCCTGATCGTAACCTCCACGATCCTCATCACGCATGACCAGCGTTAGACAGTCCCGAACGAGCATTTTCATTTTCATCTCACGCAAATCGACGCTATTCCTGCGCGTAGAAGCGGCAGGCACCTTTAAATTCCCCGGCCTCCCAAACCGCCTGGCGAGGTTCATAAGTCGATCAGTAAGTCCGAGAGGTTCAGGTTCCCAGACCATCTGTTGGCTGAGCAAAGTCGCGGCGAACGGCCCCAACGCTGGATCGTCAGGACCTGTAAATTCCGGTTCTGCCCAGAGCTCAGCGATCGCAAAACGGATCGGGCATTTCGGGAAGAGCGATGCCGGGCTTGCTCCTGGCTCACGATATTCCCAACCGGGCATGCGGCTATAATACATGTAATCCTTTGCCCATCCGGCATCATCAGGCGCATCCCTGACCGGAAGACCATCGGGAGCGTGAGGATAGTAGAGAACGCGCCACGCATCGCTGCCAAATGTCTGCAGAGGCTCGTGCGATAGGGACAGCGCAAAGAAGTAAAGCATGCCTTCCCTGGGTAAGAGGTCCCGGTCTTCCATGTCTGGAAGTTCTTCGAGGTTTATCTGGGCCAAGAAGTCGAGCGAGGCTGACGTCGAGTCTGGAAAGTCGATCTTCGGCCAGCTCCAGTCCGGTGGGAAATTGGGGCTTCCCCCAATCTGCGACAGGAGACTTGTCTTTTGATGCGGGGGCCAGACGCGCTCAAGTCGGATAGCTTTCGTGCGGTGAGGGCGCAGCAGATCTGCCGCTTGTTCGACGGTAACAATTGAGTTGAACATCTAGATCTGCCTTGAATTGGGTGGGTAGGATAACCTGGCATTCCAAAGGGCACGCGGTTGAGAAATCTGAATACCTCTTTTGGCAATATCCCCGCCGGGCTTCACGTGAATACCCATACAATCGGATTTGTGAAAACAGAGTTATTTATGCTCAAACAACTCCCCAATGCCCTCAATATACAATCATTGTCACGTTCGATAAGGAATACTTATCAATGGCAGAGGCAATCTATTCAGATTTATAGACAATCCATAATTACACAAATTAAATTACTTTATAAAGCCGTATTAGTCGTGACGAGTTTTTATTGGATATAATTATTCACTATCCCTAAGCTACCACTGAGCAATACTCATATCCTAGCTGTTTCCTCTTTTAAGAGCATCTACGGGGGCACGCGACCAATTGCGCATATATAGGGCAGCATTTGGCCTTGACGCATCCGGCCTATCGAGAAGCGGCGTTGGCATACTGCCACGTTGTATATGCCTCGACCACATGTCATGGCGGCGCGTTTCAGTTGACGCATGGGTATTTGAGTGCTTGGAACGCAAAAGCCCTCCGCGGCGGGAGGGTATTTTATTGTATTGTCGTCTTTGAGGGGATTTGGTTGCGGGGGCAGGATTTGAACCTGCGGCCTTCAGGTTATGAGCCTGACGAGCTACCGGGCTGCTCCACCCCGCGTTACCAGCGCAAGTTCGCAGAACTTGTCGCGAGAGCGTAACCGCATGGCGGTTATGCTTGGTGCCGGAGCAAATTGCCGAAGGCGATTTGTCTCCTTTAAGGGACGCACGAGGCGTCTTTTTTTTATTCTGGTCTTAAACGACGAAAGGCCGCTTGAGCGGCCCTTTTTTTATCGGCTGGGCCGAAGAATGTGAATGAGAAGATTAGATGTTGCGTTTTGCAGACCTGGCAGCGACCTACTCTCCCGCGTCTTGAGACGGAGTACCATTGGCGCTGGGGCGTTTCACGGCCGTGTTCGGAATGGGAACGGGTGCAGCCGCCCCGCGATAACCACCAGGTCGGCAAAACGCAACATGCTCCATGTTTTCACATGGAAACTGCTGTTTCGAGAAGCTGGAGAGCTCAAGGCCCTATTTAATTTAACACGTCTTTCCGTGACCGATCCGTATTCCACCTTTGCTCGAGGTTGAGCATGGCAGCCATACAGACCAGAGGTCGTCGCGCCCTGTGGCGCGGCTCCGTCCGGAGCCCTTCGGGCGTCAGGACAGAACAGATCATCGAACTGCGTTCGATGAGCATGAACAATGGGAACGAAGAAGTCGATCGAGCTATTAGTAACGGTAAGCTTCACATGTTGCCATGCTTCCACACCCGTCCTATCAACGTGGTCGTCTTCCACGGCTCTGATAGGGAACACTCGTTTTCAGGTTGGTTTCCCGCTTAGATGCCTTCAGCGGTTATCCATTCCGTATATAGCTACTCTGCTATGCCCTTGGCAGGACAACAGATCCACCAGAGATACGTCCATCCCGGTCCTCTCGTACTAGGGACAGATCCTGTCAATATTCCTACACCCACGGCAGATAGGGACCGAACTGTCTCACGACGTTCTGAACCCAACTCACGTACCGCTTTAAATGGCGAACAGCCATACCCTTGGGACCTGCTCCAGCCCCAGGATGCGATGAGTCGACATCGAGGTGCCAAACAACCCCGTCGATATGGACTCTTGGGGGTCATCAGCCTGTTATCCCCGGCGTACCTTTTATCCGTTGAGCGATGGCCCTTCCACACGGGACCACCGGATCACTATGACCGACTTTCGTCTCTGCTCGACTTGTCAGTCTCGCAGTCAGGCGGGCTTATGCCATTGCACTCGACGACCGATTTCCGACCGGTCTGAGCCCACCATCGCGCGCCTCCGTTACTCTTTCGGAGGCGACCGCCCCAGTCAAACTACCCACCATACACTGTCCCGGATCCGGATAACGGACCGCGGTTAGACATCCACGAAGATAAGGGTGGTATTTCAAGGATGGCTCCACAAGAACTGGCGTCCCTGCTTCAAAGCCTACCACCTATCCTACACATGCCTTGGCGAATGCCAGTGTAAAGCTATAGTAAAGGTGCACGGGGTCTTTCCGTCTGACCGCAGGAACCCCGCATCTTCACGGGGAATTCAATTTCACTGAGTCTATGTTGGAGACAGCGGGGAAGTCGTTACGCCATTCGTGCAGGTCGGAACTTACCCGACAAGGAATTTCGCTACCTTAGGACCGTTATAGTTACGGCCGCCGTTTACTGGGGCTTCAGTTCAGAGCTTGCACCCCTCCCTTTAACCTTCCAGCACCGGGCAGGCGTCAGACCCTATACGTCGTATTGCTACTTCGCAGAGCCCTGTGTTTTTGATAAACAGTCGCTACCCCCTGGTCTGTGCCACCCCATCATAGTTGCCTAAAATGGGGTCACGCTTCTTCCGAAGTTACGCGTGCAATTTGCCGAGTTCCTTCAACATAGTTCTCTCAAGCGCCTTGGTATACTCTACCTGACCACCTGTGTCGGTTTCGGGTACGGTCTATACGGTGGAGCTATTTCCTGGAACCTCTTCGCCGCACATTCAATCCAATAAGAATGTACAACACACGAGATCCGTCACTACCACCAGGCCCACGAATATTAACGTGGTTCCCATCGACTACGCGTGTCCGCCTCGTCTTAGGGGCCGGCTAACCCTGCTCAGATTAACTTTAAGCAGGAACCCTTGGTCTTTCGGCGAGGGAGTCTCTCACTCCCTTTATCGTTACTCATGTCAACATTCGCACTTCCGATATCTCCAGCAGCCCTCACGGGTCCGCCTTCACAGACTTACGGAACGCTCCGCTACCACATGCCTTACGGCATATCCTCAGCTTCGGTGCATGGCTTTAGCCCCGTTACATTTTCGGCGCAAAGACCCTTATTTAGACCAGTGAGCTGTTACGCTTTCTTTAAATGATGGCTGCTTCTAAGCCAACATCCTGGTTGTTTTGGGATCCTCACATCCTTTCCCACTTAGCCATGACTTGGGGACCTTAGCTGGAGGTCAGGGTTGTTGCCCTTTTCACGACGGACGTTAGCACCCGCCGTGTGTCTGCCGACTAGTACTCCTCGGTATTCGGAGTTTGGTTAGGATCAGTAAGACGGTGAGTCCCCATAGCCCATCCAGTGCTCTACCCCCGAGGGTATTCGGTCGACGCTCTACCTAAATAGATTTCGCGGAGAACCAGCTATTTCCGAGTTTGATTGGCCTTTCACCCCTAGCCACAAGTCATCCCAATCTATTGCAACAGATACGGGTTCGGCCCTCCAGTTGGTGTTACCCAACCTTCAGCCTGCTCATGGCTAGATCACTCGGTTTCGGGTCTAATGCAACTAACTCAATCGCCCTATTCAGACTCGCTTTCGCTGCGCCTACACCTACCGGCTTAAGCTTGCTAGTTACACTAAGTCGTTGACCCATTATACAAAAGGTACGCCGTCACCCTTGCGGGCTCCGACTGTTTGTAGGCATCCGGTTTCAGGTTCTATTTCACTCCCCTCGTCGGGGTGCTTTTCACCTTTCCCTCACGGTACTTGTTCGCTATCGGTCATGCACGAGTACTTAGGCTTGGAGAGTGGTCTCCCCATGTTCAGACAGGATTTCACGTGTCCCGCCCTACTCAAGGACAATGACTGTTCTACGCGTAAGGGGCTATCACCCTCTATGGCCGACCTTTCCAGATCGTTCCGCTTTATTCATCATTGCCACTGGCCTGGTCCGCGTTCGCTCGCCACTACTTGCGGAGTCTCGGTTGATGTCCTTTCCTGCAGGTACTTAGATGTTTCAGTTCCCTGCGTTCGCTTCTTACCCCTATGTATTCGAAAGTAAGATACCTTATCACAATGCTTGGAAACCCAGGCCGTTCGTTAAAACAGACTGGATTTTCCAAGCATTTAAGGTGGGTTGCCCCATTCGGAGATCCATGGATCAAAGCTTATTCGCAGCTCCCCACGGCTTTTCGCAGCGTATCACGTCCTTCTTCGCCTGTGCATGCCAAGGCATCCACCAAATGCCCTTAATT
>NZ_JAULSF010000002.1:2065000-2144462 GCF_030518355.1 Agrobacterium sp. V1
ATGGTCAGGCGTCATGGAGAGCGCGAATTTATACATGACCGTGCGCCAGCTCCAGAAACTGTCATCGGCCGGCCCGCGAATTTCGGCAAGCCCGGCCATGGCCCGCTGAAAGGCATGGCTGTGGAGATTGGGCATGGCCGGAACGATGACGGCATGGCGTTCATCCTGCGGCTGAGGGGAAACGCCGGTTTCGACCGATGAAACAACGCCACCATCGCAAACAATGCGAACGTCCTGCACCCATCCCCCGGCCATCAGTGCTGTGCCCGCGTGAATTGCCGTCATGCCACCCTCTCCTCTTTTCGTTATGGGCAAGGCCATTTCAGACATGAAATTGCGGCTTGCCAAGCCGATTATTATGTATATACATTTAAGTCATAAAGGAAAGGCGAAAAGCAAATGCCCGGGAACAAATCCGTAAAGGGAACGGCAGCGGCAGACACCACGACCTTGTGGCGCAACGCCCGGCTGGCGACTTTTGATCCAGCCATGCAAGGCATTGGTACGGTCGAAAATGCCGTTATTGCCGTGCGCGGCGGCCGCATCGCCTTTGCCGGCTCGGAAAAAGATCTGCCTGTCGATCTGGCCACAGCCGATGAGATCACCGATTGCAGTGGCCGCTGGGTCACCCCCTCCTTGATCGACTGCCATACTCATCTCGTCTTCGGTGGCAACCGGGCGATGGAATTCGAAATGCGGCTGAATGGCGCGACCTATGAAGAGATCGCCAAGGCGGGCGGCGGCATCGTTTCTTCGGTGCGCGATACGCGCGCCGTTTCGGAAGACGCTCTGGTGGCTCAGGCATTGCCACGTCTCGACACGCTGCTGGCCGAGGGCATCTCCACCATTGAAATCAAATCCGGTTATGGTCTCGATATAGAGACTGAACTGAAAATGCTGCGTGTTGCCCGCAGGCTTGAAACGCTGCGGCCGGTGCGGATCGTCACCAGCTATCTGGCAGCCCATGCGACGCCCGCCGAGTATAAGGGCCGCAACGCCGCTTACGTTACCGATGTCGTTCTGCCGGGGCTGGAAAGAGCCCATGCCGAAGGGCTGGTGGATGCGGTGGACGGCTTTTGCGAAGGTATCGCCTTCTCCGTCGAGGAGATCACCCGCGTCTTCGAAAAAGCCCGGCAGCTTGGTCTTCCCGTCAAATTGCATGCCGAGCAGCTTTCCGATCTTGGCGGGGCAAAGCTTGCCGCCTCCTATGGCGCACTTTCGGCCGATCATCTGGAATATCTGGATGAGACAGGCGCAAAGGCGCTGGCGAAAGCGGGAACCGTGGCCGTGCTTTTGCCCGGCGCCTTTTATGCGCTCCGGGAAAAACAGGCCCCGCCGGTTCAGGCCCTGCGCGATGCGGGCGCGATAATCGCGCTGGCGACGGATTGCAATCCCGGCACTTCACCGCTGACTTCGCTGCTTTTGACCATGAATATGGGTGCCACGCTTTTCCGCATGACCGTGGAAGAGTGCCTTGCGGCGACGACGCGCAATGCCGCCAAGGCGCTTGGCCTGCTTGCGGAAACCGGCACGCTGGAGGCCGGCAAATCCGCCGACTTCACTATCTGGGATATCGAGCGCCCGGCCGAGCTTGTCTACCGCATCGGTTTCAACCCGCTCCATGCCCGCATTTTCAAGGGACAGAAGGTTTCGTCATGACCATGAAGACCATCACGCTTCACCCCGGCAATGTAGCCCTTGCCAACCTCGCCGATATCTACTGGAACAATGGCGCTGCGAAGCTCGACCCCTCATTCGACGCGGGCATAAAAAAGGCGGCGGCGCGCATAGCGGAGATCGCCGCTGGCAACGCGCCTGTCTATGGAATCAATACCGGTTTCGGAAAACTCGCTTCCATCAAGATCGATGCGGCCGATGTGGCGACACTGCAGCGGAACCTTATCCTGTCGCATTGCTGCGGTGTGGGCGCTCCGCTTCCTGAAAATGTCGTGCGGCTGATCATGGCGCTGAAGCTGATTTCACTCGGCCGCGGCGCCTCCGGTGTACGGCTGGAACTGGTGCGGCTGATCGAGGCCATGCTGGAAAAGGGCGTCATCCCGGTCATCCCGGAAAAGGGCTCGGTCGGCGCCTCCGGCGATCTTGCGCCGCTCGCCCATATGGCCGCCGTGATGATGGGCGAAGGCGAGGCTTTTTATCAAAGCACGCTTCTGCCCGCCGGCGAAGCGCTTGCGAAAGCCGGGCTGACACCGGTCGTTCTCGCCGCCAAGGAAGGCCTGGCGCTGATCAATGGCACGCAGACCTCGACGGCGCTGGCGCTGGCCGGTCTTTTCCGTGCCCATCGCGCCGCACAGGCCGCATTGATTACCGGCGCACTTTCTACCGATGCCGCCATGGGTTCGTCGGCTCCTTTCCATCCTGATATTCACACCCTGCGCGGCCACAAGGGCCAGATTGATGCCGGTGCGGCGTTGCGTAATCTGCTGGAAGGTTCGGAAATCCGCGTCAGCCATATCGAGGGTGACGAGCGGGTGCAGGATCCCTATTGCATTCGCTGCCAACCGCAGGTGGATGGCGCCTGCCTTGATCTTCTACGGCAGGTGGCACGCACACTGGAAATCGAAGCCAATGCGGTGACCGACAATCCGCTGGTGCTATCAGACAATTCCGTCGTATCCGGCGGCAATTTCCACGCCGAACCAGTGGCCTTTGCCGCCGACCAGACGGCACTTGCCATCTGCGAAATCGGCGCGATCGCCCAGCGACGCGTGGCACTACTGGTCGATCCGGCCCTTTCCTACGGTCTGCCCGCCTTTCTTTCCAAAAAGCCGGGTCTGAATTCCGGCCTGATGATCGCCGAAGTGACGTCCGCAGCGCTGATGAGCGAGAACAAGCAGATGGCGCATCCGGCCTCGGTGGATTCCACACCGACCTCCGCCAATCAGGAAGACCACGTGTCCATGGCCTGCCATGGTGCTCGTCGCCTGCTGCCAATGACCGAAAATCTCTTCGCCATCCTTGGGATTGAAGCCCTTTCCGCCATCCAGGGCGTGGAGTTGCGTGGACCGCTGAAAACCAGCCCGGAACTGCAAAAGGCGATTGCCGTGCTGCGTGCATCAATCCCCTCGCTGGAAGAGGACCGTTATATGGCGCCGGATCTGAAGGCGGCAGCGGAGCTGATTGCTACCGGCGCTCTGGTCTCCGTAATATCGGATGGCATTCTGCCGAAGCTGGAGGTTTGAGATGACAAGCCAATTGTTTTCCTCCGGTGCGTTGGGGCTAGCCCCCTCTGCCCTGCCGGGCATCTCCCCCTCAAGGGGGGGGATCACATGCCGCGTCCGCTCGTTCCCTAGGCAAGGTGCTATCCGCTTGCCGATCTCCCCCCTTGAGGGGGAGATGCCCGGCAGGGCAGAGGGGGGTAACCAATGAACGCCCCTTTCTCGCTTCACCAAGGCACCTCGCCGATCATTCTCGGGCTGCCTCACACCGGTACGGATGTGCCGGCTGCGATTTGGGATCGCCTCAACGATAACGGCAGGATTCTCGCCGATACCGACTGGCATATCCATGAACTCTATGAAGGGCTTCTCGATAACGCGACAACCGTAAGGGCGACCTTCCACCGCTACGTCATCGATGCCAACCGCGACCCGGCCGGAGTGAGCCTTTATCCGGGCCAGAACACGACGGGACTGGTTCCGGAAACCGATTTCGACGGCAAGCCCATCTGGAACGAGGGGCAGCAACCGGATGACGCTGATATCGCCTATCGGCTGGAAAACTTCCACGCGCCCTATCATGCAGCCCTAGCCGCGGAAATCGAGCGGGTGAAGGCCATTCACGGCATCGCCATTCTCTATGATTGCCATTCGATCCGCTCGCATATCCCCTTTCTGTTCGAGGGTAAGCTGCCGGATTTCAACATCGGCACGGATATGGGCAAGACCTGCGACCCGGCCATCGAACAGATTGCCGTGGAAGTGACCGCAGCCGCAGAGGGTTACGACAGCATTCTGAACGGCCGCTTCAAGGGCGGCTGGACGACCCGGCATTATGGAAAACCGGAAGCCAGCGTGCACGCTATCCAGATGGAGTTGGCGCAATCCACCCATCTCGCAAGTGAGGTACCGCCTTTCGCCTATGACGCGCAAAAGGCGGAACGCCTGCGCAACCATCTCAAAACCATTCTCACGCGTATGGAAAATTTCGCGCTCGAGACGCAACGATAAGGGGAAATCACATGGATAATCCGCGCCACAATATTCGCGAAGTCCGCGCGCCGCAGGGCAATGAGCTGAACGCCAAAAGCTGGATGACGGAAGCGCCGCTGCGCATGCTGATGAACAATCTCGACCCTGATGTCGCCGAGCGGCCGCATGAACTGGTGGTTTATGGCGGCATCGGCCGCGCCGCCCGCACCTGGGAAGATTTCGACCGCATCGTCGCGACGCTGAAGGATCTGACCGAGGACGAAACCCTCATCGTGCAGTCTGGCAAACCGGTTGGCGTATTTCGCACCCACAAGGATGCGCCGCGGGTTTTGATCGCCAATTCCAATCTCGTGCCGCATTGGGCCAACTGGGACCATTTCAACGAGCTGGATAAGAAGGGGCTCGCCATGTACGGCCAGATGACGGCCGGTTCGTGGATTTACATCGGCACGCAGGGCATCGTGCAGGGTACTTATGAGACCTTCGTCGAGGCCGGCCGCCAGCACTATGGCGGCAACCTCAAGGGCAAATGGATCCTCACCGGCGGTCTTGGCGGCATGGGCGGCGCACAGCCGCTGGCCGCCGTCATGGCAGGCGCCTGCTGCCTAGCCGTCGAATGCGATGAAACCCGCGTCGATTTCCGTCTGCGCACCCGTTATGTCGATGCAAAGGCACACACACTGGATGAGGCGCTGGCACTCATCGACCAATGGACCAAGGCAGGCGAAGCAAAATCCGTCGGCCTGATCGGCAATGCGGCAGAAATCTTCCCTGAACTGTTTCGCCGTGGCATTCGCCCCGACATGGTCACCGACCAGACCTCGGCGCATGATCCGATCCACGGTTATCTGCCGGCCGGCTGGACAGTTGCCGAATGGCGCGCCAAGCAGGAAAGCGACCCGAAGGCCGTTTCCGCTGCCGCCCGCGCCTCGATGAAGGTGCATGTGCAGGCAATGGTCGATTTCTGGAACGCCGGTGTTCCGACCCTCGATTACGGCAATAATATCCGCCAGGTCGCCAAGGATGAGGGTCTTGAAGACGCCTTCGCCTTCCCCGGTTTCGTTCCGGCCTATATCCGTCCGCTGTTTTGCCGCGGTATCGGCCCGTTCCGTTGGGCGGCACTTTCGGGCGATCCGGAAGACATCTACAAGACCGACGCCAAGGTGAAGGAACTGCTGCCTGACAACAAGCACCTGCATAACTGGCTGGATATGGCACGCGAGCGCATCGCGTTTCAGGGCCTGCCGGCGCGCATCTGCTGGGTCGGGCTTGGTGATCGCCATCGTCTTGGCCTTGCCTTCAACGAAATGGTGAAGAACGGCGAGCTGAAGGCGCCTGTTGTCATAGGCCGCGACCATCTCGACAGCGGTTCCGTCGCCTCGCCCAACCGCGAAACCGAAGCCATGAAGGATGGTTCGGATGCGGTATCCGACTGGCCGC
The DNA here is from genome assembly GCF_030518355.1 of Agrobacterium sp. V1. Taxonomy (NCBI): domain Bacteria; kingdom Pseudomonadati; phylum Pseudomonadota; class Alphaproteobacteria; order Hyphomicrobiales; family Rhizobiaceae; genus Agrobacterium; species Agrobacterium sp. V1. Next base: position 2,070,610 of record NZ_JAULSF010000002.1, read on the forward strand.
TGCTCAACGCGTTGCTCAACACCGCTTCCGGCGCGACCTGGGTTTCGCTGCACCATGGCGGCGGTGTCGGCATGGGCTTTTCCCAGCATTCCGGCATGGTCATCTGCGCCGATGGCACCGACGATGCCGCTCGCCGGCTTGAGCGTGTGCTCTGGAACGACCCGGCAACCGGTGTCATGCGCCATGCCGATGCCGGTTATGAGATCGCCGTGGATTGCGCCAAGGAGCAGGGCTTGCGCCTGCCTGGCATTCTCGGCAATTGATTCGTGTTTGGCCGGAAATGCGGAAGGCGTTTCCGGCCAGCACCGTGCGGAGTTGGAAAATCATGACCCTGTTGCGCGCAAGCGATTACAAACGCATGCCCTGGAAAAATGGCGGTGGCGAAACCGTAGAAATCGCCATCTTCCCGCCAGCCGCCTCCGTGAATGATTTCGATTGGCGAATCAGCATGGCGACGGTTGCAAGCGACGGACCATTTTCGATTTTTCCCGGCATCGACCGCACCCTGTCCATTCTTCAGGGCAATGGCATGGCGCTTGCGATCGCAGCCAACGAGCCACTGCTGCTGACGATGGAGAGTGCTCCCCTGCCCTTTTCGGCGGATGTTCCTGTCAATGCGACATTGCCCGGCGGCCCGATCGTCGATCTGAACGTCATGACCCGCCGCTCGGCTTTCCGCCATGCCGTGCAAAAGCGCTCCGGCACATTTTCCGCGACAGCAGAGGGTGTCACGACACTCGTCCTCGCGCTCGATGCGCTTGTGGTCTCCAGCGGCGATGAAAAAGCCAATCTCGATCGGCTGGACAGCCTGTTGATCGAAAACAGTCGGCCTTTCACTGTCGAGCCCGATCAAAATACGGGCGCGTTTTTCCTCATCACACTTCAGCCCCTCTGAAGCGACCGTACGCCTGGGGCAATTCCGCTTTTACTGGAAAAGTCCTAGTCCAGACCCAGCGGATCGGCCACACGTGGCCAGAGCTTGAGGCTCGCTTTGCGATAAGCGGTTTTAGCCGGATCGGTCGGATAAGAGGTCGGTGCCGCGATATAGACGATCTCCGAGGCGACCGGCGCAAAACCCGCATGGAAGTGATTGGTTGACTTGACCAACAGGACGTCTTTTTTAGCGAAATCGATCCCGAGATTGGAAAAGATATCCGGCTCATAAGTTTGGGTGCGACTGGTGATGAGGATGATATCGATCTCTGTGCCAACCGGCCGGACAACCGCAGCGCGGCCAAGCGTGACGCGGCTGTTGCGGAAACTTTGCCAGCCGGCCTCAACGGTGCGCATCACTTTTATGCGGAAGTCGAGCGGCTCACCGCCCTCGGGGCTGGATTTGCCGCCGATGCGCAGATCGATCTCTGCCCCCTCGCCCGCGGCGTGACAGAAAGAGACCGCAATGGGATCCCAGATCGTCGCGACGCCGATATTATCCATGCCGCGCTCCACCATACGCCGCAGGATATAGGTGGCATCACCCGCAACGCCACCTCCCGGATTGTCCCAAATATCCGACACCACCACCGGCTTGTCCGGATTGCTGCTGCGAATGGCAAGTGCCTTGTCGAGGCCTGACTCCGTATCCAGCATGGGCATGGCGGTTACTTTGCGCATGGCATAAAGTTCATGGCCGAGCTTTTCGGCCAGCGCATCGCCCTTCTCCCGGTCTCCATCTGTAACGACGACAATCCGCGTGCCCATATCCGGCACATCGCCCGCCATGAAACCGTGGATGACCGAAATCGACAGGATGCCGTCCTTGCCTTCCATCGCCTTCAAACGGTCCACATAAGACCGCATCGGCTCGCGGCTGGTCGGATAAATGGTGATCATGCGGCAATCGAACGTGGAAATGACCGGCTCGATCTCACCACGCAGGGTACGCAGCGCCAGTTCAACGACATGCTCGCCGCGTTCTTCGAAATCGGTGTGGGGAAACTCCAGGAACGTCGCCATGAGGTCGAGATTTTTAACTCGCAGCGCCGTCAGATGGCTGTGTGGGTCAAATTCCGCCGCGATCAACACGTCGGGCCCGACCATTGCGCGCACGCGCGACAGAAAATCACCTTCCGGATCATCATAACCCTGCGCCACCATTGCGCCGTGAAGACCAAGAACGACCGCATCAACCGGCAGTGCTTCCCGGAGCTCCGCAAGGATAGTATCGCGCAGCGTTTCATAAGTCTGGCGCTGGATGAGACCTGCAGGCTCCGCCCAGCAGGACGTGCCCTCAATCACCGTGAACCCTTCCGCCTTGCCGCGACGCCGCAGGATTGGCACCGGCGAAGAGCAGAGCGTCGGCGTTTCCGGATGTTCGCCCGGCCCGGCATAAAAAGCCGCGCGAAAAGCATCCATATCCGTCGGGACGGGCGAAAACGTATTGGTTTCGGTGGCGAGCGACGCCGTGAATATACGCATTTTTGTATTTCTCGTTACCGGGACTGCTTTAGGCAGTTTTCTGTCTCTTAATGTGATTAGCCGGGTAATCTTACCAGACGGTACCACGTGCGGCCACGTCTTCAACCCGGGTCACAAGGCCGTTTCGATGAAACACCATCCTGTCAAAAAGGTTGCTGACGACGCAGGTATGGTTCGGCACGACCTTGACCACATCACCGATTTCCGGCCTGCCGGACGTGCACCCGGATAGATCGACAACTGCATGTTCTTCCGAAAGCGAGATGATTTTTGCGCCCTCATAACCTTCGATCAGCCCGTAATCGCTGAAACCAAGAAGATCGGAGGTCAAAGCCTTGGAACCGCAATCGAGCACGGCCCGATCGGGTGTGGGCCGCGACACAACAGTGGCAAGAACATGCATTGCCAGATCACCAGCCGCACAATGACCGGCGCGCAGCATGGCACGGTCATTATAGACATAGGTGCCCGCCCGGTGTTCGGTTGCCGAAGGCACGAGGTGTGCGGCGTAAAAATCCGGTGAACCGCCGCTGGAGCGCACAGGGCATTCGATGCTTTTCGCCGCCAGCAGCGCCATTGTCTCGCGAATGAAACTCTCGACCTTTTCAGCGCCGCCCGGTGCCGGATAGGTCAAAATGCCTTTGAAAACGAGACCCGGAGCCGTATCGATCTTTTCTGCAAGCACCAGGGCGGCTTCCGGCGTCTGCACGCCACAGCGCTTTCCGCCGGTATCGCATTCGACAAGCACGGCGAGCGGCTTTTCCGCATCAAATGTGCCAGCAAGGCCAGCAATCGTCGCGGCGCTGTCGGCAACGACACTCAACCGGCCAATACGCGCATTCAGCGCCTTTAGTCGCGACAATTTCGCTGCGCCAAGAATATTAAAGGTAATCAGGATGTCGTCGAAGCCGGCATCCGCGAAAATTTCCGCTTCGCTGACCTTCTGGCAATTGATGCCGATCGCGCCGGCCTGAAGCTGTTGCCTGGCGATAGCCGGTATCTTGTGCGTCTTGATGTGCGGCCGGAAGGCCTTGCCATGCCCATCGAGATAGGATTGCGCCTTGAGAATATTGGCCGCAAGCCGATCTTCATCGATCACCGGCATCGGCGTTGAAATCGCATCGAGTGGTGTGCCCTCTTCAGGCCAGGGATAGGTCATCATATGCTCTCAAAGCCATAAAAATCAGATAGTTAAGCCAAAGGCTTATAAGCGATAACGTCCATTTCCACCTTTGCATCGATCATCAGCGGCGACTGCACGGTGGAGCGGGCCGGCGGATGATCAATGAAATATTTCTGGAAAACAGCATTGAAGCTCGAAAAGTCGCGGGCATCGTCCAGCCAGACATTAACCTTCACCACATCGGCAAGCGTGCAATCGGCAAGCGCCAGAACATCCTTGATATTGGCCACAACCTGCTCGGTCTGGGCCACGATGCCGCCGGTCACCACTTCCCCGTCAATAGTCGGCACCTGCCCGGAAACATAGACAAAATCGCCGGCCCGAACGGCCTTGGCAAATGGTCGACGTTGGCCGCCAGCCTGATTATCAGCCGTTGCGAACCTCACCAGCTTCTGCTTTTCCATCAAAACCTCGCAAATAATTTTCATCATTATAGCATTTTCCGGAATTTATAGCCGGTTTCATTGCAACATTCCATAAGTGATGTAAATTATTTAGCAAACTGGAGGAAACGCGCCTGTCGCGACATTATCGGCAGGAAATCGCTAATCCGGCCTTACATCAGGAATTAGCATTATTCTCGAGAAATCAACTCTTGCTGCAAGAACATTCGATAGGTTCCCATCCACCACTTCCAGGCAAGTGGTTCCGACCCGTGCCTTCAGGTTTGGAAATCAACAACTGTTCGTTCGTTAGCTATTCGCGAACTGGGAAAGTTTGCCGCGGCTAACACCAGGGATGGTCAATCCGGAGATGACCAGCGGCGAACAAATATGCCTCGAGCACAGTTCATGTTTCCGATATTGCATATCAGCAATTTACCCCTGCGCTGACACCCTGCCTGTAACGTGTTGCGCAATTTTTTGCGCCTGTACGCGAATATCCGGCACAGCGGTTATTTCCCACAAGCGGCCCGCCGTCAGCGCGCCAGCGGCAAAGAGGCCGAGCCAGCTTTGTCCATCCGCTCGCAACAGCCGAGACTCGTCGTCCACCTCAACGCCGAGACCCAGAGGATCCAGTAAAAGCACACCGTCATTTCTCATGTTTTCCAAAAGGCGCGAATGCCCAATGCCCGCTCGCTCCATACCGGTGCAATTGACAACCCAGTCCACCTGCAGCTTTTTCGATATCTGCGTATGCCGGCGGCGGTAGCGCAGGCTAATACCTTCATCCTGCTCTTCAACGGAGTTCAGATAACCCGCGTGGACTTCCAGAACATCATCCGCAAGCAGTTTCTCAAAAGCCGTATGAACCTCCGGCGCGATGCGGTGCCGGTGAATATTCCACCATGGCAGGGCATGCCGAAGAAACCTGCTTCTTTGAGCAACCGTGAGAACTTGCCAAAGCGACTGCGTTCTCGGCCGCAATCCATCCATCACCGTCCGCCATGGCGCGCCGTCCCTCACCTGTTTGCGCAAAGACTGTAACAGGCGGCTAATCTCAGTGGTTTCCTCTGGTAATATCGGATCGACGGGAGGCAAAGGGGGGCTGATATGCGGATGCGGCACAAGCCCGCGACGAGACAGAACATGGATTGGCCCCGTGTGCCCTTTTCCCCGCAGGGTCAGCACCTGATCAATCATCGTCAACCCGGAACCGAGAATACAGATGCGATCGCCCGTCTTAACCTTCGACAACCATCCCGGCTGCCAGCAGTGACCGATGATCCGCTGCGCCCTGCCCTCGTCATTCGCGACAGTTTGCACCGGCAAACTGGCCGCCCCGACACCCACACACAGAACAACGTTTTGCGCCCGCATGGTCTCGCCGTTTTCGAGCACGAAGGTGAATCCGCCCGCATCGGCCGGGCGACAGGTGGAGGCCTTGGCCCGAATGAAATCTACCCTCGCCCTCTGTTCCCGACTTCTCAACAGGGTGGCCAATCTGTCTCTCAGATAGAGACCATAGTCTCCGCGCGATGCAAACAGTAGCGGATCGTCCCCTATCCCGCTTTCCCTCAGCCAGTCGATGAAATCATTCGGGCGGTCAGGAAAAACACTCATGCGTCCAGCCGGTACATTCAGCCGGTGATAGGGTAGTTCGGTACGATAGGCCGTTCCACGCCCAAAGTCAGACTCATCTCCAACAATAACGATCGAGGCCTTCGCTGGCAGAGAAGAGAGAAGATGGGCGGCAGTACAGATGGCAGCGAAGCCGGACCCGACGAGAGCAACATCATAGGACATTCATTCCTCCAATCTGCGACGTATGAATAGCCACCCGGGAGCGCGCGGCCCAACGATACTCTAGTCAATAAGTAGAGATTAAACGCCTGCGAATGTCCACCCTTCACTTTTCCTCACCGCGTCTGGCCGAAAGTCGAACATTTCTATATCCGCTGCAGAAAGTTTGCCGCGGCTAACTCCAAAGGGTCTGAATCGCCGACGGTCGGATAGTCGGCAATCGCTCCCGCCGACCAATATTAAAGAAGTTAGCCGCGGCTAACCGTCAAACCGTCACAAAAACCAAATGTGATTCTTCCACAATGCTTTAGCGGCACTTTCGCAACCGGGAAAAAAGCCTATTGCGCCGAAAAGAGAATCGGCGCTTATATCTCAGTTGCGGAAAAAACCGCCTTTTTCGAAAAAAACCGCCACTGCGATATCGAGCGAAAGAAGACAAATGACACAGAGTGCCGACTCAAGACGTGCTGCAGGGGCCCCCGACCTGACGGGCCTTATACAACAGCATTCGGCTGCACTGTCAGCCCAATTGCAGGCGCATAATGCAAATACATTTTCACCCCACACCGAAAAGAGCATGCGACATTTCTCGCCTGCCGAAACCGCGCGGCTGATTGGAATTGGCGAGGCTTATCTTCGCCAGATCGCAGCTGAGCGTCCGGAACTTGACGCAGCACAGGCCTCAGGCCGCCGCTCCTATTCCGTTGAAGACATGCATGAGATCAGAAAGCTTCTCGATCAGGGCGCACGTGGCACACGGCGCTACCTGCCTCACCGTCGTGACGGCGAAGAACTCCAGGTTATCGCCGTCATGAATTTCAAGGGCGGCTCCGGAAAGACCACAACATCAGCGCATCTGGCGCAATATCTGGCGCTGCGCGGTTATCGGGTTCTCGCAATCGATCTTGATCCGCAGGCCAGTTTATCCGCTCTCTTCGGTCATCAGCCGGAGATCGATGTCGGCCCGAATGAAACACTCTATGGCGCGATCCGCTATGACGAGGAACGTCGTCCGATCGCCGAGATCGTTCGCGGCACCTATATTCCCGGCCTTCACATCGTTCCGGGCAATCTGGAGCTCATGGAGTTTGAACACGACACGCCTCGCGCACTGATGCGTCGCGCTCCGGGTGACACGTTGTTTTTTGCCCGCATCGGTCAGGCAATCGCCCAGGCCCAGAATTTCTATGACGTCGTCGTGATCGATTGCCCACCGCAACTCGGTTACCTGACACTTTCGGCATTGACGGCAGCTACCTCGGTTCTCGTCACCGTTCATCCGCAGATGCTGGACGTCATGTCCATGAACCAGTTTCTCGCCATGACCGGCGATCTTCTCGCCGAAATCGGCCGGGCAGGTGCGCGATCGGACTATAACTGGATGCGTTATCTCATCACCCGGTTTGAACCCAGTGACGGCCCGCAAAACCAGATGGTTGCTTTCCTGCGTTCGATCTTCGGTGAAAACGTCCTCAATCATCCGATGCTGAAGAGCACGGCTGTCTCCGATGCTGGATTGACCAACCAGACGCTTTTCGAGGTCGAGAGAACCCAGTTCACCCGCTCGACCTATGATCGCGCGCTGGAAGCCATGAACAATGTAAACGCTGAAGTCGAAGGACTGATCAAAAAAGCGTGGGGTAGGGCGGCATGAGCAGAAAGCAGATTTTCGCAAATCTCGGTACACCATCTACCGACAACAACGACGTAGCTACTGAGCGGGCGCGGCCACGCATCAGGCCCATCCTTGGTTCTCCCGATCTGGTGACTGATGTTGCCAACTCACCGGTTGGTATGATCGGCCAGTCCCTGAACGAAGTTTCTGAACGTGCAAAGCGTGCTGAAGAGATCGAAAAGCGGCTAGCCGAGGGTCTGACGATCGTTTCACTCAATCCTGCCGATATTGATCCTTCGTTCATACCGGATCGGATGCCGGCTTCCGAAGAAGCGGATGCAGGTCTGGTGGAAGCCATTCGCGAGCAGGGACAGCAGGTTCCCATTCTGGTGCGCCCGCATCCCGAGTTTCCGGGCCGCTATCAGGTTGCCTTCGGTCATCGCCGTCTGCGTGCCGTCTCGAGCCTTGGTATTCCGGTCAAGGCCGTCGTTCGCGATCTTAGTGATGAACAGCTGGTCGTAGCGCAGGGACAGGAAAACAACGAGCGTCGCGATCTCACCTATATCGAAAAGGCGCGCTTTGCCCAGAAACTGCAGATGCGGTTTCCACGTGATACGATCATGGCGGCAATGTCGCTGCATAAAGGCGATCTTTCCAACATGCTGTCAGTCGTCGGCCGCATTCCGGAGGACCTGGTCGATCTTATCGGTCCCGCGCCCAGCGTCGGTCGCCGTAACTGGATGGATCTTGCCGATCAGCTTTCCTCGTCGCAGGTCAAGGAAGCTGCCCGCGCCTATGTCAGGGAGCCTTCCGTTGCTGCGCTTGTCTCCGAAGACAGATTCAAATCACTTCTGGATTTCCTGAAGCCCAAGGCCCAGGCAAAAAAAGCCGGTGTCTGGTCGTCGGAAACCGGTGGTCGATTGGCAAAGGTGGTTGAGAGCGACCGCAAGCTGGACATCTCAATCGACAAGAACGAAGCCCCGGAATTTGCCGAATTCGTTCTGGAACATCTGCAGGCGCTGTTTGCCGAATACCGATCCAAGCAGTGATTTTTAACTCGAACGACTAACAGGAGACGCATTACAAAAGAAAAAAGCCCCCGAACGTTGCCGCACGGAAGCCTTTCTTTGATCTAAGCAACCAAAGAATCTCATTTCCGCGAATCATAGTCAAGAGTCTTGGCATCGAATTTTTCGGTGAGCGATTTTCTTTTGCCTTGTGAAAGGTGAAAGACATGGACAGCACACATGTAACGACGCCCTTTGGGCGGCGAGCGATGTCGTTTGGCGTTCTCGCAACTCAGTTTGCCGCACAGAAAAACAGGAAAACCGAAGCGGTCGATAAATGGAAACTCTATCGTTCGGTCTGTGAAGCAAGACCATTGCTTGGCGTGACCGATCGATCGCTTGCGGTTTTGAACGCGCTTTTGAGTTTCTATCCAAAGAACGAGCTCTCCAGCGAAGCCGGTCTGGTCGTCTTCCCGTCCAATACGCAATTGTCGCTGAGAGCCCATGGTATGGCCGAACAGACGTTGCGCCGGCATCTCTCGGCTCTCGTCGAAGCCGGTCTCATTATCCGTAAAGATAGTCCAAACGGAAAACGCTACGCCCGCAAGCACAGGGGAGGGGAGATCAGCGAAGCCTATGGTTTCTCGCTGGCGCCGCTTCTTGCCCGTAAGGCAGAAATTGAAGACTTGGCTGAACGCATCATTCGCGAGCGGCTCGATCTTCAACGGCTTCGCGAAAGCATCAGCCTTTGCCGCCGTGATATTCAGAAACTCTGCGAAATGATTGCGGCCAGCGGCCAGACTGAAACAGTCGAAGGGTTTCAGACCCGCTACAATGCCGTTGCCCGCTCGCTTGGCCGCAATTCAAAACCCGCTGAGCTCAAGGAAATCGCCGGTTTTCTGGCCTCGCTACGCGCAGAAGTGACCAACTATCTGGAAAATATTGAAAAATCCGAAGATTTGAGCGGCAATGACTGCCAAAATGAGCGCCTCATAAAGAATTCAGAATCCGAATCCATATCTAAACCGCAAGATTTGCGTGAACCGGCAACCGTTCCACCGGTCGCAAACACCGCAGCTCAGCCAGCATATGCGGCACCTGCCAGTGCAAACACTTCGCCACCACCGCTCAAGCCTGTTGTTCATAAGCAATTTTTTGTTCCTGATATTGTTTTGGTTTTGAAGGCTTGCCCTGATATCTCGCTCTATGCCCCAGGCGGAGCGATGACGGGCTGGCGTGACCTGGAGGTGGCAACCTCCGTCATCAGAACCATGTTCAACATCAGCCAGTCGGCTTATCAGGAGGCGCTTACCGCCTTCGGTCGACAGGGAACGGCGGCTATCCTTGCCTGCCTGCTGCAGAAGGCGGAGCAGATCAGTTCGCTGGGTGGATATCTCCGCAATCTGACCCGGAAGGCACAGGAGGGTGGTTTTGATCTTCAAGCCATGCTGCTGGCGCAGCTGCGCGGTCGCACGGACAAGCTGGAGGCGACCATGCGAGTGTAAAACCTGAACCGCTGGAGAAATGGCGATAGCTTGCGAAAAAGCCTGTCCGCAGGTAGATTTGCACTGTTTTCAGAACCCCAGAGAGATTCGCGGCAAAGCTGCTGTTAAACACACCAGCATTCAGCCAACGAGAACTCCTATGGTTAATGCAAGGTAATGAAAGTTAAATACAACTTAGCTTTCGTTTGCGGTTTTCAACGATTGGTTTCAATCGCTTGAGTCCGAGGTGTTTTGGTCGCCTAGCGGTACCGATTGGGTAATATACGTGTTATTTTAGGTCTCATTCCCCCGCAAAAAGCGGAAGGGTAAGCCCTTTAACTGACGACCAAACTGTTGCTCACGATGTTTTGGTAGCGGCCAGAGGCAATCATTTTGCAGACGATTGCTGGCCGGAAATGCAGGCACAAATCGGCAGGATTGAACCTTCGACGTCATTGCGTCGTTTCCGCCTGATTGTTGAAAAGGAACGCCGCGCCCATGATTTTCCCAGACGATATGGAGCTGGCCGTTGCTCTTTATATGGCGGACAATGCCTTGCCCCGGCACGTGGCGATTGAGAAGCTCTTGAAAGCGGAGCTAGAAAGCGCTGGCTATCTGGTGGGAGGCACTGGCCGGCCGCCTGAAATTGTCGATGGGCAACCAAGCGCTGATTATGTGCAATATCGCAGCTATCTCAATGGAGAGGCCTGAACAGCGTCGGAACAAAAACGGGTGCAGGCTGTTTATGGCGCAAATAATTACGCCAGGGATAGACCGATGTTGCCCAAGTCCATTTTTCTCGCCGCTGCCTTCATCTGCGTGACGGCGCTGCCGGTAGTTGCCCAGCCCATCGAGGTCAGCACGCTGGAGCATGATAATGCCCGGAGCGTCACGTTCTCTGAGGCATCTGCCGCACCCGATTATATTACGGACGTCCTGGGCAGGAAGATAAGAATGGTAGGGCCGCGCTTTTATCCAGACAGTGCGCGCGCGCTCGAGTTTCCCGGACGAACTTCGAGCCTCGATACGTCCGGCGTGGATGCTGATCTCTCACAACGGTGAGAGGGGAACAGCGGCGACTTTATAGTTCACGAACAGGCGCAGAAGCAGAAGCAGAATGGGAACTGAAACAGAGATCTCCGGGTGCACGCCGGCTGTGGAAAGCTGGATCAGGCGGGAAGGACAGGACGCGGAAAAGGCGACTTTCCCCGAGTTGTTTTTCGATCTGGTTTTTGTCTTCGCGCTCATCCAGCTCTCGCATGCATTGGCAAAGGATTTCGGGCCAACGGCTGCGCTTGAGGCAGGCATCCTGATATTGTCTTTATGGTGGCTGTGGATACACACCACCTGGATCACCAATCTGCTGAATACGGAAAAGGAGCCGGTCCGGATTCTGCTCTTCGTGCTGATGTTCGGTGGAGTTCTGCTGGCCATCGCTCTGCCGGAAGCTTTTGCCGAACAGGGGTTCGTTTTCGCCCTCATCTACAGCACGATGCAGGTAGGACGGAGCCTTTTTGCGCTCTATGCTTTCAAGGGAGAAGACCGGCAGTCGTTTCTGGTTTTCGTGCGCGTGACGATCTGGCTCGTCATATCAAGCCTGTTCTGGCTGGCTGGCGGCTTGGTCGATCTAACGGACCGTATTCTCCTATGGGGTGTGGCACTGGCGATCGAATATGCGGGGCCGGCCTGCCGTTATGTGGTGCCGGGTGTGGCATCCAGCGACGAGGACCGGCTGCATCTTTCCGGCGAACACCTGGCAGAGCGCTGTGCGTTGTTCGTGATCATCTGTTTGGGCGAAACCATTCTCACCACCGGCCGCACGGCCACCGAATATATGAATTCGACCCTGACATTCATCGTTTTCTGCTCGGCCTTCGTCAGCACCGTAGTGATGTGGTGGATTTATTTCCATCACGGGCAGGAGGAAGCGTCCAGAAAGGCTGAGAACGCCGAAGAGAAAGCGAAGATCGCCCATAATCTCTTCAACTATGGCCACCTGCCTATCGTGGCAGGCATTATCCTGACGGCTGTGGGAGAGGATTTCAGCCTTTCCCACGCCCGGGAGGGCGCAACGCTGAGGGAGGCCGTCGCTATTCTTGGCGGCCCGGTTTTGTTTCTGGCCGGCAATATCGGTGTCAAGATTGCCGCCACTTACCAGCGGCCCGTCTCGCATTTTGCCGGTTTGGTGGCGCTCTGCCTGTTTTTGCCGGTGCCGGGCATACCGCTTTATATTCTGCAACTGGCAAGCACGGGCGTCCTGCTGCTCGTTGCCGTGTGGGAGTATCTAGCACTGAAAAAATCAGTCGCCACCGCCTGAACTCTCGGGCCCTGAGCTTTCAGACATTGGCGAAATTACGCGCCCGGTCGTGCCACAGCCGCAGGCTGCGGGCATAGGCCTCTTCAAATGGCATGGTCATGTCGTTGACCAGCATCAGCGCGATTGCAGCCGTGGAGATGATGGTGGTTTCCGCCCTTTCGTCTCTGGCTGCCCCCGTCCAGACTGCCCGCCAATATTCGAAGGTGGTGAACATGGTGGGCATTTCGGCGGGTGGCGTTTCGCGGGCTGGAATGACGAATTCCACATCCTTGCCTTTGGAAAGGCCAAAAATCCGGGTGCTGCGAAACGGCGTGAATTGCGCAAAATCCCGCGTATTGCCGAGAATGGCGAGGTTTTCCACCGAAAGCAGCCGCGCAGTGTCGCGGTGAAGCTCCTGATAGGAGGGGCGGGCGACACCGATGATGGCGCTTCTGGCGCGCAGCGGATTGAGAAGATGCACGACCGTATTGAGCGGCAGGCGCATTTCCAGAATGCCGTGCAGGCCAAGCAGGCTCTGGAACTGCAGAGACAGGCCGCCAATCGGCAAATAGGCGATCTGTTCCGAGGCTGTGGCCTCGGCCGCCTGCGAAAGGGAATGGCAGAGGGGAATTCCACAGGCTTCAGCTGCAAGTTCGAGCTTGCCGCCATTTTCCCCCTGACCCACATGGCCGTGCAACAAAACGCTGTATCCCGCCATGGAAACGAGGCGGGCGGAATGCAGGAACCAGGGTGCGTCACGATGTTTGGGCGACATATAGGCCGGCCAGTCGAGATCAACGGCGGCAGGCCGCTGCCGGTCTCTTTCTATATGCTGCCACATGGCTTCAATGAAACCGGCAAGCTCCGCTGCGGTCCCACCACGATAATGCATGGTTGCAAGCAGCGCCCCGATTTGGATCGGATCTGCATTGCCGTCGAGAATGATCGCCAGCGCATCCATCGCCTCCTCCTGGCTGAGCGGGCGGCTATTGCCGATGCCCATTGCCGAGGTCGCGATATATTTGGCAAGTCGCTGCTGCGGATCGGCATTGTGGCCGATACGGGCGAGACGATCAGCGATGTTTTCCGGCGTCGGCTGGCCTTCCAGCACAACGCTCGGGCGAAGTGAAAGCGGTGGCGCCTTCATCAGCACCGGCCGTTCCCAGCCACTTTTATTGGCAGCGGCGGGTAGTTCCGGTTTCTCCCGTGAATAATCGATCAGGTTATCCGCTTCCGCTGCCAGCGAGCGGATCCGCAACCGCATGTTCTCGGCAAAGGGGGTCGGGCGCAGGCCCTGGCCGGTGCGTAGAAACAGCTGGTCTCCGTATTTCTCCCGCAGCTGCTGCAATATGCGGCTCATCGAGGAAACAGGCATTCCCATACCGGCCGCGGCTCGGCTGACACTGCCTTCCCGCAGCAACGCGTCGAAAGCGACAAGTAATTTCAGCTGTCCAAGCCTGTCGGGCTTTGTCGGGGAAGCTGATTGTTCTTTTCTCTTGCCGGTTGTCATCTTGCGATTTTTTTACTCCGCCGCTGAGTGGAGGAGCCCTTTTTGCAATTTCTGGAATTTAGAATGGTTCGAAAACAAACGCATTGCGCCCGCACTCCCTCCTAAATAAGTGGGGTTAAATTATCAAGTTAAATGCGGGGGCGTAACATGGAATTGAAGTACCGCGGCCGGAACAACGCTGCGACAATAATAAAGGCCGGTCTTTCGGCAGCAATGGCCGGAACGGCGCTGGGCTTTGCTCTGCCCGTTTATGCGCAGCAGGCATCCGATGGAACGACGGTTCTCCAGCAGATCGTCGTCACTGCATCCGGCTTCGAGCAGAATGTGAAGGATGCGCCTGCCAGCATCACCGTTGTCACGCGCGAGGATCTGGAAAAGGGATCCTATCGCGATCTGACGGATGCTCTGCGTGAAGTGCAGGGTGTATCTGTCACCGGCATCGCCAATGAAAAGGATATTTTCATTCGCGGATTGCCCGGCGCTTACACGCTGGTCCTCGTTGACGGCAAGCGGCAGAGCACCCGCGATGCCCGCACTAACGGTAACTCCGGTTTCGAACAGAGCTTCGTGCCGCCGGTTTCGGCGATTGAGCGCATCGAGGTCGTGCGTGGGCCGATGTCCTCGCTTTATGGTTCAGATGCGATGGGCGGCGTCATCAACATCATCACCCGTAAGGTTGGTGATGTCTGGTCAGGCTCCGTCACCACCGAGGGTACGGTTCAGCAGCATTCCAAATTCGGCAATAGCGGCCAGGTCTCCTGGTATGCCAATGGGCCGATCCTGAAGGACCAGCTGGGCCTGCAGGTCTGGGGCAGGGGCTTCACACGCGGCGAAGATAGCGTCCTCAACGGCACCACGGGCGCCAAGGAATATGACTTCAACGGACGTCTGACGTTTACGCCGAATGAAGACCACGACATCTATCTTGAAGGTGGCAAGACTCGGCTTCGCCGCAGCGCTGAGCCTGGCGACACGCTGGCGGCGACTGACGCCAACGGCACCTACAACACCAATACGCGCGACCATTGGTCCTTGTCGCATACCGGCCGGTGGGGGCCGACCACATCTGAATTCTCCTTCCAGCAGGAATGGGCCGAGCGCACCAATTTCACCCGAAATATCCGCACGGGGCGCGTGACCGAAAATCCGCGCTCGCCGGAAGTGCGCAACACCGTTCTGGACGGCAAGTTCACCACGCCCTTCGAATTGTACGGAAACCACACGCTGGTGACCGGCGGCCAATATTTTGAGGCGCGTCTTACGGACCAGAACCCGGGACGTCGCACCAATCTCGACGAAACCTTCTCGGCGACCCAATGGGCGCTTTTTGTCGAGGATGAATGGCGGATTGTCGATAATTTCGCGCTGACGGGCGGTCTTCGTCTGGATAACCACGAAAAATACGGCAATCATTTCAGCCCGCGGCTTTACGGCGTCTGGAGTGCGACGGAGGAGCTGACCATCAAGGGCGGCATTTCCACCGGTTTCCGCGCCCCTGAAATCCGCCAGGTCGCGCCGGGTTATGCCTATACGACCGGCGGCGGTGGTTGCACCTATGGTCCGAGTGGCACTTGCGGCGTGATTATCGGCGATCCTAGCCTGGAGGCGGAAAAGAGCACGAGCTACGAAGTGGCCGCACTTTGGGACAATGGCGATGTCGCGCTTGGCGCTACCTATTTCTACACCGATTTCAAGGACAAGATTTCCAACGCGCTGGTGCTCAATCCGGATGGAACGCCTGCCCGCTGGAGCGAGGACCGCAATTATCGCCTCTGGTATAACTACAATATCGACGATGCGGTGATTCAGGGTGTGGAGCTGACCGCAACCTGGTACGCCACGCCGGAACTGACGCTGCGTGGTAACTATACCTACACACATTCCGAACAGAAAACCGGCGATTATGAAGGTTTCCCGCTGGCGCGGACACCGGAGCATATGGCCAATCTGCGGGGTGACTGGGTGACACCGATCGATGGTCTCGAAGCCTGGGCCTCGGTCAACTATCACGGATCGGAAATCAATGCCGGACCGCGCATCGGCACCAATGGTACGCCGGTGACGATCAATGGTATGGCCGGGCGCAAATATGAGGCCTACACCACCCTCGATATCGGCGCGAAATATGCGGTTGCCGAAAATGTCGATCTTAACGCTGCAGTCTACAACGTCTTCGACAAAGATGTTGGCACTGACGATTTCAACACTGTCATGGAAGGCCGCCGTTTCTGGATCAGCATGACGGCCAAGTTCTGATCACGCTTTGTTTGCAGGATCTGAAGGGGCGCCCACCGGGCGCCTCTTTTTTTACCATTCACCTATTGACCTCAACTATAGTTGAGGAATTATACCGGCTGCTCTTCAACGAGTTTCCGCGTTTCCGAGCGGAAATCGTTCCGGAAACAGGAGCCAGAATGGAAAGTACCGTGTTCAAGCACAGCCTGACGGTGGGGGAGGTTGCCCATCGTAGCGGCGTTGCGGTTTCCACCATCCATTTTTACGAAGCAAAGGGCTTGATCGAGGGCTGGCGGACTGCCGGTAATCAGCGCCGTTATCATCGTGCCGTCCTTCGGCGTATAGCCATCATCCGCATCGCCCAGCGGGCCGGTATCCAGCTCAGCATCATCAGGGATGCGATGGCGGATTTGCCACAGGATCGGGTAGCGACGGCGGCGGACTGGCGACGGTTCTCACAGTCGTGGCGGGAGATGCTTCAGCTTCGCATCAACAATCTGGTGATGCTGCGCGACCAGCTTACCGGCTGCATCGGTTGCGGTTGCCTTTCTTTGGACGATTGTCCGCTACGCAATCCGAACGATGTCCTAGCCGATGACGGCGCAGGTCCGCGCCGTCTCGTACCCGGTGAATGAGGGATATTTCCTGGCGGTTGCCCTCACTCGGCTTCGGCTGAAACCCACACGCTGACGCTGCCGCCATTGGTGGGGAAAACGCCCCTGCCGCTATCGTCGAGGGTGATTTTTTCGTCTCGATGCCCCAGAAAGTCCCGCCAGACCGTGCCTGCATGGTCCGGTCCTAGATCAATCTGCTTTTCCGCCGGTTCGCCATTCGACATCACCACAACGCAGCCCGGGGCATCGGCAGTGCCGTGGCGGATAAAGGCGATGCAGCTTGGATCATCGAGAATATCCGTCTGGGAACCGTTTGCGAAATGGCTGCGCGCTTCAATGAGCTTCGGCAGGCATTCGATCGCTGGAATGTCGATTTTGTGCTCATTGCCGTCATTGCCAGTGTCGGTGTAGCTCGTGCCGAACAAATCCGGATAAAAGACGCAGGGAACGCCCTCTTCACGCAGCAGAATGATGGCATAGGCCAGCGGTTTGAACCAGGGTTCCACCGGCGCTTCCAGTGATTGCAGCGGCTGCGTGTCATGATTGTCGACCAGCGTGACGGCATGGTCGGGAACGGCCGCTACCAGCGAGCCGTCGAAGATGCTGCGCATGTCGAAATCGCCACCCTGTTTTGCGGCGTCGTGGAAGCGATGGTGAAGGGCGACGTCGAAAAGCATCAACTGCTTGTCGACCAGTTCAAGATAGCTTTTCAGCGCGTCGATATCGGGATGCCAATATTCCGCCACGACAAAAAGATCGGGATCGACAGTCTCACGCATATGGCCGACCCAGTCGCGGAAGAACCATGCCGGAATATGTTTGGCGGCATCCAGACGGAAGCCATCGACCTGCACCTGCTCGGAGAGCCATCGGCCCCAATATTTGACCTCCTCGTAAACCGCCCGATTTCTGAACTCGACGTCAGCGCCCATCAGATAGTCGAAATTGCCGTTTTCCTGATCGACCTCTTCGTTCCACTCGCCATCGCCATATTCGTTGACGAGACGAAAAATGCCGTCTTCAGTCGGCTCCTCGATGTGGTCCACGCCGCTGAAGCATTTCAAATCCCAAATGAACTTGGAATGTGCGCCTTTTCGCCCGGGAAAAGTGAATTTGGTATAGGCGAGCGCCTGAAAATCCTCGTCGTCAATATCAGTGCGGTCTTCGGGATTGACGCGGCGAACCCGAACTTTCTCCTTCTCATCCGCCCCCATCTTGTGGTTGAGAACCACATCATGAATGACGCGGATGCCGTTTTCCTTCAGCGTCCGGCCGGCGTGTTCAAGGGCGGCGCGATCACCGTATTTGGTGGCGACGGTGCCCTTCTGGTCGAATTCGCCGAGGTCAAAGAGATCGTAGGTATCGTACCCGACCGAATAACCACCGGCAGCGCCCTTGTAGGCCGGTGGCAGCCAGATATCGGTGATGCCCATGTTGGCAAGGCTTTCGGCCTTTTCGGCCACCTCGCTCCATAATTTCCCTCCGTCCGGATAATACCAATGGAAGAATTGAAGCAAGGTGCGTCCGGCCATATTTCCCTCACGATGGTTAGCAGGTCGCGCCATAAACGGCCCGGCGGCGAAAGGGTTCCGCCGCCGGAGATGCGCGATCTGCAATTGTGAGGCCGGCAGGTCCGACGTATATTAGCCGGCTATGTCGAGGAGGGCTGCGCCCGCCTGCAGATAGTCGCCTTCCTGGACGATCAGGCGTACTTTTCCGGCCTTGGTGGCGACAATTTGCGTCTCCATCTTCATGGCTTCCATGACGGCCAGCAGATCGCCTTCGGAAACCACATCACCGTCTTTCACCTTGAAAGATTGCAGGGTGCCGGAAACGGGGGCAATGATTTCGCCTTCCTTTTCCTTGATCGCAGCACCGGGAGCAGCCGTATTCCTGCCGCTGACGGCACCAAGCCCTGATAGCAGCAGGCTCGGCAGGCCGACGGAGACGCGCTTGCCGTCGATTTCCAGAAAGGTGCGGGTTATCGACGGATCATCGGCCGGTGCCGGGCGCTCCATGGCGTCGGGCATGGCGGCGAAATCGGTCTCGATCCAGCGGGTATGAACCTTGAAGCCATCCGTGCCGATGAAATCATCAGTCTCGATTGCGGCGCGATGGAATGGCAGAACGGTGGCGATACCCTCGATGCGGAATTCCTTGAGCGCGCGGCGGGCACGACGCAGAACCTGATCGCGATCCACACCGGTGACGATGAGCTTCGCCATCAGCGAATCGAACACACCAGGCACGCTGGAGCCACTGACAACGCCGCTATCCGTGCGAATGCCGGGGCCGGAGGGCGCATCGAAAACCGAGATCGAGCCGGGCGTCGGCAGAAAGCCGCGGCCGGGATCTTCGGCATTGATGCGGAATTCCATGGAGTGGCCGCGCGGTTCCGGCGTTTCAAGCACACGAAGCTTGTGGCCTTCAGCAATACGGAACTGCTCAATGACGAGATCGATGCCGGTGGTTTCTTCGGTAACGGGATGTTCCACCTGCAGGCGCGTATTGACCTCGAGGAAGGAAATCGTGCCGTCGACGCCGAGCAGGAATTCGACGGTGCCGGCGCCGGAATAACCGGCTGCGGCACAGATTGCCTTGGCGGCGTCATGGATTTTCCGGCGTTGCTCGTCGGAGAGGAAGGGGGCAGGAGCCTCCTCGATCAGTTTCTGGTTCCGGCGCTGCAGCGAGCAGTCGCGGGTGCCGAGCACCAGTACATTGCCGTGCTTGTCAGCGATAACCTGTGCCTCAATGTGGCGTGGGCGGTCGAGAAAGCGTTCCAGAAAACACTCGCCACGGCCAAAGGCGGCTGTCGCCTCGCGCACGGCGGATTCATAGAGATCGGCAATCTCCTCCATTTTCCACGCCACTTTAAGGCCGCGCCCGCCGCCGCCATGCGCCGCCTTGATCGCGACGGGCAGGCCGTACTCTTCGGCAAAGGCAGTGACTTCGGCTGCGGAAGAAACCGGGCCGTCGCTGCCGGCAACCAGCGGCGCGCCGACGCCGGTGGCGATGCGCCGTGCTTCGACCTTGTCGCCCAGTGCCTCGATGACATCAGGGTTGGGGCCGATCCAGATCAGTCCGGCATCGAGAACAGCCTGCGCAAATTCGGCGCGTTCAGACAGGAAGCCGTAGCCGGGATGGACGGCATCGGCACCGGCGCGTTTGGCAATCGTGATCAGCTTGGTGATATCGAGATAGGTCTCGGCAGGGCGCACGCCCTCCAGCGCATAGGCCTCATCCGCCAGCCGGACAAAAAGCGCATCCTGGTCTGGATCGGCATAAACGGCGACCGATTGCAGGCCGTAATCGCGGCAGGCGCGGATGATGCGCACGGCGATCTCGCCGCGATTGGCAATCAGCACTTTTTTCATCGCTCTTCTCCTCGGAATTATGTGTTTTTGGCCACGATTTCGGCAAAGGGGCCGATCGGGCGGAACTTGATTTTGGCGTTGACGGGAATTTGTCCCGCAAGATCGAGATGATATTCCGCTACCGCCCCGATGACGGGATAACCGCCAGTCAAGGGGTGATCGGCAAGGAAGAGAACCGGCTGGCCGCTATGGGGAATCTGGATTGCCCCGGTCGCCGTGCCTTCGCTTGGCAATTCGGCGCTGTCCTTACGTTCCACTGCCACGTCGCTGGCAAGGCGGATGCCCACCCGGTTTGATTGCGGCGTGACCTGCCAGAGCTGGCCGGTCAGGGTCTCGATACCTTTCTGTGTGAACCAGTCGGTGCGAGGCCCGAGAACGACATCCAGTGTCACGACCTCGCCGGTTGCCGGAGGATCAAAGGCCGGAACCTCATCGATCGACACGCTGGAAAGACCGGACTTCTCGCCCTTGAGCGGCAGGATTGCACCTGCACCCACGGGTTTCGGGCCGACAACAGCCAGTGTATCCGTTGCGAAACTGCCGAGCACCGGCTCGACATCAAAACCGCCGCGCACGGCAAGATAACAGCGCATTCCCTTCGGCGGCTGGCCGAAGGTAACAATATCGCCGGGCTCGAGGGAGACCAGACCAGGGGTCTTGGCCGCGAAACTGCGATCCGCGGTAGTGATGGTAACGGGGCAGGGCGCACCGGTTATACCGATGACGGTGCGGCTTGCGCTTTTGAAGGAGAAACCGCCAAGCGTCAGTTCGAGACAGGACGTGTTGACCGGATTGCCGACGATGCGGTTTGCGGCATTAAATGCGCCGCGATCCAGAGCGCCGGAGGCGGAAACACCCTGCCCGGTCTGGCCGAAACGGCCAAGATCCTGGAAGATGGCGGGCATCGGCGCGGTTAGCACCTCGAAATGCGGACCGTCTTTTGTCGGCGCCTTCTCGGAGCCGCGCGCAGCCGGGACGGGGATATCCACCGTTCGACCGGCCTTGTCCATGTCGAAGAACCGCACCCGATAACCCGGCTGGAAAAGCGCGCCGGGGTCGCGGTCAATGTCCCACATCTTGACCGGCGTGGTACCGATGATCTGCCAGCCGCCGGGGCTGTTCTGCGGATAGACGCCGCTGAATGCGCCGGCCAATGCCACCGAGCCGGCGGGAATACGGGTGCGCGGGCTTTGCCGGCGTGGCACATGCAGGGCCGGATCGCCGCCGACCAGATAACCGAAACCGGGCGCAAACCCGCAGAAGGCCACGGTGAATTCACTTTCGGTATGACGGCGAATGACCTCTTCGATGCTCATGCCGGTCAGTTCGGCAACGTCTGCGAGATCCTCGCCATTATAATGGACGGGGATTTCCACGAGATTGTCCGAAGGCGCGATTTTTGCCGAGAGATCGCGACTTGCCAGCCGCGCGGCCAGCGCTTCGGCATCGATCTTCTCAGGGCGGAAACGGATCATCAGGGTACGGGCAGCCGGCACCGTCTCTTCAATGCCTTCGACCGGATCGTTCTGAAGCGAGGCGAACAGCGCCAGCGTTTCATCGAGATCGGCGAGTTCGACAAGGATTGTGGTGAGGCTGACGGGGAGAAAACGCATCATATCCTCACGCGTGATAGGCAGTGTCGGGAATATCGGTGATGAACATGTGGCCCGGCGCATGGGTAATGGCAAAGGGAACACCCGATGCCATCACGGCGGCCTGTGGGGTCACGCCGCAGGCCCAGAATACCGGAACTTCGCCCGGTTCGATCCGAACAGCATCGCCGAAATCAGGCTTTGCGAGGTCGGTGATGCCAATTTCCTCCGGCGCGCCGACATGTACGGGTGCGCCATGCACCGCCGGAAAACGTCCGGAAATGGTGGCCGCATCGGCGACGCGTGATGCCGGGATCGGCCGCATGGAAACGACCATGTTGCCCTTCAGCCGGCCGGCCGGGCGGCAGGGCCGGTTGGTGAGGTACATCGGCACATTGCTCTTGTCGGTCATGTGGCGGATTTCGATACCCGCTTCCACCATCGGCGTTTCGAAGGTGAAGCTGCAGCCAATCAGGAAGGCAACGAGATCATCGCGCTCCGTCCAGGCGGCGGTGGCATCAGCGGTTTCCTCGGCAAGCTTGCCGTCCCGCCAGATGCGGTAAAGCGGCAAGTCGGTTCTCAGATCAGCGCCGGGCGCCAGAAGCGTGGTGGGCGAGCCGGGATCGGAGACATCGAGCACCGGGCAAGGTTTTGGATTGCGCTGCGCATAGAGCAGGAAATCGAAGGCCCAGTCGCGCGGCAGCACGATCATGTTCGCCTGCGTGAAGCCGGGCGCAATGCCGGAAGTGGGGGCGACGAGGCCGTCGCGATAGGTGGCGCGAGCGTTTCGGGCGACTTCGGCGTCGGTATGGTTGAGATAGGATGTTGGTATCGTCATTGACTACCCCTTTCAGCGATTGGATGCGAAGGAGCGGATGTCGATGCCATCAGCCTCGAAACGACGGCGAATTTCCTGAGCGATGGCGACAGCGCCCGGGCTGTCGCCATGCACGCAGATGGATTGCGCCTCGATTTTTATGATGCTGCCATCGATCGCCTCCAGCGTACCTTCGCCGGCAAGCTGAACCATACGGTCGGCGATTTTTGCTGCGTCATGCAATACCGCACCGGCTTCCCGGCGCGACACGAGCTGGCCTTCAGGCGTATAGGCGCGGTCGGCAAAGGCTTCGGCGACGACAGAAAGGCCCGCCTTGCGGGCAAGATCGAGGATGGGGGCATTGGCAAGGCCCATCAGGACCAGCGACGGATCGATGGCCTTGATGCCATCAATGACGGCCTGTCCCTGTTTTGCGTCATTGGCGATGCGGTTATAGAGCGCGCCATGCGGCTTGACGTAACGCACCGTGGTGCCGGCAGTGGCGGCAACGCCTTTCAGCGCGCCGATCTGGTAGATGACATCGGCAATCAGTTCTTCCGAGGTTGCGTCCAGATCGCGGCGGCCGAAGCCGACGCGGTCCGGATAGGAGACATGGGCGCCGACGACCACGCCTTTCTCGGCAGCGGCCTTGACTGTGCGGTAGATGCCGGCCGGGTCACCTGCGTGAAATCCGCAGGCTATGTTGGCGCTGGAAACGATGGCAAGCATCGCCTCGTCATCACCCATACGCCACGCGCCGTAACTTTCGCCAAGATCACTGTTGAGATCGATAGCGGCCATGTTTGCCTCCCTTTATTGTCAGTAGCCGAGCAGGCCGAAGATCGCGCCGACCGATTTATAGGCCATATACCAGGTGAGTGCGCAGGTCAGCACACCAAGTATCAGCAGCCAGCGCGGGTAATGATAACCGTGCATCAGGTCGGCGCGTTTCCATGCTGCATACATGAAGATCGAAAGGCCGATCGGTAGAACGAGACCGTTCAGGCCACCGACGAAGACGAGCATGGCCGCGGGCGGTGTGGTGATGATGATATAAGCGATCAGCGAGATGGCGATGAAGCCGACGGTAGCAAAATTGCGCTGGCGTTCCGTCATTTCCGGCTTGAAAGCCGTCAGGAAGGAAACGGAAGTATAGGCCGCGCCGATGATGCTGGTCATGGCAGAGGCGAGGAACACCGCACCGAACAGACGGTAGCCGATATTGCCGGCGGCGGCGTGGAACGCCTGGCCTGCCGGGTTTGCCGCCTTGCCGGAGAGATCGATGATCACGCCGCTTGCGACGACACCCAGAATGGCAAGGAACAGGATGTAGCGCAGCACGCCTGTTATTGCGATGCCGCTGAGTGCGGCGCGATTGACCGCGCTGATATTTTCAACGCCGACCATGCCCTTGTCCAGCAGGCGGTGCGCGCCGGCATAGGTGATATAGCCGCCGACGGTGCCGCCGACGATGGTGGTGATGGTGACGAAATCGATGGTATCAGGCAAGAAGGTCTGGCGGAAAGCTTCTGCCACCGGGGGACCGGAAACATATGCCGCATAAAGGATCAGCGCGAGCTTGACGAAAGCAGCCACGAAAACGACGCGGTCCATGGCGATACCGGCCCGGCGCGACAGGAAGATGCCGATGGCTGCCAGCGCGCCGATTGCGCCGCCGATCTTCGGGTCGAGATCGATCATGGCGTTAAAGCCAAGGCCGGCCCCGCCGATATTGCCGACGTTGAAGAACAGGCCGCCGATGATGACGAGGATGGCGAGCAGATAACCTGAGCCTGGAATGGCGGCATTGGCGATGGCCGGCGCCCGCATGCGGGTGATGGTGACGATACGCCAGATATTGGCCTGCACCACAAAGTCGATCAGGATGGAAATGAGAATGGCGAATGCGAATGCGGCGCCCAGTTTCACCGTGAAATTCGCCGTCTGAGTAATGAAGCCAGGCCCTACGGCTGACATCGACATCAAGAACATGGCTGAAAGCAAGGCATATCGCTGGGTTTTTGCCTTCTGTGCCGCCGCATTCGGGTCGGCGGGCGTGGGCATTTTCTGCTCCATGGATTTTCTCCGCTCCTGTCGCAATCCGCCCCTCGCGGATGCTTTATGCGGCCGATCTTGTCCTGTTCTGCGAAATTGTCAACTTTGTTGAACAATATAAAGTTATCGTTCTTTCATTTTGTCTATTTGTTGGACGCAATGACCGCGATTTAATCACGTTTTTTTCGTGCTTTGCTAATGCTTTGTGCTATGGGCAGAACATGCCGTGTCCGAACATGCCTGTCACGGAATTCCCGATGCCGCATTGCTCTTAGGAAAGGAGCGCCATGACGGAAACGATAGAGGCTCTGCCGCTTGCGGACCGATTGGCCAAGGGTATCCGTACCCTGCTGATTTCGGGCGAGCTGATGCCGGGGCAACGCCTTTCAGAGGCAGCCTTCAGTGAACGTTTCGATGTCTCCCGCAATTCGTTGCGAGAAGCCTTCCGGCTTCTGACAAAGGACGGGTTGTTGCGCCACGAGGCCAATCGCGGCGTGTTCGTTGCCGTTCCCACCATGGCTTCGGTGATCGATATCTACCGTGTGCGGCGCATGGTGGAATGCGGCGCGCTGCGCCAGGCCTGGCACAAGCACCCGGCCATCCGGACCATGCGCGCAGCGGTCGAAGATGCCAAGGTGAAGCGTGAAACGGCTGACTGGCTGGGCGTGGGCAGTGCCAACATGAAGTTTCACGCCGCGGTGGTCGATCTCCTGGACAGCGCCCGCCTCAGCGATTTTTACGAGCGTATCGCTGCTGAGCTCAGGCTTTGTTTCGGCCTGCTGAAAGATCCCGAGCAGCTTCATTCGCCCTTTGTGGACATGAACAGCAAGATTCTATCGCTCATGGAAGAGGGCAAAGCGGCCGAGGCTGGCAACGAGATGGAAATTTATCTCAATCTCTCCGAGCGCACGGTTTTGAAGGCGCTTGAACGCGCCGTCGAACACGCATCCTGACAGGGCAGGCGGCAGGGAGAGAAAGCCCCTTGTCCCTCCATTCATTTTTGCGTCGGCAGCCGATTGCCAAGTTTGCTGCACTGCGTCATCAATGCTGACATGACGCTTCGCGACCTTACCATTCTTGTCATAGACGAAAACGCGATCCGCGCCTCCATCATCGAGGAGGGGCTGCGCGAGGCCGGCTATCATCGCGTCACCGTTATCCACGAAGTGAACGGTGTGGCGCGCACCATCGAGATGCTGCAGCCCGATGTCATCTTCATCGATCTTGAAAATCCCAACCGCGACATGATGGAGCATTTGTTCCAGCTTACCCGCACAGTCGGCCGGCCGATCGCCATGTTCGTCGATCGTTCCGACACGGCGTCTATCGAGGCGGCCGTCGAGGCGGGTGTTTCCGCCTATGTGGTGGATGGGCTGAAGAAGGAGCGGGTCAAACCCATTCTCGATATGGCGGTCAGCCGCTTTAATGCATTCAGCCGCCTGCAGCGGGAACTTGCCGAGGCGAAATCGGCGCTGGAGGAACGCAAGGTCATCGAGCGCGCCAAGGGCATCCTGATGAAGATGCGTGGCCTTTCCGAAGAGGAGGCCTTTGCGCTTTTGCGGCAAACGGCAATGAACGAGAAAAAGAAAATTTCCGAGATCGCGCAAAGCGTGGTCACCGCGGCCGGTCTATTGATGTGACAAAGACCAGCCGGACAGTGTGGAGTGAATGACATGGCGGCACCGGGAAAATTGGCCGGATCGGATAGCGTAGAGACTGGCGCGCCGGCAATTGTGAGCAGTGACCGGCAGAAAATTCTGCGTGCGGGTTTTATTCCGCTTGTCGACGCCTCCGTTCTGGTTGCGGCGGCCGAATTCGGATTTGCCGAGCGCGAAGGCTTGTCACTCGATCTCGTCAAGGACGTGTCCTGGGCGAATGTGCGCGACCGGCTGGCGTTTCGACAATTCGATATCGCCCATATGCTGTCTCCCATGCCCGTTGCCTCGATGCTCGGCCTCGGTTCCAATCCGTTACCGACGATCACGCCTTTTTCGCTCGGGCGCGGTGGCAATGCGATCACGCTTTCGACCCGGCTGTTTGGGCGGATGAAGGCATTGACGGGGCTGTCTGAAACGGCAGGAGCGCTTGAAAACGCCAAGGCCTTGAAGCGGGTGCTCGATGATATGCGGGCGCGTGGCGAAGCGCCGCCGACGCTTGGCATGACCTATCCGTTCTCCTCGCATAATTACGAATTTCGCTACTGGCTCGCAGCCGGCGGCATTCACCCCGATCACGATGTCAAGCTGGTGGTGGTGCCGCCGCCCTTGACGTCGGATGCACTGGAGGCGGGCGCCATTGATGGCTTCTGCGTCGGAGCGCCCTGGAACATCGTCGCCGCCGAGCGCGGCGTCGGCAGGATCGTTGCGGCCAAGCAGGACCTGTGGCCGTCCGCGCCGGAAAAGGTGATCGGTATGCGGCCCGAATGGGCGGAAAGCCAGCAAGAGACGGTCGGCCGGCTGCTGACGGCGCTGGATGCGGCCGCTCGCTGGTGCGACGTTGCGGAAAATCACGACGATCTGAGCACGGCTCTTGCCGACCCTCGCTACATTGGCGCGCCTGAAGGCATCATCCGCCGGGTGCTGTCAGGTGAATTCAGCATCGACAGCCAGGGCAATCGCCGGGTGATCGACAATTATTTCCTTTTCCACAGAGGCCATGCCAATTATCCGCGCCAAAGCCAGGCATTGTGGATTTACAGCCAGATGATCCGCTGGGGCCAAGCAGAGTTTTCGCAAGCGGGCGTGGAAGCAGCACTTTCCGCCTATCGGCCGGATATTTATCGGGCGGCGCTGGGAGAGACCAATGCACCTGACGATGCCGATATCCGTATCGAAGGGAGGCAAGAGGGCGACCGTTTCGTGGATGGTTTCGTGTTCGATCCCGCTGACATTGAAGGCTATGTGAGCGGCTTTACGGTGCGGACATCCGCGCCATTTTCCCCGTCTTCCGGAGAGGCGTGACTGACGTTTCGCCTTGCAGGCTGCGCAAATTTCAAGCGCGGAATTTTTTGCTTTGCACAAACAGAAGACAAAAAATACACTGATTAAAATTTAATCACATCGCAAAAATATAAAAATTACCGATTAATTTCAGTGTGATAGTTCGTTTTTCATAAACTGGCACGCCTCTTGCTTCTTCCTGTTTGCACCGGTCAACGGCGATCGGGGCAGGCAAGGCGCGGCATAGGCGCTTTCAAAGACATAGACGTCGCAAGGTTTTGCTGCCCGGAACACCTCCCGTTCCGCAGGCGCAGACACCGAGCGGCGTTTTTTTATTTTCAGGCTTTTTTCGCAAGCGAAAACGCCACCGGCAAAGGTGGCTCAATAAGGGGAACATGCGAATGAAAAAGATATTCTCGGGTGCTGTCAGCCGCCGCACGATATTGAAGACGACTGCCACCGCAGCCCTTGTCACCGCCGTGCGCAATGCCTTTCCGTCTGGCGCTTTCGCCGCCACCGCAGAACCCGAGGTGAAAGGCGCGAAAATCGGCTTTATCGCGCTGACAGATGCCGCGCCGCTCGTCATCGCGGCCGAAAAGGGGCTGTTCGCCAAGCATGGCATGCCTGATGTCGAAGTTCTAAAGCAGGCCTCCTGGGGTGCAACACGCGACAATCTCGTGCTGGGCGGCGCCTCGAATGGCATCGATGGCGCGCATATTCTGACCCCGATGCCCTATCTCATGCATACCGGCAAGGTGACCCAGAATAACGTGCCGGTGCCGATGGCGCTCATCGCCCGCCTCAACCTCGACAGCCAGGGCATTTCCGTCGCCAGGGAATATGCAGATACCGGCGTTCAGCTGGATGCTTCGAAGCTGAGGGCGGCTTTCGAGAAAAAGAAGGCTGAAGGCAAGGAAATCAAGGCGGCGATGACCTTCCCCGGCGGCACGCATGATCTCTGGATTCGCTACTGGCTCGCTGCCGGCGGCATCGACCCGGACAAGGACGTCTCCACCATCGTCGTTCCGCCGCCGCAGATGGTCGCCAATATGAAGGTCGGCAACATGGACGTCTTCTGTGTGGGCGAGCCGTGGAATGAGCAGCTCGTCAATCAGGGCATCGGTTTCACCGCCTGTACCACCGGCGAACTCTGGAAGGGTCATCCGGAAAAGGCGCTCGGCATGCGCGCCGACTGGGTGGAAAAGAACCCCAACGCCACCAAGGCACTGCTGATGGCTGTGATGGAAGCGCAGCAATGGTGCGACGAGATGGCCAACAAGGAAGAGATGTCCACCATCCTCGGCAAGCGCCAATGGTTCAACGTGCCGCCGAAGGATGTTCTCGGCCGTCTCAAGGGCAATATCAATTACGGTAACGGCCGTGTGCTCGAAAACACCGGCCTGCAGATGAAGTTCTGGCAGGACCACGCCTCCTATCCCTTCCACAGCCATGACAGCTGGTTCATCACGGAAAATATCCGCTGGGGCAAATTTGCGCCCGATACCGACGTGAAGGCGCTGGTTGCGAAGGTCAACCGCGAGGATATCTGGCGTGCTGCGGCCAAGGATCTCGGCGTAACCGATCTTCCTGCTTCCACCTCGCGCGGCAAGGAAACCTTCTTCGACGGCAAGGTCTTCGACCCGGAAAATCCGTCCGCTTATCTCGAAAGTCTTTCCATCAAGGCGGCCTCCTGAGGAGGAGACCGGGTTTCGCCCTTCATCCGCCAGTTGCCGCCGTTCACCGGCTGAGACTGAAGACCGGGTGAGGGGCGAGACCCAACTGCAATCGAAATCAAGAGGAAACGCCCATGTCCGCATTGGCCCGAAAATACAACGAAGAGCCTCAGCAGCCGGCAGCGCAAAAGGCAAATGTCGTAGCGCTTTCGCCCAAACACCTGTCGCGGATCGATCTGCGCAAATGGGGTGCGGCAGCGGCCCGCAACACCATACCGCCGCTTGTCGTCCTCGCTGTTCTGCTCGGTGTCTGGCAGCTGCTCTGTTCCGCCCCCGGCTCATCGCTGCCGCCGCCGAGCCAGGTCTTCGAGGAAAGCTACGATCTCATCGTATCGCCGTTTTTCCATAATGGTTCGCAGGATATCGGCCTTGGGCTGCGCGTGCTGGTCTCGCTGGAGCGGGTTGCTTACGGTTTCGGCCTTGCCGCCATCGCGGGCATCATCATGGGTGCCGTGATCGGCCAGTCGGTCTGGGCGATGCGCGGCCTCGACCCGATCTTTCAGGTGCTGCGCACCGTGCCGCCGCTTGCCTGGCTACCGCTTTCGCTGGCCGCTTTTCAGGACAGCAACCCGTCGGCCATCTTCGTGATCTTCATCACCTCCATCTGGCCGGTCATCATCAATACGGCGGTCGGCGTGCGCAACATTCCGCAGGATTACCGCAACGTCGCGCAGGTGCTGCGGCTCAACCAGCTCGAATTCTTCTTCAAGATCATGCTGCCATCGGCAGCGCCCTACATCTTCACCGGCCTGCGCATCGGCATCGGCCTGTCGTGGCTCGCCATCGTCGCCGCTGAAATGCTGACCGGCGGCGTCGGCATCGGTTTCTTCATCTGGGATGCGTGGAACTCCTCGCGCCTGCCCGACATCATCGTGGCACTCGCCTACATCGGTGTCGTGGGCTTCATGCTCGACAAGCTGGTGGCGGCGCTCGGCAAAGTCATCACCCGTGGCGCTGCGGCGAATTGAGAGGGCCAAAAATCATGAACGCTTACCTGAAGCTCGATCACATCGACAAATATTTCGACAAGGGCGGCTCGCGTGCCGAGGTGTTGAAAGGCGTCAACCTCACTATCGAAAAAGGTGAATTCGTCTCCGTCATCGGCCATTCCGGCTGCGGCAAGTCCACCATGCTCAACCTCATCGCCGGGCTGACGAAAGTTTCCGCCGGGGCGGTCCTTCTTGAAAACCGCGAAGTCAACGAACCCGGCCCGGAACGTGCCGTGGTGTTTCAAAACCACAGCCTGCTGCCCTGGCTTTCGGTTTATGAAAACGTCAATCTCGCCGTGGAGAAAGTGTTCAGCAGAACAAAAACCCGGGCCGAGCGGCATGACTGGGTCATGCGCAATCTCGATCTCGTGCAGATGGGGCATGCCAAGGACAAGAAGCCTTCGGAAATTTCCGGTGGCATGAAGCAGCGCGTCGGCATCGCCCGCGCGCTCGCCATGGAGCCGAAGATCCTGCTGCTGGACGAGCCTTTCGGTGCACTGGATGCGCTGACCCGCGCCCACCTTCAGGACGCGGTGATGGAAATCCATGCCCGGCTTGGAAATACCATGGTCATGATCACCCATGATGTCGATGAGGCGGTGCTGCTTTCGGACCGCATCGTGATGATGACCAACGGTCCCGCCGCCCATATCGGCGAAGTGCTTGATGTGCCGCTGGCACGCCCGCGCCACCGCATCGAGCTTGCATCCGACAAGACCTATCTCAAATGCCGCGAAGCCGTGCTGAAGTTCCTTTACGAACGTCACCGCTTTGTCGAAGCCGCGGAGTAACGACCATGACGCAAAAACTCGTCATCATCGGCAATGGCATGGCGCCGGGGCGCATGCTGGAAAACCTTTTCGAAACCGCCCCCGGCCTTTATGACGTCACGATCTTCAACGCCGAGCCGCGCGTCAATTACGACCGCATCATGCTCTCGCCGGTGCTCTCAGGCGAAAAGAGCTATGAGGATATCGTCATCCATAATGACGAATGGTACGCCGCCAATAACGTGACGCTGCACAAGGGCGCGAAAGTCACCGGCATCGACCGGGACAAGAAAACCGTGACCAGCGAAAACGGCATCACGGCTTCCTACGACAAGCTGGTGATCGCCACGGGCTCCCTGCCCTTCATCATTCCCGTTCCCGGCCATCAATTGCCGGGGGTGCTCGCCTATCGCGATCTCGATGATGTGACGAAGATGCTGGAGATTGCCGAGGGCAAGGG
This sequence comes from Agrobacterium sp. V1, assembly GCF_030518355.1. Taxonomy (NCBI): domain Bacteria; kingdom Pseudomonadati; phylum Pseudomonadota; class Alphaproteobacteria; order Hyphomicrobiales; family Rhizobiaceae; genus Agrobacterium; species Agrobacterium sp. V1. The sequence continues at coordinate 2,101,884 of NZ_JAULSF010000002.1, forward strand.
CCGCGCCATCGTCATCGGCGCTGGGCTTCTGGGGCTTGAAGCGGCTTATGGCCTGAAGCGGCAGGGCATGGATGTCACCGTCATCCACCTGATGCCGACGATCATGGAGCGTCAGCTCGATCCGGCAGCGGCCTATCTCCTGGAAAAGGCGCTCAATGAGCGCGGTATCGACATCATCACCAAGGCCAATACCAAATGCATTCTCGGCGAGGATAAGGTTGAAGGCATCGAGCTGGAAGACGGCCGTGTCATCAAGGGCGACATGGTGGTGATGGCGGTTGGTATCCGTCCCGCTTCGGGTCTCGCCAAGGAGGCCGGTATAGCCGTCAATCGCGGCATCGTCGTGGATGACGGCATGATGACGTCGGATGCCTCGATCTATGCGCTCGGCGAATGCGCCGAACATCGCGGCATGTGTTACGGCCTCGTTGCGCCGCTTTATGAATCGGCCCGCGTGCTGGCCGACCGGCTGTGTGGCGGTTCGGCCGAATATCACGGCTCGGTCACCAATACCAAGCTGAAGGTCACCGGTATCAACCTGTTTTCCGCCGGTGATTTTGCTGAAGGTGACGACCGCGAGGAAATTGTGCTGCGTGATGCCACGGCCGGTGTCTACAAGCGCCTGATCCTCAAGGAAAATCGCATCATCGGTGCAGTGCTATACGGCGAGACGGGTGATGGGTCGTGGTTCTTCGACCTGATGAAAAAATCGACCGATATCTCCGCTATGCGTGAAACCCTGATCTTCGGCCAGGCCTATCAGGGAGGGTCGCCGCTGGACCCTATGGCGGCCGTTGCAGCCTTGCCGGATGATGCGGAAATCTGCGGCTGCAACGGCGTTTGCAAGGGTAAGATTACCTCGACCATCACCTCCAAGGGGCTGACGTCGCTGGACGATGTACGCGCCCACACCAAGGCATCAGCCTCCTGCGGCAATTGCACCGGCCTTGTCGAGCAGCTGATGACGATAACGCTCGGCGACAGCTACAATCCCGCTGCCGTGCAGCCGATGTGCAAATGCACCGATCTCGGCCATGACGATGTGCGCCGTCTCATCAAGGCCAAGGGCCTGAAGACCATCCCGGCCGTGATGCAGGAACTGGAATGGAAAACCTCCTGCGGCTGCGCCAAATGCCGGCCGGCGCTCAATTATTATCTCGTCTGCGATTTTCCGGATGAATATGCCGACGATTATCAGTCTCGTTATATCAACGAGCGTGTCCACGCCAACATCCAGAAGGACGGCACCTATTCCGTTGTGCCACGCATGTGGGGAGGTGTCACCTCTTCCTCGGAGTTGAGAGCGATTGCGGATGTGGTCGACAAGTTCGACATACCCATGGTGAAGGTGACGGGCGGCCAGCGTATCGATCTTCTCGGTATCGAGAAGGAGGATCTGCCGGCGGTGTGGTCCGATCTCGGCAAGGCGGGTTTCATCTCCGGTCAGGCCTACGCCAAGGGGTTGCGCACGGTAAAGACCTGTGTGGGCCAGCAATGGTGCCGCTTCGGCACGCAGGATTCCACCGGCTTCGGCATCCGCATTGAAAAATTCATGTGGGGTTCGTGGACGCCTGCCAAGCTGAAGCTTGCCGTTTCCGGCTGTCCGCGCAACTGCGCCGAGGCCACCTGCAAGGATATCGGCGTCATCTGCGTCGATTCCGGTTTCGAGATCCATTTCGCCGGTGCCGCCGGTCTCGATATCAAGGGCACTGAAATTCTGGGGCTCGTCCACAATGAAGACGACGCGCTGGAGCATATCGTGGCGCTGACCCAGATGTATCGTGAACAGGCGCGCTATCTCGAGCGCATCTATAAATGGGCCAAGCGCATCGGTTACGACGAGGTTCGCCGCCAGATCATGGACGACGCCGAAAAGCGCCGGGCCTATTTCGATCGCTTCGTCTTCAGCCAGAAATTCGCGCAGGTCGATCCCTGGTCGGAACGTGTGTCCGGTCACGACAAGCATGAGTTCAGGCCCATGGCGGCAATCGGTTTCAACCAGGCAGCGGAGTGAGAACGATGGACAGCAACTGGATCGACATTGGTGACATCTCCGACATTCCATTGCGTGGCGCGCGCTGCGTGAAAACGCCGATGGGCAAAATCGCGGTGTTTCGCACGGCGGAAAATCAGGTCTTCGCCATTGAGGACCATTGCCCGCACAAGGGCGGGCCGCTGAGCCAGGGCATCGTGCATGGGGCTTCGGTGACGTGTCCCTTGCACAATTGGGTCATTTCGCTGGAAACCGGCAAGGCGCTGGGGGCGGATGAGGGCGAGGTGCGGACTATTCCGGTGCGTAATCTGGATGGGCGGCTTTCGATAGCGTTCGAAACGCTGATGATTGCGGCGGAGTGAATGGCGATGGCGGTGGCGTTACCCCTCTCTGTCCTGCCGGGCATCTCCCCCTCAAGGGGGGAGATTGACAAGCGGCGTGCTTCCAGCCTCATCTCTGTTGTCGGCGACTCAAGTTTTGAAATAAAGCCGGCACCGCAATTGATCTCCCCCCTTGAGGGGGAGATGTCCGGCAGGACAGAGGGGGGTAAACGCCGCTCACCGAGAGGGCAAACCCATGCCCGTTGAAACAAAAACCACCTGTCCTTATTGCGGTGTCGGCTGCGGCGTCATCGCCACCGTCAGCGACACCGGCGTCGTGTCCGTCAAGGGCGATCAGGACCATCCTGCCAATTTCGGTCGGCTATGCTCCAAGGGTTCGGCTCTCGCCGAAACCATAGACCTCGAAGGACGTCTTCTCTATCCTGAAATTGCCGGCAGGCAAGTTGCATGGGACGAAGCACTTGACCTCGTCGCCTCCCGCTTCTCCGAAACCATCGCCGAACACGGCCCGGATTCGGTTGCCTTTTACGTCTCCGGCCAATTGCTGACGGAGGATTATTATCTCGCCAACAAGCTGATGAAGGGGTTCATCGGCTCGGCCAATATCGATACCAATTCAAGGCTTTGCATGTCGTCTTCGGTCGCCGGCCATCGCCGCGCCTTCGGAGCCGATACGGTGCCGGGCACCTATGAGGATATGGAGCTTGCCGATCTGGTGATCCTCACCGGTTCCAACCTCGCATGGTGTCATCCGGTTCTCTACCAAAGGCTGGCGGCGGCAAAGACCGCACGGCCGGAAATGAAGGTCGTGGTCATCGATCCGCGCCGGACGATGAGCGCCGATATTGCCGATATGCACCTCGCCATCTGCCCGGATGGAGATGTGGCGCTGTTTACCGGTCTTTTGGCGCATCTTTCCGGCAGTTCCGTGATCGATAGTGCTTACGTGCAAAACCACACGGCCGGTTTCGACGCCGCCATGCAGGTCGCAAGCGAGCATAGCCTGCCGGGGATCGCCGAAGCCACCGGCCTGACCATCGCCGAACTGATTTCCTTTTACGAATTGTTCGAACGCACGGAAAAAACCGTCACCTGTTACAGCCAGGGCGTCAACCAGTCGCAAAGCGGCACAGACAAAGTCAATGCGATCATCAACTGCCACCTCGCAACCGGCCGTATCGGCAGGCCGGGCATGGGGCCGTTTTCGCTGACCGGCCAGCCGAACGCCATGGGCGGGCGCGAGGTCGGCGGGCTCGCCAACATGCTGGCCGCCCATATGGCCCTCGAAAGCGCTGAGGACCGCGACCGGGTGCAACGTTTCTGGGCCTCGCCCGCCATTGCGCAAAAGCCCGGGCTAAAGGCGGTGGACATGTTCCGGGCCGTGGCCGACGGCCGCATTAAGGCATTGTGGATCATGGCCACCAACCCCGTCGTCTCGATGCCGGATGCCGGTGCCGTCGAAGCCGCGATCAAGGCCTGTCCTTTCGTCGTGGTGTCCGATGTCATGGCCAATACCGATACGGCCCGTCATGCCCATGTGCTTTTGCCTTCACTCGGCTGGGGCGAAAAGGACGGCACGGTTACCAATTCCGAACGGCGCATTTCCCGTCAGCGCGGTTTTCTCCCTGTGCCCGGCGAAGCCAAGGCCGATTGGTGGCAAATGGCGGAAGTGGGCCGGCGCATGGGTTTCGACGCTGCTTTCGCTTATCGCCAGCCATCGGAGATTTTTGCCGAACACGCGGCCCTTTCCGGCTTTGAGAATGCGGGCAGCCGGGATTTTGATATTAGTGGGATCGAGCCGGATTCCTATGGAGAGATGCCACCCTTTCAATGGCCGAAAACCGTAACCGGTGGCAATGCCGAAACGCGCTTTTTCGCGGATGGTCGTTTTTACCATGCCGATGGCAAGGCGCGGTTCATCGCCACAGCCTTGCCGGAGACCGGCAGAACGTCGCCCGATTATCCGCTGACGCTGAATACCGGCCGCATCCGCGACCAATGGCACACCATGACCCGTACCGGCAAAAGTGCGCGGCTGACCGCCCATATCGCCGAGCCTTTCGCCGAACTTCACCCGCGTGATGCGCAGGCGCTGGGCATCGAAAGCGCCGATCTGGTGGAACTGGAAAGCCCGCACGGCAAGGTTCTGCTGCGCGCACTGGTCAGCGAAAGGCAGGCGCGTGGATCGGTCTTTGCGCCAATGCACTGGAACGACCAGTTCGCCTCGCGGGCGCGCATCGATGTGGTTGTTGCGCCGGTCACGGACCCGCATTCCGGCCAGCCGGCTTCTAAAAACGTGGCGGTGAGGGCAAGGCGTTTTGCGGCAAAGGCCTATGGCTTCGCCATCTCCCGCACCCGGCCGGATGCACCGGATTGCTCCTATTGGGCGACAGCCAAGGCGGATGGCGGCTATCGCATGGAGCTGGCCTTCGAGGAAGAACCGCAGGACTGGACGCTCTGGGCGCGGCAGGTTTTCGGCATCGATGTCAGGGTCGAGCCGCTTGGTTACAACGACCGGCAGACGGGCAATCTGCGGCTTGCCTTTTTCGATGGTGAGAGCCTCTTGGCAGCGCTGTTCATCGCCAATCAGCCGGTGGCCGTCGCCCGCAACTGGGCGATATCGCAATTGACCGAGCGCCATGAGGATTTGCGCATGCGCTTTGCGCTGGTTGCCGGTCGCCCCGGTGCCGGGCGGGCCGATCCGGGTGCGACGGTCTGCTCCTGCTTTAATGTTGGGGTCAATCAGATCACCGCCGCCATCCGCGATGGCTGCCACAGCGTCGAAGCCATCGGCAAGGCGTTGAATGCCGGAACCAATTGCGGCTCGTGCCGCGCCGAAATCAGGGGGATCATCGATGGATGCCTTAAAACCGCAGCGGAATGAACCGGCGCGCATGGAAAAGTTGGCCAAATTACCAGTTTTCTGGGGGCTGGAGGGTAAGCGTGTGGTGCTTGCGGGAGGGTCGGATGGGGCCGCCTGGAAAGCGGAACTGCTGCTCGCCTGCGGTGCTACGGTGCATGTCTATTGCGACAAGCAAGATTTGTCGGAGACATTCACGACCCTTATTGCAAAGAACCCGGCCTTGAGCTTTCACGACCAATCCTGGCATTATGGCATATTCGACAATGCCGAACTGGCGCTGGCGGATTGCGAAACGGATGTGGAAGGAAAAGCCTTTTATTCCGCTGCGCGGGCTGCCGGCGTTCCCGTCAATGTCATCGACAAGCCGGAATTTTGCCAGTTCCAGTTCGGCTCCATCGTCAATCGCTCGCCGGTGGTGGTATCGATTTCCACCGATGGCGCAGCCCCCATTCTGGCGCAGGCCATCCGCCGGCGCATCGAGACATTGCTGCCGCTGGCCCTGAAGGATTGGGGCGCACTTGCCCAGACGATCCGTGATCGCGTCAATCTGCGGCTCGCACCCGGCCCGTCACGGCGATCTTTCTGGGAAAATTTCGTCGATCGGGCCTTTACCGAAAGGCTGGATGAGAGCAGCGAAGAGCGGCTGCTGACGGATATCGGAATGCAGGACGCGCGCACGGGCTCAGGGCACGGACGCGTAACGCTCGTGGGGGCCGGTCCCGGTGACGCTGAGCTTCTGACACTGAAAGCGGTTCGCGCCCTGCAGGCCGCCGATGTCATCTTATTCGATGATCTCGTGTCAGCGGAGGTACTGGAACTGGCGCGGCGGGAGGCGAAGCGCATGCTGGTCGGCAAGCGCGGTGGCCGGGAAAGCTGCAAGCAGGAAGACATTAATGACATGATGATCCGCCTCGCCAAGGCCGGCAAACGGGTAGTGCGGCTGAAATCCGGCGATCCGATGATTTTCGGGCGCGCCGGCGAGGAGATCGCCGCGCTGGAGGCTGAAAATATCCCGGTCGACGTCGTGCCGGGCATTACCGCCGCAAGTGCCATGGCCTCCCGCCTCGGCGTCTCCCTGACGCATCGCGACCATGCGCAGTCTGTTCGCTTCGTCACCGGTCATTCGCGACAGGGAAAGTTACCGGAGAATATCGATTGGGCATCGCTTTCCAATCCCGCCGTGACCACTGTTTTTTATATGGGCGGCCGCACTGCAGCTGATATCCAGTCTTACCTGCTCGCTAACGGCATGCCTGCCTCGACGCCCGTGGCGGTGATGATTGCCGTCAGCCGGGCAAATGAACAGCGCTGGTGCGGTTCGCTCGCGCAACTGGCTGCGGCAGTCGAGAGACTGGGCGTGAACGAACCTATCCTGATCGGTATCGGCGATGCGTTCAGTGCCGCGTCTTCGGGATTCTCCGGTATCGATATGCAGGGTGTCGCCTCAAGGATGGCTCAGAAAGCCGGCTAGTGAGTTCGTGGGCAACGCCATTGCGTGTTTTAGGCATATTCGCAGACAGGTAGAACGCACCGCCACAAACCTTCCCTTGACATTGGTTTTTCGTTCGCTCTTCAATAAAACGAAAAAATTGAAAGAGGAGGGAGGGTGAAATGCTGCTCACACCGCGTCAGGATGAAATCGTTGCGCTGGCGAAAGTGAACGGGCGGGTGCTGGTCGATGAGCTGGCGGCGCGCTTTTCGGTGACTCCCCAGACAATTCGCAAGGACCTGAACGATCTCTGCGACACCAGGGTGCTGACGCGCATCCATGGCGGCGCACTTTTTCCAAGCGGCAATGAAAACGTCAAATACGAAGCGCGCCGCGCGATTGCATCTGTTGAAAAACAGGCGATCGGGGCTGCTGCCGCTGCCCTCATTCCCAATAACTCGTCGCTTTTTATCAACATCGGCACGACGACCGAGTCGGTGGGTGAAGCTTTGGCGGACCACCACGAATTGATGGTCATCACCAACAATATCAATGTTGCCAACAGGTTGCGGGTTTTCCCGGGCATTGAAGTGGTGATTGCCGGCGGCGTGGTGCGCGGTTCCGATGGCGGCATCGTCGGTGAGGCGGCGGTCGACTTCATCCGCCAGTTCAAAGTCGATTTTGCCGTCATCGGCGTTTCGGCCATTGATGAGGACGGCGCTCTGCTGGATTTCGATTTCCGCGAGGTCAAGGTCGCGCAGGCGATCATTTCCAATGCCCGCCATGTCATTCTGGTGTCGGACTCGCTCAAATTCGAGCGGACGGCCCCGGTGCGCATCGGCCATCTTTCGCAGGTGCATACTTTTATTACCGACCATTGCCCGGTCGATTCGATCCGTTCCATCTGTGCCGATCATGACGTTCGGCTTATTGAAACCGAGGCGCGGGAGACCTGATCCTGCGCCATCGGAATTTCGTTTGACATTCGTTTTGTCTTCGAATTAGATGTCCATGCTTTCAATATATCGATGAGGAGAGCGTCGATGAAAGCGCGGGAGAATTCATGTCTGACGAGGCAATCCACGATATTTTCGTGATCGGCGGCGGCATCAATGGCTGCGGCATTGCGCGTGATGCCGTTGGCAGGGGTTATTCCGTTGCACTTGCGGAAATGAACGATTTTGCCTCAGGCACCTCGTCCGCCGCGACCAAGCTCATCCATGGTGGTTTGCGTTATCTCGAACATTATGAGTTTCGTCTGGTGCGCGAAGCGCTGATGGAGCGGGAGGTGTTGTGGGCCATGGCGCCGCACATCATCTGGCCCATGCGTTTCGTTCTGCCGTTTCAGAAAGGTGGCGTGCGTCCGGCCTGGCTCGTGCGTCTCGGACTTTTTCTTTATGATCACCTCGGCGGCCGCAAGCTTCTGCCTGCCACCCGTTCGCTTGATCTGCGCCGCGATCCCGCCGGAAAACCGCTGAAGCCGATTTTCGCCCGCGCTTTCGAATATTCTGACGGCTGGGTGGATGATGCCCGGCTTGTGGTGCTGAACGCCCGCGATGCCGCTGATCGTGGCGCCCTGATCCTCAACCGCACGCAGGTGGTTTCAGCGCGACGCGAAGGCGCCTTCTGGCGGGTTGAAACCCGGAGCGCAGCCGGGGAAAGCGCGACCTACCGGGCACGCATGCTGGTAAATGCCGCCGGCCCCTGGGTCGACAAGGTCCTGTCTTCGGCATTCGGCAAAAACAACGTTCACAATGTCCGCCTCGTGCAGGGCAGCCACATCATCGTGCGCAAGAAGTTTGCCGATCCGCGCGCCTATTTTTTCCAGAATCCAGACGGGCGGATCATCTTCGCCATCCCTTACGAACAGGACTTCACGCTGATCGGCACGACGGATCGCGACTATACCGCCGATCCCCGCGCTGTTAAGATCACCGCGGAGGAAATCAGCTATCTTTGCAGCGCGGCCAGCGAATATTTTGCCGAACCGGTTACGCAGGACGATATCGTCTGGACCTATTCCGGCGTGCGGCCGCTGTTCGACGACGGCGCGTCGAAAGCGCAGGAAGCGACCCGCGATTATGTGCTGAAAACTGATGGAGCGGAGGGCGAAGCACCTTTGCTCAATATTTTCGGCGGCAAGCTCACCACTTATCGGCGGCTTGCCGAACATGCTCTTGAAAAAATCGGCGATGCGCTGGGTGAAAAGGGTGCGCCCTGGACGGCGGGTTCGCATTTGCCGGGCGGGAACTTCGGTGCAGAGGCTTACGGTGCAGAGGTTTCGGCCCTGCGTTCGCGTTACCCCTTCCTGGAAGAGCGACATGCCGGGCGGCTCGTCCGCTGCTACGGAACGGATGCGACGGCAATGATCGGTTCTGCCACGGAAGCCGCAGCACTGGGCCGTCATTTCGGCGGTACGCTTTATGAGGTCGAGGTTCACTGGCTGATGGCGCGGGAATGGGCGCTGACGGCGGAGGATATTCTGTGGCGCCGCACCAAGCAGGGGCTTTTTTTCACTCCTGAAGAGGTGCGCGGGCTGGAGGACTATATCGAAGACATTGCAGGGGAACGCTTGAAGGCAATCTGACGATCCGATCGAAAAGCGGAGGAGGCTTTGGATCAACATGCTTGAATTGCGAAACGTCTCGAAGATGGCCGGCGGTGAATATCATATTCACCCGACCGATCTGACGTTGCAGCGCGGAAGCCTGAACGTCCTGCTTGGACCGACACTTTCGGGCAAGACGACGCTGATGCGGCTGATGGCCGGGCTGGACAAGCCGAGCGGCGGCGCGATCTTCTTTAATGGTGAGGACGTGACGGGCTGGCCGGTGCAGAAGCGCAACGTCGCCATGGTCTATCAGCAGTTCATCAATTATCCGGCGCTGAGTGTCTACGAAAACATCGCCTCGCCGATGCGGGTCGCCGGTAAAGACCAGGCAACCATTGATCGGGAGGTGAGAAAGGCCGCCGAGCTTCTGAAGCTCACGCCCTATCTCGACCGGACTCCACTCAATCTTTCCGGTGGCCAGCAGCAGCGCACGGCGCTCGCCCGCGCCATCGTCAAGAGCGCCAATCTGGTGCTGCTTGATGAGCCGTTGGCCAATCTTGATTACAAGCTGCGCGAGGAGTTGCGCGAGGAATTGCCGCGCATTTTCGCGGAATCCGGTGCAATCTTCGTTTATGCCACCACCGAACCTTCCGAGGCGCTGCTGCTGGGTGGCAATACCGCGACGCTCAATGAGGGAAGGGTGACGCAGTTCAGCCGCACCATCGAGGTTTACCGGCATCCGGTGGATATCGTGACTGCGGAAATCTTCGCAGATCCGCCGCTTAACACCATCGAGGTCATCAAGGCCGGCAATGCTTTCACCCGTGCGGACCATGCCGTCGTGGCAGTCCCCGCACATCTTGCCAGCATGCCGGATGGTCCCGTCACCATTGCCTTCCAGCCACACCACCTCTTCCCCTATGCGAAGGGAGAAGCGCGGCAATCCATTCGGGCGCGAACGCTGATTTCGGAAATCGCCGGATCGGAAAGCTTCGTGCATGTGGAATTTTCGGGCCGGCGCTGGGTCATGCTGGCGCACGGCATTCACGATATCGAGCCGGACAGGGACATCGAACTGTTTCTTGATACGCGGCATTTGATGGCCTTTGACGCGAATGGCCGCGCCATCGGCAAAGCGGCTTAAAGGGAGATCGGTCATGGCACGCATCACGCTCGATCACATCCGCCACGCCTATAACGCCAAGGCGCAGGCAGCCGGCGATTATGCCCTGAAAGAAGTGCATCACGAATGGGAGGACGGCGGGGCTTATGCGCTGCTCGGGCCTTCCGGCTGCGGCAAGACCACGTTGCTCAACATCATTTCCGGGCTGCTGCGCCCCTCCGAAGGGCGTATCGCTTTCGACGGAACTGACGTGACCGATCTTGCCACCGAAGACCGCAATATCGCCCAGGTATTCCAGTTCCCGGTCGTCTACGACACGATGACGGTCTACGACAATCTGGCCTTTCCGCTGCGCAACCGGCATGTGCCGGAAGCAGAAGTGGATCGCCGGGTGCGGGACATCCTTGAGATGACCGATCTTTCCGGCATGGCCAAACGCCATGCGCGCGGGTTGACGGCAGATCAGAAGCAGAAGATTTCGCTGGCACGCGGCCTCGTGCGTTCCGACGTCAACGCCATCCTCTTCGACGAGCCGCTGACGGTTATCGATCCGCATATGAAATGGGTGCTGCGCTCGCAGCTGAAACGGCTGCACCGGCAATCCGGTTTCACCATGGTCTACGTGACGCATGACCAGACCGAAGCGCTGACCTTCGCCGACAAGGTGGTGGTGATGTATGACGGGCAGATCGTCCAGATCGGCACGCCGGCGGAGCTTTTCGAGCGGCCTGGGCATACATTTGTTGGTTACTTCATCGGCTCGCCTGGCATGAACGTGCTGCCCGCCAGGATAGACGGCGCAACCGCTATGATCGGCGACCTCGGTGTGCCGCTTGCCGGTGTACCGAAGGTTGATGGAGCGCAGCGCATTGAGATCGGCGTTCGCCCGGAATTCATCCGGCTGGAACGGGGCGGCATGCCGATCACCGTCGACAAGGTCGAAGATATCGGCCGGCAGAAAATCGTCCGCGCCCGGTTTGCCGGCCAGAAGCTGGCAATTGTCGTTGCCGAAGACGAGGAAATTCCGGCGGAGGCGGGTGTTCGCTTCGACCCGGCCGCCATCGGCGTCTTTGCCGATTCCTGGCGTGTGAAGATGGGGGCCTGACCATGGAAAAGAGCTGGAACAACAAGGCGTGGTTCATGGTGCTGCCGGTTTTGGTACTGGTCGCCTTTTCCGCCGTCATTCCGCTGATGACCGTCGTGAACTATTCGGTGCAGGATACCTTCGGCAATAACCAGTTCTTCTGGGCGGGCACACAATGGTTCGAAGAAATTCTGGCATCGGCCCGGTTCTGGGATGCGCTGGGGCGCAACCTGCTGTTCTCCGGCATCATCCTCGCGATTGAAATTCCGCTCGGCATTTTCATCGCGCTCAAAATGCCGAAATCCGGCATCGGCGTGCCTGTCTGCCTTGTGACGATGGCGCTGCCGCTTCTCGTGCCGTGGAACGTGGTCGGCACAATCTGGCAGGTGTTCGGGCGCAGCGATATCGGGCTGCTCGGTTATTACGCCAACCAGCTTGGGCTTGATTACAACTACGTCAATGATCCGCTCGATGCATGGATCACGGTCGTCATCATGGATGTCTGGCACTGGACGAGCCTCGTCGTGCTGCTCTGCTATGCCAGCCTCGTTTCCATTCCGGATGCCTATTACCAGGCGGCCAGGATCGATGGCGCATCGCGTTTCGCCGTATTCCGGTTCATCCAGCTGCCGAAGATGAAACGCGTACTGCTCATCGCCTTCCTGCTGCGCTTCATGGACAGCTTCATGATCTATACCGAGCCTTTCGTGGTCACCGGCGGCGGCCCGGGCAATTCCACCACCTTCCTGTCCATCGATCTCGTGAAGATGGCGCTCGGCCAGTTTGACCTTGGTCCTGCAGCAGCCATGTCGCTGATCTACTTCCTCATCATCCTGCTGTTGTCCTGGGTGTTCTACACCGTGATGACCAGCCACGACGCGGAGACTTGAGACATGAGCGCCTCTGATGTCACCACAAGCGTGGAACGGATGGGAAATTCCCCGGTGAAAGCTGCCTCGGCGGGATTGTCGGGCCTTGCGGCACGATCGCGCCGCCGCCATGGGCCATCGCGTTTTTCCTGGCTGGTGCCGACGATCTACATCATTCTTCTGCTGGTGCCGATCTATTGGCTCGTCAATATGAGCTTTAAGACGAATGCGGAAATCGTCTCGTCGATGACGCTTTATCCGCATCAGCCGACGCTGCAGAACTACCGGACGATCTTCACCGATTCCTCCTGGTATTCGGGTTACATCAACTCGATTATCTACGTCGTGATGAACATGGTGATCTCGGTTGCAGCGGCACTTCCGGCGGCCTATGCCTTCTCGCGTTACCGTTTTCTCGGCGACAAGCACCTGTTCTTCTGGCTTTTGACCAACCGCATGGCGCCGCCCGCCGTGTTCGCGTTGCCCTTCTTCCAGCTTTATTCGGCATTCGGGCTGATCGACACGCATATTGCTGTGGCGCTGGCGCATTGCCTGTTCAACGTGCCGCTGGCGGTGTGGATCCTCGAAGGCTTCATGTCGGGCGTGCCGAAGGAAATCGACGAAACCGCCTATATTGACGGCTATTCCTTCCCGAAATTCTTCGTGAAGATTTTCATGCCGCTCATCGCTTCCGGCATCGGTGTGGCCTGCTTCTTCAGCTTCATGTTCTCGTGGGTCGAGCTTCTGATCGCCCGTACGCTGACGACGACGGACGCCAAGCCGATTGCCGCGACGATGACGCGAACCGTGTCCGCCGCCGGCATGGACTGGGGCCTGCTTGCCGCCGCCGGTGTGCTGACACTCATTCCGGGTGCGCTGGTGATCTGGTTCGTGCGTAATTACATCGCCAAGGGCTTTGCGCTGGGGAGGGTTTGACCATGATAAAGATGCCCGATTTTACCTGGATGGCGTGGACTTGGGCTACGGCCGCATTTTTCTGCGCCATCGCCGCGCTGCTCGTCGGCATGTGGGTTTGGGAATATTTTTCGCCCGGCGGCAATCCCCGTTTCGGCCTCTTGCGCTTTGAAACCACGCGCGGCGACCGGTTGTTCATTTCGCTGCTCGGCAGCGCCTTCATTCATCTCGCATGGCTCGGGCTGGTCGGCCCGAACCTGTGGTGGGCTCTCGCTCTGTCCGTGGTCTACGCCATCGGCGTTTTCCGTTTCGTCTAGAGCAGAAAGAACGGTGCGGCGGAGGAAAACCGCACTGGAGGACTTCATGCAATCGCAACCCCTGGGAGGACTGATATGCGACGGCATCTGATGACGACGACGGCAGCCATGCTGCTGGCAATGACAGGTTCCGCTTTCGCCGGAATGGAGGAAGCAAAGCAGTTTCTGGACAAGGAAATCGGCGATATGTCGTCGCTTTCCCGTGCGGATCAGGAGAAGGAACTGCAATGGTTTATCGATGCCGCGAAACCTTTCGCCGGCATGGACATCAAGGTCGTTTCCGAATCCCTGACCACGCATGAATATGAATCGAAAGTTCTGGCGCCGGCCTTTACCGCCATTACCGGCATCAAGGTCACGCATGACATCATCCAGGAAGGTGACGTCGTCGAAAAGATCCAGACCCAGATGCAGACCGGCCAGAACCTTTATGACGGCTGGGTCAACGACAGCGATCTCATCGGTACCCATTGGCGCTACCAGCAGGTGCGCAACCTGACGGACTTCATGGCCAATGAAGGCAAGGACGTTACCAATCCCGGTCTCGACCTCAAGGATTTCATCGGCAGCGCCTTTACAACGGCGCCGGACAAGAACCTCTACCAGCTTCCCGACCAGCAGTTCGCGAACCTCTACTGGTTCCGTTACGACTGGTTCAACGACGACAAGAACAAGGCCGATTTCAAGGCCAAATACGGCTACGACCTCGGCGTGCCGGTCAACTGGTCGGCTTATGAGGATATCGCCGAATTCTTCACCGGCCGCGATGTTGGCGGCAAGAAGGTCTTCGGCCATATGGACTATGGCAAGAAGGACCCGTCGCTTGGCTGGCGCTTCACCGATGCATGGCTCTCCATGGCTGGCAACGGCGACAAGGGTCTGCCGAACGGCCTGCCGGTCGATGAATGGGGTATCAAGGTCAACGACAAGTCGCAGCCCGTCGGTTCCTGCGTGGCGCGCGGTGGTGATACCAATGGTCCGGCTTCGGTCTATTCCATCGAGAAATATCTCGAATGGCTGAAGAAATACGCGCCGCCGGAAGCACAGGGCATGACCTTCTCCGAATCCGGACCGGTGCCGGCGCAGGGCAACATTGCCCAGCAGATCTTCTGGTACACGGCCTTTACCGCCGATATGGCCAAGCCCGGCCTGCCTGTCGTCAACGAGGACGGCTCGCCGAAATGGCGCGTCGCACCTTCGCCGCATGGCGTCTACTGGAAGGACGGCATGAAGCTCGGTTATCAGGATGTGGGTTCGTGGACATTGATGAAATCCACCCCCGACGACCGCGCCAAGGCTGCATGGCTTTACGCGCAGTTCGTGACCTCCAAGACGGTGGATGTGAAGAAGAGTCATGTGGGTCTCACCTTCATTCGTGACAGCACGATCCATCACCAGAGCTTCACGGATCGGGCTGCCAAGCTCGGCGGTCTGATCGAGTTCTATCGCTCGCCGGCCCGCGTGCAATGGTCTCCAACCGGCACCAACGTTCCTGATTATCCGAAGCTGGCGCAGCTGTGGTGGCAGGCAATCGGCGATGCGTCGTCGGGTGCGAAAACCGCGCAGGCAGCCATGGACTCGCTCTGCGCCGAGCAGGAAAAAGTCATGGCCCGTATCGAGCGCGCCGGTGTGCAGGGTGATATCGGCCCGAAACTGGCGGAGGAGCACGATATCGACTACTGGAACAAGGACGCCGTTTCGAAGGGCAATCTGGCTCCGCAGCTGAAGATCGCCAACGAAAAGGAAAAGCCGGTCACCGTCAATTACGACGAACTGGTCAAAAGCTGGCAGAAGTAATCTCTGCGTGACATGAAGCATTTTCAGTAAAAGTGCGTAGCGGTTTTACGTCCGGAAAATGCGTGAAAACAAAGATACAGAGTACGTCCGACGACGTGCTCTGAAACCGGGGCGGCTTTGCCGCCCCGTCATTGCGTCTGAAAGGGAGTTACATAATGGGCGGTTATATTCTGGCGATCGATCAGGGAACGACATCGACACGGTCGATGGTCTTTGATCGCGACATGCGGGTCATCGGTGTCGGACAGCGAGAATTTCCGCAACATTTCCCGGCCTCGGGCTGGGTGGAACATGATGCCGAGGATATCTGGAAAAGCGTGCTCGAAACCATCCGGCTGGCGCTTGCCGATGCCGGCATCGCCGCTTCCGATATCGAGGCTATCGGCATTACCAACCAACGCGAAACGACAGTGCTTTGGGACCGTAACACGGGTGAAGCCGTACACCGTGCGGTGGTCTGGCAGGATCGGCGCGCCGCACCCATCTGCGAGGACCTGAAACGCCGTGGCCTGGAGCCGCTGTTTTCGAAAAAGACCGGCCTGCTGCTCGATCCCTATTTTTCCGGCACCAAGCTGAAATGGATTCTGGATAGCGTCAGCGGTCTTCGCGAAAAGGCGGTGAGGGGTGACATCTGCTTCGGCACCGTCGACAGTTTCCTGATCTATCGCCTGACCGGCGGTCGTCGCCATGTGACCGACGCCACCAATGCCTCTCGGACCTTGATCTACAATATTGAGGACAATGCCTGGGATGACGAGCTGCTGTCGGTCCTCGACATTCCCCGCGCCATGCTGCCGGAGGTGCTGGATTGCGCCGCTGATTTCGGCGTGACGGACAAGGCGCTTCTAGGCGCAGAAATCCCGATCCTCGGTGTTGCCGGCGATCAGCAGGCAGCTGTCATCGGCAATGCCTGCTTCGAACCGGGCATGATGAAATCAACCTATGGCACCGGCTGCTTCGCGCTTCTCAATACCGGCACGGATCGCGTCGCTTCCACCAACCGGCTGCTGACGACGATTGCTTACCGTCTCGATGGTGTGACGACCTATGCGCTCGAAGGTTCGATCTTCATTGCCGGTGCGGCGGTGCAATGGCTGCGTGACGAGTTGGGTTTCATCTCGGTCGCCTCGGAAGTCAGCGCGCTTGCCGAAAAGGCCGATCCCAATCAGCGTGTTTATCTGGTGCCGGCCTTCACCGGCCTTGGTGCGCCCTATTGGGATGCTGATGCGCGCGGAGCGATCTTCGGCCTGACGCGTGGAACAGGACCTGCGGAATTCGCACGTGCTGCGCTGGAAAGCGTTGCCTATCAGACGTTTGACCTCCTGGATGCCATGCGCAAGGACTGGGCGGGTGACAATGGCAAGACGGTGCTGAGGGTCGATGGCGGCATGGTTGCCTCTGACTGGACAATGCAGAGGCTGGCCGATGTTCTCGCTGCACCGGTAGACCGGCCGGTCTTTCTGGAGACGACCATTCTGGGTGCCGCATGGCTCGCTGCATCGCGTGCGGGCATCTGGCCGGATCGTGAAGCCTTCGCAGCCCATTGGAAACGTGACCGCCGTTTCGCTCCTGACATGGACGAGGCGGAGCGGAAAAACGCCATCGCCGGCTGGCGTGACAGCGTCGGCCGGTGCCTTTCACGGCGGGAAAACTAGAGCATTTCCAGCAAAAGTGTGAAGCGGTTTTGCGTCCGGAAATGCGTCAGGGAAGCTATACGAAGCTGCCTGGCGCGATGCTCTTGCTGGACACGAGATCGGAAAGGGCGCGCACCAGTTTCGTATCTGTGCCCTTGCTCGGCTGAAGCACGAATTCCACGTCTTCGAGTGCCGGCAGCACATCCGCCGCAATCTCCTTGAGACCGGCAGGCGCCATGCTGCGTGGCTGCACCAGAATGCCCATGCCCGCTCTTGCAGCAGCCGTCAGCCCGCTGAGGCTGCCGCAGGTGCAGACAATGCGCCAGGAGAGGCCAGCGCGGTCAAGCGCTTCCTGCGCCGCCTTTCTGGTAATGCTCGGCGGCGGAAAGGCGATCAGCGGCAGGGCGTCCGGTTGGTTCAGCATGCGCTCGGGGTCACGCGCCAGCCACACCAGCGGTTCGCGGTAGAGGAAGTGTCCGAGCTTATCGCCAAGACGGCGTTTGGCCAGCACCACATCCAGTTCGCCATTATCCTGCATCTGGTAAAGCACGCCGCTCAGCGAAACCGTCAGTTCCAGATCCACCAGAGGATAAAGACGGATGAACTCTTCCAGAATGGCCGTCAGCCGGCTGGCGACGAAATCTTCGGAAACACCGAGCCTCAGCCGTCCGCGCAGGCGGCTTTCGCTGAAGAGCGAAGAGACCTTGCTGTCGATGTCAAGCATATTGCGGGCATAACCGAGCAGGGCTTCGCCTTCACCGGTCAGTTTCACCTGATGGGTGCTGCGCGCAATCAGTCGACGACCAAGCGAGGCTTCCAGCCGTTGAATATGCTGGCTGACGGTGGATTGGCCGACACCCAGTCGCTCGGCGGCCAGCGTGAAGCTGCCGGTTTGCTGAAGCATGACGAAGCTGGCTAGATGTTGAAGGTTCAGCATTATCTCAAATCATGATAACTGTTAGTCTTTGCATTCGAATTCATGATTAGCGATAGTGGCTGACATTTCAAGTAAAACTGATGCCGGAAAGATTTTCCCATGACCCGCTTCCTGCCTGACCGCTTCACCATGATGTTGGTGGCCACCGTGATTTTGGCTTCCTTTCTGCCAATCAGCGGTCAGCCGGCGGAATATTTCGGCCTTGCGACGAAGCTGGCGATTGCGCTTCTGTTCTTCCTGCATGGTGCGCGACTTTCGCGGGATGTGGTGATTGCCGGCATCCTGCACTGGCGTCTGCATCTGGCGATCCTGCTCGTCACTTTCGGCCTTTTCCCGTTGCTGGGCGTGGCGATCGGTTTCATTCCCGAAAACATCCTGCCGGCGCCGCTTTATATGGGCGTGCTTTTTCTCTGTGTCCTGCCATCCACTGTGCAATCCTCCATCGCCTTCACCTCCATGGCGGGCGGAAACGTGCCGGCGGCGATCTGCTCGGCTTCGGCATCGAATATTTTCGGCATGTTCCTGACGCCATTGCTGGTTGGCCTGCTGTTTACGGTCGGCGGCCATGGCAACGGGTTTTCGCTGGACGCTTTCCTGCAAATCTTCCTGCAGCTGTTGTTGCCTTTCATCGTCGGTCAGGTGTTGCAGCCGTGGATTGGCGACTGGATCCGGGCGCGCAAAAAACTGCTGTCTCCCGTTGATCGCGGCTCGATCTTGATGGTTGTCTATCTCGCTTTTTCCGATGCTGTCATCGAGGGTATCTGGCAGACGTTTTCCCTGCGCGACATCGGCGTGGTCATTGTCATCAACATCGTGCTTCTGGCGTTTGTCCTCTGCGTGACGATGTTCGGCAGCCGGGCGCTTGGTTTCAACAAGGCGGATGAAATCACCATCACCTTCTGCGGGTCCAAGAAGAGCCTTGCCAGTGGCGTGCCCATGGCGGGCGCGATCTTTGCCGGCCAGAGCATTGGCGCAATCGTTTTGCCAATCATGCTCTTCCATCAGATTCAGCTGATGGTCTGCGCCGTGCTGGCCCAGCGTTATGCCCGCAAGGCCCATGAGAAGGCAGCGATTATGGAAACGGCTGCTGCAGAAGGCGTGGCGGCATCCACCCGCTGACACAAAAATTTCTGCAAACAAAAACGGCCCCGTGAAGGGGCCGTTCCGATTGCATTTCACGATAGTTTAGTTGACCTGAGCCGGCGTGATCTGGGCTTCGATCGTCTTCGGCGCATCGGCGCTGTCGGACGAGATCGCGATGCGGCGCGGCTTCATGGCTTCCGGAATATTGCGGACGAGATCGATATGGAGCAGGCCGTTCTTTAAGGAAGCGGTCTGGACTTCGACGTGGTCGGCAAGCTGGAAGCGGCGTTCGAAAGCGCGCGTGGCGATGCCGCGATACAGGAATTCGCCTTCGGATGACTTCTCGTCCCCGGACTTCTCAGCCTTCACCGTCAGCGCATTGGCGCGGGATTCAATGCTGAGTTCGGTCTCATCGAAACCGGCAACAGCCATGGTGATACGATAGGTGTTTTCACCCGTCCGCTCGATATTGTAGGGCGGATAGGACTGGGCCTGCTCGGGTTGGCCGAGGCCGTCAAGCATCGAGAAAAGACGGTCGAAGCCAACGGTGGAGCGATAAAGGGGGGAAAAATCGACGTGACGCATGGTGTCCTCCTAAGAAGCGACTGTTTGCGGTTAGATCCGGCGTCCCGTTCTGGCAACGGCCGGACATAGGGCGCGGTCCCGTTCTGGCGACCGCATGAAGGAGATGGGAATGGCTGGAGCCTGCGTCAAGGGGTGGTCACAACATGAACCATGGCTGAACATCCGGTTCCGGCATCGTTCAGTTTGAGCGCCATAAAACTGCGGTCATCGGAGACATTCTCCGTGGACAGAAGCAATAACGTCCCTTCTTCTTCTGTCTTACTGGCCGGAACCGCGACTGCTTTAACCGACGGTTCCGGCAATTTTTTCTTTGACCTTCTGTCGCCGCCGACCTATCCGAAAAGAGTTGAAAAGCCGGAAAAGACCGATGATCGAAGCCACATTGCGCGTCAGTGAAGATAACCCGGTTCCCGGCAACCATACCGTCGGATATTTTGCCGGCCATGGCGGCAAGCAGCTTCGATATGCGATCTTTCGCGCCAGCCGCCATATTGCCCGCGGAACGGTGGTTCTTCTGCACGGCCGCAACGAGTGTATCGAGAAATATTTCGAAACGATTGCCGATCTGACGGCCATGGGCTTCTGGGTCGCGACCTTCGACACGCGCGGGCAGGGCGGTTCTGAACGGCTGCTGAAGAGGCCGGGCGCCGGGCATGTTCGGCGGTTTTCCGACTATCAGCGCGATATCAGCCTGTTTCTCGAGCAGGTGGTGTTGCCGGATACACGGCTGCCATTCTTCATGATCGCGCATTCCACCGGTGCGCTTGCAGCACTTGCGGCGGCACCCGACCTGTCCAACCGGATAGATCGACTGGCGCTTTGCTCGCCATTCATCGAGCTGGACAGCCAGCAATCCATTCCCTCGCCCGTCATCCGGCTTGTCTCGACGGTCTTAAGTCTCATTGGCCTGGGAAGAATTCAGCTCGGCAAGGATCAACGTGAGCGGGATTTCGATGGCAACCCGCTGACCTCGGATGCGAAGCGTTTTGCGCGAAATCTATTGCTGCACCGGCAATTTCCGGAACTGTTCATCGGTGCGCCAACGGCGCGCTGGGTCTATGAAGCCTTGAAGGCCATGGCGCGGGTGACCCGTCAGGATCATCTGACGAACATCACCATCCCCACCCTCATTCTGGCGCCGATGCTGGATACGATTACGCCCTATAAAGCGCAGGAAGAACTGTCGCGCAATTTCCGGGCGGCACAGCTTCTTCCCGTCACCGGTGCGCGCCATGAGCTGCTGCATGAACGCGATGTTTTCCGCAAACAGGCTCTGGCGGCCATCGACGCGTTTTTCGCGCCGGAGTGATGGCCGCGCCAGGCTCCTAGAGTTTCGAGAGGATGGCCAGGGCTTCTTCGTGCACGGCCCTGGACCCGGCTGCCAGAATGCGCCCGCCATTTTCCGGGCGCCCGCCATCCCAGGTGGTCATGATACCGCCAGCCTGTTCGATCAACGGGATCAATGCGCCGACATCATAGGGCTTCAGACCGGATTCGATCACCAGATCAACATGGCCGGCGGCCAGCAGGCAATAGGCGTAACAATCCACACCGTAGCGGAAAAGGCGGACCTGTTTCTCTACCTTTTCATAAAGCGGCTTTTCTTCTGCGGTGAAGATATGCGGGGTGGTGGTGAACAGCACCGCATCGGACAGAGACGCGCAATCACGCGTGCGGATTTTCTTTTCGCCATCGGGTCCGAAATACCAGGCACTTTCACCATCTGCGAAATAACGCTCTTTCGTGAAGGGCTGGTCCATGATACCCATCGTGGCGCGGCCGGCTGACTGGAAACCAATCAGCGTGCCCCAGACCGGCACGCCGGAAATGAAGGCGCGGGTACCATCGATCGGGTCGATGACCCAGATATGGTCGCGGTCGAGACCGACATTACCGTGTTCTTCGCCAAGAATGCCGTGCTGCGGAAAATGCTCTTCGATGAGCGCGCGAATGGCGGTTTCTGCTGCCTGATCGCCTTCCGTCACCGGATCATAGCCCCCATCCTGCTTGTTGGTGACGGCAATGCCCGTGCGAAAGCGGGGAAGCGTTTCAGCGCTGGCTGCATCGGCAAGTTTGAAGAAGAAATTCCGGTCGGGCAGCATGCGAAACCTCATTGCCTGGATGGTGGAGCCTGAATTGCGTGGCGAAATGCATAGACCGGAATCACATCCGCCGTCCACTCGTATGGATGCGGGAGCCGGTGTTTCCATATTTTCGGCAAAAGTCTAAAAAATAGGCATAAAATAAAATGATTGACAATTGTGCATTTACTGCGTAGCGTGACCCTGCAGTCTTTGACTGTAAATACCCTCCTTGGGTGTTTCCTCCCTAGACTTGACCGCGCCAAAAGCGCGGTTTTTTTTGCCCGGCATGCCGCCAGACGGTCTCGTCTAAAGATTTGAAATATCGGGAATTTGACGCGTTATTCGGCGGCGAGCGAAGTCTCGATCGCGTATTCCGAAACGAAAGCGCCGAGCTGGCGCATGAAGATTTCCAGCGATGCCTGAATGGCTGGAAAATCGGCTTTCTTCGAAAGCGTCTTTTCATCGACGTAAAGCGACCGGTTGACCTCGATCTGCAGCGCGTGGAGGGAGCGAATGGGCCGGCCGTAATGTTCGGTGATGAAGCCGCCAGCATAAGGCTTGTTGCAGACCGCGATGAAACCCAGCTCCTCAAGGAAATGCAGGGCGGCGCGGGAGACTTCCTGGGATGCGCTGGTGCCGTATCGATCGCCGATGATCACATCCGGTCTAAGGTTTGAGCCGGCGACGCGGATATTGCCGGGCATGGAATGGCAATCAATCAGCACCGCCATGCCGAAATTGGCATGGGTGCGTGAAAGCAGCCGGCGCAGGCAGGCGTGGTAGGGTTTGTAGATTGTCTCGATCCGCGAAAGTGCCTCATCGACCGGCAGGCGGTGAGCATAGATGTCCATATTTTCGGCGACGATGCGCGGCACCGTGCCCAAGCCGCCGGCAACCCGCATGGAGCCGATATTGGCATAAGGCGGCAGGGTGCCTTCGAACATGCGCGGATCGAGCTCATAGGGCTCGCGATTGACGTCGAGATAGGCGCGGGGAAAATTCGCTTTCAGAAGCGGCGCGCCGATCTCGGGGGCGGCGGCGAAAAGCTCATCGACGAAATGATCTTCCGAGCGGCGAATCTCATGCGAATCCAGCCGCGCCGATTCGAGGAAGGAAATGGGATAACAGCGGCCGCTATGGGGTGAATTATAGACGAATGGCAGGGTTTGAACGGCAGGCTCCGTTACTTCAAACAACTCATATTCGCCCGTTACCCAGTCCATTCAGACCCATTTACCATGTCACAAACTATCAGGACGTTCATGTTGCCAGTTACCGTGCAGCAAGTCCATACTATCGCCAAAGCAGCGCTATACCGATTCACGTGTTCACAGGATATTTACCGTGAAAATCCTATAATCGGGCTAGGGTATTCCAAACATTGAGCAGTTACGGTCACTTAACCATGAATCAAAAAATTCTTCTTGCTGAAGACGACAACGATATGCGCCGCTTCCTCGTCAAGGCGCTGGAAAAAGCCGGTTACAAGGTTTCTTCCTTCGACAATGGCGCAAGCGCTTACGACCGGCTTCGCGAAGAGCCTTTTTCGCTGCTGCTGACCGATATCGTCATGCCTGAAATGGATGGCATAGAACTCGCGCGACGCGCGACCGAACTCGACCCGGACCTGAAAGTCATGTTCATCACCGGCTTTGCCGCGGTCGCGCTGAATGCCGATTCGAAGGCCCCGAAGGACGCCAAGGTGCTTTCCAAGCCGTTCCACCTGCGCGATCTGGTGGATGAGGTCAACAAACTCCTTGTGGCGTAAGGCCTCTTAAAAAACCTTCACAAAACCGAAAAAAAGCAGTTGACGCATGAACCGGTTTTGTGGTCTATCCGCCGCCAACGGAGGGCGTGTAGCTCAGCGGGAGAGCACTACGTTGACATCGTAGGGGTCACAGGTTCAATCCCTGTCACGCCCACCATCCGAATTCATAAAAAGGGTTTCTGAGTAATCAGAAACCCTTTTTTCGTTTCTGGCCTGCGCCAATTCAATCTCCCCACATGATCCGCAAGAGGTTTTCACAACGTCTCGAAGCGTGAATATCCGCAAGCGGCAGATTGCCTCGATGGGCCCTTATCGCCGATCCTCCCCGATGACGTTTGCGTTGATTGAAATAAATTTCGCACAACAAAATAAAATTCAAATCGCATTGACGCCCACTCGGTTTGCGGATATCTCAATGGTCATGCAATAAATTACAAAGTTCAAAATTTATTGCGGACTAGCTCATTGTCCTTGGGAGGGGAATATGTTGGCTTTTCTGAAATCGACCGTTGCCGCGGGTGTTTTTGCCGTGGCGGTTTCCGCTGGCGTGGCTTCACCGGCCGCCGCTGCGGGCAAATTCGCCTGCGAACCGGGTGAGACCTATGTGATGAACGTCATGGTTTCCAGCCACCCCTATTGGGTGCCGGTCTTTGAAGGGTTCAAGCAGGCCGCCAAGGCGCTTGGCTGTGAGGCTGTTTTCACTGGCACGCCCGAATATGACATCACCAAGCAGATCGCGTCCTTCGAACAGGAACTGGTGAAAAAGCCGAAAGGCATTTTGCTGCATCCAATGCAGGCTGATCCCTTCATCGAACCGATCAACAAGGCCATTGCCTCAGGTGTATCGGTGACGACTTTCGCGGCTGACTCTCCGAAGTCGAAGCGCACCGCCTATATCACCTCGGACAATGTTGCCGAGGCGAAATTCGCGGCTGATGAAATCGTCAAGAAGATCGGCGAAAAAGGCGAATATGCGGTTCTGGAAAATCCGGGTCAGAGCAACCACGATCTGCGCGTCACCGCCCTCATCGATTATATGGGGCGCACCTACCCGCAGATGAAACTGGTCGGCCGCCAGGCGACCAATCAGGATTCGAACCTCGCCTATCAGGCAACCGGCGCATTGTTGCAGGCCAACCCTAATCTGGGCGCCCTGTGGATTCCCGAGGCCGGTTCGGCCGAAGGCGCGACGGCCGCTGTTCTGGAGGCAAAGAAGAAGGTCCTGATCCTGCACGCGGACATCACGCCTGCGACGCTCGAGCATATCAAGCAGGGCAATATCTACATGTCCATCAACCCCAACCAGGGCGTTCAGGGCTTCATGGGTTTCATGAACACCTTTCTCGGCGCCCATTCGGACCTGATTGACCCGTTCAACGACTATAAGGTGTCGGGCTTCAACCCGATGCAGGTTCCGTCGATGGACAATGGTTTTGCCGTGATCACCAAGGCGAATGCCGCTTCCTTTGATCTCAACGACTATATGAAGGGGCGCTGACGCGTCGCCCATGAACCGGCGGGGTTTGAGCCTCGCCGGTCAAATGGGAAGCAGCTTCGGGAGGGCGTTATGGGCGAGGTCATCCTCAGCATGACGAATATTCATAAGGCGTTCGGCCCCGTGCGGGCGTTGCGCAGTGCTGCACTCGAATTGCGGCGTGGTGAAATCCACGCGCTGGCGGGTGAAAACGGTGCCGGCAAGTCGACGTTGATGCATATTATCGATGGCATTCTGCAGCCGGATGGCGGCGAAATCCTGCTGGATGGCAAACCGGTGCGGATATCTTCGCCCAATGCGGCGAACCGACTCGGCATCGGTTTCGTCCATCAGGAAATTGCCCTTTGCCCGGAAATTTCGGTTGCCGAGAACATGTTCATGTCGGAGACTGGGCAAAGCCGCTCCCTGTTCATGAATTATCGCGATCTCGGCAAGCGGGCGGCAACCATCCTGCGGGAAATCGGTGATATCGACCCCGCCAGCCGCGCCGGTGATCTGTCGATCTCGCAACAGCAGATAGTCGAAATCGCCAAGGCGCTGACGCTGGATTGCCGTATCCTGATCCTGGATGAGCCGACGGCGGCTCTGACCGAAACTGAAGCACAGACGCTTTTCCGGATCATGCATCGGCTGGCGGAACGCGGGATTGCGATCATCTATATTTCGCACCGGATGGCGGAGATTTTCGAGCATTGCAACCGCATCACTGTCATGCGCGACGGTTGTCACATCAAGACGGCGAATATCGCTGAGATTTCTCCGGAGGAGGTCGTCAACAGCATGGTCGGGCGGGTTCTCGACAAGCTTTATCCGCCGAAACTTTCGGACGATGAAAAGTCGGACGATGTCATTCTGTCCGTTCGGGGATTGAACGAAGGAAAACGGGTTTTCGATGTCGATTTCGATCTGCGTCGTGGTGAAATCCTCGGTCTTGCCGGTTTGATCGGTGCGGGCCGAAGCGAGATCGCACGAGCGGTTTGCCGGCTGGAAGGGAAACCCAGCGGCGAAGTTACGCTGCGTGGTCGGCCGCTGAGGCTGAAGGATTATCGCGACAGCATCCGCGAGGGGCTGGTCTATCTGTCCGAGGATCGCAAGGGTGACGGGCTTTTCCTCAATATGTCCATTGCCGAAAATGTCTCGGCGCTCGATGTCGGCAGGATATCGAACGGCATGGGCTTCATCGAGCGGCGCAAGGAAATGAAGCGCGCCGATGAGTTGGGCAAGCGGCTGAAATTGCGGGCCAATAGCGTCGGCGACGCTGTCTCCACCTTGAGCGGCGGCAACCAGCAGAAAGTGGCTCTTGCAAAGATGCTCTCGGTGGAACCCGAGGTCGTCTTTCTGGATGAACCGACACGGGGGGTGGATGTGGGTGCAAAGGCCGAAATCCACCGCCAGATACGGGAACTGGCGCGCGAAGGCGTCGGAGTGGTGGTCATATCCTCGGAGCTGCCGGAACTCATCGGCGTCAGCGATCGCGTGCTGGTCGTGCGCGAAGGGCGCATTGCCGGTGAGGTGCAGGGAGAGGACATGACGGAGGAGAAGATCATGCAGCTTGCATCGATCAATATTGTGCATAGCCCGGCCGGGGCCTGAGGGAGCGGGAAAATGGCAACATCGGAAACACCTTCAAGCCTTGCCGAGACGGCGGTTCGCCGTACTGCCTGGTGGGAGCCGGCGCTGAAAGCACGCGAAACCGGACTGATCGTCATCATCCTCGCGCTTTTTGCGGTGATGTCGTTCATATCACCGTATTTTCTGACCGTGGACAATTTGCGAGCCATGGCCATGGTATTCGCCATCGAAAGCATCGTCGTGGTCGGCATGACGATCCTGTTGATCTCCGGTGGTATCGATCTGTCAGTTGGTTCCGTCACGGCACTTGCCATGGTCGCCGCCGGCTGGCTGTTCCTCAACGGTGTCGATCCCTGGGTGGCGGCCGGACTGGCGATCTGCCTCACGACATTGGTCGGCATGGCCATGGGCTTCCTGACAACGGTTATCGGCCTGCATCATTTCATTGTGTCGCTGGGCGTCATGGTGATTGCCCGCGGTGTCTGCCTGCTGGCAACGGGTGGTCGACCGCTCGGGCTCTTTTCCCTGCCGCCGGAATTCAAGTTCATCGGCCAGGGCGCGCTTGGTGGCATTCCGCTGGTGCTGATCATCTTCGCGGTGGTGGTGGTCTCGTTCGATCTTTTGCTGCGGCGCACGACCGCCTTTCGCAAGGTGTTCTATACCGGCAGCAATCCCAAGGCGGCGGCCTATTCCGGCATCCGCGTCGGTCGGGTGGTCTTCGCCACCACCACGCTGTGTTCGATGCTGGCCGGCGTCGCAGGCGTGATCTACATGGCTCGCTTCGGGTCCGCCCAGCCAAGCTTCGGCATCGGCATGGAACTCAACGTGATTGCCGCGGCGGTCATCGGCGGTGCCAGCCTTTCGGGCGGCTCGGGCACCATTCTCGGCGCAATTCTCGGGGCAATCCTCTTGTCGGTCGTTTCCAGCTCGCTTGCCTTGCTTAACGTGTCTGTCTACTGGCAGGACATTATCAGGGGCAGCATATTGCTGACGGCGGTTCTGTTCGACCACTATCTGGTCAGGCGTCGCCGCTGAGCGCCCATCGCGCGCGCATTGAACGCCTGAAGGTAACTGGAGAAAGATGATCATGCTGGATATCAAGGACGACTTCGATCAACAGAGACAGGTGTATTCCGTCCTCGTGCTGCATTTCATCGAGGGTGTAAAACAGTCGGAGATCGCCGAGCGACTCAATCTTTCCCATACCAAGGTAAACCGCATGATTGCCGCCGGCCGCAAGGCCGGCATGGTGAAGATCACCATCGCCAGCCCTTATCAGCGGCTGGTGGATCTCGAAAACGAAATCACCCGCCGTTTCGGTCTCAGGCAGTCGGTGGTGACGCCGACGGTTTCCGATAATCCCGAAACTGCGCTGCAGATGGTCGGGCGTGTGGCCGCCAATCATTTGCTGGAGACGATCCGGGACGGTGACGTGATCGCGATTACCGGCGGCAAGGCGGTAAGCGCGGTTGTCGACAACCTGGAGGCGGAGCGCCGCTTCGATGTGCGGGTGGTGCCGCTGACCGGCGGTGTGCAGGGCAAACACTATACGGATGTGAACCATCTCGCCACGCAGTTGGCGGAAAAGCTCGGCGGCAGCGCCTCGCTTCTGCATGCGCCGCTGTTTGCCGAGGATGAGGAACAGCGTGATCTGCTGATGAATGTCGCATCGATCCGCGAAGTGTTTGATCTGGCGCGGCAGGCGCAGGTGGCGCTGGTCGGTATCGGTTCGGTGGAGGCGCCGGGTTCCGGTTATTACGATCTTCTGCCGGATGTGGCCCGCGGCGGGCAGGCGCTGGTGGATGCGGGCATTGCCGGGGAATTCCTCGCCCACCTCACCATGGCGGACGGGCAGCTGGCGCGGATCGATCTCAACTCGCGCGTTGTGGCGCTGGACCCCGGGCAGCTTGCCCGGTGCCCGAACATCATCGGTGTGGCGGCCGGGGCCATCAAGGCAGGACCGGTGGCGGCCACACTTGCCGGCCGATATCTGACCTCGCTCGTCGTGGACGAGGCGATCGCTGGCTATTTACTGGATCAGGAAGAAGGGGAAACTTCGTGACGGACAATGCTATATTGACCCGGACGATTGGCGGCAGTGGCATCAGCGCTTCAGTCGTGGGGCTCGGCACCTGGGCGATTGGTGGCTGGATGTGGGGCGGCACTGATGAGCGGCAGTCGATCGCCGCCATTCAAGCCTCCATCGATGCCGGCATCTCCCTCATCGATACCGCACCGGCATATGGCATGGGGCTTGCGGAAACCATTGTCGGCAAGGCGATTGCCGGCCGGCGCGACAACATAGTGCTCGTCACCAAATGCGGCCTCGTCTGGCATGTGAACGAGGGCGCTTATTTTTTCCATCAGGATGGCAAGCCCGTTCACCGTTATCTAGGCGCGGCGTCGATCAGGCATGAGGTTGAAGAAAGCCTTAAGCGGCTCGGAACCGATTATATCGACCACTACGTCACCCATTGGCAGGACGCCACGACCCCGATTGCCGAAACGGTTGGGGCTTTGGTGCGGCTGAAGGAGGAGGGAAAGATACGCTCGATCGGGGCAAGCAATGTCTCGCCTGGCGATCTTGAGGCCTATATCGACACCGGTGCGCTCGATGCCATTCAGGAAGAATATTCCATGGTGAAACGGGATATCGAAACGACGCTCCTGCCTCTGTGCCGAAAGAATGCCGTTTCCGTGCTCAGCTATTCGTCGCTGGCGCTTGGTCTGCTGTCGGGCAAGGTCGGGCCTGAGCGGATCTTTGCAGAGGATGATCAACGTCACGGCAATCCCCGTTTCAGCCAGTCGAACCGTCAGAAGATCGCCCGGTTGATGGGTGTGCTGGAACCGGTGGCGGCCGGGCATGGGGCCTCGGTCGCGCAGGTGGTGATTGCCTGGACGATTGCTCAGCCAGGCATCACATTTTCACTATGCGGTGCGCGTGATCCGGCCCAAGCGATTGAAAACGCCGCGGCAGCCCGCCTGCGCCTCACGGACAGTGAAGTGGCCCTCATCAGTGCCGGCGTTGCCGAGCATCTTGTGGGGCTTGATAGCTGAACACGTAGTCGGGACGGGTCTTACGGCGAATAGCACATAATTTTCACCGCCCGTCTCTCCTGTCGCTTTGAACGATCAACAACATTGGGACGCTGGTCATCCACCAGCGAACGGTATTTCTATGCCCAGTTTTCGCGAGGACGCTCTGCGTCGCATCCGGCAAGATGGTGATTTTGATGCCGTCGTCATCGGCGGAGGCATCAACGGCATCGCCGCCTATCGCGATCTCGCCTTGCAGGGCTTGCGGGTACTGCTGGTCGAGCGCAACGATTTTTCCTCCGGCTGCAGTGCGGCGCCGTCACGCATGATCCATGGCGGCCTGCGTTATCTCGAAAACGGCGAATTCGGCCTCGTGGCGGAATCTTTGCGGGAGCGCGATGCGCTGTTGACGCTCGCACCGCACATGGTTCATCCGCTGCCGACGACGATCCCGATTTTCTCGACTTTCAGCGGGTTGTTCAACGCGGCAGCGACCTTTTTCGGCTCCGGCGGCAAACCCGCAAGCCGGGGGGCGCTGGCCATCAAGGCGGGCCTCACGCTTTATGACTTCGTTACCCGCAAAAACCGCATCCTGCCCCGCCATGAGTTTCGCAGCGCCGGCAAGACGCTGCAGCACTGGCCGGGCCTGACACCTGACATCAGATATTCGGCCACCTATTACGATGCATGGATAAGCCAGCCTGAACGGTTAGCGCTGGAACTCCTGATCGATACTTCGACGGATGCACCGCAAAGCATTGCGCTCAACTATGTGGAGCTTGTTCGCACCGGGGATGAATATCGTCTTCGGGTGGAGGAAACGGCAGAAAGCCTGGCCATCCGGCCCCGGATCATTGTCAATGCCACGGGTGCGTGGATCGACGAGACGATCGGCGCGCTGACGGAAGCTCCGACTGCGGAGAAAGCAAAACCTACGGTTTCCGGAACCAAGGGATCCCATTTGATCCTGGCGAACGAGGCGCTTCTCAAAGCCCTGAACGGGCATATGATTTTTTTCGAGAATGCCGATAACCGCGTCTGTATCCTCTTTCCCTATCTCGGCCGGGTTCTCGCGGGTTCAACCGACATAAAGGTGGATCGTCCTGAGCGGGTGCGATGCGAGCCGGAGGAGCGCGACTATATTCTCGATGCGATCCGACAGGTTTTTCCGGATATCGCTATCGACCATTCCGACATCGTCTTCAGTTTCAGCGGCATACGCCCGCTGCCGCGCAGCGATGCAGCCTTTACCGGGAGAATATCGCGCAGCCATTTCATTCACCGCGTCGCCGGCGATCCACCGCAGCTTTGCATGATCGGCGGCAAGTGGACGACCTTCAGGGCTTTTGGTGAACAGGTGACCGACGAGGTTCTGGCCTTTCTCGGATGCAAGCGGCTGACCGGCACGATGGGTCGCCCAATCGGCGGCGGCAGGAATTTTCCGACCGGTGCCGGACGTCTGCCCGCCTTGCTATCAGAGGAGTTTTCGATCGGCAGGGACCGGGCCGAACATCTGGCGTCGGCCTATGGTTCACGTGCGCTTGAATTGATGGGCTTTTGCCGGGGCCGCCCGGATGACACGCCGCTTTGCGAAAAACTGCCCGTCACGGCTGCGGAGGTGATCTGGCTGATCCGTTCCGAACATGTCCGGCACCTGACCGATCTCATTCTGCGGCGAACCACGCTTGCCATAACCGGTCGCATCGACGCGGATCTGATCGACGCAATCCTCGGCGTCACGGCACGGGAACTGGGCTGGCCATCAAGCCAGGCGGCGGAAGAACGGCAGCGGCTTATTCATGAGCTGGAGACCTTTTATGGGGTCAGCCCAGCAATGCTTCAACACAGATGCAAGGAGAATGCATGATGATGCGGATTTCGAAAAAGGCGCGCATGAACCGGTTGTTCCGCAATGGCGGATGCCTTGATGTGGCCATCGATCACGGGGTTTGCAACGAGCCGAGTTTCCTCATCGGGCTTGAGGATATGCCGCAGACCGTCGAAAAGCTGGTGGAGGCCGGTCCCGATGCCATCCAGATGGTCTACGGGCAGGCGGATCTGTTGCAGCAGAGGCCGGAGCGGGACAAACCGGCCCTCGTCATGCGCATAGATATGGGCAACCCCTATAATTCCACGCGCCACAGAACCATGTGGTCGCAACTCCAGAATTATCACGATCCAATCATCGGCGCGCTGGAAATGGACGCGGCCTGCGTTGTCGTGAACCTGTTCATGCTGCCGGATGAGCCGGAACTGTTTCGCCAATGTGTCGAAAATATCAGCCGTGTGCGGGCCGATTGCCACCGCTTCGGCATGCCACTGATGATCGAGCCGCTGGTAATGCTGCCCAACGATGTGCGCGGGGGCTATCAGGTGGATGGCGACGCCGAAAAGATTGTTACGCTGGTGCGTCTTGCCTCGGAAATGGGTGCCGATATCATCAAGGCCGATCCCACCAGTGATCCGCAGGATTTTCACCGGGTGATCGAGGCGGCGCGTTGCCCGGTGCTGGTGCGAGGCGGAGGGCGAGAGGACTTGCGCAACGTGCTGGCAAAATCGGCGGCCTTGATGGCTCAAGGGGCGAACGGACTGGTTTATGGTCGCAACATCTATCAGCATGACAATCCAAAGGCCGTTGTTGCGGCCCTGATGGCCATCATCCATGAGGGTGCGAGCGGTGAGGAAGCATGGGACATCTATAATCGTGGCTGAGAAAAATCACATATTGGGTCTGGATGTCGGCAACACGGTCATCAAGGCCGTGCTGTTCGACACGGCGGGCCGGCAGGTCGCACAACATGCCATCGATGGCCATTCGACATTTCCACAGCCCGGTTATGTCGAGCGCGATCTTGAAGAATTATGGCGCAATGGCTGTGAGGCGATCCGCCAGCTTCTGGCGAAATCCTCGGTCGATCCCAGAAGCATTGTGGCTGTGGGATGCGCCGGTCACGGCAATGGTCTTTACCTGCTGGACAAGCGGCGACAGCCCTTGCTCGGAATCCAGTCGCTCGACAGCCGTGCCGCCGATATTGCGGCCGAGCTTGACCGGAAAAGCGGAGACTTGCTGCAGGCACGCTGCCTGCAGCGGCCATGGCCCGCGCAAACGCCCAGCCTGCTTGCCTGGGTAAAACGGCATGCGCCTGACATTTACGCGCAGACCGGAACGGTGCTGTTCTGCAAGGATTTCGTCAATTTCCGTCTGACGGGCTGCCTTGCCAATGACATTTCCGACCTCAGCGGTGCGGGATTGCTTGCCTTCCCCGAAGCCAGGCTCGACCGGGAACTCCTGTCGCTTTATGGGCTTGATGATGCCGTTGCCTTTTTCCCGCGTCTCGTGGAATCGGCTGACATCGTCGGCCGCATCACAAGCGAGGCTTCAGAAGCAACCGGGCTCTCCGAAGGCACGCCCGTCATTGGCGGGTATTTCGATGTCGTCTCCAGCGCCATGGGGTCGGGTGTCATCAATGCCGGGGAAGCTTCCATCATTGCCGGCACCTGGAGCATCAATCAGGTTTTCGCCGACAAACCGGTCATCAGTCCGGATGTCTTCATGGTGACGACATTCGGCCGGGGCCGCTATGTCAATATCGAATCCAGCGCCACATCCGCCGCCAATCTGGAATGGTACGTGCACCGCATTCGCGGCGACCATGGCGATCATGCCTTCGACCGGTGTAACGACCTCGTCGGCTCGGTTACGCCGCGCGCCGACGATCCGTTCTTTCACCCCTTCATCTTCGGTTCGCGGCTGGGTGCGGAATTCCGCGGCGGCTTTTACGGTCTGGCCGGCTGGCATGGCGAAGGTCATATGTTGCGTGCCCTGTTCGAAGGCGTCTGTTTCGAACATCGTCGCCATATCGGTGTCCTGCGTGAAGCCGGCCTGCCGGTCGAAAATGCCGTGATGTCCGGCGGCGGTTCCCGCAGCCAGCATTGGCCGCAGATCATGGCGGATGTGCTGGAAATTCCCCTGCGTGTCGCCGAAGCCCGCGAAACGGGCGCGCTTGGGGCGGCGATCGGCGCAGCCGTCGCTGTCGGTCTCTATCCCGGTTATGAGGAAGCGGTTGCGGCGATGACGCGCGTGGCGAGCGCCTACGAACCGAAAGAGAACCAAGTTCGGCATTACCGTCGGCGTTATGGTCTCTACACACAATTGACCGGCCAGTTGCGAGGCTTCTGGAATGCTCTTCGCCTGCAGGAATAGAGACTTCCGGCTCCGCGGTGCGCAATCACGCGCACCGCATTGCGCTTTCGAGAGTTCGAATATCGCGCATTATTTTGTATATACTGCAATAATACAACTTCATGATGTATCTCACTTCCCTTGGACTGCTTAAATGCAGGGTGGAAAGTAATTTTTAAGCATAGTTTTCTAATATTACCTTCCAGCCCGATCATTGACAGTTGCGGGCACCCGTAGCGGCGTCCGCCGTCGCGGCAGGGACTTTTGGGGGGAAGGGCATGCTGTTTAAATCGACTACGGGCCGCAATATCTTCGCGGTCGCCGCGTGCGGCGTAATTGCAACAATCGCGGCCTCTGCCGTGCTGTTTTATCGCTCCTTTGAGGATACAAAGGCCAACAGCCTTGAGCGTATGCGGCAGATAGCGCATGCCGAAGCCCTGGTGACCGAAAAGAAGATCGGTGGCACCATTCATATCGTCAACAGTCTCGCTTCCGTTCTGGAATCGATGAAACAGTCGGGCGAGGCCGATCGGAGCAAGGCTGATCAGCTTATCCAGCACATGCTGGCCAACAATCCTGAAGTCCTTGGTCTTTGGACCGGGTGGGAACCGAACGCCTTCGATGGCAGGGATGCGGACTTCGTCAACAAGGCGGGGTATGACGCAACCGGTCGTTATGTGCCCTATTGGGTGCGCAGCGGTGGCAAAATAAGCAATACCGCGTTGACGGACTATACCACCGCAGGCCCGGGCGATTATTATCAACTACCCTTCACACAGAAGAAAACCGTCGTCATCGAACCCTATGCTTATGCGATCGACGGCAAGGAGGTTCTTATAACTTCGGTTGCCAAGCCGGTTGTCGTCGATGGTAAGCCATTGGGGGTCGCCGGCCTCGATCTTTCGCTGGAGGAAACGAGCAAGGCGCTGTCAACGGTTCGGCCCATGGGAACGGGTTTCGTAAGCCTTGTCAGTGGCAGCGGCAAGATCATCAGCCATCCAGATGCGGCGATCATGGGGAAAAGCCTCGCGGATGGCGGTGCGCAAACCGCCGGCTGGGATCAGCTGATCGCAAATCCCGGCATCGAGCGGGAAATGACGGCACAGGACGGAACGGTTTCGCTTAACGTTGCCTCGCCGGTCACGCTGACCGGGGACATGAAATGGTACGCAATCGTCTCGGTGCCGGAAGACACGGTCTTTGCGCAGCTGCATGCGATGATGCGCGATGCTGCCTTGACGATCATGACGGCAGCGGTGCTTCTGGCGCTGGCGGGCTGGTTTATTGCCCGGCGGTTCATCGGCCGCATCACGAACATCATCGGTGAGACCGCCCAGATCGCACAGGGAAACCTCCAGCTGACACTGAAGGATATTGCGACCAGGGATGAGATCGGTGATCTGGCCCGCTCGCTGGACGTCCTTCGTGAAAGCAACCGGCAAAAGGCCGCGCTTGAGCAGGAAGCAGAGACCAATCGCACTCTCGGGGAACAGGAGCGCTTGACCCGCGAACGCAAAGCGGCCGACGAGGCGGGCAACATCCGGTTTGCTGTCGACAGTCTGGCTTACGCCTTGGCAAAACTTGCCGAGGGCGACGTGTCGTGCCGTATCAATGAACCCTTCGTCGAACAGCTCGATGCGGTTCGTAATGATTTCAACGGCTCCTCCGGAAAGTTGCAGAATGCGCTGCTGCGCGTGTCGGAAAACGCCTCC
This sequence comes from Agrobacterium sp. V1, assembly GCF_030518355.1. Classification (NCBI taxonomy): domain Bacteria; kingdom Pseudomonadati; phylum Pseudomonadota; class Alphaproteobacteria; order Hyphomicrobiales; family Rhizobiaceae; genus Agrobacterium; species Agrobacterium sp. V1. The sequence continues at coordinate 2,137,255 of NZ_JAULSF010000002.1, forward strand.
GGCATCGATTCGGGCGCTCATGAAATCAAGGCGGCGGCCGATGATCTGGCAAGGCGCACGGAGCAGCAGGCAGCTGCCGTGGAAGAAACGGCCGCAGCCCTTGAAGAGATCACGGTCACGGTGAAAGACGCCGCCAGCCGGGCGCATGAGGCGGGCCGGCTCGTCTCCCGCACGCGCATCGGCGCCGAACGATCGGGCGAGGTCGTACGCCAGGCGGTCATCGCCATGGAGCGGATCGAGAAATCGTCAAACGAGATTTCCAGCATCATTGGCGTAATTGATGAGATCGCCTTCCAGACCAACCTTCTGGCGCTCAATGCCGGCGTTGAGGCGGCGCGTGCGGGTGAGGCGGGCAAGGGTTTTGCAGTCGTCGCGCAAGAAGTGCGCGAGCTGGCGCAACGCTCCGCCGGTGCGGCGAAGGAGATCAAGTCGCTGATCACCAAGTCGAACCAGCAGGTGGAGGAGGGCGTGCATCTTGTGGGCGATACCGGCAAGGCGCTCGACGTGATTGTCGCCGAGGTGCAGGAGATCAATCAGCACGTGGCCGCGATCGTCGAATCCGCGCAGGAGCAATCGTCCGGCCTTCAGCAGATCAACATCGCCGTCAACCAGATGGATCAGGACACGCAGAAAAATGCTGCGATGGTCGAGGAAATGACTGCCGCAAGCCACACTCTGGCCGGGGAAGTCGATGCGCTGAACCGGTTGCTCGGCCAGTTCGAACTCGGTTCGGGAGCGGACGCTTATCGGGGGTCTCTCAAGGCGGCCTGACGGCACTCTTAACGCGCAGTGTGGATCACTGTCCCCGTACCGCAATGCGGGCGGGGCCAGGCGGGGAAATGCAAGATGGACATTATCGGCAAATTGCGCATCTTATCCCTGCAAGCAGTAATGGGATAAGCAGCAGCAGATGGATATCAGGCGTCTGAAATCGTTTATAACGATTGTCGATATGGGGAGCATAACAAGAGCGGCGGATGTGTTGCATATCGCCCAGCCAGCGCTGAGCCAGCAGCTGGCGAGCATCGAGGAACATTTCCGCCAGAAACTGCTGACCCGAAGCCAGCAGGGCGTCGTCATGACTGATGCTGGCAAGGTCGTTTACAGGCATGCCCAGGTGATTTTGCGTCAGATGGAGCAGGCGCAGGCGGAGGCGCTGGAGGCAGGTGCTGTGCTGTCCGGCAAGGTATCGGTCGGGCTTGCGCCCTTCAGCAGCGCCGCCACATTGGCGCTGCGTCTGATGGAGGAAACAAAACGGCTTCATCCCGGCATTCTGCTGCACATCACGGAAAGCGTCAGCCAGCCCTATAGCCAGATGATCATGAATGGTCGTCTGGAGATGGGTTTGATCCACGGTACCGGGCCGATCCGCGGCGTCAAGTTCACGCCGTTATTGCGTGAGGAATTCGTGCTGGTCGTGCATCGCAGCTTCGGCGTGGAGCCCGGCGATGCACCTATCACAGTTGCTGATCTGGCATATCTGCCCTTTCTTCTGCCACCGACCTATAATTTCGTGCGCCGGGCCATCAATCTCGCCTTCACCCGCAGCCGCAAGGATCTGCTCGTGATGGCCGAGCTGGAATCGGTAAGGACCATCGCACGTGGTGTGGATGCCGGGCTTGGCGCGACCATAACGCCCAAGGCTATCGCCGACCGTATCGTGGCGGAATCCAATGAGGAAATTGTCGTCCGGCAGATCGCCAGCCCGATGATCGAGGAAACCCTGTCCTTCTGCGTATCGGATAATACGCCGCTCTCCGAGCCCGCGCTTGCCGTGAAGGAAATCCTGCTGCAGCTGGCTGAAACGCTGAAATAAAGGCGCCCCGGCTTGTGATCACGCGCCGGCCTGTTTTCCGGCCCGGCGCGTGAAAAAAGACTAAAGCATCGATTCCTTGCGACAATTCACCAGCAATTCGGCCACCGAAAGATTGTTCGGCAGGCAAAGCAGCGTTTCCACCATTTCGGCGAGATCTGCCGGCTGGGTCATATCCTCGCGGCTGACTTCCGTTTCACCCGCTGTCATGTCGGTTGCGATGTAACCGGGGCAGAGGGCGGTGGCGCGCACGCCGCTGTCCCACAATTCCTGGCGGATGCCGTGGGTAAGTGCGACGACGGCAAATTTCGTCATCGCATAACCGACATTCGAGCCGACACGCCGCCCCGCCAGCGAGGCGACATTGATGACCCTGCCCTGTCCGGTCTTCACGAGGTGAGGGATGGCGGCGCGGGTGACCCTGAGCGGACCCTTGACGTTGATACGCCACATCTGGTCGAGGCTTTCTTCGCCCGTATCCATGACCCGGACCTTGGGATTGATGCCGGCGCAATTCACCAGCCCATCGATCCGGCCGTATCTGGCGGCGACGGCATCAACCCAGGTTTCTGCCGATCCCGCCTCTTCCGCATCATATCGGTCGGCGGAAAGCCGGTCCTTCAACGCAACGGCGGATGGATTTCGCGCTCCTGCCGCGACGGTGAAACCGGCTTCATGAAGCCTTGTGGTGATCGCAAGGCCAAGGCCTCGCGATGCACCGGAAACCATGATCACACGGCCACTTCCTCCCAGCATGCTGTTCTCCCTATTTCATTCCGTTGCAGAATTCGGCGATGCGGGCGCAGCCTTCGGCGAGGTTCTCCATGCTCGTGGCATAGGAAAGCCGGAAGAAGGGGCTCAGGCCATAGGCCGCGCCCTGCACCGTCGCAACGTGATGTTCGGCGAGCAGCGCCATGACAAAATCGGTATCGTTCTCGATCTTCGTGCCGCCCTTCGTGGTCTTGCCGATCAGCGCCGCAATGTTCGGGAAGATATAGAAGGCGCCTTCGGGCTTGTGGCAGCGAAGGCCGTCGATCTCGGCCAACTTGCCGAGCACGAAGTCGCGGCGCGTCTTATAGATATCGGCGCGCTCTTTCAGCAGATCCTGCGGACCGTCGAGAACCGCAACGGCGGCAGCCTGCACGATGGTGGCGACACCGCCGCTATTCTGGGTGTTGACGTTGCTGATGGCCTTGATGAGATCTTTCGGGCCACCGCAGAAACCGAGGCGCCAGCCGGTCATCGCATAGGCCTTCGATGCGCCGTTGACGGTCAGGACGCGGTCGTAAAGGCGTGGCTCGACCTCGGCGATGGTGCAGAATTCGAAGTCGTCATAGATGAGGTGCTCATACATGTCGTCAGTCATGACCCAGACATGCGGATGCCGCAGCATGACCTCGGCGATTTCCTTCATTTCCGCGCGGGAGCAGGCAGCGCCGGTGGGGTTGTTGGGGAAGTTGAAAAGCAGCCATTTGGTCTTCGGGGTAATGGCGGCTTCGAGATCTTCGGCCCGCAGGCGGAAACCATTATTCTCCGGGCAAACCACCGGCACCGGCACCGCTCCGGCAAACTTGACGATATCGGCATAGCTGATCCACGACGGTGCGGGAATGACGACTTCATCGCCCGGGTCGCAGGTTGCCATGATGGCGTTGAAGATGATCTGCTTGCCGCCGCCTGCCACCAGAATCTGGCTTGGATCGTAATCGAGATTGTTGTCGCGCTTGAACTTTCGCTGGATCGCGGCCCGCAGCGCTGGCGTCCCGTCGGCCGGCGGATATTTCGTATCGCCGGCAAGGGCTGCCGCATGCGCCGCCTCCACCGCGTGGGCAGGGGTCGGGAAATCCGGCTCGCCGGAAGACAGGCTGATGACCTTGATGCCCTGGGCTGCGAGGTCGCGGGCTTTCTGGGTCATGGCGAGCGAGGCCGAAACGGTGACGTTGTTGAGGCGCTGGGCGATAGTGGGCATGGATGATTTCCGATTGTAACGGTGAAGGCAGGCATCGTCGCGATGCCAGTGCATGACAAAGAGGTTACGGGAATTTTCCGCCGTTTCCCCAATACGACTTCGATGTGAGGTCATACGGGATTTTGATGCATCGCCTTCAAACGGGTGTGAAGTCCATATTCGTATGCGATGACCTCAGAGCAATAAAATATTATGCAGCTCGTCGGCTTAGACCCTAAGCTCGGCGTAACAACCAAGGGAACGACGCGTCGGGCAATATTGCCCAAAGAGGTAACCGACGCGAGCAAGCAGAAACATGCGACGGGTATCGGCAAAAGACCGGATACCTCGACAGGGAGCACACCCAGCAAATTCTAGTCATAGGGCTTGGACGACCCTGTCGTTCGGCTCAACGCGATGCCTCGTGCCGTATTCAACGCGACGGGAGTATAGATGTCGGATATTGCGATCATGAAACCCCATGCCCCGCCACGCCGTGGAATCTCCGGCTGGAAAGCCATTGAGCGTCGGCTGTTTTCGCCCGGCATACTCATATTGCCGCTTTTGATCTTTCTGCTGTTCTTTTTCTTCCTTCCGGCCATCCGCCTGATGACCTTCAGCGTCATGACGCAGAATTCGCAGGGGTTGATCGGTACACCCTTCACGCTTGCCCATTACATCAGGTTTTTCGAGGTCGATCTTTACCAGAAGGTGCTCTGGGCGACGATCCGTATCAGTCTCATCACCTCCATCATCGCCGCGATACTGGCCTATCCGGTCGCGACCGTTCTCGTGCGCGGCAATATCACCACGACCCGCATCATAACGCTGATCGTGATCGCACCGCTGGCCGTCAGCGTCGTGGTTCGCGCTTATGGCTGGCAGCTCATCCTCGGCAATGGCCCAACGGGTCTCTTGAATTATGTCCTGATGAATCTCGGCATTATCGACAGTCCGCTGACGCTGCTGTTTTCCGATGCTGCCGTCATCATCGGCTCCCTGCACATCTTCTTCCCGATGATGGTGCTGCCGCTGTCCTCCGCGCTTGGCAAGATCGATCCCAACCTGCAGCAGGCCGCCCGCACGCTCGGTGCGCCGGCATGGAAAGTGTTCCTGCGGATCACCTTCCCGCTCAGCCTTCCCGGCCTCGTCGCGGGTTTCACGCTGGTCTTCTCTCTGGCCTCGGCATCTTATGTCATTCCCGCCCTTATTGGCGGTCCCGGCTCGCAGATGCTCGGCAACATGGTCGAACAGCAGGTTCTCGCGGTCTATGACTGGCCGTTCGGCGCCACCATTGCCACCATCCTCGTCTTCATCGTCATTCTCATCAACGCCGTCTCGATGAGGCTGCTCGGCGGGCGTCGTATCAAGGCAAGCGCGTCATGAACAACAAGCTGACAGGCACTTCCGCCATCGTCCTTTATGCGGTCACTGCCGCCATGATGGTCTTCATCCTGGCCCCGATTGTCCTCGTCGTCGCCATCTCGTTTTCCGACAGCTACTTCGTCACCTTCCCGCCGCAGGGTTTCACCTTCCGCTGGTATGCGGCGGTAATGCAGAACGAGGAATTCACCGCCGGCCTGACCTTCAGCGCGGCGCTGGCTGTTGCGACCACCATTCTTTCGCTGGCGCTCGGTGTTCCCGCAGCCTTTGCGCTCTCGCGGGGAAAATTCATCGGCCGTTCGCTGATGAAAGGGCTGCTGCTTTCGCCGCTGATCTTTCCCGTGCTGGTGACCGGCCTTGCGCTGCTGCAGCTCTTTTCCGGCTATGGCTGGATGGATACCAAGCTGAAACTTCTGATCGCCCACACCGTTGTCACCTCGCCCTATGTGATCCGCACGGTGCTGACCAGCCTCCAGCTCGTCAATGTCAGTCTCGAGGAGGCGGCGCGCACGCTTGGCGCCACGCGCTGGAAAACCTTCACGCGGGTGATCTTTCCGCAGATCGCGCCCGGCGTCGCCTCCGGCTCGATCTTCTGCTTCATGGTTTCTTTCGACAATTATCCCGTTTCGATGTGGCTGGCCGATTCCGCGAACCTGCCCGTGCCCATCGTTCTCTATCGCCAGATCGGCACGGTCTTTGATCCTTCGGTCGCGACCATGTCCACCATCATCATCCTTCTGGCGGTGACCGTCGTGCTCGTCCTCGACAGGCTGGTGGGTCTGCGCCGGGCAATGGCTATGTAAATCAACAACAAGAGGGGTACCGGAAATGACAGACAAGACCATCATCATGAAACGACGCAGTTTCCTGACAGTCACCGCAGGCGCGCTTGCCACACCCTATTTCTACACCGCGGCTTCCGCACAGGACCGCACCATGTATGTCGGCGTCTATAATTCGGCGCAAGGCGGGCTGATCAAGAAGGAAGTCATCCCGGCTTTCGAAAAGGAATATAAGTGCCGGGTGCTGACAACCGAAGGCGCGACGCTTGCCAATATCGCCACGCTGCGCGCCACCCGCGAAAATCCGCAATATAGCGTGATGTCGATGGACGATGTCGGCGTGCCGCAGGCCAAGGAGGAAGGCCTGATCGAACAATTGCCGATGGACGAAATCCCCAACCTCAAGAATGTCTATTCCCGTTATCTTTTCGAAGACAATTTCGGCGTCGGTTTTGCGATCTCTATCGCCGGCCTGTTTTACAATCCGACAACGGGCAAGCCGTTCGAGAGCTACGAACAGATGTTCGACAAGAAATATGCCCGCCGCATGCTGCTCAACACACCGAAGAACACCCAGAGCGTGCTGATGCTGATGGTGGCGGCCGCCCTTGCAACCGGCAAGCCGCTGAAAGAAGCGCAATATGATACCGATGCCGGCTGGGCGAAACTTGCCGAACTGAAGCCGAACGTGCTCTCGATCTATGACGCGGAAGCGCAGACGATGATGGTGGCGCAGGGCCAGGCGGATTTCGGCGGTATCGAATATTCCAAGGCGGTTTATCCGCATACCAAGAAGGGTGTGCCGCTCGACATGACCTTCCCGAAGGAAGGCGCTTTCACCGGCATCAACTCCATCGCGCTGGTAAAGGGCGGGCCGCACCGCGATCTCGCGCTTGCCTATATCAACCGCATTCTCGACCCCGGCGTGCAGAAGATGCTTTCGGAAGCCACCCTCAGCGCGCCTTCGGTCAAGGATGTCTCGTTTGGCGAAGATACGGCGAAATTCCTCGCTTATCCTGAAGCGAAAATGGAATCGCTGAACCTGTTCACACCGGACTGGAAATACATCATTCCGCGCCGCGCCCAATGGCTCGAGAAGTACAACCAGACTTTTAACGGCTGAGGAACGCTGATGAAATCCGTCGAAGTCCGCCTGGAAAGACTGACCAAACATTACGGCGGTCAGGTCGTTGCCGTCGATGATGTTTCGCTGACCGTCAAGGCAGGGGAGATTCTCGCGCTTCTCGGTCCGAGCGGATGCGGGAAAACGACCTGCCTGCGC
>NZ_JAULSF010000003.1:0-289132 GCF_030518355.1 Agrobacterium sp. V1
ATGGCAAGCACAACCTCCGGACAAGGGTCGACAGCTCGCGCATGGCAAGGCGATCTCAACGCGATCAAGGCAAGCGCAGCCCTCTTGTCGCTTGTCGGATCGGGTCGCGCCCGTTCGCGCAGCGCCCTGACCGAACTTTCCGGCCTTTCGCGGGCGACCGTACACCAGAAGCTCGCGAGCCTGATCGATGCGGGGTTGATCCGCGAGACAGAGGAAACGCTTCCGAGCGGCGGACGCCCTACACGCGCCCTTGATCTGAACCGCGACTTTGCTGTCGTCCTCTCCGCCGATATCGGCGAGCAGCATATCCGCGTCGCCGTCACCGACCTGCAGCCGCGAATCCTGACGGAAATCTGGGAAACATTCGATATTCTGCGCGGCCCCGCTGTGGTTCTCAACTGGATCGAAGAGCAGTTCGAGGCGCTTTTATCGAAGATTGGCAAAACAACCGCCAATGTGCTGGGCATCGGCATTGGCCTGCCTGCCCCTGTCGATTACGCCAACGGCCGGGTCGTAGGTCCTTCCGTGATGGTCGGCTGGGACAATTTCGAAATCAGGCAACATCTTGAAGAAAGATTCGGTGTTCCCGTCTACGCCGAAAACGACGTGAACCTTCTGGCGTTGAGCGACCATCGGCAGCGGCGGACGAATGTGAGCGAAATGGTGTTCGTCAAGGTCGGAACGGGCATCGGCAGCGGCATCATTACGGAAGGCCGCCTTTATCGCGGTGCGCAAGGTGCGGCGGGCGATATTGGCCATATCCAGTTCGCGCGTGAACCCGCACCGCTCTGCCGCTGCGGCAAGATCGGCTGCGTCGAAGCGCGCGCCGCCGGCTGGGCAATCGCACGCGAGTTGCGCAAAGAGGGGATCGAGGCGCACACCGCCCGTGACGTGACCCGGCTGGTCGAACTTGGACAGCCGCTTGCCATTCACCTCGTCAGGGAATCCGGCCGCATTCTCGGCGAGGTCATGACAAGCCTCGTCAGCATCCTGAACCCGCAGATGATCGTGATCGGCGGGACACTGGCCATCGCCAACGACCACCTTCTGGCAGGCATACGCGAGCTGGTCTACAAGCGCTCGCTTCCCCTGGCGACGAGGGAGCTGGAACTGGTGATCTCGCCCCCCGACCCGGACGCAGGCATCATGGGCGCCGCCATTCTTGTGGTTGAGGAGCAGATGAAGGCACAGAATGTCGAAATGGTGATGTTACGTCATAGCGCGCGCCCAGCGCGCTAGTGCCCCAGAAGTGTGCAAGATCTCGCCCTGCTTTGGGGCGGATCCTCGTTCCATGGAAGAGGAAGGCCAGACAGCCTCTCCTTTCTTCTTGGAGAACCGCCGTGCCGACAATGCGAAAAATAAGCAATTGCCTTTTCTAAAAGCTTACATTTCGGGCAATCGATCCCTCGTTTATATATTACATAAAATTACTATACTACTAGGTTCCGACCACCGGGGGATCAATCGGTGAGCGGTAAACCTGATCATTTCATCAGGAGCATTTTTAGATGTCATCTCAGGGATTTATCGGCGGCTTCGTCAGATCGGCCATCGCCGCGACGCTGCTCGCGTCCGCGGCACTCTCCGGCACAGCCCATGCCGGCCCAACACTCGACAAGATCAATCAGCGCGGCACGATCAAGGTCGGGGTGGGCACGACGCCGGGCTTTTTCTCCCCGGACAGCAACGGCCGCTGGCAAGGCTTCTTCATCGATTACGGCCGCGCGCTTTCCATCGCCGTCTTCGGCAACCCGGACAAGGTCGAATTCACCAATTCTTCTCCCCAGCAGCGCCTGCCTGCGCTGCAGAGCGGTGAGTTTGATGTCCTACTTTCCGGTGTCACAGTAACCGTTACCCGCGCCTTCAAGCTCGGCTTCCATTTTGGTCCGACGATTTTCTATGACGGTCAGGGCATTCTCGTCCGTAAGGATCTTGGCGTCACCAAGGCCGCTGATCTGGACGGCGCCACCATCGGTGCCCAGAGCGGCACGACCGGCGAACTCAACGTTGCCGACTTCTTCCGCAAGACCGGCAAGAAATTCACGCCGGTCACGATCGAAGATACCGGGCAGTTTATCGCAGCGCTGGAGTCCGGACGGGTCGACGCCATCACACAGGATTCCTCCGATCTTGTCGGCAAGCGCACCCAGTTGAAGAAACCCGACGATTATATTGTCCTGCCAGAGCGGCTGTCTAAGGAGCCGCTGGCACCCGCCATTGCTGGCGGTGACGACCGCTGGTTGGAAATCGTGAACTGGACCGTCAACGCCACCATCCAGGCGGAAGAATGGGGTATTACCTCCAAGAACGTCGATGAGTTTCTGAAGTCTCCTGACCCGGCGATCCAGCGCTTCCTCGGCGTTGATCCCTCCCTTGGCGAGGCCATCGGCCTTGATCCGAAATGGGCCTACAACATCATCAAGACGGTCGGCAACTACGGTGAAATCTTCGACCGGCATCTGAAGCCGCTCGGCTGGGAGCGCGGCTACAATCGCCTCTGGACCGATGGCGGCCTGCTTTATTCGCCCCCCTTCCGTTGAGACGGCCGAGTTTCTAAAGATGTCCTCAATCGCAACGCCGGGCCCCCGCAGGCCCGGCATCCATCGTCGGTTCCTCATGTGGTGGGGCCATCGCCCCATCGCTCAACTGGCAGTCATCACATCATTTGTCTCATTGCTCGTTTATCTCGGGATCAATGTCACGACGACGATGGCACGCATCGGCGTCTCACCGGGCTTTGATTTTCTCTGGCGTTCGGCCAACTTCGAAATCGGCGAAAGTCCGATCACTTTCGCGGCCGGTGATCCATATCTTCGCGCCATGCTCGCAGGACTGCTCAACACGCTGAAAGTCTCGCTGATCGGCTGCATTTTCGCGACTATTCTCGGAGTAACCGTGGGCGTCGCAGGCCTGGCAGGAAACCTGCTTCTCGCCTCCCTTGTGCGATGTTATGTGGAGTTGATCCGCAATACGCCGCTCCTGCTGCAACTTTTCTTCTGGATTTCGCTCGCCAAGGCATTTCCGGCACCGCGCCAGGCAGGCGCCTTGCTCGGATCAGTCTATCTGACCAATCGTGGCGTCTATATGCCAACCGTCTCCCTGGATGGCCTTCCGGTCACCGGACCAGTGTTTGTGACCCTTATCGTCTTTGCCCTTGGCCTTGTGCTCGTCTTGCTGTCCCATTTGAAACGGCTGAACGGGCGAACCGTCGCTATTGCCACAATTGCCATTCTCGCAACCGCGACCACCGCATTCGCAGCATCAGGAGCAAAGCTCACGTTTGAAACGCCCGTATTGGCGGGCTTCAACCTCCGGGGCGGGTATAATTTGACACCGGAATTTGCCGCGCTTTTAACCGGTCTGATCGTAAAGTTCTCCGCCGCAATTGCGGAGATCGTCCGGGCTGGCATCCAGTCAGTCAATCGAGGCCAGTGGGAGGCCGCCCGCGCGCTCGGCCTGCACAATGGACAGATCATGCGGCTGATCGTGCTTCCGCAAGCGCTGCGCGTCATCACTCCGCTCGCCACGTCGAGCTACCTCGATCTGACGAAGGATTCCAGCCTGGCGGTCGCAATCGGCTACCCGGATCTCGTCAGCATCGTCAACACAACCGCCAATACGACCGGTCAGTCGCTGGAGGCCCTCATGATCCTCATCGGCACCTACCTCGGCATCAATCTGGTCGTTTCTGCCCTCATGAACCAATACAACAAGAGGGTTGCGCTGAAGGGAACGGCACGATGACAAAGCATGCCGGAAACATCTCCGCCAATCGGCTTCATGGGCCTCTCGGCAAGCTGCGAAGCGGGCTCTTCGGCACGCTTTCCAACAGCGCGATCACTCTTCTGACACTGGCAGGACTGACCTGGCTGCTGCCGCCCTTGTTCCGGTGGGCCCTGCTTGACGCAACATGGAGCGGAACCTCCGCGGACTGTGCGGCGCGCGAGGGCGCCTGCTGGGCCTTCATTGCCGCCAAGCTGCGTTTCATCCTGTTCGCTTTCTACCCGCCGGACCTGCAATGGCGTCCGGCACTCGTCATTCTGATCCTCATGGCGTTGCTCGTCACCAGCGCACTCCCGCGTTTCTGGCGCAGGGAACTGCTGCTCGTCTGGCCGGTTGCGGCTCTGGTTTGCTGGATGCTCTTGACCGGTGGTCCGGGCGGCTCTTCAGTTCCGTCCAACCAATGGGGCGGGCTGCCGGTGACGCTGTTTGTCTGGACCATCTGCTTTGCGGCCGCGACACCGATTGCGATCCTTCTGGCACTCGCCCGTCGTTCGGGCCTTGGCGGACTGCGTACCCTTTCGATCGTCTACATCGAGGTGATGCGCGGCACGCCCATGGTCGCGATCCTCTATGTCGCCATGCTGATCCTGCCCATGGCGCTGCCGGAAGCACAGTTCGACAAGATGATCCGGGCGATGATCATGATCACTCTTTTCTGGGCGGCCTATATGGCGGAAGTCGTGCGTGCCGGCCTGCAGGCGATACCATCCGGCCAGCAGGAGGCTGCCACTGCGCTGGGTATCGGGTACTGGCGGACAATGCATCTCGTCGTTCTGCCCCAGGCATTGCGGATCGTCATTCCCGGCATGGTCAATTTGGCAATCGGTTTCCTGCTGGCAACATCCCTGCTCGCGGTTATCGGCGTTTTTGACCTGCTGAACGCCGCCCGCGCAGCCGCAACAGATCCGGGCTGGCTCGGCTTTTACAACGAAGCCTATCTGCTTGTGGCCCTTGTCTATTTCGCGATCTGCTTTGGCGCGTCCCGGTACAGCCTATGGCTGGAGCGCCTGCTGCGAAACAGACCAACCCCAGGGGAATGACAATTCCCCAGCCGGGCATTTCTAAGATAATTATCTACGTATACCCGCCATTATGGGGAAGCATAGATTTTTCTTCCGATCTGGCGTCAAAATCGGTGGTTCCATTGCTCAATGTAGTATATATTTTTTGTAGAAAATAATCGTAAAAAGGAACTTCGGAAATGGCCTTTGCATCCGCTTCGCCTGCATCGACGTCAAGTCATATCCGTCGCTCCAGACCCTGTTGTCGCCTCTCTCTGCCCCGAATGCGGGCGCCGTCGAAAGACGGTCCGTACCGAACAAACCCACAAAGCCCAGATTGGCAGAGGAGCGAAATGCAAAGACAAACGATCGAATATCAGGGACTGCCCGTCGGCATTGCTATCCCGAACAACAACAAGCTGCGATTCATCGCGGTCAAATTCCACGTCATCGATCTGGACAACCGGCAGTTTTCCAGCGTCGCGGAGCTGAAGTCGGCCATCCGGGCGCATCTGCACGGCGAGCAGATATTGGCCGCGTGAGTAATAAGAAACCATCCAAAAGCCGGAAACTGGACATGGTATTTCAAACCGCCCTCATCGAAAACGCGGCTTTGCTGCCGACACTCGACCTTTCGCGTTTTCATTCGCCGGAAGAACGCAGTGAATTTGTCAGCGACCTGCGCAACGTGCTCCATGACCATGGCTTTTTCTATCTCACCGGCCACGGTGTCGATCCCCGGCTGATTGAAGATGTCCTGTCGACCTCGAAACGTTTTTTCGCTCTGCCGCTGGAGGAAAAGCTCAAGATCGAGATGGTGAAATCACCGCATTTCCGTGGCTATAACCGGGCCGGTCAGGAACGCACGCGGGGCGAACAGGACTGGCGTGAACAGCTCGATATCAATACCGAAGGCGAACCGGCAAAGATCGGTCCGGACTCGCCGTCATGGAAGCGGCTGTTTGGACCCAATCAATGGCCGGAGGCTTTGCCCGAACTCAAACCGTTGCTGCTGCGATATCAGGCGGAGGTGACGCGGGTCGGCATCGATCTCCTCAAGGCGATTGCCGCCGCTCTCGGGCAGCCGGAAAATGTCTTTGCCGAGATTTACGAGCCACAGCCGACGCAGCTACTCAAAATCATCCGCTACCCCGGTCGGGATGTCGCAGAAACCGATCAGGGTGTCGGCGCTCACAAGGATGGTGGTTTTGTCACCGTGCTTCTACAGGACAAGACACCGGGACTACGGGTTCGCACCGAGACAGGGGACTGGATCGACGCTCCGCCAGTGCCCGGAACCTTTATCATCAATACCGGTGAATTGCTGGAACTCGCCACCAACGGCTTCGTCCGCGCAGATGTGCATGACGTCGTGGCGCCGCCAGCGGGTGTGGAGCGCTTCTCCGTCGCCTTTTTCCTCGGCTCCCGCTATGACGCGACCATACCGGTCATCGACTTGCCGGACGAACTGAAGCGCTCCGAACGGGGCATCACCGTTGATCCCCTGAACCCGATTTTCCGGGAGGTTGGGCAGAACCACCTGAAGAGCCGTTTGCGCTCGCATCCCGACGTCGCGCTCGCGCACCACGCCGATCTTCTGCCGCCGGAACACAAAACCGCTTAGTCCGGTTGATGTCGGAGACCACTTCGGCTCGCTTAATCCCTGGCGACAGGCTCAAATGGGGCGCATTGATTTCGATGCCGCCTGCCGGGAGTAAGGTGGTCTTTCCTCTTACCCGTTACGAATCAAACATCCTTCGTCGCGGCATCCACGGACAATGCGTCAAGATGGCGAGGATGACGGGGATCGTCATGGGGCTTCAGGAAGAAGCGGCGGGCAACATCGAGATAGCCGTTATAGACCAGACCGCCATTGATCGTAACGAGAGCGGTTCGATGGCGACGGTAGAGCACCGGGATACTATACCAGGGGACGGCAGGCAATTTGTGATGCAGCACATGCAGATTGTTATAGAGAAACAGCAGCCCGAACAGCGGGCTGTTCTCGACGATCGCGGTGCGCTCATCCTGATGGTCAGCATAACGGTGCTCCGCATAGGACCGCAACCTGCTGAGCGCCGCGCCCACATAAACGAAACCCAAGAGATAGAGCCAGAGCGGCATTCCGCAAATTCCCACCACCCAGATCAGAACACCCGCAACACCGACCGCATGTCGCGCCCAAAGCGCTGCCCGTGTCCTGTCGCCCCTGAAGACAAGAGACGCCTCCTGCGCCAGGAAATTAACGATCATGACCAGCGGGCCAAGGGTCAGCCGTCCCAGCAGGGTGGTGTTCCAAAGCGCCAGATATCGGCCGATCACTCCCATTTTCTCCCAGGCCGCTTGGGTGAAATAGGAGGATTCCGGATCTTCGATCGGGTCGGTCAGGTGTTCGTCGCGATGGTGAGTCAGGTGCCCTTCCCGGTAAATTGCATAGGGCAACCACAGGGATAAAGGCGGCCAGCCGATTGCATCGTTGATGGTGCGATAGCGCGTCGGATGACCATGAATGACCTCGTGCTGGAGTGACCCATGCCAGGCGACCAGCCATCCGCCAATGGCAATCACGACGAGAACCGGCAAAGCTTGCCAGAACCATGTTACCCCCAAAAAGCCGCCATAGATGACCACCGCCAGAACCACCGTCTGCCATTCGATGCGGGCAATGGCCAGAGACGAGGGCGAGGAGAAGAGATCAGGAGATGGAAGGCGGGACATGAAGCAGGTTCCGGCTGAGACAGGTTTCGCGCCCCACTATAAGGCCGAGCGCTGGCGACCGCGCCGCACGGCTTTGCAGCCGCGACGCCAAAAAGGGAAAAATGGTTTTGCAACAGGGTTCTACGGAAAATATTTATTCTATAAAATTTGTAGGTTATTGGCTTTAATCCCTCCATCGAATTGCTGAGCGCTACCCGCATCGTGCGGGGAGGTGCTCCGTACGCGGAGGGAAATTACGTGACATTCAACACCACACGCCGGCAGGTGCTCGTCGGCGGCGCCTCCATTGTGGGTCTTGCCGCTCTTGGCGGCATTCATGCCGCTTTTGCCAATACCGACCGCACCAGGATCGTCGTCCGCGTCGAGAAAGACCTTTCCAACCTCGATCCTGCCAATCGTTCAGGCCCGATCGATCTCAACGTCCTCTGGTCGGTGCAGCAGGGCCTGATCTCCTTCAAGCCGGGCTCGACGGACTGGGAACTCGATGCCGCCGAAGAACTGGAACAGGTGAGCGACACCGAAATCCGTTTCAAACTGCGCAGTGGCCTCACCTTTACCGACGGTTATGGCGAACTGGCCGCCGAAGACGTGAAATTCTCCTTCGAGCGTTTCCTCAAGCCCGATGCCGAAGGCAAGCCCGTTACCTATGCCAAGGACTGGTCGGCCCTTGATCGCGTCGAGGTCACCGGCCCGCTCGAAGGCCGCATCATCCTGAAGCAGCCGGCACCGGCGCTCTATACGATCGCACTCGCCGATGGGTCTGGCCGGATCATTTCGAAAAAGGCGTTCGAAGCACTGGGCAAGGATATTGCCACGAAACTGATCGGCAGCGGCCCTTATGTTCTCAAGGAATGGGTTCCGCGCGAGCATTTCACGCTGGAAATCAACCCCAACTACAAGGGACCGATCAAGCCGCATTTCCAGCAGATCATCGGCAGACCGATCGGAGAACAGAAGACCTCGGAAATTGCCTTCCAGTCCGGCGAGATCGACTTCACCGCGATCGATCCCGAAAATGGAAAGGCCCTGGCCAAGCTTCCGGATGCGAGCGTTACAGAGATTCCGGCCATCGACTATGTCTGGTTCGGGCCGAATATCGAGAAGGCTCCTTTTAACGACATCCGCGTCCGCCAGGCGATCCGTTATGCTGTAGACATCGACGCGATCCTTGAGGGTGCCTATTCCGGCATCTATCCGCGCGCCAATTCGCTGCTTGCGCCAAGCCTGCTCGGATACTGGAAAGAAGCGCCCGTCTATGCACGGGATCTGGAAAAGGCGCAGACGTTGCTCGCCGAAGCGGGCCACGCGAACGGTTTCAAGACCAAGCTCACCATCGAAGCGACGGCACGTTATGAGGCCATTGCCCAGATCATTCAGGCCAACCTTTCCGAGGTCGGCATCGAGGTGGAGATCGAGGCGCTGGAATCCGCTGCCTACTGGGCGCTTGGCAAAAACGACGCCAGCAAGGATCTCGAGCTGTCGCTCGTCAAATTCAACGGAAAGTTTGACCCCGGCTTCCAGACACAGTGGTTCACCTCGGCGCAGGTCGGCCAATGGAACTGGCAGCGCTGGAAGAACGCTGATTACGATGCGCTGCACGAAAAGGGGGGTGTCACGGTCGATCCCGCCGAGCGTGAAAAGATATACATCGAAGCCCAGAAACTGCTCGACGAATCCGCAGCGTTCATCTGGATCACGCACAATCTGAATGCTTTTGCCTCGCGCAAATGGCTGAAGCCCGGTGTTCTCCCGAATGGCAACAACTGGCTCTATACGGGTTTTACGGAAGCGACGGCCTGATCCGGTGCGTGTTTTCTCAATGACAGACCGGGATGCGCTGCGATGAGGAGCGCATCCCTGCACATTCATCTTGCCTTCAAGCTGGTTACGGCGCTTCTCGCCGTGGCCGGCTCCGTTATCTTATTGATGGCGCTCACGCGGCTGATACCCGGCGACCCCGCAACGGTAATTCTCGGTTCACGCGCAACGCCTGAGGCGGTAGCCGCACTCAATGCCCGCATCGATCTCGACAAGCCGCTGATCGAGCAGGTGTTCAGGTTTTTCAGTCGGCTTGTTTCCGGCGATCTCGGCGAAGATGTCTTTAATGGCCGGCCGGTCTTTAACCTTGTTGCGTCAGCGTTGCCAAATACGGTGGCGCTGGCCGTTTCAGCCATGCTCTGTGCGATCACGCTCGGCGTGCCGCTAGCCCTCATCTCCGCGCGCTGGCCGGGCGGCAGGAGGGACCGGCTCGTGGCCTTTCTGAGTGTCGGCTTCATCTCGACCCCGAGCTTTGTCGTCTCGGTGTTCCTCCTGATGATGTTTTCGGTGAAGCTGCGCTGGTTTCCGGTGCTGGGCGCCGGAGAGAGCGGCGATATCGGCGACCAGCTCTGGCATCTCGCCCTGCCGACGGTGGCACTGGCCGCCGGCTGGATCGGTTACATTGCCCGGCTGCTGCGCGCCTCCTTGCTGGAAGTGCTGGGTGAAAACCAGATCCGCACGCTGCGGGCCTATGGTGTCAGCGAGACAAAAATCCTAGTGAAATATGCCCTCAAACCGGCGATATTGCCCACTGTCGCGGTGCTTGGCATGGGTTTTGGAGAACTTCTTGGCGGAGCGGTCTTTGCCGAAGTCATTTTCAACCGTCCCGGTCTCGGCTCATTGATCTATGACGCCATCCGCACGCGTAACTATCCGGTGGTTCAGGGCGGCGTCTTTGTCATCGTCCTGCTTTATGTCCTGACCAATCTCATTGCAGACCTTTCCCAGAGCCTGCTCGATCCGCGCGAGCGTGGCCGGCTCTTGTCCGGAAGGCAACAGCAATGACCGTCCTCCATGACCTTTCCCGCCGGCCCGGCGGCCCCTTCGCTCTCTTTGCGGTCACGCTGCTCTGTCTGGTGGCAATCGCTGCGCCGTTGATCGCGCCCTATGGGCCGAACGCAATCGCGCCGTCCAGCCGGTTCATGGACCCGTCACTGCAACATCTTCTGGGAACCGATCATCTCGGGCGCGACATATTAAGCCGACTTATCTACGGCGCACGGGTCGCACTCGGCATTTCTCTTTCCGTCATCGCCATTTCTTTGACAACGGGTGTCGCACTTGGTGTGGCGGCCGCCCTCTCCTCACGCGTCGTTGATCTCTTCATCGTCGGTATCTTCGATGTCGTGACGTCGTTTCCAAGCATCATCCTCGCTCTCGCGCTCGTCGCGGTCTTCGGCCCTGGTCTCGGCAATGTCGTCTTGCTTGTCAGCATCGTCTTCATCCCGCATTTCGGCCGGGTCGCCCGCGCCCAGACGATCGCGATCCGCAACAGCCCTTTCATCGAGGCGGAAAGGGTTCTCGGTGCGGAAACGTGGCGGGTTGTCCTGCATCATGTCACGCCCAACATCATTGGCCCGATTTTCGTGCTGGCATGCATGGATATCCCTGTCGTCATCACCATCGAGGCGGGGTTGAGCTTTCTCGGTCTCGGCGTGCGCCCGCCGCTTTCAAGCTGGGGCAACCTGCTCAATGACGGCTACACCTATCTCGACCAGTCGGTATGGCTCGCCACCTTTTCCGGTCTGGCGTTGATCCTCGCAACACTCGGTTTTGCGCTTCTCGGTGAAGCCCTGCGTGACACGCTTGACCCGAAACTGAGGAAAAGCCTGTGACAGACGCTCTCGTCCTCATCGAAAATCTCAACGTGTCTTACAGGGGCGCCGGGCAGAAAGCGCATATTATCGACGGCGTCGATATCACCATTGGCCGCGGCCAGTCCGTCGGCCTCGTCGGGGAAAGCGGCAGCGGCAAGTCGACGGTCGCCTTCACCCTGCTCGGCCTGCTTGCCGATAATGCGGAAATTTCTGTGAACCGTGCGGCTTTCGACGGACGCGGGACGAACCTGACATCAGCGGAAACAGCAAAGCTGCGCGGCACCGATATAGCGATGGTGTTTCAGGACCCCATGACCGCGCTGAACCCGATGTTCACGATCGGCACCCAGCTCGTCGACATCCAGCGCCGGCGGTTCCCGAAGGAAAGCCGTCGGGCGCTCTGGGCACGGGCCGAAGCGGTGCTCTCCGATGTCGGTTTGCAGGATGCGGCGCAGCGCATGCATCGATATCCGCACGAATTTTCAGGCGGTATGCGGCAACGTGTCGTGAGCGCCATGGCGCTTCTGGTCGAGCCGAAATTGTTGATTGCCGACGAACCGACGACCGCGCTCGATGCCACTGTGGAAGCGCAGGTGGTGGAGATGCTGCATCGGCTGCGACAGCGAACTGTCGCTTCCATGCTGGTCGTCAGTCACAGCATGGGGCTGATTGCCGAACTCTGTGACAGCGTCATCGTGATGTATGCGGGAACGGTGGTGGAAAACGGCAAGGTAACGGACGTCCTGCATCATCCGCACCATCCCTATACCCGCGCCTTGCTCAACTGCGAGATAGACCCTTACGCCGCGTTCGACCGCCAGCAGGATCTTGCCACTATTCCCGGCACCGTTCCCGATCCAGCCAATCGACCGCAAGGCTGCATCTTTGCCGAGCGATGTCCCTCCCGCCATGACCGCTGTAGCGAAAAACCGCCGCGTCGGCAGGCAAAGACCGGACAGCGCTTCTTCTGCTGGCTGGAGGCGGCACGATGAATACCCCTGCCCTTTCCCTGAAGAACGCGGTGATCCGCTATGATCGACTGACCGCCGTCGATGGCGTGTCACTGGATCTGTTTTCCGGCGAAACCCTCGGCCTTGTCGGAGAAAGCGGGTGCGGCAAATCGTCCCTCGCCCGGGCCATCGTCGGACTTCAGCCGCTTGCCGCCGGCACGCTTTCCATCGCGGGAGAAACGCTCGCCAAAGTGACGGCGACCCGACGTAACGATCTGCAGCGCCGCATTCAGCTGCTATTCCAGGACCCCGCCGCCTCGCTTTCTCCCCGCATGAAGGTGCGCGCGCTTTTGGCCGAACCACTTAAAATCCGCAAAGTGCATTCGGCCGAAAGCTGGGCGCGGATAGCTGCGCTGGCGGAAAGCATCGGCCTTGGCGAGCAACTTCTTTCACGCTATCCGCATCAGCTGAGCGGCGGGCAGGCCCGGCGCGTTGCGCTCGTGCGGGCGCTTGCCGCCGAACCCTCGATCATCGTTGCCGATGAACCGACGGCTGGCCTCGATATCTCCGTTCAGGGCGAATTGCTCAATCTCCTGCGCGTGCTTCGCGATCGTCTGAAGCTCAGCTATCTGCTCATCTCCCACAATCTCAATGTGGTCGGCCGCGTTACCGATCGCGTCGCGGTGATGTATCTTGGCCAGATCGTCGAGAGCGGGCCGACATCCGAGCTGTTCCGTAGTCCCGCGCACCCCTATACGCAGGCGCTGCTCTCCGCCAATCTCACGCTTGATCCCAGCCGCCAGCGTGCTCGCATCGTGCTTTCCGGAGAATTGCCAAGCCCGGGCAACCCGCCCTCCGGCTGCCGTTTTCACAAACGCTGTCCGCTGGCACGTCCACGCTGTTCAACCGATGTTCCACTGCTTCTCTCCGCCGGCTCATCCGGCCGCAGCATCGCCTGTCACTTTCCGCTCACCGCGGAAGCAGAAAACCTGCCTCAGGCGATAACGGGGTAACCATGACGCGCAGCATCCCGGTCGAGCTCAGCCAGCACCTCATAGTCGGCATCCCCGAGCAGGCTGATGCCGCGCAGGGAGAGCGTATCGCACACGCCCGCAAGTTCGGGATCGGCAATGGTCTCCGCCACCGCCCGCCGCAGGGTCACCAGCTCCCTTGCCGGCGTCGCAGCGCCCGTGATGAAGGGCAAGCCCGGTCCCCTGGCAGTTTCGGCAAGGATGCGCACCCCTGCAACCCGTTTCGGATCGAAACGCAGGGTACTGCCGAAGGTGACACAGTCTATGGAAGCAATATCGGCCTTTCCGCTGGAAACCGCATCGATACTTGCCAGATGACCGCCGGTTTCCTGCACGGAAGAAAAAAACCGCCCGTCCCTGGCATGTGGCGCCACGAAAGCACGGAAGAGGTTATAGCCGGAATTACTGCCCGGCTCGTTGATGGCAGCCCGGGCGCCCCGCAGCTCTTCGATCGACTGCGCCGGCGACGCCGCATTGACGATGATGAAGCTGCATTTGAGCGGGCCGTCGCAGCCGGGCAGATTATAGACCGGGGTTGCCACCAATTGTACCTTGCCACGCAGGTGTCGCACATAGGGATAGCCGCAGGTTTGGCCGAACAGCAGATCCGGCCGCAACCAAGCCTCATCATAGCGGATTTTATCATCCAGAGCCTCCGGCGCATCAATGCCACCGGCACGAAGACGCTTGCCCAGCGCCGCCCAGAACAGCGTCGTTGCCTCCTTGACCGGCGAAGGGCTGGCATACATGGCAAGGCTGGCGAGCGACATGGGCGGAACTCCGGAGAAGCGACTCAAAAACCTATGCAATACATAGATTTAAAGCGCAATGCGATTTCTTCGTGGAAAGGAAACCTGCCATGAGCCTGCCTTTGGAAGAGGCACATTCGTCGCCCTCAGCCGCAACCGATATCGCATGCGACGTGCTTGTCATCGGCGGCGGCCCGGCCGGCTGCTGGGCGGCGATGGAAGCCGCCGGTGCGGGAGCAAGGGTTGTTCTGGTGGACAAAGGCTATTGCGGCAGTTCCGGCGCAACCGCCTCGGCTGGTACACAGATATGGTATGTCCCGCCGGATGAGGACGCGCGGGAAGCCGCCATGGCAAGTCGCGAGGCGATGGGCGGTTATCTTTCCGAACGATCATGGATGGTGCCGGTCCTCGACAAGACTTTCGAAAGCGTCAACCGGCTGGCCGACTGGGGTTACCCCTTCCCCCGTGACGACAAAGGCGAACAACAGCGCATCTCCGTTCAGGGACCGGAATATATGCGGCTTTTGCGTCGCCGGGTGAAAAACGCCGGCGTCACCATTCTCGATCACCACCCCGCAACGGGCCTACTGACGGCGGATGCGCGGGTCGTTGGCGCAACCGGCCTGCGGCGGCAACAGGGCGGACAGTGGCGTATCGCCGCCGGAGCGGTGGTGCTTGCAACGGGCGGCTGTGCCTTCATGAGCAAGGCGCTCGGCTGCGATGTCCTGACAGGAGATGGCTACTTGATGGGCGCCGAGGCGGGTGCAGAACTTTCCGGCATGGAATTCTCCTCGGCCTATGCGATTTCACCCGCGTTCGCCTCGATCACAAAAACAGCCCTCTACCGTTTCGCGCAGTTTTATCACAAGGACCACAGCCTGATAGAAGGCGCAGGCTCCGCCAGGGGTCGCTCGATCATCGCCCGCACCCTGCTTTCGCAACCCGTCTATGCCCGGCTCGACCTTGCCGAAACCGACGAAGTGAAGGCTATCCTGCGACGTGCCCAGCCAAATTTCTTCGTGCCGTTCGATCGTCGCGGCATTGATCCCTTCACCGCGTTCTTTGAAGTCAAGCTTCGGCTGGAAGGAACGGTGCGCGGCACCGGTGGACTGCGGCTGACCGGGCTCGACTGCGCAACAACGGTTGCCGGCCTTTATGCCGCTGGCGACAATGCCACCCGCGAGCCAATCTGTGGTGGTTTCACCGGCGGCGGCAGCCACAATGCAGCCTGGGCAATTTCCACCGGCGCCTTCGCCGGCGCCTCGGCCGCGGCCTTCGCCCGCGAAAAGGTGGCGCTATCGGGGAGCGATCTTCCGCAACCGATCACGAAAACCACAGCGTACCGGGAGACTGTCGACCCCGCAGCAATCATCAAGGCAGTACAGGACGAGGTCTTTCCCCTCGAAATCAATTATTTCCGCACGCATTCCGGCCTTTCAGCAGCATTGACGCGGCTTGACGCCCTATGGATAGAGACCGCCGCTGCTACGGTGACCGACGAAAGCCAGATACTGTCGCTGCATCAGGCGCAGGCGATGATCGCTACCGCGCGCTTCATGTATCACGCCGCTCTGGCACGCACGGAAACGCGCGGCATGCACCGGCGCGACGATTTTCCGAAGCAGGATCCCGCCCAGCATCACCGGCTCATTCTCAGCGGCCTCGATGCAATCGCCATCCGGCGGGAAACCGTTGATCCCGGCATTTACAAGGAGGCGGCGGAATAATGATCGAGGTTCTGGATAAAGACGCCTGCACAGACTGCAATCTCTGTGTTCAGATATGCCCCACCAATGTCTTCGAGGCGATGCCGGAAGGCCCGCCCGTCATACTGCGGCAGGATTCCTGCCAGACATGTTTCATGTGCGAGGCCTATTGCCCGGTGGATGCGCTTTACGTCGATCCGGATGCTGAGGCCGTACACGGCCTGACACTGGACAGCGTGCGGGCGAGTAATCTCTTCGGCAGTTACAGAAAGGCCATCGGCTGGCACAAGGACACGCGTCAACGCCGCCACATCGATGATCACTTCCGACTTCCGCAATGACCTCGACGTACTCACGGCGTCGTCTCGGCCGATAGCGGACGGCGCTCTCTCATGGCATATCCAGAAATGAAACCGGCACGGCGAGGCGGGCCGGGCCGGGACGGGCCGGTTCCGATATCCGTGTTTCCAGGCAGTTTAAAAGGCTGCGGCTGGTATCCAGCTCGCTGTGGCGGCTGTGCTAGTCGAGAAGGCGGGAATTTTCTTCGCAAGGTCTTCGATGGTTTTCACGTCTGCCGACCGTAACTGCTCCTGCGTAACAAGAACCGGATCGACAACGATGTTTCTCGGCACGTTCTCACCAGCGATTTCGAGTGCGGCGGCGCGCACCGACACTGCCCCCACGACAGCCGGGTTGGTCGCCGCAGTTGCGACCCAGGGGCTGCCCGGCTCAACGATTTCCTGAATATCGGCCGTAGAAATATCGGCGGAATAAATCTTGATTTTATCGCTAGTGCCGAGATCGGCCGTCGCCAGTTTCACGCCGCGGGCAAATTCGTCATAGGGTGCGAAAATCACCGAAATTTCCGGATTGGCGCGCAGAACGGCCTTGGCCTGATCCGCCGTCGCCGCTGCGGTCGTATCGCTGACCGTTCCGAAACGGGCTTTCTCGACAATGCCCTTGTTGGCGGCCTTTACCTTCTCCCATACTTCGTTGCGGCGGTCGAGCGG
Source organism: Agrobacterium sp. V1 (assembly GCF_030518355.1). NCBI lineage: Bacteria > Pseudomonadati > Pseudomonadota > Alphaproteobacteria > Hyphomicrobiales > Rhizobiaceae > Agrobacterium > Agrobacterium sp. V1. The sequence goes on from NZ_JAULSF010000003.1 coordinate 16,584, forward strand.
CGCGAAGCCCGCCACATAGGCATAACCGGCCTCAAACTTCGTACCATTGTCCTTCAGCGCCTGATCAAGCGCCAGCTCGGCGAGGCGATGATCCGACTGTTCGACCTGTGGGATCTTCGGATTGTTGAGGTTCACATCGAAAGCAACGACCTTGATGCCCTTGTCCAGCGCCTGCTGAACCACATCCGTTAGCGATTCCGGCTGGCCATGATCGATGATGATGGCCTGAACGTCGAGATTGATCGCCTGCAGGATCTGCTCGCGCTGCTGCGCCGCATCCTGTCTGCCGGGGAATATCCGCAGATCGGCGCCCAGCGCCCTAGCCTGTGCTTCGGCGCCGGACTGATAGGCCTGGAAGAAATCGCCGGCGGAAATATAGCTGATCAGAGCGATTTTGACGCCACCCTTGTCGAAGGGATCAGGCGCGCCTTTCAATCCTTCCGCGCTCGCCACCCCGGCGGCCAGAAGCGAAGGCAAAAGCGCAAGGGCGATATAACCGGGTTTGAACGACATCGGGACATTTCTCCAATTTGATAGCGGCCGCAGAACCATCAAATTATGAGCATATAATCTATCGTTTTTATGGGTTTAATATTGCTATTTTGATCGGAGAAACGAGTTTTCTTTTGTCTCTAAAGCGCGCGTAACGGCAGGTTTTGCTCACGCCAGAAAAGCCGGGGCCGTCCCATGACGCTTTCCCGAAGAGCGGAATTCCACCGATCCGCATCGCTTAAACATGTTTGATTTCAAAACCTTGCAGCGACCGCGCGGGGCCGGGGAAATTTATTCCAACCCTTGGCGACACAATAGAAGGGCCATTCTTGTTTGCCATCGCAAAAGTATTACGAAAATGAATTGTTACACGATGGACCTTCCAGACATGCCCATTCTCGACGTTCAAAACATCTCCCATGCCTTCGGCTCCACCAAAGCCCTCAACGATGCGCACCTTACGATCGAGGCGGGTGAAGTCGTTGCGCTGATGGGTGCGAATGGCGCTGGAAAATCCACACTCGTCAAAATCCTATCCGGGCTTTATCGGCCCGATGCCGGAATGATGATATGGCAAGGTAAGCCGTTTTCGCCACAAAGCCCGGCAGATGCGGCCTCGCAGGGCATCGTGACAGTGCATCAATCGACGGATGTTGTTGGCATTCCTGGCCTGACGGTGGCGGATGCGCTGCTGCTCAACCATTTCGTCGATGGTCGTCATCCCTTCTTTCTGTCAAAAAAATCAGTCCGCCGGCAGGCGGCGGCGATACTTGCCGAAACCGGCTTCGATCTGCCGCTCGACCGGGATTTCGAAACGCTGAGCGCGGCCGATCGTCAACAGGTGGCCATTGCCCGCGCGCTCGCCAACAAAGCCCGGTTGATCATTATGGATGAACCGACAGCCAGCCTTTCCGCCCGGGAATCGGCTCGTCTTTATGATCTCGTCCATTCCCTGAAGGCGCGCGACATTGGCGTGCTTTATATTTCACACCGGACCGCCGACCTCGAAGCGCTCGCGGACCGGGTCGAAATCCTGCGCGGCGGGCGCAATGCCGGCAGCTTTACCCGGCCGGTGGATTTCAACGCGGCGATAGAAACAATGATTGGCCGCTCGCTGGACGCCGCGCGACCAGACCGGCGAACCGATTTCGGCAAGACAGTTCTGCGGCTTGAAAACGCGCGCCTGCTGAAAGAAAGCAGCCCTTTTTCCCTTTCCGTCCGCGAAGGAGAAGTCGTCGCCATTACCGGCGCTCTCGGCGCGGGCAAAAGCCGTCTTTTATCTGCGCTGTTCGGCCTCGGCACCTTTGCGGATGGCGAAACAATTCTCGACGGAAAGACCCACGCACCGGGCAGTCCGGCCGAAGCCATCTCCGCCGGCGTGGCAATGGCCGCCGAGGATCGCCACCGGTCTTCCTTCATCCATGCCGACTGGCCCGGTGAAAGCATCGCCGCCACGATCAGCCTGCCGCACCTGAAACGATGGTATCCCTCCGGCTTCCTCTTATCCAACCGGGAAAAAGAGGAAGGGCAGAAAGCGATCCAGCGCCTGTCAATCAAGGCGCAATCGGCGGATGCCTCCGTCTGGTCGCTCTCCGGTGGCAACCAGCAAAAGGTCGTCATCGGCCGGTGGGAGGCCGAACCCAGCCGATTGCTGTTGCTGGATGAGCCGTTCCAGGGCGTCGATGTCGGCGCGCGGCAGGATATCATCGCCGCCATCCGCCGCCATTCGGGGCGCGCCACCCTCATCGCCACCTCAGACCCCGAGGAGGCTTATGAAGTGGCCGACCGGGTTCTGGTCATGGACGGCCACACCCTTCTTGAACAAACCAACGATGCCGGAACGCCGCATCTTCACAAGGAACCCGCCTGATGGTCGACGGCACCCGAGACATTTCGGAACAATCAAAACAGACGGCAACATGGGAAAACCTGCGAAACGCGATAAGACGCGGGGCGGTTTTTCTCTTGCTAGCGGCAATGGTCTTCGGCTTTTCACTCGCACAGCCCGCCTTCATCAACATCAACAATCTCATGAGCATCCTGCAGGCCGTCTCCGTCGTCGCCATCATCGGCGCGGGCGTCAGCATCACGCTTGCGATCAACGGTTTCGACCTGTCGGTCGGGGCCGTCGCCGCATCCAGCGTCATGGCTGCAAGTTATGCGATGATCGTGCTCGGTTTGAACGTGTGGCAGACGGTGCCGCTGGTACTGACCTTCGGTGCGTTTGTCGGGCTTGCCAATGCGTTTCTCATCGTCAAACTCAAGGTGCCGGATCTCTTGGCCACACTCGCCACCATGTTTTTGCTGACCGGCCTTCAGCTTATCCCGACAGCGGGCCGCTCCATCTCGGTCGGCCTCATCCTGCCCGACGGCTCGACGGCATCAGGCAAATACGACCCCGCTTTTCTGACCATCGGACGTTCCAGCCTGTTCGGCTTCATTCCCCTTCCCGTCGTGCTGATGGTCATCGTCGCCGTTGTGCTGTTCATCCTGACCGAAAAGACGAGACTTGGCCGCCTGATCTACGCCACCGGCGGCAATGAAACCGCCGCGCGGCTTGCAGGCGCCAATGTCGACCGCATCAAGACCTTCGCCTACGTGCTGTCAGGCACGCTTGCAGCGCTGGGCGGCATCATCGTTGCAGCCCGCGTCGGCCGTGGCGATGTTTCCTCCGGCGCATCGCTGCTGATGGATTCGGTTGCGGCCGCGCTGATCGGCTTTGCGGTTCTGGCGCTGCGCCGCCCCAACGTGCTCGGCACCCTCGTCGGCGCCGTCTTCGTTGGCGTGCTGCTCAACGGCCTCACCATGCTGAATGCGCCCTATTATACGCAGGACTTCATCAAGGGCGCGGTTCTGGTGGGCGCACTGGCGCTGACCTATGGCGTTGCCCGCGCGAAAAACTGACCTTCTAAATCTCTCTCCAAAAAAGTGAAAACCATGTTCAAGACCATCAAGAAAATGGCTGCGGCCGTCATTTCCCTCACGCTGCTCTCCACCAGCGCCTTTTCCGCCGGCATCGAGGGCGCACCGGCCCCATTCGACAAGAAGACGGTCAACATCGCCGTCATCAGCTTCCTCGGCAGCGGCGACTGGTTGCAGGCGTTCGAGGCCGGCGTGAAGCGACAGGCCGACACGCTCGGCGTCAAGCTCACCGTCTCCCAGGCCCGCAACGACAACGACACGCAGCGGAACCTCGTCGAACAGGCGATCAATCTCGGCGTCGATGGCATCATCATCAATAACGGCCGTCCGGAAGTGCTGAAGGACGTGGCGCAAAAGGCGCTCGACAACGGCATCAAGGTCGTTGCCTATGACGTGGACCTCGAAAACCCGCAAATCCCGCAGATCGAGCAGAGCGACAAGGACATGGCGAGGTTGGTGCTGGACCAGGCCGTGAAGGACAAGGGCGACGGCTTTGTCGGCGGGGCGGTCTATGTCGCCGGCTTCGCGCCGCTCGACCGGCGTTACGCCGTGTGGAAAGACTTCACCGCCAAACACAATCTGAAGGAAAAAGCCGTCTGGGGCGTCGTCAATGACACCGTTCCGGCCTCCGTTGCCGACCAGACGAAAGCCGTGCTGCGCGCCAATCCGGATATTTCCGTCATCTTCACCCCTTGGGATGAATTCGCCAAGGGCGCAAAGCTCGCCATCGACGAACTCGGCCTTTCACAGCAGGTGAAGATTTATGGTGTCGATATTTCGACCGCCGACATCCAGCTCATCACCGAGCCAGACAGCGCCTGGGTCGCCACCGCCGCAACAAACGCCGCCGTCGTCGGCGAAGTGTCGGTCCGCGCCGTCTCGCTTTCGATCGCCGGGCAGTTCCCCGGTCGGTCGGTCCTGTTACAGCCGACCCTCATCACCCGTGACGATCTGGTTAAGAACGAGATCGGCACCATCGAGGATTTGCAGAAGAAATTCCCCGCCTTTCTGAAGAGTGACGCCGCGACCGCTACGTGGATTCCTGCCGTCAAGCATTGATCGCCGTCATCAAGACGCGCCGCCCATAAAAGGCGGCGCTTTTCCATTTGCACAGAAGAGTAAGTCCCATGACTGCCCCAGACCTTCCCACGCCCGACTTCTCCCGCAACATGAAACTCATCGGCCACAGCGATATCGGCGGGCGCGGTGACGGGCTGCAACTAATGGTCCATCGCGGTTATGCCTATGTGGCGCATCCGTGGTCGCAAGGGTTTTCGATCATCGACGTGCGGGACGCGAAACATCCCAAAACCGTCAATTATATGCAGGCCCCGGCCAACACCTGGAACATTCATCTCCAGACGCATGACGACCTGCTGCTGGTCATCAATGCGCTGGACCTCTTTGCGGATGTTGAATCCTTCACCGACGAAAAGGCCTATTACACCAAATCGGTCGGTGAGACAGTTGCCGCAGAAAAACGGCAACGGGTCTGGACTGCAGGCATGACCGTGTTCGACATTTCCACCCCCGATCAGCCGAAAAAAATCGGCCAGCTGGATGTCGAGGGCATCGGCTTCCATCGCCTGTGGTATGTCGGCGGACGTTACGCCTATGCTTCCGCCCTGCTGGACGGCTTTTCCGATTACATCTTCGTCACCATCGATCTTACCGATCCAACAAGACCGCAGTTGCTGGGCCGCTGGTGGTTGCCGGGCATGAACCTGGCAGAGGGTGAAAAGCCCGGTTGGGGTGAAGGAAAACGTTATGCCCTGCATCATGCGCTGGTGCACGGCGACACCGCCTATGCCTGCTGGCGCGATGGCGGCCTGACCTTGCTCGACGTCAGCGATCATTCAGCGCCAAAACTCATCACCCACCGCAACTGGTCGCCGCCCTATGGCGGCGGCACCCATTCTCCCCTGCCCTTGCCCGGCCGCGACCTCCTGGTCGTCGCCGACGAGGCGGTGCTTGATAATGAGGAAGACGGGCGCAAGCACACCTGGATTTTCGACATCCGCGCGCCGGAAAATCCGGTCAGCATCTCGACATTCCCGATCCCAAACGAGATCGACTACGCCAAGAAGGGCGGGCATTTTGGCCCGCATAACCTGCATGAAAACCGGCCCGGTTCCTTCGTGTCGGAAACGCTGATCTTTGCCACTTGGCAGAATGCCGGCATCCGTGCCTTCGATATTTCCGATCCCTATCGCCCCGTTGAAACCGGCGCCCTCGTTCCGGCGGGACCGACAACGATGACGGACCGGCGTCCGGGCCGGCCGAAGGTCATCCAGTCGGCCGATGTCTTTGTTGACGCCAACGGCCTGATCTACGCGACCGACTACAATGCCGGGCTGGAAATCATCGAATATGGCGGTTGAGACAGTGTGATATAAACGAAAAATCGCCCGGGAAGACCGGGCGATTTCCTTTTAAGCAGCGGGATCAGACCGCTTCGTCGTGAGACGGTTTTTCCCACAGGTTGATGCCACCTTCTACGGCGTGAAGGTCGATTTCCGCCAATTCTTCCGCCGTGAAATACGGATTATTGAGCGCCGCAACGTTTTCCTCAACCTGTTTGGCCGAGCTTGCGCCGATCAGCGCCGAGGTGACGCGTTTGTCGCGCAAGACCCAGGCAATGGCCAGCTGCGCCAGCGATTGGCCACGATTTCTGGCGATTTCGTTGAGCGCGCGCGCACGCTCGATATTTTCCTGCTTCAGATGCTCCGGCCGCAGGAAATCCCCGCCCGGGCGATTGACGCGCGCATCCTGCGGCACGCCGTTCAGATATTTATTGGTCAACAATCCCTGCGCCAGCGGCGTGAAGGCGATAATGCCTGCGCCCACCTCGTCAGTCGCGTCAAGCAGGTCTTTTTCGACCCAGCGATTGAAGAGATTATAGGCAGGCTGGTTGATGAGCAGCGGCACGCCGCGCTCTTGCAGCAGCGCCGCGATTTCCCGCGTCTTGGCGCCGGAATAGGACGAGACGCCGACATAAAGCGCCTTGCCCTGGCGAACAGTCTGCGCCAATGCGTCGGCGGTTTCTTCCAACGGCGTTTCCGCGTCGAAACGGTGCGAGTAGAAAATATCGACATAGTCCAGCCCCAGCCGCGTCAGGCTTTGATCGAGGCTGGAAAGCAGCGACTTTTTCGAGCCGCCGCCACGCCCATAGGGACCGGGCCACATGTCCTAACCGGCCTTGGTGGAGATGATCAGTTCATCGCGGTAATTGGCGAAATCCTGTTTCAATATATGGCCAAAATTCGCCTCGGCGCTGCCGGCGGGCGGGCCGTAATTATTGGCGAGGTCGAAATGGGTGATGCCGAGATCGAAAGCCTTGAAAAGAATGGAGCGTTGGGTTTCGAGCGGCGTCGTATCACCGAAATTGTGCCAGAGGCCGAAGGAAATCGCCGGCAGTTTCAGGCCGCTGCGCCCGACACGGCGGAAGGTGGCATCTTCATAGCGGTTGGAATCTGGATGGTACGTCATGGGCGCTGTTTCCTGGTGGCGTTGACTGGTCGTCCGACGATCGGTGATCGCCGGTTCGGGTGAGAAATTTGTGATTTGAAACCGGACGCTAGATGGCCCCGTGACGCGGCGGCAGCGTGCCGTTCAGATAGAAATTGCCGATATGGTGGTATTTCCAGCGGACGGGATCATGCAGCGAATGCGTTCTGGCATTGCGCCAAAAACGGTCGAGCCCATAGCTTTCCAGCGTGGAGCGCGCCCCGCCGAGTTCTATGAGCTTCGTAGACGCAAGTTGAGCCGCTTCCGTACCGAGCGACTTAACCTCCGCCACCGCGATGGAGGCCGCAGCCACCGATTTTTCGTCCGGTGCCGCACTCGCACTATCGAGGATGCGGCCGGCTCTTGCGAGAAGCGCGTCGGCCGCGTGCACGCGGATGGAAACGTCCCCAACGGCATGGATGGTGTGCGGGTCTTCATAACCGTGCTCGATGCTCAGCTCGAAAAATGGGCGGGCATGGGCGCGAACATAGGAGATCGTTTCCGCGAGAGCACCGCGTGCAATGCCGACCTGAACCGCAGCGTGAATGATCTGCGCAAATGGTCCCATTGCCGTCGGCCGCTCGAAGACGACATCGTGATCCACGATCTGGAACGGCGTGATTTCAACATCGTCGAAGGTGACAGTGCCGCTGCCTGTCGTGCGCTGGCCGAAGGACGTCCAGTCGTCGACCAGCGAAAGCCCAGCCGTTGCGCGATCGATAAAGACGATGTTCACCCGCCCATCCGGCCCCTTGGCGACGACAACGATGATGTGGGCAAACAGAGAACCGGTGGAATAGAACTTCTGTCCGTTCAGCAGCAGCCTGCCATCCCGCTCGGCAAAATGCGTCTTGTAATCGACCGGGGTTTTCGTGCCGATTTCGGTGAAGGCATTGCCCAGCCGGTCTCCGTCGAGTATGCGCTTAAAATAACGCCGTTTCTGCTCTTCGCTGCCGGCAAGCCGCAAGGCCTCGACCATGTAGAAATGGTTTTGCGGAATTTGCCCGATGCTGCCATCGGCGGCGGAAATGATCGCGGTCACTTCCGCAAGCGTTACGGCTGAAACACCGGCACCGCCATGGTCTTTCGGCACGGTGATGGCCCACAACCCGCTTTGCGAGAAACGCTCGATTTCGGCGAGCGGCAACCGCCGCTCCCTGTCGCGTTCCGCCGCTCCGGCGGCGAAACCGCGCGCAAGCTCCTGCGCAACGGCAATAGCCTCGGCATCGTCCCTTATGATGTGAGCCTTCGTCCGGCGCGGCGGGATATGTGGCGCAGGTTTTCCCGAGGTCAACGCGGCCTCGCGATGCAGCTTTCGGTCAGTCGTTGTCATGGAAACGGCCTCAATTCCAGGCATGGCGCGGGGGATGCGCGCCGTTCAGATAATAGTTTCCGACATGGAAATATTTCCACCGCACCGGATCATGCAGGGTGTGGACACGGGCATTTCGCCAGTGCCGGTCCAGCCCATGTTCGGCAAGCGTCGAACGGGTGCCGGCAAGTTCGAAAAGCTTGTTGGTTGCAAGAATAGCGATTTCGGTGGTCAGAACCTTCGATTCCCCGGTTTTGATCGTCGCTTCCGAAACGGTTTCCAGCGTCGTGTTCCGCTTTGCTGCATCGATGCTGTGACCGGCAATTTCAAGAAGCGCCTCGGCGGCATGCAGACGGATTTTCAGGTCGCCGATGGCGGCGATGGTGAACAGGTCTTCCCCCGCCGTCTGCTTGCCGCTGTCGAGCCAGGGACGGCTATGTTTGCCAATGAAGGTGATGGTATCTTCGATCGTACCGCGCGCGATGCCGACGTCGATCGCCGACTGGATGATCTGCGAGACCGGGCCGCCGACGGTGGGGTGATCGAAAGAGGTGACCTTTACCGCCCGCTCCTTGGGAACGCGGACATTTTCGATCTTCACCGATCCCGATGCCGTGGTGCGCTGGCCAAAGCTCGACCAGTTGTTGGTCACCGTCAGGCCCTGGGCGTCACGGTCGGCGAAAACGAGATATCCCTGCCCCGTTTCATCTAGGGCGACAATCGGCACGATATGCGCGAGAAGGGCTCCGGTCGTATAAAATTTCTCGCCATTGACGATGACGCTGTCGCCGTCATGGACCACTTTCGTCTCGAAATCGGCGACGGTCTTGCTCTTCAACTCGGAAAAGGCGTTGCCGTAACGAATGCCCTGAAGCGCCCAGCCGAAAAACAGCTTTTTCTGGTCTTCCGTGCCGTCCAGATCGACGGTGGCAACGATTGCCAGATGGTTCTGGGTGATCTGGGCAATCGCGGGATCGGCCGCAGCGATCGTGGCAATGACCTTCGCAAGCGTCGCGTAAGACACTTCCGGCCCGCCATAGGCCTTGGGAACATTGATGCTCCAGAGACCGCTCTGGGAATATTCGTCCAGCTCATCGATCGGCAACAGGCCTTCACGGTCACGCAGGGCTGCGCCAACCTTGAATTTTTCCGCCAGCCGCTGCGCGATCTCTATCGCTTCGGCGTCCGACGAAACGATATGTGCGAGCTTTGCCGGGCGCGGCCGAGGCGCAATCGGGTCGGTGGAATTGACACGCGGATGAACACTATAGTCGATCTTGGTCTCGGAAATCGTGCCCATGGGACGCCTCGCAAACGCTGTGAATGGTTGGCGTGAGCATCGCACAAGGATCGCTAGTGAACAGTAATTCTATGTTTTTTATATTCTAAAAGGGAGAAGGTTTTTCTCCGTTTTCCGGAAAAAACAGAAGACCGCGTTAACGGTCCGGAGCGTTGAAATGACTGAAATATGTATTGAAGCCTCTCCCTTGCCGACTGGCGGGAAACGTTTTTCCCGCCAGTCATTTTGCTCATGAGCCTGATGCAACCTTGACGTTGCCACCGTGTCCGCCACCGCCGAAAACCTGTTTCGTGCCGAAGGAAGAGCGGATCTGGTCTCGCAGCCCGCCAAGCCCGATTTCCGGAAACAGCAACTCGGATATGCGATAGGCCTCTTCCAGATGCGGATAACCCGACGCGATGACGGTATCGATGCCCAATGCCTGATATTCCCGCAGCCGCGCGGCAACCGTCTTCGGCGAACCGACCAGCGCCGTACCGGCACCCGAACGGACAAGCCCGATGCCCGCCCACAGATTCGGGGAGACTTCCAGCTTGTCACGTCTGCCATTGTGCAACGCCTGCATTCGCGCCTGTCCGACGGAATCCGACGCCTTGGAGAAAACTTCCTGGGCGGAAGCGATGGTCTCATCGGAAAGCTTCGAAATCAGCCTGTCGGCATCGGCCCAGGCTTCCTCGTCGGTTTCACGAACGATGAAATGCAGGCGGATACCGAAAGTAACTTCCCGGCCCTTTTTGGCGGCAGCGGCGCGAACCTTGGTGATTTTTTCCGCCACCTGCGCCGGCGGCTCGCCCCAGGTCAGATATTTGTCGGTGATTCCGGCCGAAAACTCGATGCCGGCATCGGAAGAGCCGCCGAAATAAATCGGCGGGCGCGGTTCCTGCAGCGGCGGCAGGCCGAGCCTTGCTTCATGCGCCTTGATGTATTTGCCGTCGAGGCTTGCCCTGCCGGTTTCGATCAGTGAATTGAACACCTGAAAAAACTCGTCGGCGTGATCGTAACGCTCATCATGAGGCAAAAAAATACCGTCGCCCGCCAGTTCCTGCTGGCTGCCGCCGACCACGATGTTGAGGAGCAGCCGGCCATGGGAAACCCGGTCGAGGGTGGAAGCCAGCCTGGCATAATAGGCCGGCGAAGCAACGCCCGGACGGATGGCGACGAGGAATTTCAGCTTTTCGGTATAAGCCGCAAGATTGGCCGCAAGAATGAAAGATTCCTCACAGGCGACGCCAGTGGGAATGAGAACGCCGGAATAACCGAGCCGATCCGCCGCCTGCGCGATTTCGCGGAAATATCCGGGATCGGAGGGGCGAGACAGATCGTCCGAGCCGAGATAGGAACCGTCACCGGATGACGGGATGAACCATAAAAAATCAAGTGGAGCGTCTGTTTTCGCCATCTGGCTTGTCCTTTCGTGTTGTCTCCCGCCGGCTCCAGAGCCATGCGTCAATTCGATTCAAGCTGGGGCCGTGCCGCTGAAACGAGACTGCCCGCGATCTCCTCTGCCACGTAAATTGCGTGTTCGGTGACCTGCGGCAGGCCCATCAGTTCCCCGAAGGTTCCGCGCGCCAGCGGACCGCCGATCAGCAGCGTTTCGGTGGCCTGTCCGTGGCTGTCGATGGCGCGTGATCGCTCATTGCAATGGATGCCGAGCCCGGTTGGGCAGAGGGTCAAAAGACCCGCCTGTTCCAGATCGGAAAGAAAGGTCTGCGATCTCAAAATCCCACCATGGGCGGGGCCGGTCGTCACGATGACCGCATCGACGTCGATCCCCGTGACGTCTTTTTTGCCACGCTGCCGCCAATCGACATGCAATGAACCGCTTTCGTCAGCCTGGGCCGACACAAGCGACCCGGCGACGATCTGCAACTGGCCCGAAACGATTGCATCGTCGAGAAGCGTCTCCACCTGTGGCGCGATCCTGAACCGATGTGCATCCCAAAAAGGCCGCAGCCACCGCACCACCCTGCGCCGTTCGACGAGGGGAAGATTGCGCCATATGTCACGCCCCTGCAGGCGAACGGCGTCCAAAACGCCATGCCACGTCGCGCCGCCGGCTTGTGACGTCCGCAGCGCTGCGCGGATACGGCGCAGCAATTCCGATGCGCGCCGGGACGGCGGATCGATAAAATCGCCGAAAGGTTCCTGCGCCAGTACCGGGTGACCGCGGGACCGCAGGCCACGGCGCGACAGCGAAACGACTGGCCCATGATGGCCACGTCGCTTAAGCGCGGCGAACGCATCCGCAGCGGTCAGGCCATTGCCGACAATCAGAACACGGTCTTGTGCCGTGATGTTTTCCAGCGCCGCCTCCGCATTCACATCAGCCACCAGTTTGGGATGACCGGCGAGAGGTTTCAGCACCTGCGGAAGCGCCGGTGGCGGATGACTGGTGGCCACCACCACGACATCCGCCACATGACTGGCACCTTCCGCTGTGCGCAGTTCCCAGCCATCCGCATGGCGGACCACATGTTCCACCGTGCTGCGCCTGTGCTGAACGATGCCAGCCGCCAACAAAGGAGCGATCTCGGCGGCAACATAGGCACCGAACACCCTGCGCTGCGGATAGGCCTGGCCATCCGGGAACACCGCCGCCGCATCGTCTGCCAAAGCGTTCGTTCTCTCGAGATAGTGGATGAAACTGTCCAGATCGTCGGGATAAAGCGTCATCCGCCCGGCCGGCACGTTGATCCTGTTGGCAGGCTCCAGCGTGGAATAGGCGAGCCCGGCGCCCAGCGTCGCTCTTGGCTCGAACACGATAATCCGCAAATCTTCCAACGCCGCCGCTGCGCGGTGGAGATGAGCAGCAATCGCTGCCCCGCTAAATCCACCGCCAATAATGGCGACAATGGCAATCTTTCGGTTAACTGACATTTCAACTCATGTGATTTCGTCGGCACACGGCCTGCACGGAAAATCTACAAGATTTGTCGATTTAGTAGCCTTACGAACTTCCAATTTTCGCGGGTGGGGCGAAAAATTCATCCGCGACGCCTGTCGGGCGGCACCGTTTTTATTCCGGCGCCTATTCCACGCTTGCCAAAGCTGTTGAGACGGGGCTGTTGCCTACTCCGGTCAACGCGCAATTTTATTCCTCTTCTTAGTCTATAAAAAATATCATGAAACTGTATCCCGGTTCATGCCCCCTCTATTCTCGGACGCGACAGATTTGGAGTTCAGCATGAGCAAAACGATCCGCTTTAATGCCTTCGACATGAATTGTGTCGGTCATCAGTCGCCCGGCCTCTGGGCGCATCCGCGCGATAAATCATGGAAATACAAAGACCTAGACTACTGGCAGGATTTGGCGCGCACGCTTGAACGCGGTGTGTTCGACGGCATCTTCATCGCCGATGTCATCGGTTATTACGACGTCTACAAGGGTTCCAATTATCACGCCCTTCATCAGGCCGCACAGATACCGGTCAACGACCCCTTGCAGCTTGCCGCTCCCATCGCGCTCGCAACCGAGCATCTGGGTATCGGCATTACCGCCTCCACCTCGTTCGAACACCCCTACACATTCGCCCGCAGGCTTTCGACTGCCGATCACCATAGCAAAGGCCGGATCGGTTGGAATATCGTGACCTCCTATCTGGAAAGCGGGGCCAAGAATATAGGTCAGGGCGGGCTGCGCCGTCATGACAACCGCTATGAAGTCGCCGCCGAATATATCGAAGTGCTCTACAAGCTTTTCGAGGGAAGCTGGGAAGAAGGCGCGGTTCTGCGCGATCGTGACCGCCGCATCTTCACCGATCCCAGCAAGGTCCACGAAATCGGCCACAAGGGCAAATATTTCGAGGTTCCGGGTTACCACCTGAGCGAACCCTCACCGCAACGCACACCAGTTCTCTATCAGGCCGGCGCTTCCGGCCCCGGCAAGGCGTTTGCCGCCGACCATGCGGAATGCATCTTCGTCGCCGCCCCGACGAAATCAGTCCTGAAACAGCACGTTGCGGAAACCCGCCGCCGCGTCGCCGAAGCCGGCCGCGACCCCAAGAAGGTCTATATCTACACGCTGGTGACCATCATCACCGACGAGACGGACGAGAAGGCGCAAAAGAAGTTCGAAGAGTACCGGGACTACGTGTCCTATGATGGCTCCCTCGTCTTCATGTCCGGCTGGAGTGGTATCGATTTCGGCCAATACGCCCCGACCGATCAGGTGAAAAAGGTCGAAACCAATGCGATACACTCCTTTGTCGAGCATATCGCCGGCGGCGACAAATCCTGGACGATCGACGAACTGGCGAAATTCGGTGGCATCGGCGGGCTTGGGCCGGTCTTCGTAGGGTCACCCTCCCGCATTGCCGATATCTTGCAGGAATGGGTGGATGACACGGATGTCGACGGCTTCAACCTTGCCTATGCGGTGACGCCGGACAGTTTCGAAGATGTGGTCGGTTACATCGTGCCCGAACTGCAGAAACGCGGTGTCTATCCCACGGCTTACAAGCCCGGCACCCTGCGCGAAAAGCTTTTCGGGGATGGCGATTATCTGGCGACCAACCATCCCGCCAATCGATTCCGCGACATTGAAGCCGTTAAACGGGAAGAAGCTGAAGCAGCCAACCCGGCACCAAGGAGCGTAGCGATCTGAACGAGGCTGTCGCTTTTCAGGCGACTCCCACGGCGAGGCAGAAGTTTTATCCAGTTGCGCCGCCCCTGTTTCGCGGGGGCGGTTTCTCATGTGCCTGCTGCTGCCTTGCGATTGGCGAAACCGATGGCCAGGACAAGAAAGATCAACAATCCCGTGCCGACCTGCTGCCAGTAGAAATTCAAGCCCGAAAGCAGAAGGCCGTTGGCGACGATGCTCAGCAAAAGCACGCCGAGAACGGTGCCCGGCACATTCGGACGTCCCCTTGGATCAAGGGTCGTGCCGATGAAAGTGGCGCCGATCGCATTCAGCAGAAAGGCATTGCCGGAAGAAGGGATGTACACGGTAACCGTCGATGTAATGATCAGCCCTGCAATGGCGGCGATAAAGCCCGCAAGCACGTAGGTTGCCGCCACGTGCCCGGAAAGCCGGATGCCCGAGTAGCGCACGACACTCGCCTGAATGCCGGAGGAGACGACGACGCGACCGAAACGTGTGCCGGACAGGATCACCCACGCCACGACGATCACAACAATCGCGACGACCAGCGAAACGGAGACGCCGAACAGATTTCCGCGACCGAGGAAGCGAAATGCGTCGGAAATTCCAGCTGGCGACAGATAAACGGGATTGCCGCCATTGGTCAGCAATTGCTGGATGCTGCGGCCGACGAACAGGGTACCGAGTGTGGCAAGGAAGGGTGAAATGCCGATGCCGGCGATGAGGATAGCGTTAAAAACGCCGACAAGCGCACCGGCAGCAAGCCCCGCCAGCGCCGCGATTGCCACGGGTTGCCCGGCAAGGACCAGCGACACGAATGCGAAGCTTGCAAAATCGATCGCCGCGCCCACGGACAAATCGATGCCACCGGAGGCGACGACGAAGGTCATGGCGATGGAGACGATTGCCAGCAATACGAAATTGTTGACCAGCACGCTGACGAGGTTCGTTGTGGTTAGAAATCCGGGTGCAAGCCCTGCGAACAGGGCAAAAACGATCAATAGCGCCGAGGGTAAGGCAAAGCGCGCGGCAGCGCGCATGATTGACGAAGGTCTGGCTTTATCGGGAGAGGCGATGGCGACTGACGACATATTAGCGGTTCTCCCGGCGCAGAAGGGTCGTGGCGGACACGACAAGCAGGATCAGCAGCCCCTGCACGCCGCTCACCAGCGTGCTGGAAATGTTGAGAAGCTGAAAACCGTTGACGAGGAAACCAACAAAGAGGGCCGAAAGCAGCGTGCCGGTCACCGTTGGCACCAGACGGCGTGAAAAGACCGAGCCCAGAAGTGCTGTGACGACCACCGGCAGCAGCATTTCACCGGAACCGGTTGTACTGCCGCTGAGATAGGAGACCGAAAGTATGCCCGCAAAACCGCCGAACAGCCCGCTTGTCACGAATGCGCCGGCGACGAAGGATTTTACCGGCAGACCAGCGGCCCGCGCCGCTTCGGGAAACTCGCCGACAGCGTAGAGACGCAGCCCAAAAGGGGTGTATTGCACCACGGCCGCCGTCAGCCCGGCAAAGACAAGCAGCACATAGGCCAGCACCGGTATTCCGGCCGGGCCGTTGGCGGAGAGTGCTGCGAGAAGCTCGGTGGAGGCCGGGATGACGGTATTTTGCGTCAGAACAAGCTCAAGCCCGGCCACGACATTCATCACCGCCAGCGTCGCCAGCAACGGCACGATGCCGACAACCGTGACGGCCAGTGCGTTCACCACGCCAATCGCCGCACCTGTGCCAAGCGCGCCCGCCGCCGCTATCGCATCGCCGTATCCGGCCTGCGTCAATGTCGCGTAAACCGCCGCACTCAACCCCATATTGGCCGCAAGCGACAGATCGATGCCGCCGGTGACCACATTGGACCCACCGGCAATGATCACAATCGTCAGTCCGATGGCGAGGACACCGCCAATGGCGGATTGCGCCAGCACGTTGCCGATATTGCCTACCGACAGGAAAACCGGCGCTGCAATTGAAAAGAAAGCGAATACCGCGATGAAAACCGCAAGTGCTCCGCCGCGCAGCACGAAGGTGGCAAACGCGCGATTGATGCTGTTTTCAGAAGGAAGCTGCAAGGGTGCTTGCCTTTCGAATTTTATATCGGCAGGCGCGGTGGTCTCAATTTCAGCCGTTGATAATATTGGCGTCCGAAGCACCTGTGACCTCCGATAAAATTTGTTCCTGGCGTGTGGCGGCTGAGGTGAATTCGCGCACGATCCTGCCGCGGAAGAACACCAGCACGCGGTCGGTTATGCCCAAAAGCTCTTCGATATCAGACGACAGCACGATGACGCCCGCGCCACGCTCGACAAGTTCGCCGATCAGCGTGTAGATCTCGACCTTGGCGGCGATATCGACCCCGACCGAGGGTTCATCGAGAAGATAGATTTCCGACTGGCGGCTCAGCCACTTCGCAATTGCGACCTTCTGCTGGTTGCCGCCGGACAGCGTTCTGACCAGCGCGTTCGGACTTTCCGTCTTTATCTGTAATCGTTCGATCAAATCCTGGGTCTGCCGCTTCTCGCTTGCCTTTTTGAGGAAGCCAAGGCGGGAAAAACGCCCAAGACTGGCAAGAGTGGTGTTTTCAGCAACGCTGAGGTCGAGCGCGACGCCATCACGACGCCGATCTTCCGGAACGAGCGCCAGTCGCCGCGCCGCCGCGCTTGCAGGGCTGGATGCCGATATAGTCTGCCCGCCCGCCTCGATTGTACCCGACGACGGCGTGTCCAGCCCGAAAAGAGTGCGAATGACCTCTTTGGCGCCAGAACCGACAAGTCCGGCCATGCCGAGCACCTCGCCTTTCCTCAAGGTGAAGCCAACGTCCGAATATTTTCCGGGAAGCGACAGCCCCTCCACCGTCAGGAGCGGCTCCCCCAAAACAAGCTTGGGTTTGGGATAAAGTTCGGCAATGTCGCGGTTCACCATCAGCGCGCCGATTTCAGCGGCCGACGTATCGGCGACAGGCAGGGTTGCGACATCACGGCCATTGCGCAGGACAGTGACGGTGTCGCAAATATCGACGATCTCACCCAGGTAGTGCGAGATATAGATCACCGTTATGCCGTCCTCCCGCAGCCGCCGGATCAGCGAGAACAGGAGTTCCGCCTCCCGCCGCACAAGGGCTGCGGTGGGTTCATCGAACACCAGCACCTTGGGATTGTCTATGAGCGCGCGCGTGATCTGGATAATCTGTTTTTCCGCTGCCGAAAGATCGGAAATCAGCGCCGAATTCGGCAGGTGCAAACCGAAATAGCGCTCAAGCACCTCGGCGGCACGACGGCGCATCAGGGTGCGGTCAAGAAACGGTGTCCCTTTGATCCGCGGTTCACGCGCCAGAAAAAGCGCTTCGCCCACCGTGAATGTCGGCACCAGCAACCGGTCCTGATGGATGAAATGGATGCCGAGCTTTTCCACGAGATGCGGCGTCAACCGATCGTAGGATTGTCCATCGATCTCAATTGAACCGCCATCCGCCCCGTGCAAGCCGGCCAGCAACTTGATGAGGGTCGATTTTCCCGCGCCATTCTGGCCGACAAGACCATGAACAGTGCCGCGACGCACGGCAAGCGATGCACCGGACAAAGCCTGGGCACCGCCAAAGGATTTGGTAATATCGCGCAGACGAATGATGTCGTCCGTCTCGCGAGCCTCGACCGGATGGTCCGGATATGTTGCGACAGCCACGGCAAATTCTCCATGCACGGCGGTTCAGATCATCCGAACCAGAGCCGGAAGGCGCGAAGCGGCTGCATCGCGCCTTGCGGGTTCACGCCTCAGCCAACGCCGAGCTTTTTGGAGACCTCGCTGACATTCCCCTTGTTGGCGATGAGCGCCGGTACGTAGGTTTCGCGCGGAAGGGTTTCGCCAGCCAGATAACGCGCGACATTGCGGATGGCCGTTCTGCCGAGTTCGGCTGGCTGCTGGGCGACATCGGCCGCAGCGGGAGAGTTGGGATCGGCAACAAGCTGGAGAACCTCTGGGCTGCCATCAACGCCATAGGTCTTGATTTCCGTACGGCCCGCCGCAACCAGCGCCTGCGTTGCCCCAAGCTGTGGAATATCCCAGGCCGACCAGATCGCCTTGATCGAGCCCTTTTCCGGATATTTGCTCAGAATTGCGGTGATCTGGGTAAAGGCATCCTGCACCGTGTTCGGAATGACGTCGCGCAGTTCCGGCTGGATGATCTTCACCTTGGGGAAATATTTTGTGACGTTGACGAGCTGGTCATAACGGATAGCGCAGGGCGTCACTCCGTAAAAACCGTTGAATACGACAATATTACCTTCACCTCCGATGTCGGAAACAAGCTGCAGCGCCAGATCCTTGCCGATGCCCCAATTGTCCGATGTGGCGTTGTTTAGCGAATTGGTCGAGCCGACATCGATGGTGAAGACGGGAATGCCAGCATCGCGCGCCTTTTTCAGCCAGGGATCGATGACGCTCAGCGTTCCAAGAAGCTGCACGATCGCATCCGGCTTCTGGGCGATCAGCGTCTGGAGCTGCGACACCAGCTTGCCGTCATTGCGGCTGGCGTCAACCGCGATCGGTTCTCCGCCGAGATGCTTCACTTCCTCGATCTGGGCATTGTAGGCCTGCAGATCGAAGAAGTGGTCCGTACCCGTGGCGCTGATGCCGATGCGCTTGCCTTTCAGGGAAAGCTCCTGCTCGGCGAAAGCGCGCGAACCGGAAACCGCCTGCGTACCAACGGCTGCGGTAGCGACCGCCGCCAGTTTCAGGAGGTTGCGGCGATTGAACCCGGAAAAGAAAATATCTTCTGTCATGTGCGTCCCCAAAATAGATATAATCCATAAATAAAATATGGAATCTGCCGCCGACAGACAGGATTTTCCAAATGCGGGCCGATGGGGAAAAATTTTAAGCCGGCGGATGGGTTTGATTGGGTTCCGCCAACAAGCGGAACCGCAACTCATTTCATCAGGCTTTTATCCTTTGTCCCACCGGTTCTGATTGCCGCAAGACCTAAGCCGTCCGTGTACCGATGACATCGTTGGAGGTCGAAAATCCCGGAAGCTGCAGATTGGTGCGGAAGTCGTCGCCGATATAATCCGTATCGATTATGGCGCGGCGGCGCAGTTCCGGTAGCAGTCCGTTGACCAGCAGATCCTCCTGATCGGGATTGCCAAATCCGTGAAGAGAGAGCACATCGAGAATTCCCGCCCGATAGCGCTCTTCAATGGCGTCGGCGAGTTTTTCAGGTGTACCCGCCACCGACCAATGTCCGGTTTCCTGCGCCTGGATAATCAGCTCGCGCAATGACAGTCCCTGTTTGGCGTATCTGCGGAACACCTCCACCCGGCCGCGCCGGCGGTTGATGCTCGTCACATCAGGCAGCAACGTATCCGGCAGAGGCTGATCCAGCGGCAGCTCGGACAGGTCGAGGTCGCCACCCAGCATATCAGCGAGTTTCAGGCGACCTTGCTCATAGTCGATACGCTCGTGTTTTTCCTTCAGCCGGCGTGCGACATCCGCATCGGATTCGCCAATGACCGAATGGAAGGAATTCATGATGAAAGGCAGGCCGCCGGCACGACCGAAAGCTGTTGCACGGCGGCGCAGTTCGGTCGCGAAGGTAACGGCATCTTCGAAACGCGGCTGCGACGTATAGACGACCTCGGCATAACGGGCGCCAACGGTAATACCCGCTTCCGATTGGCCCGCCTGAAACAGCACGGCCCGGCCCTGCGGCAGGGGCGGGACATTGAGCGGTCCCTGCACGTTGAAATATCGTCCCTTATAGTCGATCGGGTGGAATTTGGCGGGATCCACCGCGACTGCGCCGGAGGCTTTGCGCTGGGCCGCATCCCGCTCGTTGGCATCGTAAAGGGCATTGACGATTTCGATGAACTCCGCCGCTCGCTCGTAGCGCTCTTCCGGGCTCGGCAACTGCTCACCGAAATTCTCTTCGCCCACCGAAGAGGTAACCGCGTTCCAGCCGGCGCGACCGCCGCTGAGATGATCCAGCGTGCCGATCTGGCGAGCAAGATTATAGGGGTGGTGGAACGTGGTGGAAATGGTGGCAATCAAACCGATCCGCGATGTCGCCTGACTAAGCGCCGACAGGGTCACGATCGGTTCCTGAATACCGGCAGTACCCGCAAGTCCGGCAGGATCGATATGGAGAAGATCAGCGGTGAACAGCCCGGTGATTTTCTCGGCTTCGGCCTTTTTCGCCAGCTCCACCGCGCGTTTGATGCCGGTTGTCGCAACGGGGTCGTTCGATGCGGCAACCACGCTGCTGGCACCGGTGAGTGTTTTCAGACGTCGGGGGCGGGTCAGCGCCATGATCGTTTCCTCTTCAATGCTGGTTCGTGTTTCTTGCCGGATGGCAGGCAAACGGCGGTTTCATGCAAGCGCAGGAACGGCATCGATCAGTTTTCTCGTGTAACCGTGCCGTGGAGCGGAAAATACCTCGTCAACCTCGCCACTTTCGACGACCCGGCCGTCCTTCATCACCAGCACCCGGTCCGTCAGGTGACGCACGACGCCGAGATCATGGGAGATGAACAGCAGCGACGTGCCGGAGGCCGCCTGGAGTTCCGCCAGGAGATCGAGAACCTGGGCCTGGACGGAAACATCGAGCGCGCTCACCGGCTCGTCGGCGACGAGAAGGCGCGGACGTGGAGCGAATGCCCTGGCGATAGCCACGCGCTGACGCTGCCCGCCTGAAAGCTCGCGGGGATAACGGGTGAGAAAATCACCGCCCAGCCGGACGGCTTCGAGAACCTCCAGCACACGGTCTCGACGCTCGGCCCCGCGAAGGCCGGTAACATCGAGGCTCTCGCCAACGATCTTTTCGACCGTATAACGCGGATCAAACGAACTGAAGGCGTCCTGGGCGATCAGTTGCATGCTGCTGCGGCGGGATCTGCGCAAGCTTTCCGCGATATTGCTCCACGGCTGCCCCTCGATGAAAACCTCGCCCTGTTCGGGTTCAACCAGCCCGAGGACCATTTTGGCCACAGTGGTTTTTCCAGAGCCGGACTCACCCACGATACCGAGTGCTTGCCCCGCCGAAAGATCGAAGGATACATCATTGACGACAGGCGCATTTTCCAGCCCGCCGTAATGCTTGACGAGATTGTGCACTGACAGCACGTGCCTGCCGGGATGGACCGTCCTCGGCGGCAGCGGCACACGCTCCGCAACCGGCGTTCCCTTACCTTCGACCGGCGGCGAGACCGTTGCCGAAAGCCGATAGCCTTTCGATCCAGCCGAGGGCACGGCATCAAGCAATTGCCGCGTATATGGATGCTTCGGCCGATGCAGCAACTCTTGTGTTGCCCCTTCCTCGACGATCCGACCCTCGTTCATCACGAGAACCCGGTCGGCAAGGCGCGAAACCACGGCTAGGTCATGGCTGATCAATAACAATGTGTGCCCGGCTTTCCGGCGTTCGGCCAAAAGGTCAAGAATTTGCTTCTGCACTGTCGCATCAAGCGCTGTGGTTGGCTCATCGGCGATCAGCAGCGACGGATTGCGAGCGATCGCTGTCGCGATCAAGGCGCGCTGTCGCAATCCACCAGAGAGCTGGTGGGGATATTGCCGCAAGCGCCGGACGGGATCGGGAATGCCGACCGATTGCAGCAGCGCGTGGCTGTCAAAACCTTCAGGCGCGCAGGAAAACAGCGTCCGGCGACCCGCGGCGTCCGAAAGCTGCTGCGAAATACGGCGCAACGGATCGAGAGAAACCAGCGCGTCCTGCAAGACGAAACCGATCTTCTGCCCGCGGAGACGCCGCCAGTCAGCTTCGCGATGGCCGAGCACATTTTCCCCTGCTATCTCGAATCTGTCCGCCGTCACCCTGGCGGTATTTCCGGCAAGCCCGATCAAGGAACGGGCCGTGACCGATTTTCCCGAACCGGATTCCCCGACAAGCGCAACGGTCTCGCCGCGGTGGATGGCAATATCGATCCCGTGCACAACGGTATTTTCGCGGTTCCCCTGCGCAAAACCGATCTTCAGATTACGCACTTCCACCAGCGGCGTCATGCCTGCCTCCTGCCTTCAAATGCGAACTGCCAGCGCTTTCCAAGAATGCTGATGGCGATGACGGTGAGTGTGATGGCAAGGCCCGGCCAGATACCGATCCACCACGCGACACGCAGATAGTTGCGCGCCTCCGCCAGCATTGCACCCCATTCCGGCGTCGGCGGCTGCGGCCCCATGCCCAGAAAGCTCAGGCCCGCCGCCTGAATAATGGTCGAGCCGAGGCCGATCGTCGCCAGAATGGGAACCTGGGCTATCGCATGTGGCAGGATGTGCCGGGTGACCAGCGTGAAGCGGCTGAGGCCAAAGGTTTTCGCCTGCTCAACATAACCGCTTCTCGCAATGACGAATGTCTGCGCGCGCACGACGCGGGCAAAACGCGGTACGGAAGCCACACCGAGTGCGAAGATCAGATTGACCGTTCCCGGCCCGGTAAACGAGATAAGCACCAACGCCAGGAGCAAATCCGGAAAGGACGATACGACATCGAGAAACCGCGATATGAGTTCGTCGATTGCCCCGCGTGCCAGACCGGCAACAAGCCCGAGAACGGAACCGGCCAGCGCGGCGATGGCGATAGCGCTGACGCCGATCAGGATCGAATAACGGGCGCCATAGACAACCCGTGAAAAGACATCACGGCCCAGATGATCGGTTCCGAACCAATGTTCGACTGAAGGCGGCAGCTGCGCCTTAAGCGGGTCTGCCAGAAGGGGATCGGCGGCGGTCACAAGATGCGGCCATATGGTTGCCACCGCCACAAAAAGCAGGAACAACGATGAAAGAGTGAGCGCCGGCCTTGTAAGCAGCGCCGCTACCACCTGCCGCGAACGACCGGTTGCAGACACCGGAGCATCGTAGGAAATGCTCATGACCTCGTCCTCCCGCCCTCATTGCGCAATCGGGGATCAAGCAAAAGGTACAGAATATCCACGAGCGTGCTCATCAGCACGTAGATGAGCGCGGAAAGGATGGCGACCGCCAGCACAACCGGCATATCATGGGCAAGAACGGCATCAACCGTGATCCGCCCGAGCCCTGGCCGCCCGAATACCGCTTCGGTGATGACGGCGCCGGACAGGAGATTGCCGACCAGCCAGCCCGCAAGGGTCACGGTCGGCAGCGCGGCATGGCGCAAACCGTGACGCAGCCTGAGGACGAGATTGCTGGCGCCCCAGCTGCGAACGGTCAGCGCAAAGGGCTCCTCAAGCGCGCGCTCCAGACCTTCCCGCAGCACCTGGCCGAGGACGGCCCCCAGCGACAGGCCCAGTGACAGCGCCGGAAGCACCAGCGCCGACAGGTTGCGGTCTCCGGAGACCGGGAAGATTTTGAACGTGAATGAAAAGATGTAAAGCAGCAGGATACCCAGCCAGAATGTCGGCGTGGAAATCAGGGTCAGCTCAAGACCGCCTGCAATGCCGCGCGCGACGGGTTTGCCGGCGGTTAAAACGGCGCTCGCAACGGCGAAGATGATGGCCACTGCAAGCGCGGCGGCTGTCAGCTTCAGGGTCGGCAGCATCTGCGTTGTGACGAGGCTCGATATATCGGTTTGCAGGATATAGGAACGGCCGAAATCACCGTGCAGCAATCGCGTCAGATAAGCGAGATATTGCTCGGGGATGGACTGATCCAGTCCCCATTCCGAACGGATGGCGGCTTCGATTTCCGGGGTGCGGATCTGTTCGCCGATCAACAGGCTGACAATATCTCCGGGTGCAAGCTGTATGCTGATGAAACTCAGGGTCACCGCTGCCCACAGGACAAGTATGCCGGAGCCGACGCGGCCGAGAACCTGCAATAGCAGGCCGCTTTGCCGCCGGAAGCGCCGACGACGGAAAAAGGACGCTGGCGCCTGGCCAAGCGATGTCACGTTATCAGCGGTCATGGCGTCCACCTTCCGTTGTTATCTTCACCAGCCGTAAAAATTACTCGCTGCGCCACAGGTCATAGGCATTTTCCGGCAATTGCTTGAACGGCCGGAAGGTAATGCCCTTCACATAATTTGCGGCGGCAACCTGGTCTTCGGGCTCGTAGAGCGGAATGGCGTAAGCCTGATCGAGGATCGCAAAACGCTGCAGCTTTGCATAAATCTCGAAACGCTTTTTCTGATCGAGAGTCGATGCCGCCTCGTTCAGCCACTGCGCCAGTTCGGGCGCTTCAGCGCGGCTGTAGTTGATGGTGCCACCCTTCTGAAGCGGCAGATAATGGTATTCGATATCGATCGCGTCCGTCGGCGTGTTGGAGTTGGCGATCGACCCGAACTGGCCGGTCTTGCGTCGATCGGTGTAAGTGCCGGCGTCGACATAGTTAATGGCAAGATCGATACCCGCCACCTGTCGCGCCTGCGCCTGCAAAGCTTGCAAGAGAACGTCGCGCTGGTCGCGCACGGTCGCTTGTGCCTGCACGACATCGATGGTCAGGCGCTTGCCGTCCTTGATCCGAAACCCGTCCGCATCCTTTTCGCTCCAGCCCGCCTCATCCAGCAGCCTGTTGGCCAGGCCTGCATCTGCCCCATAGGTCTTCTCAATGCTCTTGTCATAGAATTGGGGATCAATCGGCGACGTGATGCCCCAAGCGCGTGTGCGTTCGCCGCGATAGACGGCCTGCAGAATCCTGTCGATATCGACCGAGGCGAGGAGTGCCTTGCGCACCTTCACATCCTGCGTCGGACCCCAGGTGACATTGAGGAAAAGCGAGTATGGCGTGCCGGTATTGAGCGCCGTCTGATAGGTGAAGTCCGCATTGTCCTTGAAGAGTGCGGCGTCGTTGCCCGAAATCCCTTCGATCACATCAAGCTGTCCGGAGGTCAGGGCACCGGTCCTTACCGAGGATTCCGGAAGGAACCGATAGGTTATCTGGTCGAGATAGGCTGGGCCCTGATGTTTGGCGGTCTTTGGCGCCCAATTATAAGCCGGGTTCTTTTCGAACTGGATTTCCTGGCCCTTGACGTAACGCTTGAGAATGAAAGGACCGGTTCCGGCAACTTCCGGTCCACCGGACTTGATTTGCGACGACGAAAAAGCAGTCGGCGAGAGGATTTCAAGGCCGGCGACAAAATCGAGGAAGGGCGCGTATATATCTTTCAGCGTGAAGGATACCGTATGGCCGTCGATGGCCTTAAGCTCGCCAATACGCGACACCGGGCCGGCGCTAACGCTGCCGGAATAAGCCGGATCTTTGAGTTTTTCGAAATTGGCGATGACAGCCTGCGCGTCGAATTTCTGGCCGTCGGTGAAGGTAATGTCGTCGCGCAGCTTGAACGTATAGGTCTTGCCGTCCTCGGAAATGCTATAGCCCGTTGCAAGCCACGGCACATATCCACCGTCCGCCGTTCGCGCCAGCAGCGATTCATAGGCGTTTCGCAGCAGCAGCTTGGTCTTGTCCTGACCGTTCAGTTGCGGATTGAGCGTCGCCGGTTCGGTCTCCACACCCCAGGTCAATGTGCCGCCACTGACCGGCTTGGTTTCTTCCGCCAGGGAAAGGACCGGGAAGGCCGAGATTGCCAGCAACGCGGTGCCGGCAAGAACGAACTGTCTGCGATTAAGCATGCTTAAACTCCATAAAAAATGAATGACCGACAGATCAGGCGTTCTGCTGAAGCCAGATATCGTAGGCGTTGTCGGGAAGGCGTTTGAAAGGTCTGAAGCCGACGCCCTTGACCGCGACTGCGGCCGCGATCTGGTCATCGGGCACATAAAGCGGCAGACCGAGGGCTTGCTCCACAAGCGCATAGCGCTGCAGTTTCGCGTAGATATCGAAG
This sequence comes from Agrobacterium sp. V1, assembly GCF_030518355.1. Taxonomy (NCBI): domain Bacteria; kingdom Pseudomonadati; phylum Pseudomonadota; class Alphaproteobacteria; order Hyphomicrobiales; family Rhizobiaceae; genus Agrobacterium; species Agrobacterium sp. V1. The sequence continues at coordinate 42,485 of NZ_JAULSF010000003.1, forward strand.
CGCTTTTTCTGATCGAGCGTGGATGCGGCCTCGTCCAGCCAGGCGGATATTTCCGGCGCTTCCGTGCGGCTGTAATTGATGGATCCGCCCTTGTCGCGTGGCCGATAGTGGAAATAGATGGTGACGCCGTTTTCCTGTGTCGTGGTCGAGTTCGGAATGATGCCGTACTGACCGTCTTTCTGACGGCTCGAATAGGTCCCCGCATCGACATACTGCAAAGCGAGATCAATACCGGCATGCTGGCGAACCTGCGCCTGTACCGCCTGCAGAAGAATGTCGCGCTGGTCACGCACGGTCGATTGCGATTGTACGACCTCGATCGTCAATCGCTTGCCGTCCTTCACGCGGAAACCATCGCCATCGCGGGCGGACCAGCCGGCTTCGTCAAGCAGGCTGTTAGCAAGCTTGGGGTCGAAGCCGTAAGCCTTTTCGATACTCTTGTCGTAAAAATCCGTATCCGCCGGGGTAAGAATACCCCAGGCACGCTGACGCTCGCCGCGATAGACTGCCTGCAGTATCTGGTCCACGTCCACCGCCGCCTGGAACGCTTTGCGCACTTTGAGGTCGGCGGTCGGCTGCTGATTGACGTTAAGATAGAGCGTATAGGGCGTGCCGGTATTGATGGCCGTCTGATAGGAAAATTCCGAGTCGTCCCGGAAGAGACCGGCATCGTTACCTGGGATCCCCTCGATCACCTGCACCTGCCCGGAAGAGAGAGCCCCGCTGCGCACGGCCGATTCCGGTAGGAACCGATAGATCACCTCATCTAGATAGGCTGGCCCCTGATGACCGGCGGTCGCCGGCGCCCAGTCGTAGCCGGGATTCTTGACGAAGCGGATTTCCTGGCCCTTGACGTAACGGTCGAGGACAAACGGGCCGGTACCGGCGATACCCGAACCGCCGGATTTGAGTTGCGGTGAAGAGAACGCCCGCGGCGACAGGATTTCAATTCCCGAGGCACCGTCAAGGAAAGGCGCATAGACGCGCCCGAGCTTGATCACGACCGTATGGTCATCCACTGCCAGCGCTTCGGTAACATGGGAGAGATGACCGGCACTGATGCTGCCGGAATAGGTCGGTTCTTTCAGCTTGGTGAAGTTGAGCGCGACGGCGGCAGCATTGAACTTTTCGCCATCGCTGAAGGTCACGTCGTCGCGCAGTGTGAACGTATACTGCCTGCCATCATCGGAGATAGAATAGCTCCTGGCCAGCCATGGCGCATAACCGCCATCAGGCGTGCGGGCCAGAAGCGATTCATAAGCATTGCGCAGAATGAGCTTTGCCTTGGCCTGCCCGTTCAGATGCGGGTTGAGCGTGCTCGGCTCGGTCTCCACAGCCCAGGTCAGCGAACCGCCGCTTGTTGGCGTCTGCGTGGCATCTCCGGCACCGAAAGCGACCCGGCTGCTGGCAAAAATCGCTGCGGCACTCGTTGCCAGAATGAAATGACGTCTGGTTACCATATCCAATCCCCTGTGCCCGACGCCTGCCATCACGCGGCGAGTGCGCGGTTGGCCGCAGCCAGATATTCGATCGTCTTCAGGCGGTGCGCGCCTTCGGAAACAGGGCACTCCACGATGAACTCGTCGATGCCGTGATGTTGATGAAGCCGAAGCAATGCGGCACGGACCGTGGAAGGGGAGCCGCGAAGGATCAGTGGGCTGCGCTCTTCGATGCGATAATGCGTGGCGCCTGCCTGACGGACATATTCCAGCGCCTGCTCCTCACTTCCGACATTCACACCCTGTCCACCCTCGATCTCGACACGAAAGCGGCGACCTTCGACCGGAAGCGCGTCCGCAGCCTGGTCGGTTTCCGCAACCACCACGGCGACCGCCAGAGCCGCATATTTGCCGCCCGCTTCCCTGAACGCGTTCAGCGCCTCGGAAATCGCGGACTCCCTGCCATGGATGTGGCCGGCGTAAACGAAGTTCCATCCCAACCTGCCGGCAAGCCGGGCACTTTCCGGGCTCGCCCCCAGCAGGAAGCGGTTTGGCGGCGAAGGCGGCAGGGGGTAGGCTGCAAGCTTGTCTTCATCCCCGTTGTCTGCCTTTTCGTCACGGACAAACCGGTCGAGATCCTCAAGCTGCCTTTCGAAGGAGGGCTTGCGCGCCGGATCATAGGCGCCCTGAAGGGCACGCGTTGACAGCGGAAGTCCGCCCGGCGCCTTGCCGATGCCGAGATCCACACGATCGGGCGCAAGAGCGGAAAGCAGCTTGAAGTTTTCGGCGACCTTATAGGCGCTATAGTGCTGCAGCATGACGCCGCCGGAGCCGATATTGATCCGCTGTGTCTGGGCCAACAGGAAGCCGATCAGCACTTCTGGAGACGAGCTCGCCAGCTTCGGCGAGTTATGATGCTCGGCAACCCAGAAGCGGCGGAAGCCATGTGCTTCGGCTTTTTGTGCAAGCGCAACAGTGCGCCGCAGCGCCGCCGTGGCACTCTCATCCTGATGGATAGGGCTCTTGTCGAGAAAACTCAAACCAAAGGTCATCGATACTCCCTGAGGAACCTGTAATTGATTTGATAAAATCTATATTTTTAGTGATGTAATTAATCGAGCAATGATATTTCCTTATTCAGTTGCACAATAAAAGATCATGCCGCGCCAAAGCGGTCCGGCTTGCGCCATCCTTCTGCCGCGGCTGAGGCCGGTGCAGGCTTTCAAATCCAACGATTGACACACACCGCTCGGACAGCCGGCTATCGTGCCCAAGCGAGACAAGCCATGCCCGATGTGATTATTCATTCCTCTCTACTGCATCCTTCAACCCAACCCCTCATCGAAGGCCTGATCGTCGAATATGACGGGCGATATGGCACAAGAGATCGCCCGGGTGGCGCTCGCGGCGAGATATACCGCTATCCGGAAGGACTGTATTCTCCGCCGCTGGGTGACCTCCTGCTGGTGCAAAGGGATGGCAAAACCATCGCCGGCGGCGCCTTCATGAGCCATGACGACGAAACGGCGGAAATAAAGCGGATATGGACGGACCCTTCATTGCGAAGGCAGGGGCTTGCCCGCACCATCATGTCGGCACTGGAGGAAAGCGCTGCGGCGCTCGGTTATACCCGCACCTATCTCTCGACCGGCTTCCGCCAACCGGAAGCCGTCGCATTGTATCTCAGTCTCGGATATCGCCCGCTTTTTGACACCACCGCCGATCCTCAACTCTATCGCTCGCTTCCTTTCGAAAAGCACATCGGCACCAAGGCCGACCTAAGAGGAACCACGCCGGTCTATCCGCCTGCCGCCTCCTTCGAAGAGGCAACCCTGCGGGTGAAGGCGTTGAAGGAAGGGCAGGAGGCGAAAATCCTGGCGCGCTTTGCCGGACACGGCGCCGCACAGGCCGAGACGAGCGTCGACGAACTATCTTATCAAGGTGCGCTGTCAGCCCGCACCGCCGAGATCTCGGCAAGGAGCGCAACGTGACTTCAGCAACCAATTTTCATTTGAGCATCGATCTCGGCCTGCCTTCACATGATGTACTCACGCAGGACGCCAGATCGGAAGTGCTGCTTCAGCAGCTTGACGAAGGTTTTGATCTCATCACCCTCGAAGACGGCTTTGCCCTCCCCACGGGCGATGGCCTCGATGGCATATTGTTCGCGAATTGGCTTGGCGCGCGAACCAGCCACGCCGGTATCCTTGCGGGCGCGCCCGTCAATTTTCTTGAACCCTTCCATGTATCGACGGCCATCGCCACGCTTGACTACGTTACAGAAGGTCGTGCCGGCCTGCTTGCGCAGCCGCTTGATGACAGCCGCGCGGCGGCTGCAAGACGCGCAACCGGTGAAGTTAACGGCTATCCTGATGACAGCCGCGAGGCGCTCGAACAGGATTTCAACGAAGCGATAGACGTTATCCGCCGGCTCTGGGACAGCTGGGAAGATGACGCCGTTATCCGCGATCGGGAAAGCCAACGCTTCATCGATGGAGCAAAATTGCGCTATGTCGATTTCAGAGGTACGAATTTCAACGTCCTTGGCCCTTCGATCACACCGCGGCCTCCACAGGGCCAGCCGGTCATAGCGGCCATCATAGAGCCGGAAAACCGCGCTTCTCTTGCTTCCTCAATCGACCTTGCCTTTGTGCGCGCAAGCGGCGAACAGCTTCCATCGTTGGTGAAAGACATCAAATCCAGGCATCCGGAACTGCGGCTTTTTGCCGACGTCGAATTCGGAGCCGGCTGGTCCGGAAAGGAAACGATCCTGGTAAGGGCCGCAGACGTCGACGCTGCGATCACGAGCGCGCGGAGATTGGCAAGCGCCGGTCTGGACGGGATCCGCTTCCTGCCCCGCGAACCGGAACGGGACCTGGCGCCTCTGGTGGAACACGTCCTGCCGGTAATCCGGAAAGCTGGCCTTCTCCAGCCACGACCTGGGTCGGCCTTGCGTGAACGCCTGTCCCTGCCCGCCGCCGCCAACCGCTACGTCGGCACGGCCGCCTGAACACCATCGGAAATAACATCATGTCGAAGAAACAAGTCATCATCGGAGCCCAGTATCCGGGCGTCAACAATTTCACGGTCTGGAGCGATCCGGCGGCGGGCAGCCAGATCGCATTTTCGTCCTTCAGGCATTTCGCCGAGACTGTCGAAAGGGGCAAGCTGGATTTCATCTTTCTCGCAGAAGGGCTTCGGGTGCGCGAGCAAAAGGGCCGCTTCCACGAACTGGATGTCGTGGGACGACCAAACACCCTGGCGATCCTGACGGCAATCGCCGCCGTCACCCGCAATGTTGGCCTGATCGGAACACTGACGACGACCTTCAATGAACCCTATCCGCTCGCCCGTCAGCTTGCTACGCTCGATATACTTTCAAATGGTCGAGCCGGCTGGAACGTCGTCACCTCACCGGGAGCCTTTACGGGCGCGAATTTCCGCAGGGGAGACCATTTGCCGTTTGCCGAGCGTTACGAGCGCGCAAAGGAATTCATCGAGGCAGCGCGGACGATCTGGAAAGGTAGCGACTTCTCTTTCAAGTCCAAGCACTTCGATATTGCCGGCCGCTCCGATCTGCCGCCCTCACCGCAGGGCGGACCCGTGATTGCGCAGGCCGGAGATTCCGAGACCGGGCGCGAATTGGCGGCCAGCCATGCCGATGTCATCTATTCCCGCCATGGCACGCTTGAGGACGGGCAGGCCTTCTACCAGGATGTCAAGGCGCGGCTTTCCAGATATGGCCGCGCCGCTGACGACCTCAAAATATTGCCTGGCGCGGCTTTCGTTCTCGGTGACAGCAAGGAAGATGCAGAGGAGCGACAACGCGCCATTCGTCTGCAGCAGGTAAGCCCGAAAAACGCGATCGTTTTTCTGGAGCAGGTGTGGAACCGAGACCTGTCCTCTTATGATCCGGACGGCCCCCTGCCTGAGATCGATCCCGAAGTCTCCTCCCCCGCCCTTGCTCAGGGACGCGCAAGCCGCATCGACGACCGGCTCGAAACTGCTCGCACCTGGCGGGAAATCGCAAATCGTGAAAAATTGAGCATTCGGCAGCTCATCATCAAGGTTACGGCACGCCAGCATTTCATCGGCACACCGGAAACGGTGGCGAGACAGATCAACAACTATGTTCAGGAAAATGCCGCCGACGGTTTTGTGTTTGCTCCACATCTGACACCAACGGGCTTCGACGATTTCGTCGACAAGGTCATTCCTTATCTTCAGGAATGGGGCGTTTACCGTAGAGATTATCAGACACAGACATTGCGGGGCAATCTCGGCCTCGCGGTGCACTGAATGTTTCAACTCTCTGGCCCTTGCGAAAACGCCGCCCGTGATCGCGAAATCCCGAAACGAACGTGATGCCCTTTTTTGCTGGCGCCCGTGCTCAGACGAGCGCCTCCAATACCCAGCCGCGAACCATCTGAGCAGTCTGCTCAGTCGAGGGCGTCAAAGAGCGAAAGATAGCGTTCGCCACTATCCGGAAAGACGACCCCAATCGTCTTTCCGTTGTTTTCCGCGCGGCGCGAAAGCTCGATCGCGGCAACGATGGCCGCACCGGATGAGGTTCCCACAAGGAAGCCCTCCTCTCTGGCCACCGCAAGCGCTCCCCGCCGCGCCTCTTCGGTGGTAACGGCGATGACTTCATCCACGACGCTCTTGTCGTAGGTTTCCGGTAAGGTCCCTTCCTCCACCTCGGTGACCTTGTGGACGCCTTCGATCGTGGAAGCGTCGGGGTTTTCGGGGGATGGAACGGATTGCGGCGTCGGCTCGGCAACAACGATCCTTATCTCCGGTTTTTGCGCCTTCAGGAAACGTCCGGCACCGGAAACGGTGCCGCCCGTACCAACGGTTGCGACCAGGATATCTATGTCACCTTCGGTATCGCGCCAGATTTCCGGCCCCGTCGTCTCGAAATGCACCTGCGGGTTGGCATCATTGGAACGCTGGCCGGTGTAAAAGGCATCCGGATTTTCAGCTTTGATCCTGTCTATGATGCGATGGATGGCATCCGGCTGGAAGAGCTCCTCATTTTCGATCAGTTCGATCTCGGAGCCGAATTGCCTGAGGATGTTGATCTTGTCTTCGCTGATGGTATTGCGAAGGTAAAATTTCGTGCGATAGCCGCGTGCGGAGGCAACCGCCGCAATTCCGATGCCTGTATTGCCACTGGTCAAATCGAAAAGAAGATCACCCGGTTTCAATCGGCCGCTCTTCTCAGCTTCACTTATGATGCCCCAAGCCGTGCGATCTTTGACACTGCCTGCGGGATTGAGGTACTCAATCTTGGCAAGGATGCGCGATTGGAGATCGTATTTCGCCCGAATTCTGGCGAGTTCCACCAGCGGCGTATTGCCGACGAGCTCTGTGAAATCCTGATAAATCCTGCCCAATTTCACTATCCTGTTTGCACTGCGAGGATACCGAACGACAGGCTCTGATGCGTATCGCCCGTCGTACCGCATGTTTTGATCATGCTTCGGATTTTTGCGTTTGCGTTTGCGGTGCTATCCCCACGCCTCCATTTGGCGCTGGTGAGGCGCCGTTCACAGCGAAATCTCCAACGATACGGTCGTGATAGATACGGGGATTGTGCGAAGTTATCGTGCGGGCGTTTCGCCAGTGACGATCGAGACCATGGCTGCGTTTTGCTGCAGAAGCGCCAAGCGCATCGAACAGGTCAGTGGACGCATTCAGGATCAGGTTGCTGACCACCGTAACCGACTGGCTGACCTCCAGCTCCGCGTCACGGTTCGCAGATGCAATGTGCTCCTCGTCTCCAGACAGATTGGCATCATAGGCAGCCTGCAGGGCTTCTGCGGCCTTTAACACGATGGCGCCGGCGCTATAGGCCGCACCTCTGATCCGCCCCACGACCTGAAGCACCTGTGGGTCTTCGGAAAAACGCGCAGCGTTACTACGCTGATAGACCCGTTTGCGCTCTGCGACATGGCGGGCGATTTCCAAAGCGGCCGCGCGGCCGATCCCGGCAAGCGAGGCCAGATGGACAAGCTGGAAAAAACCGCCTGAATAGCTGAAGCGAAGAGCACTGGGTTTGATGAGGTCTTCAGAAACAGCCACGTCGGTAAAACGTGCCGTACCGCTCGCCGTCAGCGCCTGTCCAAAACCATCCCAGTCGTTGAGGATCTCGACGCCTTCGGCCTTTGTGGGAACAAGCGCACCAACCGGTACACCGTCGCCATCCACGGCTCCGAGGGTGATCCAGTCGGCATAGAGCGAGCCGGTCGTATAATATTTCTCGCCATTCAACCGCCAGCCGCCGCCATCCCGTGTGAGCTGGGTGGAATACGTTCCAAGCTTGGCATCCCCGATTTCCGAAAAACCGCTGCCAATGGTTTCGCCACGCCCGATCCGCTCCAGCCACGCATCCCGCCATGGCGAAGGTGGTGCATTCAGCAGATCCTCGGTAAAGCCGAGGTGGCTGCGGTAAGCATTGGTGAGGTTGGGATCCGCCTGCGCGAGTTCAATGATCAAGCCAAAAAGCTCGGGAAGCGTCAGGCCCAGACCACCAAATTTCTCCGGCAGGCGCAGTCTGGAAAAGCCGACCTTTTTCAAAGCTTCATAGTCGTCGAAACGAAGCTCGCGTTCCAGATCGTGTCGTATTGAATCTTCGCCAATTTCGGCAAAAATTCCCCGAAACCTCTCGGCGATCGCGTCAAAACGTTTGCTGGGCGCAGAACCCCAGGCATGGCTGGCATTGGTCATTGCAAGTTCCTGTCTGTGGAGCAGTCTGACGAATACCCGGCCGGCCTATGCGGCTGCCGCCTCGGCATCCTGCTCGAAGTCGTGCAGGTGAAGAGCGATTTCAAAGCCCCGGCGTTTCAGCCAATGGGCAACGACCCTCGCGCGGGCGCCCAGCAGATCATCCACCAGAATGACCCGTGCGCCGCGCACGGCAATGGTGCGATAGGCGACACCGAGAAGCTGGCCGCCTTCCGAGGAAATCGAACCTTTAAGGTGGGAGGCTGCGAATTCTTCCGGTGTTCTCACATCGAGAAAATAGGTCGTTCGCGCTGTGTCCCGCAGCCATGTCTCGGCCGTGGCGCGATCGATGAACTGCAGATCGTCTTGCCGGGAGAAGGTCTCCAGACGCACCTTCGCGATATTTTTCGCATCGTCGCTGGCGGGCGGATATGTTTGCGAACGCCCTGTTTCCAGTTCAAACCCGTCATCCGTCCAGCCGCGCGTACCATCGTGCAAATAGCTGACATCGTTTTCAACACCGGCGTCGATCAATGTCTGCGTCCCGAGGATTGCGCGGGGAAGGCCCGCGCAGGAGACGACAACACGTGTTTTGGGTGATATCACGAGGTCGGAAAAACGCAGCAGAAGTTCGGCACCGGGTAAGCCGATGGCGCCCGGCACGTGCGCCTTTTCGTATTCCGCTATTGTGCGGGTGTCGATGACGACAACATCCTCGCCGGCTTCCTGCCAGGCCTTCAGCTCACGCGCAAAGACCACGGGCGTGTTTTTTTCGCCTCGCACCTTCTGGACGAAAGGCACGCCGGGAATATCAAAGGTCGGCAAGGCGTCGACGCCGCCTTCGATCCATGCCGGGATTCCCCCGCGCAGAAAATGAACATCGGTCCAACCCTTGGCGGCAAGCCGTTCGGCCAGTTGCTTCGCGCTGCCTTTTCCGTCATCCACCAGCACGGTTCGCACGACAGGGCGCGGAATGAAACGGTCGATTTGCGCTTCCAGTCTTTCCGCCGGCACGTTGGTTGCAAACAGCGGTGAAGCATATCCGACCTCTTCCGCCGTCCGAATATCGAGGACGGCAAGTTCCCTGCCATCTCCCAGCCATTCGATGAGACGATCTTTGGTTACAGCATGTAGAGACATCACGTATCCTCCTGAAAGATCCTGATTTTTACTTAGGGTTTCACGCGGTCGGGTCGAGCCACAGATCGCCGAAACTCCAGTTCAGCCCTTGTGCGCCGGTGACGTAGTTCCTGACCCGCTTATGCGCCACGATCTGGCTTCCCGCCGCGACCAGATCGACAGAGGCGACTTCGTCATGGATGAGATGCTGGAACTTGCTCCAGGTCACCCAGCGCTTTTTCGAATCCGGCTCGATCGCCGCCGCCTCCAGAAGCGCATCCGCCTCTGGATTGGCGTAGTTGGCCGCATTGGAAAAGGGCAGCCCGATCTTGAAATTCTTGCTCCAGTAGGCGCGCTGGATGCCGAGTGACGGATCGAAGGTATTAGAGAGGGACTCCACCACTAGATCAAAGGCGCGGTCCGTGTAGACAGTTTTGAGGTAAGTCGGCAGGTCGTATTTGCGGATTTCAACGGCGATGCCGATCTTTTCAAGTTGGCTGCGAAGGACATCGGCAAAGCCGGGTGTCAGATAAGAATTGTAGGTCAAGCGCACCGGAAAACGCTTGCCGTCTTCCTTGCGCGGATATCCGGCTGTATCGAGTAACCTTTCAGCTTCCTTGGCATCATAGGCATGGGCCTTGACCGAAGCGTCATACCAGTTCGGCAGGGCGGTGCTGACGGGGCTCGGCGATATCTGCGCATAACCGAAGAGCGCCACGTTGACGATTTCATCGAGATTGATCGCCTTCGCAATGGCCAGCCGAACGTCTCTCTTGCGGAAGATTTCGTTGTCATAATTGAAGAACAACTGTTGCTGCGGACCCGCATAGGCATAGGTGTTCGTATCCAGAACGAGATTGGGGTTCTGCTTCAACCGTTCGAGATCCGCCAACGGGACCGGGTTGTCGCCAATATCGACCTCACCCGTTTCCAGCGCTACGGCCCGCGCGGCCGGGTCAGTGATGATGCGCAGGATGATGCGATCAAGATAAGGTTTGCCGGCATCCCAGTAGTCGGGATTTCGATCGAAGATCAGATGGCTGCCTGGCGTCCATTCTGTCAGCTTGAACGGACCGGTGCCAATTGCAGTCTGCAGCGTCTGCCCATCAGCTGGTTTCAGCTTTTCGAAAATATGCTTTGGCACGATCGGCGATTCCGAACTCGATTGCGCGGCAATCAGGAACGGCGCCGGTTTGGACAGCACGATAATGGCGGTCAGGGGATCCGGCGTCTCCACTACCTCAACGTTCTGGTAGGTAATGCGGCCGCGCGGATGAGCTTCCTTGAGACGAAAAATCGAAAAGGCAACGTCTTGCGAGGTGAAATCCCGACCATCATGCCATTTCACATTCGGCCGGAGTTTGAACGTATAGCGCAGGTGGTCATCCGAGATGGACCACTCCGTTGCCAGCAGGGGCTGCGGATTGAGGTCGAAATCGAATGTCAGAAGACCTTCAACGATCTTCGGGCCGATTGCCTGCCCCGTTCCCGACGATGTGTTGATGGCGAAAAGTGCGTTGCCGGGATCGACACGATAAAGCAGCTTGAGCGTGCCGCCGGGGACGGGCCGGCTCGCATCGCCACTTGCGGCGAATAGCGAACCCGGCAGGGCCGTTCCTGCCGTTGCCAGAAGAAGCATCTTGTTGAACTGGCGGCGTCCTATCGTCATGAAAATCCCCGTTTGAAAACGTTGTTTCGATCGTGAAAGCATCGGGGCAAAGCGGCACGTTCTTAAGAAGAAAATTCTTCTCGATCAGCAAAGAAAACATTTCTTGCAGAATTTTATTCCAATACGTAGGCAACCAGGCACCAAAATTTGTGCTGAATTGCTGCACTGCCCTGAGCCGCCGTTGCGCTTCTTCGCAACATGGCGAGATAAAGGGAAATCTCGACTGCGTGACTTTCGGACGTCTTATGGAAAAGTTGTTTCCCTGAAAAATCGCCAATGAGTAAGACATTGCTCGGCACAGGCACAGGCAAAGCATATCAAGTGGAAGGCATCTCAGCCTTCAAATCTTCATCCGGACCTGCCCTTTACTCCCAACATTACGGAGCTTTATACGATGACCCTGTCCAGTCCGATCGCCAAACTGGAAATCCCGCAACAGCGTGTCGAGGCCCGCTACGGAACGCAGGCAGATTTTTCTCCGCCTTTCTGGAATGACACGATCGACGCCTTGCTGAACCACCGCACCGTCCGCGCCTATCTGCCGAAAGCTCTGCCGGAGGGCAGCCTGGAACTTCTGGTCGCAGCGGCACAATCTGCGCCCACATCCTCCAATCTGCAGGCGTGGAGCGTGGTTGCGGTGCAGGACAAGGAGCGAAAGGCGCGTCTGGCGGGCTTCACGGGCGGCAACGCCCATATAAAGGATGCACCTGTTTTCCTCATCTGGCTTATCGACCTGAAGCGGCTGCGAACCGTCGCTTCAAACCACGGCAACAGCGGAGAAGGGTTGGATTATCTGGAAAGCTTCCTGATCGGCGCCATCGATGCGGCGCTGGCCGCGCAGAACGCGGTTGCCGCAATCGATTCACTCGGTCTCGGCTCTTGCTACGTTGGCGGCATTCGTAACAGGCCGGAAGACGTATCCCGTGAACTGAACCTGCCTTCCGAGACGATTGCCATCTTTGGCCTCACCGTTGGTTATCCCGACCCGGCCGTGAAGACCGACGTCAAACCGCGCCTGCCCCAATCATCCATCCTGTTTCGTGAAACTTATTCGCAAGCGGCACGGGATGATCTTGATTCCTATGACGAGGTCTTGAAGACGTTTCAGGAAAAACAGGGTCTGCCGCAAAACGGCTGGACAGCGCCCATTTCCCAGCGTGTGGAGAACGCCGCCGCGCTCAAGGGCCGCGCGGAACTGAGCCAGACATTGCGCCGTCTCGGTTTCGGCATCAAATAAACTCCGTCGTGAGTGCCAGCCAGAAAAACAGCAGCTTGTTTGGCCAGGGATACCCAGTGAGTACGGGTTGATTGGCTTGCGTGGCGGGGCGCTTGGCTTGCTGCGCGGCGATCAGTATGTGGCGCGGGCGACAATCTAGATGAGAGGTATCATGTTGATTGTCGCCCGCGCCACATACTGATCGCCGCGCTATAGCTTGCGAACGTTAAAAGCAAGAATTAGCTGACCCGAAAACAAAATAGCCGCCCATCAGGGCGGCTATTTTTATATGTTCGTAAATTCTGGTTGAGGGGGCACGCACCCATCCTTACCTGCGACATCGCAACCGACCCATGCTTTACTCAAATCTCTTACGGCCGACGGCCAAAGCAGCCTATTTCAAACCGCAGCGCAAAAGCGTTCCGGGAAAGACGTCGATGGTTCCAACCATCCACTTGCATTGCGAAATATCATATTCGGTGTCGTTTCTTACAATCTTGTTTTTAGAGCTTGCGACTGATTTCCGCTTCCGCCCGAGTTCGCGCTGTAAACTCGCCCCTCCGCAACATTCAAAAGAAATATCGAACTCTCGATGGGAAGCGAACTGCAGTGTGGGCGCAATGATCAACCTACGCAGACCAGAAAACCCTTCACCGGGTCACGGTTACATGGTTTGAGGAAGGCTTTGGGAGCAAGGCACAGCAGGGTGACTGGAATGTGCCCTGAAAATAATCGAGTTCAGGCCCAAGCCATGCAAGCGCCGATTTACCATGATTTTCAAATGTTTAAGCTGTTTCGAGAAAAATGGCAGATGTGGGAGGAAGCCATCCTACGCGCCGACGATCTGCATGGAGACTATCTGATCGCGCTGGAAAATCGTAGAGACGGAGGTGGCTGCGTTGAGTGCTCGGTCCGACCAGGAAACCGTGCCTGAAGACGGCCCGGAACGTCCGGGTTATGTTGCCTCATTCTCGCAAACCAGTCACCAGTGTCGGCGCGGACCGCAAATGTCAGGCGCGCACCTTGGATAGCTCGCCAGGATCCGACATAGGCCGGCAACATTGTGGTGCTCACCAGTTTTCTTGGGACCTTGACTTTGGCAGGTGTGCCGCTCATCTTTCCGGTCCTTACGCTGATGCAAATGATGTCGAATGGCGGGATTGGAGGTGGAGTTTCCCCGGCCGCCGCATGCTGTCCCTCGCGCCACTGAAGGCGATGATTTTAGAGGTGTCTGGCAGGGAACCAGCCGCATAAATCAATCGAATGACTGAGTTTGCGATATTTTATCGTAAACAATCGCCTGGGGAATATCCGCCACCAGCCGTCTTGCCGTGGCCACAAGCTGCTCCACCTCGAAGATGACCGGCCGGCCCGCTGCCGTCACGAGGCCCCACTGGAACGGGATGTGGAACGCGAGCGGTATGACGCGAACACCCTCCACCGGCAGGCCCCAGAGGGTAATCGATTCGACGATTGCGACACCGAGACCCATGCGCGCCAGCGAAAGCGAAACATAGGTCGCATTGCTGTCGATCACGGAGGAAAGGTCGACGCCGAGGCTGGAAAGCACATCGTTGATCCGCATGCGCAGGCGGAAGGGGTTCGCCGAAGCGATGAGCCGGTTTCCAACAAGGTCTTCGGCCGAGATGACCGTTTTCCCGGCGAGCGGATGATCTTCCGCCACCACGGCCACGCACGGCACCTCTCCCAGCCAGTGAATATCGACACCGGGATTGTCGAGCGGAAGGCTGACGGCGCCGAGATCCGCCGTGCCGGCCATCACCGCCTGCACGACATTTTCCGAAGAAATGCTCTGGAGATGCACATGATCGGGAAACCGGTCAGCCGGCAGGGCGGCGAGCGCCCGTGGCAGGAGGCTTGCGGCAATCGCCGGAATGGAGGCGACCTCGATAGCCGTGCGGCGTGCCGCGTGAATGCGCCTTGCGCTTTCGCTGATCGTTCTGAGACCGCCGAGGAACAGTTCCGCCTGCGCGAAAAAGGCGACCCCCTTTTCGGTTGGCGTGATGCGGGGGCCGTTGCGGTGCAGCAGCGCGAAGCCGATCTCGCCCTCAAGGTCCTGAATGAGGCGCGTCACGACGGGTTGAGACTTGCCCAGCGCCTTTGCCGCGCCGGTGATGCTGCCGATAGACACCACGGCCACGAAAGCCTCGAGCTGCCGCGTATCGAGATAGTCAGACGCCATTTTCCACTCCGCCCCAAGACCTGTGTTCAAGACCTGTGTTTCTGCCTCGTCGTCACCAAGCGCTATACCGGCCCGCGATCCTCATGGCCAGCCGGCAGCCAAAGCGCCTCGCGCCCGTCGAAAGGATCGGGAGTAGCGCCAAACCCGGCCGGACCCGCCCGCAGAACCATTGGTTTTTCGGCATGATATAGCGGCCACTCACCATTCGGGGCACGGGGCCGTTCGTCTTTTATGAAGGAGGCCCACAGATCGTGGATCGCTCTTGCGAAGCCCCCATCCGCCACCCGCTGGCGCTCGGGCAGTTCGCGGCCATTCGAACCATCGCGATACCAGACCGAGCCGACCTCCGCCCCGTGCGGCGCACCCAGCTCATCCGCCTCCAGCGCGCCGTAGAGATATTTATAGACCGGATTGAAACGGGCATGCAGCCTGGCGAAACGCATCGCCGGAAGCTGAAAGACCAGATCGCCGGCAACCGCGCGCCAGATGCCGCGCGGGCTGTGGCTCGGCAGCGCCCTGCGATAACGCTCGACAATAAGGGAGCCGGTGAGGCCACGCGGCAGAACCCGCTCATGCAACAATTCCGCACAAAGCGCGAAATCCATTTTCGGCTGCGCTGTCGCATGGATCACATATTCTCCCGTCGTGCAGCCGATCATCATCGGCACGGCGGCGGTGCGGCCTCCGCGCGCGGCAGTTTCCGGATGTTCCGGCAGCTTTACCCCATCGATGACCGGGACGAAGGGCACGCCGAGCATCGAGGCTGCGCCGTCGCGGGCGAAATCATGCTGCTCATAGGACTGGTTGCAGAGATCGCGTTGAATTTCGAGCAGCCGGTGAATGGGCAGGGCTGCAAGCGAAGCCTCATCGGCATTTGCGGCCACGAGAAAGCGGCGCGTCAGTTTGGCGGCCTCCTCCATGGAGGCGATGCCCGTGCTTGCGCCGCTCTGCGGCATGGCTTGGTGAAAAAGCCCCTGCGCGCCCGGCATGGCCATCAGCGCCGCAATCGCAAAGCCGCCTGCCGAGCGCCCGGCCAACGTCACCCGGTCCGGGTCGCCACCGAAGGCAGCAATATTGTCGCGCACCCATTCCAGTGCGGCGACAAGATCGAGCAGACCGCGATTGTCGGGCCTGCCTTCAAGATGGAGGAAACCGAGCGCGCCAAGTCGATAATTGACCGTGACCTCAACGACGCCGCTTGCCGCAAAAGCGCCGCTCTGCAGCACTGGTTCATTGGCGGAACCGACCGCGTAACCGCCGCCATGGATCCAGAACAGCACGGGCACCCTGCCCGCCGGATCGGGCGTGCGGATATTGACGGTGAGAAAATCCTCGCCGAAGGCCAGTTTCGAGGTGGCGGCGGTGCCTACCGGACCGTAAGTGGGAATTTGCGGGCAGACGGGCCCAAGCCGGGTGGCGTCCCGCGTACCCTGCCATGGCGGGACGGGCTGCGGAGCTTCGAAGCGGCGTTCCGGCGTGACAGGCGCGGCATAGGGCACACCGAGAAAGGCGTGAATTCCGTTTTCCCTGACACCCTGCAGCGCACCGGCCGCGATTTTTACCATCGTCATGTCAAAACACCTTGCGCAACCCGATCAACCGCTCGACCGCCACCACGACGATGACCGAAATCAGAATGAGGATGACGGAGAGAGCGGCAATCTGCGGATCGGTGGAGTATTCCAGATAGTGATAGATTTCCGTCGGCAGCGTCGAGGATTTGACCGAAACGATGAAGAGCGAGATCGTCGCTTCATCGAAAGAAATCAGGAAGGCGATGACAGCCCCGGCGATGAGGCCGGGCCGCACCAGCGGCAGTGTGATGCGCCACAGCACCATGGCGGGCGATGCGCCGTGAACGCGCGCCGCTTCCTCGATACGGCGATCCACCGCCATCAGGCTCATGGTGATGGTGCGCACCGTATAGGGCGTGGTGATGCCGAGATGGGCGAGGAAAATGCCGGTATAGCTGTCGAGCAGGCCAAGCGGCCCAAGCACCAGCATCACGCCGACAGCAAGCACGATATGCGGCACGAGGAAGGGGGCGAGGATGAGGAAGTTGATCGCGCCCTTGCCGCGGAATTCGTGCCGCGACAGCGCCAGCGAAAGAAGCAGCCCGGCAAAGATCGAGACGAAACCGACAAGCAGGCCTATGCCGAGGCTGCGCCAGAAGGCACCGATGAATTTGGCATTGGCGAAAACCTTGGCATAGGAGCCGAAGGACAGGCTTTCCGGCGGAAAAGCCAGATATTGCCGCGTATCGAAGGAAATAATCAGGACGACGATGATCGGCGCCAGAAGAAACAGATAGAGCAGTGTCAGCAGAAGCGCGTGGGCGAGGCGTCCGAATTTTGCGTCCATGGCCGGCCTCACGTCTCAAGCGCGCGCATGGCGCGCTGGTAAATCACGATCACGCTGCCGAACAGCACGAGCAAAAGCACCGAAAGTGCAGCCGCCAGCGGCCAGTTCAGCGTCACCGTCGCTTCGTTATAAACCTCCGTGCCGATGACGAAGACGCGGCCGCCGCCCATCAGGCGCGGCGTGACGAAGGAGGAAATCGCCAGTACGAAAACGAGAAGTGCGGCGGTGAGAACGCCGGGCAGCGAAAGCGGCAGCACGATGCGGGTGAAGACGCGCAGGCGGTTTGCGCCCAGCATGGCGGCGGCCTCCTCCAGCTGTGTGTTCAGCCGGCCGAAGCCGCTCAGCATCGCAAGGATCGCGTAGGGCATCAGGATTTCGATCAGCGCGACGGTTGCGCCGAAATAATTATTGGTCAGACGGATGACGCCGTCCGTCAGTCCGGAGGATTGCAGCGCCGTGTTGATGACGCCCCTGTCCCCCAGAATGACCATCCAGCCATAGGTGCGCACCACCGAGGAGGTGAGAAGCGGCGCAACGGCAAGTGCCGTCAGCACCCCGCGCCAGCGGCTTTGGGTACGGGCCAGGAAAAGTGCGATAGGATAGGAAAGAACGACCGCGAAAATGGCGACATTCACGCCGAGATAAAGCGTGTTCCAGGCGATCTTCCAGTAAAACGGATCGAACAACACGGTTCTGTAGGATTCGAGCGTCCAGTCACCACCACGAAGTGCGGCCATGGACGAGGATGCGAATGAGGCGCGCACCAGCCAGATGAGCGGCAACAGAAACGTGGTCAGCAGCGCGATGAGGCCCGGCAGAAGCAGGAGAAGCAAAACGCCGCGATGCGACGTCCCGCCACCGGAAGCATGGCTTGCCGCCGCCATCAGGCCGCCTCCCCGATCAGCGTCACATCCTCCGGCGCAACGGAAAGCGTCACGCGCTCCCCCTTCGCCGGCAAAGCGGCGGCATGGGTGGGCAGATCGGCCTGAAGGCGATGATCGCCGGCGCGCACACCGAGCGTCAGCATCTGCCCGCGATAGGTGACATGCTCGACGATGCCGGAGAAAGCATTGACGCCATCGCCAAGGAGAAAGCGATGCGGGCGGACCAGAAACCGCGCTTTTTGGCCAACCGGGACAGTGCCCGAGAAATGCAGGAAGCCGAGGCCGGGAATCTCGGCGCGTCCCGGCGCAACCACGGTGCCCGCAAGGAACGAGCCGGCGCCGATGAAGGAGGCGACGAAATCCGTTTTCGGCCGGTCGAAAATCTCGCGCGGCGTGCCGATCTGCTCCAGCCGGCCTTCAGACATGACGGCGAGCCGGTCGGCCATGGACAGGGCCTCGTCCTGATCGTGGGTGACGAAAATGCTGGTGACACCGGTGCGGTTCTGGATATCGCGGATTTCATCGCGCATCTCGTCGCGCAGCTTGGCATCGAGATTGGAAAGCGGCTCATCGAACAGCAGCAGAGCGGGTTCGATGACGAGAGAGCGGGCAATCGCCGCCCGCTGCTGCTGGCCGCCGGAAAGCTGGGAGACGCGCCTTTCACCGAAGCCGGAAAGCTTGACCAGATCGAGCGCCTTCGCCACCTGCTCCTTGCGCTCGGATTTTGCGATGCCGCGCATTTCCAGCCCGAAGGCGATATTTTCGGCAACATTCATATGCGGAAACAGGGCATAGGCCTGAAACACCATCCCCATATTGCGCCTGTGGACCGGGATTGCAGAAATATCGCGACTGTCCAGCCGGATTTCACCCGATGTTACCGGAATGAGGCCGGCGATCATGCGCAGGATCGTCGTCTTGCCGCAGCCGGAAGGCCCCAGCAGCGCCAGCATTTCCCCGCGTGGCAGGGAAAGGCTGACGTGATCCACGGAGGGCTTGAGGGCGCCCGGATAGGTCTTCACGAGATTGTCGATCTCGACATGATGATCGGCCATGGCGTCCTCTGCTTCCTGTCTCAATTCGCCGCGATGACCTCGCGGTTGATCCGCTGTATCCACGCCGAATATTTGTCCGCCACGAAGTTCCAGTCGAGAGAAGACTGCGCGGCCTGGGCCTCCTTGCTGCCATAGATGCGGGCGGCAACGGGTTCGCTGAGCGCGACCTTGCTGTTGACCGGACCGTAGAAGCTCTTTTCGGCAAAGGTCGCCTGTGCCTCGGCGCTCAGCGCATAATTGACGAAAAGCTCGGCAGCCTCCTTGTTGGCGGAGCCTTCGACAAGACCGATCGTGTTCGTCTGGCCGATGGAGCCTTCCTTCGGCAGGGCGATCCCGATCTTGCCGCCCTGCGTGTCGTGCAGATATTGCGCGCGGCCGTTCCAGCAGATGGAGAGATCAACTTCGCCGCTCTGCACCACCGCATAACAATCCGGCGCAGGTTCGAAGGTCGAGACGCTCGACGCAACTTCCTTCAGGAAATCGATGGCCGGATCGACGGAGGTCTTGTAGTCCCCGCCCTTCAGCTTGGTGAGGATCGGCAGCAGGATGACGCCGCGCGTATCGGAAAGCTTGGCGGCGATCTTTCCCTTGTATTTCGGATCGGCGAGATCAGCCCAGCTTGTCGGTGGCTCCTTCACCGCGTCGGTATTGTAGAGGATAGCCAGATTGTCCTGCGAGAAGGCGACGGCGCGGTCACCGTCGATGCGCGCCCATTCCGGCTGTTCGGCAAGGTTCGGCACCTTGGCGGAATCAAGCTTGGTGAACAGCTCTTCCTTGTTCGCCTTGATTGCCACCGACACATCGATCAGGGCGACGTCGACCTTCGGCTCGGCGCGCTGAAGGGTGAGAAGCGCCAGCGTTTCGGCCGAATTCTTGCTCTGCTGATAATTCACCTCGATGCCCGGATGTTTGGCCTTGAAGGCGTCGATGATGAATTTCTGATAGTTATCGGCAAAGACGCCGGAGAAACCCACGATGTTGACGGTGCCCTTCGTCGCATCCTGTGCGAAGACGGTTCCCGAGAGCGATGCGATCCCGGCGGCAACGATGCCGACGACGAGAGCGGCCTTGCGGCGCTGATGAGCATTTTTCATTTCGATTGCCTCCGTTTTTTTTGATATTGTCAATTTGCGGGCCGCCAGGCGGCATCCAGCACACGCAGCCAGTTCTGGCCGAGAAGTTTGAGAACGAGCGTTTCGCTCCAGCCGCGCGCCAGCATGCGGGCAGTGATGTTGGGCACCTCGCCGATGCGCTCGATGCCCTTCGGCTTGGAAATCTTGACGGTCGCGAATTCCGTCAGCGTGCGGGCCGTGCCCTTGTCGCGGTTGGCCCAGAGCTGCCAGGGGCCGGGGCGCGGCCGATCCTGCGAGAAATCCGTGCCGATGCCGACATGGTCCTCGCCGACGAGATCGATGACATAGGCCATGGCGTCGAGATAATCCTCGACCGTGGCGTCGTTTCCGGCCGCAAGTCCCGGCGCAAAAAGGCTGATGCCGATGATGCCGCCCTTTTCCGCGCAGGCCTTGAACAGTTCATCCGGCTTGTTGCGCTTAACGTCGCGCAGCGCCCGCGGCAGCACATGCGAGATGCAGACCGGCGCTTGCGAGCGGGCGATGACATCCGCCGTGGTTCTGTCACCGACATGGCTCAGATCGCAGAGCACGCCAACGCGGTTCATCTCCGCCAGCACCTCGCGGCCAAAGCCTGTCAGGCCGCTGTCGTTTTCTTCAAGGTAACCGGCACCGGAATAGTTCTGGGTATTGTAGGTCAGCTGCATGATGCCGACGCCGAGATCCTTGAAAATCTCGACATAATCCAGCTTGTCCTCGAGCGGCGAGGTGTTCTGCCAGCCGATGATGATGCCGGTCCTGTTTTCGGCCTTGGCCGCATGAATATCGGCAACCGTGCGCACCGGGCGGATCAGGTCGTCGTTTTCCCGCAGGAAACGCTTCCATTCGCTGACATAACCGATGCCCTCGCGAAAGTTTTCCCAGATCACGCTGGAGACATTGACGGCGGTGAGGCCGCCGGCGCGCATGTCCTCGAATATGGACCTGCTCCACTGGCAGGTTTGCAGACCGTCGATGACGATGGCCTCATTGTGAAGTTTTGCGGCATCGGTCATGCGGATGTCCTCACTGCGGATTGTGAAAGCTGCTGCTTGAGCGCCCCAAGGGCGCGGCTTGCGAATTCCAGACGGTCCTGCCCCCAGAAGAGTTCGCCGTTCACCACATAGGTCGGCGTGCCGAAAATCCCGAGGCGTTCGGCCTCTGCCAGATTTCCCTGCCATTCCGCCACGATGTCTTGCCGTTGCGGATCGCGCACGAGGGCAGCGCCTTCCGAGCCGAGAACCGCCTGCGCGATGGCGCGGAGCGTCTCGGTATCGGCAATGTCACGATCTTCGCTCCACAAGGCGCGCTGGATGGCGAAGGACAGGCCGATCGCATCGAGCCCGGCCTTCTGCGCGGCGATGACGAGCTGCGCGGCCCGTTCGATGGTGGCGCAGGGATAGAATTTCGGCGCAAGGTTGAGGGGCATGTTGAGATATCGACGCCACCGGTCCAGCTCCACGGCATGATAGCTCTGCCGGGCATCCGGGCGGCTGCGCAGCGGAATACCGCCATTGGCCTCGATGATGCGGATGGGCCGCAGGACGATTTCGGCACTATGCGTGCGGGCGACGTCCACGGCCCGTGGCGCACCGAAATAGGCCCATGGCGAGGAAATCCCGTAAAATATCTCCAGTTTCAGCGCCGCTTCAGCCATTGGCATGCTCCTTGATCCTGTCCTGCGCGTCCGCGTCGCGCCATTCATCGCCGGTGATTTCAGCGGCGTCGTGGTTCATGAAAGTATCGAAATGACGGGCGCGATCTTCGACGAAGAGAGACCGCGCGATGCCCTGCGCCAGCCGCTCCGCCCCCGGGCTTATGGCCGGAATGCCGCTGGTGATTTTCCCGTGGGAGGGAACGGCCGGATAGGCAAAACAATGGATGAGGGAAATCGCCTCCGCCTTGGCGGGCGGCAGATCCGGTTTCGGCAGAAACTCGAAGGCCGGCCCGAGATAGGGATAGGACCCCAGCGCGTCATTCTCCTCACCGGCGGGCGGCTGATAGGCATCGCGCCAGAGCAGGACGCGGTCGTTCAGCGCGGTAAATTCCGGCCGCCGGGCGAAATCGACATCGAAGCCGGTGGCGAAAATGATGAGATCGGAGAAATAGCGCCCCTTCGGGGTCTCGATTTCCACCGCATCACCCACTTCCGTCAGGCTGAGAACGGGACTGCCGAGATGGAAGAACGCCTTGTCATGGCGCGAGACCCGGAGGACGCTATGGCGCGGCGGCGGGATCTGTGTGCGCTCCGCCTCGACCATGAAGGCCCAGCGGTCGGCATCGGGCAGGCCGATATAACCATGGGTCATACCAAGGCTGGCGATGCCACCGAATTTTTCGACGCGCGGGATATCGGGCCTGCGAATGAAAAGATCGACACGGGCGGCCCCCGCTTCCAGCGCTGCGGCCGCATTGTCCATCGCCGAAGCCCCGGCGCCGACCACAGCAACACGCTTGCCGCGCAGTGCGCTCACGTCAAATATATCACCGCTATGGCGCACGAAGCGGGCGGGCACCATTTTCGCCACATCCGGCAGGCGCGGCGCACCGAGACCATCCAGCCCAGTTGCCAAAATCACCCGACGCGCCAGAACATTGCTACGGCCTTCCGGCCCCTGTAACTCAAGATCGAGCAGACCATCCTCACGCAAACCGAGGCCGGCAAGTTCGGTGTCGTTGCTCACCGGCAGCGCCAACACATTGCGATACCACACCATGTAAGCCATCCACGCTTCACGCCGTATAAGATGCATGTCCTCATAAGCGCGTACACCGAACTGCGCCTCGAACCATGCGCGGAATGTCAGGGAGGGTATGCCGAGCGCCGGCCCGGCCAGTTCCTTGCGGGTACGCAATGTCTCCATGCGCGCACTGGTGACCCACGGGCCCTCCCGCCCGCTGGGCGCCCTGTCGAAAGCGCGGATATTGTCGATCCCGGCAAATGAAAGAGCAGCAAGCGCGGTCAGCCCGCAGAGCCCGGCGCCGATAACGGCGACATCCAGCACTTCGGAACCGTTGAGAGAGGTGCGCGGCACCCACGGCTTTGCCGGTCGCTCAAGCAGGGCGAGTTCCTGCGCAAGCCTCGCCTCCAGCGCGGGCAAGCCGCCCGCATTCACAGACACTGCCTCGATTTTGCGATCTTCCATCATGTTATTTCTGAATTAATAGGTGTTAAAAATTCTATTTAAGCATTATAAGAAACACAGAAGCGGAAATCCGGAAAGCAAAAATCTTCTAATTATTGGGGATTTTTGGCAAAGTTTGGCGCTTACCGTCGTAATGGCAGACCGAGGCGAGTGATCTTGGTCAGTCCACGGCGTCGACCACGCGGGGGCGGGTCAGCGGCAAGCCATGGGATTTGCGAGTGCCGGGCGTTGGCCGGGCCCAATGGTCCTGGAATTGATGCGCGTGAAGGTACTGCCAAGTTGTTTGAATCAGGTCTGACGATAATAGCAAGCCAGCGGTTAGGCGGCCATTTCGGCAGTGTAGTCATGCCATAGCATCAAGTCGTCAGCGCGCGCATGACGATAGGAGACAGCCGTGAGTTTGTGGCGACGAGGGCGGAAAATCAGGTTGATCTGATCATGAGCGGAAAGAAACCTTTGCGCCTGTTTCGCCGACTTGAACCGCCCCATGATCTTCTCCCGTTTTCGGGTTAGACGGTGTGAGTTTTCAATTCTATTGTTCAAGCCCTTATGAGCACGATGATCGGCATTTGGCGCGATAGCCTGTATCGGCTTAACATAGCTGCCAAGCTTGTCCGTCACGACGACGCGAGGCTGGCCAAATTATCGGACCAGTCTGGAGAAGAAACGCTTGGCGGCCTTGGTATTGCGGCGTGCTTGAACCAGGATGTCGAGAACATCGCCTTGCGCATCAATTGCGCGCCAGAGCCAGAATGTCCTCCCGCTGATCGTGATGACGACCTCATCCATATGCCACTTGTCATTCGGCCTTGGCCGGTCCTTGCGAATGCAATTGGCAAAATGGCGGCCAAAGCGATTGATCCAAAGGCGAACGGTTTCCCGGCTGACGATCACGCCACGCTCAGCAAGCAGGTCTTCAACATCGGCCGTGCTCAGCGCAAACCGGTAGTAGGCCCATACCGCATAAGCAACAATCTCACGCGGAAATCGAAACCCCTTCAACCGGGGAAAAGAACTGGGTAATTTCATGCGGCATCGATACCCGAAACAGTCAAGTCAAACAACTTGGCAATGCCACCCCGGGTTGAGCTTCGAGGAAGCCTTTAGTCGGGGCTGGGTCCTCAAGCTGCTTGGTTTCGAAACCGCAGTCCTCTTAAGATGGATCGTCTGCTTACGATCACGCAGGATGTTGCTGAATGCCCAGGCCGCCATCGACGGTCAGGCATGTCGCGTTCATGAAAGGGCATTCATCGGAGATCATGAAGACGGCTGCCATTGCGATTTCGTCCGGAGTGGCAATACGACCCCCGGGATGAAGCTTCATGGTCTCCGCCTCCGCCGCCACGGGATCGGGGAAGCTATTCCAGTAATCGATGACCTTCTGAGTCGCGACATATCCGGGCGCCAGCGCGTTCACCCGTATATTTCTGGACGCATATTCGATGCCAAGCGACTTGGTCATGCCCATAAGCGCATGCTTTGCCAGCGGATAGGGAAACGTATGCGGAATGATCGTGAAGGCATGCGTCGAGGCGATGTTCAGCACCACGCCACCGCCCGCTTGTATCATGCCCGGAAGCGTCGCCCGGCAACAATACCACGCCCCCTTGAGATTGATATCGAAGCAGCGCTGCCATTCCTCGTCGCTGGTTTCCAGCGGCTCGGCAAAGACGTTGACCCCGGCATTGTTGACGAGTGCGTTGATCCGACCGATCCCACCTGCCGCTTTTTCTACAGCCGCTTCAATCGCCTTTGCATCCGTAATGTCCGCCGCCATCCAGCCGAGCTTGCCCCCGCCATCTTGAAGTGCGCGCGCCTCGCGTTCGAGGAGATCGGCGTCGCGATCAATCAGGAACAAGGCGGCATTTTCGCGAAGAAATGCCTTGGCAAGAGCAAGGCCGATACCCTGCGCCGCGCCTGTTATGAAGATGCGTTTGCCGGAAAGCCTTCCAACCATGCTGTTCACCCCACTTACCACTCGGCAAAGCTGCCATCGGCATGACGCCAGATCGGGTTGCGCCAGCGGTGACCCTGCTTGGCGCGCTCGATGACATAAGCCTCGTCTATTTCAATACCAAGGCCCGGCCCCTGCGGGATAGAGACGAAGCCATCCGCATACTGGAACACATCCTTGTTGGAGATGTAATCCAGAATGTCGTTGCTCTTGTTGTAGTGAATGCCAAGGCTCTGCTCCTGGATGAACGCGTTATAGGATACGGCGTCCAACTGCAGGCAGGCGGCGAGTGCGATCGGCCCCAGAGGGCAATGCGGCGCGAGCGCCACGTCATAGGCCTCCGCCATGGCGGCGATCTTTCGGCATTCGGTAATGCCGCCGGCGTGCGACAGGTCCGGCTGGATGATATCGACATAGCCGCCTTCGAAGACGGATTTGAAGTCCCAGCGTGAATAAAGCCTCTCACCCAGCGCAATCGGCGTCGAGGTATGGTTGGCGATCTCTTTCAGCGCTTCCTTGTTTTCGGAAAGCACCGGCTCTTCGATGAACATCAGCTTGTAAGGCTCAAGCTCCTTGGCGAGCACCTTTGCCATCGGCTTGTGAACCCGACCGTGGAAATCGACGCCGATGCCGATATGCGGACCGACTGCTTCACGGATAATGGCAATCGTCTCGACAGCCTTCTCGACCTTTTCGTTGGTATCGACGATCTGCATCTCTTCGCAGCCGTTCAACTTGATGGCCTTGAAACCGCGCGCTACGACGTCTCTGGCATTTTGCGCGACGTCTGAGGGCCGATCGCCGCCAATCCAGGAATAGACCTTGATACGGTCGCGAAGCTGGCCTCCGAGAAGCGAGTGAACCGGCTGGCCGAGCGCTTTGCCCTTGATATCCCACAACGCCTGATCGATACCGGCGAGCGCGGACATGTGCACGGCGCCACCGCGATAGAAGCCGCCACGATAAAGCACCGTCCAGTGATCCTCGATGAGGAACGGATCTTTGCCGATGAGATAATCCGCCATTTCCTGCACTGCCGCCTCGACAGTCAGCGCGCGGCCTTCGACGACGGGTTCGCCCCACCCCGCGATACCTTCGTCCGTTTCGATCTTGAGGAAGAGCCAGCGTGGCGGGACGATGTAGGTGGTCAGCCTGGTAATTTTCATGAGATCAGTCCAATCAAGAAAGAATAAGATCAGCTGCCTTGCCAGCGGCAGCAAGAACGGCGGCATTGGTATTGCCGCTGACGATTGCCGGCATTAGCGAGGCGTCGACGACCCGAAGGCAGCGCGTGCCGCGCACCCCGAGCGTGGCGTCCAGAACCGCTTCCGGGTCACTGTCATGGCCCATTTTGCACGTGCCGACAGGATGATAGCCGGTCTTCACGGTGCGCCTGCAATGGGCCGCGATCGCCTCATCACTCGTCACCTCGGCACCGGGGAAGATTTCCCTGTCGATCAGGTCGCGCATGGGTGAGGCCGCAAGCACCCGACGCGCAAAACGAAAGCCGGCCATGGTCAGCTTCAGGTCGTCGGGATGAGCGAATATCTGCGTATCGACGATTGGATCTGCCGAGGCATCGCTGGAGGAAAGCGTGACCGAACCTCGGGCTTTCGGGCGAAGCAGCAACGAATTGATCGTCACGCCGTCACCTGGTTCCGTTCCCATGACATCGCGATCCAGATAGACGGTAGGCACACAGAACATCTGGATCGTAGGACGGTCATTATTGCCGTCCGGATCGTAGAAAGCGCATGTCTCGACACCTGTGGTGGAGGCAGGGCCGGATTTGAACATCAGGTATTGCAAACCGGCCTTGATCATCGGCCAGCCACGATCCTGCCCGTAATAGCCGAACGCCCCTTTTGTCGTGGCGACGACCGGGCATTCATAATGATCCTGCAAGTTCTTGCCCACGCCGGGAAGCGCGATTTTCGTTGCGATGCCGTGTTGCTGGAGATGATCTTCCGGGCCGATACCGGACAGCATCAGGAGCTTTGGCGTCTGGTAGGCCCCCGCCGCGAGGATGACCTCGACGCCGGCATCGGCTGTTTTTCTTGCGCCGTTTTCGACATAGTCGACGCCAATGGCACGGTTCCCATCCATGCGGATCGACGTGACAGTGGCGCCGGTCTCGATGGTTAGCTTCGGATTGTTCATGACCGGCGCCAGAAACGCGTCGACTGCGCTGGAACGCTTGCGGGTCATCCAGTCTATGGTGTGCTGCATGAAGCCGACACCGAACTGTTCGGCGCCGTTGAAGTCGGGATTATAGGGAATGCCCATGCCCTGAAGCGTTTTGACGTAGGTGCGCGTCATGGGACTTGTGTGACCAAGATGCGAAATCTTCAGCGGTCCGCCAACGCCGTGATATTCGCCCGCCAGATGGTCGTTGTCTTCCTGCGCCTTGAAATAGGGCAAAAGGTCACTGTAGGACCATGCACCGTCATTGTCAGAACCGGGCGTCGTGACGAGTTCATTCCAGAGATCAAAATCCGCCGCCTGCCCGCGCATATAGACCATGGCGTTGACGGTGCTTCCGCCGCCCAGCACCTTGCCCTGCGGCACGATGGGTCCGCGACCATCGAGCTGCGGTTGCGGCTTCGTGCTGTGCATGGCGAGATAGGTATCTTTCGCCAGGAACTTCATGTAACCCGCCGGAAAGTGCATGATGGGGCTGGCTTTGGCCGGCCCGCGCTCCAGCAACAGCACCCGCGCCCCGGACAAGACAAGACGCGCGGCGACGACACATGCCGAGCTGCCACCGCCGACGATGATATAGTCGAACCGCTTATCGGGCATTTTTAATCTCCAGATGCATGTGCATATTCATAGATCCCGCGGCTCAAGCCTGAAGCTGCCCGCCAGTTTTTCGCCGGGCGCCAGCACTTTAAGGTCTCCCAGGCCGGGAAGATGATGCCCGTTCGCCAGATGCGACATCGGTTCGAAACAGAAATAATCCCGCTCAAAAGAAGGATCGAATGTGGTGTCGGATACGAACATAAAGGCGTGCCTGAAAATCGGATCGGCAGTGAGCAGCAATTGCGCATGGCGCTCCGGCCAGACAATGGTCGCCTCTCCCGTCCATCCCTCATAACCATTATTGACCCAGCGTTCCGGCAGGGGAGCAGGCTCCTTGAAATCCAGATCGGCTGGTATCACTGTTCGTTCGCCCGGCAACCAACCCTCGACTTCCGTCCAGAAGTAATTGGCAGGAGCGTGCAGCGTCGTCTTCGGCGTCAGGGGGAAATAGGGATGCCAGCCAAGCCCGAAGGGCATCGGGCGCTCCCCCATGTTTTCCACGGCAAGGGTCAGCACGAGGCGATCATCTTCCAGCGTGAACGTCTGCACCGCCCGATAATGATAGGGCGTGGACGACCCGTGGCAGGTAAAGCTCATTTCGACGGATGTCGGCGTTCTTTTACCCACGGACCACTCGGCCTGCCAGCCCTCGCCATGCAGGTAATGCGGATCCCATGCAGTGTTGGCAGCAAGCGTATAGGCCCTGCCATCGAACTCGAAGCTGTTGTCTTTTACACGGTTCCCGAAAGGCACCAGTGGATAGCAGGATGAACCAAGGGCATCCGCATCGTCCGACTTTGCCGGACGCAGCAACGGCACGCGGCCAACGTCGATATCCTTCCAGAAGCCGAGGATGATACCGCACTGCGTCGAGATGCGCAGCGATAACGGTCCCGATTTCAGATCAATCATGGCCATGCCGCGTCATCCCCTGTTGCGCGACAGGCTGCGCTTGATCGCCTGAATATTGGCAAGCACGGCGATGACGATGATGAGACCGCGAACTACCTGCTGGAAGAACGGATTGATGCCGAGGAGAACAAGACCATTGCCGATAAGCGTGATGACGAGAACGCCAAGCAGCGTACCCAGCATAGAGCCACGGCCGCCGGAAAGCGCGGTCCCACCCACGACCACTGCCGCGATCACGTCAAATTCAAGACCGTTCGCCGCCGTTGCATTGCCCGAACCAAGACGCGAAACAAGAAGAATGCCTGATATGGCCGCCATCGCTCCGCCGATGGCAAAGAGCGCCACACGAATGCGTGCGACGTTGATGCCGCTGAGGAAGGCTGCATGTGCATTTCCGCCAACAGCGAAAACCGACCGACCAAAGGCGGTTTTTCTGCTGACGAAAGCAAAAATCGCAAACAGCACCAGCATGATAATGGCGGCGGGCGGAATGCCGAATACCGAGCGGTCGAGCGCATCCAGCATGTCGTTGCGGCCGATGGAAACCGGCAGCGCATCGGTTACGAAAAGCGCGATGCCGCGCAACGCGCTCCACATGCCGAGCGTGGCGACGAAAGACGGCACATCGAAATAGGCGCGCAGAATGCCGGAAATGGAGCCGAGCAACGCTCCGAACGCAATCGCCAGCACGAAGGCCGCGGGTGTGGGAACACCCCATTGCAGAAGAAATGCAAGCTCGACCGAGATGAAAGCCACCATCGGCCCGACACTGACATCGATTTCACCGGCAATAATGATGAGCGTCACTGCCCAGGCGGCAATGCCGATCGTCGCCGCATCACGCAGGATGTTGACCTGGTTATTGAACGACATGAAGCCGGGCGCAGTCGATGAAAAAACGACGTAAAGAACGGCAATGGCAAAGAACAGGCTAAGCTCGTTCATATGCTTCGAGAGGGCAAAGCCCCGGCTTGCAGTCTTCTGTGAAACAGCCTTTTTGGCAGTTTGATCGAGTGACATGGTCTGTCTCCCTCAATGTCCGGTAATGCAGGCAGCCATCAAGGTGTCCTGATCTATGTTGGGTGATTTGAACTCTTCGCGTAGCGCACCATCACGAAGAACGAGTGCGCGGTCGCAGACGAGCGGCAGTTCCTCGATTTCGCTGGAAACGAAAATAACGCTGCGACCTTCCGCGGCGAGCTGCCGGATAATGGCGTAGATCTGCGCTTTCGCCTCGATATCCACGCCGCGCGTTGGTTCGTCGAGAAGAAGAAAGCGGCTTCCGGCATAGACCCAGCGGCCGATGACGACCTTTTGCTGGTTTCCGCCCGAAAGTGTACCAATTGGCGTGTCGGTGCTGGCCGTCTTGATGTGGAGACGCTCAATGATGTCGCGTGTCGCCTGCGCCATGCGGCTGGCCGAGAGGATACCGTTACGACTGACGCCCGAGAAGTTGGTGGAAAGCGTGTTTTCGTCAACGCCAAGCAGCGGCACGATCCCCTCTTCCTTGCGGCTCTCCGGCGTATAGCCGAAGCCCATACCGACCATCTGCTTGTAACCGGCCGACTTGACCGAGCGTCCATCCACTAGAACATCACCGTCGTCGAAATCGCGCACGCCCATGATGGCTTGCAGCAGCTCCGTGCGGCCCGCGCCAAGCAGACCGGCAATGCCGAGCACCTCTCCCCTGTGGAGGGCGAAGGAAATCGACGAAAGCTTCGGGGCCAGCGCCAGATCCCGCACCTCCAGAACCACATCGGAAGACGCATGGTTTTCAAGCGCCGCGGCCTGGGAGGCTTCGGAACCGAGCATCAGCCTGACGATCTCGCGCGTATCGGCGCCTTTTACGTCGACCGTATCGATAATACGGCCATCACGCATGATCGTCGCGGAATGAGCGATCTGGCGAATTTCATTCATGCGATGGCTGACATAGATGACCGCGATCCCTTTCGCTGCCACATTTTTGACGGCAGCCATGACCTTTTCAGCCTCCGCTGCGGCCAGGGAACTTGTCGGCTCGTCGAGAATAATAAGCCTGGGCTGGCCCACCATGGCGCGGGCGATTTCAAGCAATTGCCGCTCCGCAGGGCTCAAGCCCGCTACGATACGATCCGCCGGAAGATCAAGGCCAAGGCTTGCCATCGCTTCTGCGGCTTCGGCTTCCATGGCTGCATATTGGATGACACCACCCTTGCGCGGCCAGCGCCCGAGAAACAGGTTCTCGGCAAGCGTCATGCCGGGTACGAGGCTGAGCTCCTGATAAACGACGCGCACGCCTTTTTTGAAGGATTCCTGCGCCCGCACAGAGCCGGACGACGATAGTTCGGAGCCGCCGATCGATACACTTCCGGTATCCGGTGTCTCGGCACCGGTCAGCATGCGGATCAGGGTCGATTTACCGGCGCCGTTCTTGCCGAGCAAAGCTCTCACCTCCCCCGGCGCCACCTCGAATGTGGCATCGTCAAGAGCGAGTACACCGGGGTAACGCCGCGTACATCCCTTGATCGAGGCGACGGCCGAAATATCTGGCAGACTGTTCTGGAAAACAGATGTCATGGGTCTTTCCATTGCTGTTGAAGCCGCCGATCGCCCGGCGGCTCTATCTGGCGGACCGCTCACGGAGCGGCGGCGACCAAAGGTTGATCAGGGGATGCCGTCAGCATGTGCCTTCAGCCAGCCCTTGCCATCTTCGGACGACTTGTAGAGATCGATATCGTAAGCGACCTTGATGCCCTCTGGCGGCTGACCGTCGATGGATTTGATCGCCTGAGCAAGCGCCAGCCTGCCGAGACCCTGGCCGGAAATATCGACAACAGCCTTGATGACCGAGAAGTCAGCCAGTTCCTGGGCAATTTCGGTGGTCATGTCACCGCCAAAGACAACCACTTTGCCGGTCTTGCCCTGGCTCTTAACCGCACGGGCCGCACCCAACGTGGCCCCACCCGCCTCACCAAAGAAGGCGTCGATATCCGGGTTGGAGGAAAGCATCGTGCTGGGGACCGAAACTGCCTTGTCGAGGATCGCTCCTTCCTGGTTGGCAACGATCTTCGCACCCGGCACCTTGGCCTGCAACGCCTCTTCGAAGCCCTTTCTGCGTGTAACGCAGACTTCGACGAATTCGCAGTTCAGAACCGCGATCTTCGGTGCTTCATTTTTCTGGGCGATGAAATAGTCTGCGGCCGCATCACCGAGCTTGCGACCGAAATCGAATGGATCGCCGACCGCATAAGCCGAGATATATTCCTTCATTTCGGCGTCGTTGAGGCATGTGTTGTAGCAGACCACCGGAATGCCCGCGTCATGCGCACGGCGGATTGCCCGGTAAGAGCCATCGGCTGAAACAGGCGATACGATAATGGCCTGAACGCCAGCGGAGATCAGGGAATCAATGAAGGAGGATTCCTTGCTGACATCGCCCTGTGCGTTTGTCTCGACAACATCAAGCTTGCGGCCGGCTTCCGCCGCTCCGCTCTGGATGCCCTTGCGCACACCCGCATAAAAACCCTGCGCATCCATATAGATTGCGCCGACTTTCAGATCTTCCTGCGCGGCAACGGTCGTTGCGCCCGCACATGCTGCCGCAGCCAGAAGTGCCACGTGTCTAATGAGCTTCATCTGCTCTCTCCCTGATAAAAACCCGACTGCCGGTGTCTCTCTCCACCATTCGGCACAACGAAACCTTAATTTAAGTCGGATAAATGTCAACTTAAATACGATTTATTTTTCGATTTGATCGTTTTGTCAGGATCATTCATATTATCGATTGAGTCCCTTCGTAATTTTCGGTTGCGGGTCGAGGCGAGCAGGCTTTTCACGCATGTCGGGAAAAGAAACAGAAGGATATCAGCACCGTGAAAAGCGGCCCCATTACCCAAGTGCTGACGGAGCACGGCACGCCGATTGCCCAGCACGGGAAACGCAGCGTGCGGGAAATGCTGCTCCACTGTCTTGTCGAGTTGATCGTCTCAGGCGCTTTTCCAGAGAACTCGACGCTTCCAAACGAAGCCGAACTGACAGAAAGGTTCAGCGTCAGCCGCACCAGCCTGCGGGAGGCAATGCAATATCTTTCAGCGCTCGGCATGGTGCGGTCGCGAACGCGGGCAGGCACAACCGTTTTGCCGCGTGAGAACTGGAACTATCTTGATCCGATCGTGCTGGATGTCATGCTGTCGGTAGGCGCTGACGACGCCTTTTATGCCTCGCTCATCGATGCCCGCCAGTTACTCGAACCGGCAGCGGCAGCGCAGGCGGCGGCAAATGCCAATGCCCGGCAATTGTACCATATTTCCAGGGCGTTCGAGAACATGGTGGAGGCCAATGCCCGCGATACCGAAGACTGGAGCCGTGCCGATCTGGATTTCCATACAGCGATCATCAATGCCAGCGGCAACTGGGTCTACCGCCAGTTCGCCACCGCCATTCGCGCCGCCCTGCTTGCAAGCTTCCGCCTGACCAATCGCGCCAGCCAGTCCCATGAACAGGCCATTTCAACACATCAGGACGTGCTTGAAGCGATACGGATGCGGCGTCCGGATGCGGCTCGCCAAGCGATGGAGCGGCTTATTGGTGTTGCACGAAGCGAGATGACGGACGCCTTGTCACGTGTCCGCAAACCATCTGATTCCGTTGAAAAGTAATCTTCCGGGCAAAAAACTGCGTATCGCCGACTGTTATCCGAGCGATACGCATCTGTGACATCACCAGTTGGTCACGGACCCATCGCGACGTTTGAGGTGAGGCGCTTCCCAGAACTCGAAGCTTTGCCGTGCGATCAGCTCCTCATTCACCTCGATGCCAAGACCGGGTGCATCCGAAACCGGGTAAAAAGGCCCCTCAAGTTTTGGCTGAACCGGGAAGAATTCGGAATTATCGAAACCGAGATGGGTTTCGGCGGGACTGGCGCGGGTTTCAAGCCAGGAGAAATTGGCAACCGT
Organism: Agrobacterium sp. V1; assembly: GCF_030518355.1. Lineage (NCBI taxonomy): Bacteria > Pseudomonadati > Pseudomonadota > Alphaproteobacteria > Hyphomicrobiales > Rhizobiaceae > Agrobacterium > Agrobacterium sp. V1. The sequence continues at coordinate 76,017 of NZ_JAULSF010000003.1, forward strand.
CGCCGAAAAATGGATCGTCGCGGCGGTGCAGATCGGCCCGAGCGGATTATGCGGCATCATGTCCACATAATGCGTTTCGCTCCATGCGGCGACCTTCATGCTCTCCGTTAAACCACCGACATTGCAGACATCGAGGCGATTGAACTGGTGGATGTCCCGCTCGATGTAAGGCTGGAACTGCCACTTCGATGAGAACTCCTCGCCGATGGCGAAGGGGACGTCGGTGAGACGCCGCAAGGCCTCGTAGGCACCGGGGGATTCATCACGAATAGGCTCTTCGAGAAAGTCCAGCGTACCCTTCGGCATTTTCTGGCAGAAGCTTGCCGCCTCCGCTACCGTCAGGCGGTGGTGATAATCAATGCCGAGCACCACATCGTCGCCCAGCACTTCGCGCGCCTTCACGCACCATTTCGCAGTGGTGGCGATGTGTTCGCGCGGCTCGTAAATCTCCTTGTTCTCGTGGCCGTCGGGCGAGAGACGCATGGCGGTCCAGCCATGTTCGACAAGCATCTGCGCCTGTTCGATCATCGCTTCACCGGGGGCTGCGAACGTGGTGGCGAATGTCGGAATGCGGTCGCGCTGCTTGCCCCCGAGCAGATCGTAGACCGGAACGCCAAGAGCTTTTCCCTTGATATCGAACAGGGCGATATCAATGGCGGAAATTGCCGCCTGCAAGACGCGGCCACCTTCGAAATACTGGCTGCGATACATTTCCTGCCAGAGCGCGCCGATCTTGAAGGGATCGCGGCCGCGCAGGAATTCGGCATAGTGCTCGAGCACGCCGACAACCGCCTTTTCGCGGCCGGAGAGACCGCTTTCGCCCCAGCCGAAAATGCCCTCATCGGTCTCGATCTTCACCAGAAGCTGGTTGCGGATACCGACCTTGACGGCGTAGCTCTTGAGCGCTGTGATTTTCATATCGTCTCTCCCCCTTACCAATGCCAGAGCGTGCCGTCTTCCAGACGGTTCACGGGCAGATAGGCGCGCTGATACGGATATTTCTCTGCGAGTTTCTCATCGATATCGACGCCATGGCCAATGGCATCACCGGGATGCAGATAGCCGTCCTTCAAACTCCATGCGCTTGGAAACACCTCGAGGATTTCCGGCAGATAACCGGAATATTCCTGAATACCGAAGTTCGGCACCCACAGGTCAAGATGGAGATTGGCGCCAAGGCAGATCGGCGACATGTCCATCGCGCCATGGCAGGCGGTGCGGACATTATAGATACCGGCAAAATCCATCACACGGCGAAGCGCCGTGATACCACCCGCATGGACCGAGGTCATGCGGATATAGTCGATCAACTGCTCTTCGATCAGCAGCCGGGCATCCCAGATCGTGTTGAACACTTCGCCGACGGCCAGCGGCGTCGTCGTATGCTTGCGGATCAGGCGAAAGCCTTCCTGATGCTCGGCAGCAACCGCATCCTCGAGCCAGAACAGCCGCGCAAATTCCAGATCCTTGCCGAGCCGCGCCGCCTCGATGGGCGTCAGGCGGTGATGCGTGTCGTGCAGCAGTTCAATGTCATCGCCATAGGCATCACGAACCGCTTCAAAAAGCTTCGGGATATGCCGCATATATTTCGATGTCGACCAGACTTCCTCATGCGGAACAGCGTCATCGACAGCGTTGTTGGTGACGGATTTCGCTCCGGTTCCGTAAACGCCGGGCAGACCGGGAATGCCGACCTGCACCCGAACGGCCTTGTAGCCCTGATCGATCCGTTTGCCGACGGCTTCTACCGCTTCATTGATATCCGTGCCCTGCGCATGGGTGTAGCAGAGTATCTTCTCACGGCTTGCGCCGCCAAAGAGCTGATAAAGCGGCATATTCGCAGCTTTGGCCTTGATATCCCAAAGTGCGGTATCGATGCCGGCAATGGCGGCCATCGTCACCGGACCGCGACGCCAATAGGCGCCCTTGTAGAAATATTGCCAGATATCTTCGATCCGCGAGGGATCGCGGCCGATCAGCAGCGGCGCCAGATGATCCTGAAGATAAGCGACGACCGCCTTTTCACGGCCGTTGAGCGTCGCGTCACCCACGCCGGTCAGGCCTTCGTCGGTGAATATCTTCACCGTCACGAAATTGCGGCCGGGCGAGCAAACGATGATTTTAACGTCGGTAATTTTCATGACTTATCCAATGGTGGAAAGGGTACGGGTGGGATCGTAGCGGAAGCGCTGGGCAAGGCGTCTCTCACGCGGATCTGGATGGGGAATGGCCGACAGCAGCGATCGCGTGTAGTCATGCTGCGGATCGTTGACGACCTGATCGGTGTCGCCCATCTCCACGATCTTGCCGCGATACATGACCGCAACGCGGTCGCACATGTAGCGGATGACGGACATGTCGTGAGAGATGAAGACGTAGGAAAGACCTAGCCGGTCCTGAAGGCTCATCATCAGGTCGAGCATCTGCGAGCGAAGCGAAACATCGAGCGCAGACGTCGCCTCATCCGCGACGATGAGGCGCGGCTTGACCGCGATTGCCCTTGCAATGCCGATACGCTGGCGCTGGCCACCGGAAAAAGCATGCGGATAGCGCTCGCGCCATGCGGGTTCCAACCCAACCTGCTGCATCAATTCGGCAACGCGATCTTCGACCTCGGCGCCTTTCATGCCGGCAAGTTTCAAAGGTTCTGCGATGATCTGGCCGACGGTTTTGCGCGGGCTGAGCGAACCAACGGGATCCTGAAAGATCGTCCGAACCTCGCGGCGGACGTCCTTCAACGTCGACTTGCCGGCGGTGCGAAGATCGACGGTGCTGCCATCCGGGCGGCGATAGCCGATCGTCCCGGCCTGCGGATCGTAAATGCGCAGGAGGCAGCGGCCCATGGTCGTCTTGCCGGACCCGGATTCGCCGACGATGCCAAGGGTTTCTCCCGGACGAACCGACAGGGACACGTCATCGACAGCCTTCAGGCCCGACGCAAAGGTGAGCGACAGGTTTTTGACATCGAGAAGCAGCGGCGTCTCAGTCGGTATCGCGGGGCGGCTCAGCCGCACCTCCGCCTTTTTCTCCAATTTGACGACCGAGCCGATCAGCCGGCGGGTATAATCATCCTGCGGCGCGTGGAAAATCTGCTCGACCGAGCCTTTCTCCATCACCTTGCCGCGATACATCACCAGTACTTCGTCGGCAATTTCCGCCACCACGCCCATATCGTGGGTGATGAACAAAACCGCCATGCCATGGCTCTTCTGGAGCTTCTTGATGAGATCGAGAATTTCCGCCTGCGTCGTCACATCGAGCGCCGTCGTCGGTTCGTCGGCGATCAGAACGGATGGATTGCAGGCAAGCGCCATGGCAATCATCACCCGCTGGCGCATGCCGCCGGAGAATTCGAACGTGTAGCGATCGATCGCCGTTTCGGGTCTCGGTATTTCCACCTGCCTGAGCAATTCGATGACGCGGGCGCGTTGCTCCTTCTTTGACGTTCCGAAATGGATGCGAAGCGCCTCGCCGATCTGCGTGCCGATGCGGTGGACCGGAGACAGCGAACTCATCGGTTCCTGAAAGATCATGGCGATCTCTTTACCACGCACCGAGCGGATCTCCTTGCCGCGCGGATCGAGCGTTGCAAGATCGGTCACGCTGCCATCCAGCCGTTTCAGCAGGATATGGCCGTATTCGATGCGTCCGGGCCTGTCGACGATCTGAAGGATCGAGCGCGCCGTCACCGATTTGCCCGAGCCGGACTCACCGACGACGCAGAGCGTCTGACCCCGTTTCAGCTCGAAGGAAACGCCATCCACGGCCTTGAAGATGCCGGTGCGGGTTGGAAAATAGGTCTTGAGATTTTCGACCTTGAGGATCGTGTCGTCACTGCTGGTCATGATACGGACTCGTATGGGTCTGCGGCATCGCGAAGGCCATCGCCGAGGAAATTGAGGGAAAGCACCGAGATCACGATCGCGGCGGCGGGCGTGAACAGCAGCCAGGGCGCCTGCGCCACCGCGCGGATGTTCTGCGCTTCCTGAAGGAGAACACCCCAGGAGATGATCGGCGGCTGAAGGCCGATACCGAGGAACGACAATGCGGTTTCAGCCAGGATCATCGACGGAATGGCAAGCGTCAGCGTCGCGATGATATGGCTCATGAAAGACGGCACGAGATGGCTGAAGATGATGCGGAATTCGCTCATCCCGTCCAGCCGTGCGGCGATGACGAAGTCCTCATTCCTCAACGACAGGAACTTGCCGCGCACCTCGCGTGCCAGACTGGTCCAGCCGATCAATGAGACGATAAGGGTAATGATGAAATAAGTTCGAAGCGGTGGCCACCCGATCGGAATCGCGGCGGCAAGCCCCATCCACAACGGGATCGTCGGAATGGATCGCAGCAACTCGATGGCACGCTGGATGACGAGATCGAGCCATCCGCCGAAAAAGCCGGAGATACCACCGATTGTGACGCCGAGAATGAGGCTCATGAACACGCCGACGAGGCCGATGGACAGCGATATCTGGGCGCCATGGACGACGCGACTGAAGATATCGCGCCCCAGACGGTCTGCACCGAAGATATAGAGACTGTCGCCGGGCTTGGGGTCGGTCAGACCGAACAGCTTGGTTTCCATCGGAATGAAGCCGAGCAGATGATAGGGCTGCTGAGCCTTGACGAAGAAGCCGACAGTGAGCGGCTTGGCCGGATCGGGCGTGAATTCCCGACGCATGGACTCCGTGTTCAGCGTCATCTTCAACTGGCTGACATGCGGCTTGAAAGAGCCGTCATGCATCAGCGATATCCATTGCGGCGGCGCATAGGTGAAGCGGGCATTGGTGGCGTTGGGATCAACCGGGGCGATGAAATCCGCAAAGGCCGCCACGAGATACATGACGATGATCACGACCAGGCTCACAAGGGCGATTTTATGCTTTTTGAACTTGAGCCAGAAGAGACGCCATTGTCCGGCAACGGCAATGTCCTTGTTGTGAAGATCGAGCGATGGGCCGGTATCCGGCGGAAGATGAGTGATATCTGTCATTGCAGCCGAATCCGCGGGTCAGTGATGGCAAGCAGGATGTCCGAAATCAGGGTGCCGATGATCGTCAGCACCGAGATCAGCAGGATGAGCGAGCCAGCGAGATACATGTCCTGGGCAAGCAGCGCGCGCAGCAGCAGCGGCCCGGTGGTGGGCAGGCTCATGACGACGGAGACGATGATTTCGCCTGAGATCACCGCCGGCAAAATCCAGCCCAGCGTGGAAATCAGCGGGTTGAGCGCCAGCCGCACCGGATAACGCATCAACAATTCGAATTCCGACATGCCTTTGGCGCGAGCCGTCGTGACATAGGGTTTCGAAAGCTCATCCAGCAGATTGGCGCGCATGATGCGCACGAGGGCAGCAAGCGAGCCGAGCCCGATGACGATAACCGGCAGCCAGACATGCTGGGAAAAGTCGATCAGCCTTGCGAAGCTCCAGGGCACATCGACAAATGCGGGTGAAAACAGCCCGCCGACGCTTTGCCCGAACCATGCGGACATGACGTACATGGCAGACAGCGCCATCAGGAAGTCCGGCACGGCCAGAAAGAAGAAGGCGAGAAAAGTCGCGGAATAATCGGAAATCGAATATTGCCGGACGGCCGACAGGATGCCGATGGGAATGGCGATTGCCCATACGAAGCACAGCGTCAGAAACGAGAGCAGAAGCGAGAAGCCGAGACGACTCCAGATCAGTTCCGTCACCGGACGTCCCAGCTCGAAGGAAATGCCGAAATCGCCTTGCGTGAGGATGCCCCAGATCCACTTGTAATATTGGAAATACATGGGCTGATCGAGACCATAACGCTCGCGCATGGCCTCTACCGTTCCCGCTTCCACCGCACCGCCCTGACTGGCCCAATCCGCCATCAGCGTCGTGAGGTAGTCACCGGGCGGCAGCTGGATGATGATGAAGGCGATGATGGAGACGGCAAACAGTGTCGGTATCGCAAACACCAGCCGCTTAAGAATAAAACGAAACATGGATCTCGCCGTTCGACGTGAAATGGATCGAAGGGACCGGCAGCGGCATTTACGCCACTGCCGGCGGGAAGAGCCTTATTGAGCAGGCTTGTCGAAATACCACTGCGTCAGCGTCGGCGCAGGATGCCAGAGATTGCCGGTGATCGGGATGCCGTTCACCACATTCTTCAGGTTCTTCGATGTCATCATGTATTTCGGCTTGGGCCGGGAAATACCGATATTGAGGAAGTTATCGGCTGAAAGCTCAAGGAACGCTTTCATCTTGTCGCGACGATTATCATCCGTCACGGCCGCGTTGACCTTATCGTAGGAAGCCATCAGCGCCTTGATCTCGGCCGGAGGCTCCTCGCCGGTGGCGTGGTTGGCGTACCATTCACTCCACTTCATGGCGAAGAAGATATCCGCCTTCTGGAATGGCATGTAGCAGCGCGGGTCGGTATAGACCTCGGAAAGGCCGCCGACGCAGTTCCAGATATAGGCGTCCTGCTCGTTCGCCGACCACATGGTGTTCAATCGCGCCCGGTCCGTGGTTCTGAGCTGGATATCGATGCCGACATCCTTGGCGTATTGCTGAACCATCTGCATGACATCGGGGTAGGACAGACCGAAGACATCCGCCACCATGAAGTTGATCGTCAGCCGCTTGCCGGTTTCATCCAGGCGGAAACCTTCCGCATCCTTCTTCGGCAATATCTTGTCGAGCATCTCGGCCGAGAGTTTGGGGTCGAACTGCGTGTACTGCGTCGCCTCGCGCTCGTTGTAGAGCTCGTGTTCGGGCTGCACCGCCACCTGCGCGGGTGTGCCCTGCCCCACATAGACCAGATCGATGATTTCCTGACGGTTGATGGCCTGGCTTAGCGCAATACGAAAATCCTTATTCTGGAAAATCTTGCGTTTGACCGGATCGGTGGAATTCAGGTTCAGCAGAATGGTGGCATCGTTTGCCGGCAGATCCTTCACATCCACGAACTTGTAATTGCCCGTCTCCTGCCCATCGAACAGAACCGACTTGAATGTCGCGTTGTTGATGTGGCGGAACGCGAAATCGAACTCGCCAGACGTCATCTTCAGCGCCATCAACTGCGGATCGTCGAGCTTGGCCCAGGTGATCGTGTCGATATAGGGAAGCTGATTGCCGGCGGTATCGACCTTCCAGTAATACGGGTTACGTGTGGCAACCACGCGGTCCTGATCCGCGTAAGGCACCGTCAGCACCCACGGGTTCATCGTCGGCAGCTCGAGATTCTGCCAATAAGCGGGCTGGAAGGTCAGCGAAACCTTGGAGTTGAACAGTGCGACCCAGTCGCCCGCAGCCGGGTTGGACTTCAGAATGGCTGGAATGCCATCCTTGTTGTACTTCTCATGAAACTGGCTGAGATAGTGCTTGGGGTAAATGACCGGCAGATGCCCCTGACCGTAGGCTAGCTGTTGCAGAAACAGGCCATAGGGCGACTCGAACTTGAACTCGACGGTGAGATCATCGATCTTCGTGACCTTCACCGGCTTTCCGCCCACCGTGAAGGTCGGGTTCTTTGCCGGAGACAGCGCCGGGTTCATGAAGACATCTTCATACCAGAACATGATGTCATCGGCCGTGAAGGGCTGGCCATCGCTCCACTTCAGGCCCTTGCGGAGCTTGAATGTGTAGGTCGTCGCATCGTCCGATGCTTTGAACTCCTCCGCAAGGGACGGCATGATCTTCTTCCACTGCGGATCCCAGCGAACCAGCAGCTCGTTGGCAATGGTGCGCGTCAGGTTGTACTGGTCGCCATTGGCGAGAATGGTCGTGCGCAGCGTGCCGCCATATTTGCCGACACCATCCACCATGGTTTCGACGAATGGCGTCTCTGGCAGACGCTCGGTGACGGCCGGCAGTTTGCCGCCTTTCACCTGCTCATCAAGCGCAGGTGCCTGCTTGTAATCGGCAGCCCATAAGGGGGCCGTTCCGCAAAGAAGTGCAGTCGTAAGTAGCGCGCCTGACAGGCCAAAGCGACGCGGTGTGAACCGGTAATTCATTTTTTCTCCTCCGATTGCCGGCTCCACCACCGGCATCCTCCCTGAAAACGGCGTCTCCTCGCCGTCTTGCGCACAAAAACTTCCAGATCGTACATTATTTGTCAACATAAATGTATGAACAGGATGTTTTCCTATTGGCAAAGGGGAGGAAAATACCTTAAATGCAACCTTATGAGCACCATAACAAAGCTTTCGTCACACACCCCGGATCCCGAGACAGCGGGCGATGAGGCCGAATTTTCGGTCTATGAGCGCCTGCGCGACGACATTATTCACGGGCGCCTGAAGGCAAATGAGCGGTTGAAGGTCACGGACCTCGCGAACCGAATGGGCACCTCGACCAATCCGGTCCGCGAAGCCCTGCAGCAATTGCGCGGCGAAGGCTTCGTCGTCATGGCGCCCAACCGTGGCGCGCGCGTGCGCCCGATAGACGAGGACTTCGTGCGCGACATCTGCGAGATCGAGGTTTTGATTGAGCCGGCTTTGACGCGCTGGTTTGTGGGAATTGCCACCAGGGCGGACATCGATGCGCTCGAGGACTTGCAGCAACGGATCGAGGAGCTCGACTTTGCGGATGAAGCCAGGCACTCAGACCTCGATCTGCAATTCCATCAGCTCATGTATGATCGACATTATAACCGGCACGCTGTCGATCTTTGGGTGCGTCACCGCCAGATTCTAGGGGCGATCAGCCGCCAGTTTTCCACCTCTGTGAAGCGTCAGCGGGATGTTATGAACGAACATAAGGAATTGTTGCGTTGCCTGAAGGTTCATGATGCGGAGGCTGCATCGGCTGCCATCGCCAAACATGTCTCCGGTTCGGGCGCGCACATCATTGAGCATATGCGCGTCTCGCGTCATACCAAATCCGATACGCCATAATCCGACGGCGCATCCGTCGCATGTGTCGTGACGATGCTGATCACCTTTTCTGAAAACTCCATTTCACTCAAAAGCACACCCGCAAGAACGCCATGAACCGCACCGGCTTTACCGGAGACCGTATGGTTTAAGTTATGCCGCCATGGCTGGCGCGTCCAGCATGGCGTAGTATCGTTCTTCGGCCTCGGCGGGCGGAATGTTTCCGATGGGCTCCAGAAGACGGCGGTGGTTGAACCAATCGACCCATCCCAGTGTGGCGAACTCCACAGCTTCGAAGTTGCGCCATGGTCCTCGCCGATGGATGACCTCGGCCTTGTAAAGACCGTTGATCGTTTCGGCGAGAGCGTTGTCGTAACTGTCGCCAACGCTTCCGATAGACGGCTCGATGCCCGCCTCTGCCAGCCGTTCGGAATAGCGAATGGACACGTATTGCGAGCCGCGGTCGGAATGATGAACCAGCCCGCCACGCTTGACGGGCCGCCGATCATGGATTGCCTGGTCGAGAGCATCGAGGACGAAGCCCGCGTGCGCCGTTCGACTGGCCCGCCAGCCAACGATACGGTGGGCGAAGGCATCGATAACAAAGGCCACGTAGACGAAGCCCTGCCAGGTCGCGACATAGGTGAAATCAGAAAGCCAGAGCATATTCGGCGCGGGAGCCTTGAAGTGGCGATTGACGCGGTCGAGCGGACACGGGGCAGACTTGTCCGATACGGTGGTTTTGATGGGCTTGCCACGAATGATGCCTTGAAGACCCATCATTCTCATGACCCTTGCAACGGTGCAGCGAGCGATATCGAAGCCTTCTCGCTGCAACTGTCGCCACACTTTCCGCACGCCATAGACCTGGAAGTTCTGGTTGAACACCCGGCGTATCTCGACTTTCATGGCAATATCATTGCGTTCGCGGGCCGATAGCCGACCCACGTCCGTGCGCTTGGCGACGACCTCATAATAGGTGGACGGGGCAATCGGCAGCAGTCTGCAGATCGGCTCGACGCCGAGCACCGAGCGGTGTTCGTCGATGGAGGAAATCATCGCTTCAGTGGGCGGTCGAGCTCCGCTTGGGCAAAATACGCCGAGGCTTTGCGTAGAATCTCATTCGCTTGACGAAGTTCACGGTTCTCCCGTTCCAGAGCCTTCATTTTCTCCGCCACGTCACTTGGCAAACCTGCACGCTTACAGCTGTCGACCTCGGCCTTCTTCACCCATTCATGCAGCGTATGCGCAGAGCAACCGATCTTGGCCGCTATCGATGATACCGCCGCCCAGCGGGAGGGATGTTCGGCTTCATGCTCCGTCACCATTCGAACGGCGCGGGCGCGGACTTCAGGAGAAAATTTGTTCGTCGTTTTGCTCGTCATAGACCCTACTTCTCACGAGTTGGGGTCTCCGGCAAACCCGGGGCGGTTCAAGTCGCCTCCTGTGGCTTGCCTTAATTGTCGACGTCACTCGACATCCTGGAGCTGGATGACATCGCCATACAAAGACCGAGAGTCGCAGCAATGCCGCCAACCAAAAAGACTGACGGATAACCTGCGTGATCGGCCAATACGCCAGCGATCGGGCCGGTGGCCCCATATGCGAGATCCTGGAAAGCGGCAAACCCGCCGATTGCAATTCCCCGCAGATGTGGGGGGATACGCTTTACCACCTCAGCTCCCATCGATGGAAACACCATTGAACAGCCAATACCCGTCAGGAACGCGCCGGCAAGTGCCGCGTATGGTCCAGGCGCAAGCCATATCAAAAACTGTCCACATGCTTCCACGATAAGCGAAAGAACCGCGATGCGCCTACCCCCGATCCGGTCAGGCAAGTGACCGCAAATCAAGCGCATCGCAACAAAGCCCACACCGAAGAAACTCAGGCCCAGTCCTGCATGTGACCAGCCCTGGCGGAGAAAATACAGCGGGAAGAACGCGCCCAATGCGGCAAAACCAATACCCTGCAATCCGACGGCTGCGCCCAGACGCCAGATGCGCCCCACAACTCTCCAGATGGATTCTCTAGGCCCGACATGAGGCTGAACGGCGGGAAGCCAATGGATCGCAACTAGACCAATGAGGGGAAGGACTGTGCAGGCAACCATCAGCCCGACAAATCCGGTTTGTTCAAGAAGCGCCAACCCGAGGGGTCCGCCTGCGGCAAATGCTCCGTACATGCCCATACCGACGAGAGAAATAACCCTGCCGGAACGAGCGGGCCCCATGAGGCCAATCGCCCAGCTCATCATTCCCACCAATGCGACGCTTTCGCCGAGTCCGAGCAGCAGTCTGCCGGCGATGAGCACGATGTAGCTTGCTGAAGCAGATAATCCCGGCAGGGCTGCGGCCAGGCAGATCACACCAGACGCAGCGTAGACCAACAGGCCACGCTCCATCGTGAGTTTCCCACCAACCCTGTCGGACCAGACACCGGCGCGCCCCCGTGTCAGGATTGTTGAAAGGAAAGCGATCCCCACCGCGAGGCCACCCCACGCGTTACCGAAGCCAAGGGTTTCCACGACATGGACTGGCACTGCCGGCAATGACATGGCGACGGTAAGATAGGATAGAAAAAGAGAGGCTGTCAGACCGATTACACGGCGCATGGCCAGGTCGGGTTGCTGTGATGACGTCATGGGACGCACTCCATTTTGAGTATAAAAGTGCGTTGGTTGACGTGAACGCTTACGGCTACCGCCGGCCAGGAGCCGACCTGCAAGTGAGTTTGACTATACCGGTTGAGTATCCTTGACCGAGAATGGGGGCGTTGTATTGCTTCGCGTACTCGTTCTCGATCATAAAATAGAGGCTCCGAACTTCGTCTCACGCGAATCGTTGACCGCGCCATTGTAGTCGTCCAGGCTTGTTACGGTCCAAACCATGACGTCGGTACAGTCGGCCGTGAATGCGCCGGAGTCGTAGAAAGCCATCCGGGCCGCCGTGTAGCGAGCCAGGATTGGATCGAGAACCTGTTTGCCGAAGGCAAATTGCCATCGTCGCCATGGGGAGGCAAGGCAAGCCACTCCGGCATCGTCTTGATGAGACAGAAGAAGGTCATCGGATTCGTTGTAAGGTCGTATTTCAAGCGGCCAGGATTGGCCTCAGATACCGCTCGCAGAAAGCGCGGAAACTGGTCGAGCCCGTGTTTTTCGAAGTGCCTTCCGCGACGTTGTCGATCCCTTCGTCCTTGGCGCGATACATGTCGACATAGCCTTGGGCGACTGACTCGCTCGTGCCTCGATCGAGAAATTGCTGCTTGAACTGCTCGTACGAGATCTGCTGGTAACGCATCGGGCGGCCTGTCACTTCCGAGATGATCGCCGCCTGATCATCGAAGGACAGGTCCTCAGGGCCCAACACCGGCGCTTCCTTTTGTCCGGTCCAGGAGGGATCCGAAAGGAAACGTACCGCAGCGGCTGCCATGTCGCTTGTTGCGGTAAACCGTAGCTTCTGGTCGCCGCGAATGGGGCCAAAGAACATTCCCTTGTCCTTCATGACCGCCGCCTGTCTGGCAGTGTTCTCCATGAACGACGGCATCGCCAAGGCCCGAAACGCAGCCCCGGTTTCCATCAGAAGGTTGTCCATCTCAATGGAGGCTGTAACGGCACCAGCGCGATCCTGCCAGGCTGTCCGGCGACCAAGCGCCGTAATGGAAAGGACACGGGCCACGTTGTGACGGCGGATTGCAGTTGCAGCAGGACCTGAAAAGTCAACGTATGCCTGCTTCAGCGTCTGCTTCCACGGCGGCGGGGCCAGCCAGAAGACGGCATCTGCGCCCTCAAAGCCACGATCGACGACCGAGGCGTCGCCATGTGACCCCTCGATGATCTCTACGCGCTCGCGGACGGCGCTGCCGAACCGCGTGGCGTCACGGACGATCAGGCGCAAGGGCTCGTCCGTTTTCACAAGAGCGTCGACAACCTTGCTGCCGATCTGGCTGGTTGGAGCGGTGATAACGATCACGGATGGTTTCCTTCTGATTTGTAGGGATGGTCAATTGGCCGGTATGCCGGCTATCTCAGAGATGGATCGACAGTTCGATGTCCTCGGCAAACGGTACCGAGAGGTAAGGACCGCCCTTCGAGCGCACGCGCGCCAGATATTCCGGGCAGTAGTTGGCGTTGTCAGCGACAATCAGCGCACCAGGCCGCAGACTTGGTTCCACCAGATCCAGTATTTCCGGATACAGTGACTTCGCCCCGTCCAGCAGGAGGAGATCGATTGATTCAGGAAGGTCCACACTCAAGGTCCTGAGCGCATCACCTTCCCGGATTTCGACGAGATCAATCAGTCCGCCTTCGGTAAGGTGCCGGGTCGCTCCCAACACTTTGGACGGCTCGAACTCGCTGGTGATTAGGTGCCCGCCGCCGTTGTCGCGGAGGGCAGCCGCCAGATACAATGCGGAAATACCGAAAGACGTACCGAATTCGACAATGGTCTTTGCACTGGAACTGCGCGCCAGCAAGTAAAGGAGCGTGCCGGTCTCACGCGAAACCGGAAGCCAAAGATCTTTCATGAGCGTGTAAAGCTCCAGGTATTCCTTCTTGCTGCTTAGAAGACGGTCTCGCTCGCTACGTGAAAGCCTATTCGTGGCCGGGCTGGTCGCCTTCTCGGCTTCCGCAAAGAGGCGGTCAAGCAAGGCAGCTACGCTCTTATTTTCCAAAGTAGTCATTGCAGTCCAATCGTTAGCGAGTTGCGTTTTCGTTGCAGACAAAATATGACTAATTCGTCGCATTTCTCAATTCGCGTTGGAATGAACCTCGATGGTTGACCGCCCAAAGCCTTATATTTCCTCACGAAAGAGCCCCAAACAGGCGCGATCGAACGTTCTCGTATCAACGATCTTGGAGGCCGCTATTCGCGTTCTGGCGGAAGAAGGCGCTCAGCGATTCACAACTGCACGAGTGGCTGCGAGGGCCGGAGTGAGCGTTGGGTCGCTTTACCAATACTTTCCAAACAAGGCATCTATCCTTTTCCGACTGCAAAGCGACGAGTGGAAGCAGACCACGGAGCAATGGCGGATGATCCTAAGCGACAGCTCAAGCCCGCCCCTTGCGCGGCTTCGCCACCTCGTAGACACCTTCATCCGATCGGAGTTTGACGAAGCGCCGCTGAGGGTGGCACTCGACGACGCGGCGCCACTCTATCGGGATGCCCCGGAGGCACAGGAGATCCATGATGAAGGCGATCGCATCATCGAAGCATTTATGCGCGAGGTGCTTCCAAATAGTTCAGAGAAAGTGCGACAGCTTTCAGGTGAACTGATCACCATGACAATTACGTCTGTTGGAAAGGAGCTTTCGGAGACATCGCGGACTAACGCTGAGATCGAGGCTTTTGTGGATCAAATGTCCGACATGCTTTGCGCATATCTTCAAAATGTAGAGGGCCGTACGAGTATGCGTAAGATCGTTTAAATGTCCGAAAAGCGACCGATAGCCTGACGCCGAAGATATTCAGTTCGCACGCCACCCGATCCAAGGCGGCGACTGTCCGGAAACTATGAGCGGAAATTAAATGTCGGGGAAGCGGCAAGCTTTATGACCGTTCTCCCGCCTTGTGCCAAAGGCCCATCTTCTTGAGGTTCCAGGCGATATCACCCTTCGGAGTAAACGACAGGAAACTTGCCTCGGGCATGCGGTTGGCAGGTTTTTCATGCAGGACGAATGTCAGCAGCAATGCATCCTGATCCTGTGCCATCCGCATCGAGACGGTCGGCGGCGCGCCATATTCGGCCGTAGCGAGCGTCGGCAGGGCGAGGAGCAGGCTATCGCCTTCTGCGGCCAACAGCTTTGGCAGGAAGGTCTTTGACAGACCGGCGCCGGAGGCGGCAGGTCGGCCGCATAGGACTGACTTTTGCACCTGACCTTTGCGACGGAAATTCTACTGAAAATCCAGCGCGACTGGCCTGCTCGCAAAACTGGGGAATTGTGCGACAGCTTCGTTCCAGTTTTCGATGCGATTTGTCAGTGCACTCTCAGAAGGTACTCCAAGCCCTGCGTGAAGCCACGTGGTGCGACGGTGAGGTGATCCTCGTCGTCCAAGACTGCAGACTTCAATTGCAGGTTCGGATACTTTCGGCTCTGCAACGCTGCTTCCAAAGCCCGGTTGTCGGCGACCATATCTACCGTCTGGTTGTAGCGACGGTCGCCTTTGCGCTGCGCCTCATAGCTGCCGACATAAAGATAGACCTTTGCCGGCAGGTCCTTGTTCTGCGCGGCGTAATCCGTTTCGAGCTTTAAGGTGTGGCGCTTGTCATACCAGAGAGAGGGGCTACCGAGGATATAGCCGCTAAACAAGCCAGGTTCGGTAAACAGGATCTGTGCGCCAAGCAAAGCACCGTAGGAGTGGCCAAGGAAGAGCGACCTGGCGGGATCGGTCCGATAGCGGGCAGCGATAAATGGTTTCACCTGTTCACCCAAGTACCGCTGATAGGCCCGTCCGTGCCCATGGATCGCACCAGCCGGTGCGCTCTTTGGACCGTTTGCCGTGGGAGTGTAGTCGCGCTGACGGCTGACCTTGCCGTCCTCACCCTTTCCATAAGACAAACCGACGAGAAGGAACTCCTCGATCCGGGGCCCTTCGACGTTCAGACGGCGGCCGATTTGTCGGATGATCGGGAAAGCGTAGTCAGCATCGGTGACGTAAAGCACCGGATAGCGCCGCTGAGGTTCCTTCGCATAGGACGGTGGTAAAGCGACGAAGACTTGGTAAGTGCGACCGGAAACCGGATCGGGCACATCCCAGACTTCGCTATCGATGATCTCGTATGCACGCCCCTCTCCTAACTGAGCTTTTGGGGTCGACTGAGCGTACGTGTGCGTCGGAGCGCTAGGAACGCTGAAGCCGGCGATGACAGCTATTCGCAAGATATTCAAAAAACATCGTCGCATGTGAAGTCTCCGCGCTTGAGATTACTATGGTGTCGACCACTAATGGCGTACCCGCGCGGCATTAAGACTAAAATTTTATCGAATGGATTCGTACTTAACGAAACGTGACGGCTGAGATTGGTGGTTTCGGCTTTCAGGGGGCAATTTGTAAGTTGTCGCAAAAAAATCCCGAAACCTGTGGCAGAAATTGTTCAAGTTGAAGGGGCCCTAGATGGGCCGCTTTAGTCGTCTTCGTCTCCTGTCATCGAACGGCCGCAACGGCGTCGGAAGTGGTCATGGAGGTGCCCGCGCTCTATGGCAGCAACCTCACCTCGGCTTCCAGGACCGGATAGTCTGCGACCGGCCTCAAGCAGGCCACTCCGGCAACCAAACTGTTGCCCGGATCGGGAAGGTGCTGCCGACAAAACCCAACGAACTACGGAGTCGGCGATTCAAGAGCGAGTCGATTTGGAAATTGATCGTTGCTCGTTCGATTCCCATCAGGAGCAGCTATCAGCGCTCGAAAGCTCCTCGCTGGATGTCTAGTGAGGAATATTCGCGGAAGGATAAAGCGCCGCGCCAACCTTCTGAGCCGCAGCCGCCAGGCGTTTATCCCTCGTCCACAAGCTTGATCGTCGATCGAGGAGGGTTGAAGTCAACAGATGTGTATCAGTATAGCCGATCCCCATGCTGAATATTGAATAGCCATCAATGACGGTCATTACCTCTGCATGGGTCGCGACCACTGCCTCACGCTGAGCTGCAAGAAATGCTAATACCGCATCCCGATCTCGCAGACTGCCTAGGGCCAGTTCGCCGACAATGAAAGCGTGGCAAAGTAACCGATCATCTCCGAGTCGCCGTGTCGAAAATGATCAATCCAGATTGAGCTATCGACAAGGATCACTTGCCCACTTCGCTCCGGCGGCGAGGCGCTACCTCCGCCTCGGGCATAGTGCCCCCAAGGGCGATCAGCCGTTTGCCGGATTCGACTCGTACCAAAGTCTCGAGTGCTTGACGCACAAGAGCCGCCGTTTCCTTTGTGCCTGTAAGGGACTTGGCCCGTTCTATGAGATTGTCGTCAAGACTGATAGTTGATCGCATAGCTAGCTCCCAGATGTTGATACGCTCATAGCACCAATTGGTGCGATAATCTACGCCCCTCCATCTGGCCATTGCCACCATGCCTATCGCGGGTCGCTGGTTCGATCCCCTACAAGGCGGAGAATACTGCCGAGAACGGTGGCGCTCAGCTCCAGGCGGTCACCGCTGCTCGCGCAGTATTGCCGGACGGGACGCATTATACCATCGAGCCCCTGGATACGCCACTCGTTGCACCCGCAAGCTGGGATTTCATGGCGTTCTGCCGGGAACGCCCGAGCTTCGCCGACGGCATCCGCTTCAATTTGCACAATAATAAGTGGGGCACCAATTTTCCGATGTGGTGTGAAGGCAATATACTGGCCCGGTTCAAACTACGCATTTGCATCTGAACTCCCCCACCCCTCGCAGACGCAGGGATGCCGACCGACTTCGCATAGATTCTTGCACCACGCGATCAAATTCATAGCGATTATCGACAACCATTATCAGTCCATGCGAGCGCGCATGTCCTGCAATCAATTGATGTGCTGATCGGAGTTCCACTCCGGGCCAATTCTGCTCGCAATTAACCCGTATAGCTTGCCGCGAATTCATCATATGGGTGCACCTCGAGGCTGACCAGGAGGCCCTCCACGACGGAAAGGTTCTTTCTCGACTAGTTGGCTTTGGGTTTACAACTCCCCTTGGTCGTAAGCGCGCCGGCGCGCCTTGATGACGTTCAGATTGTCGTGGACCCAGAAGTTAAATCCCTCAAGGGCGCGCAAAGCTCCGTGGCCGATCTCTGTTAGCTCGTACTCGACACGCGGCGGCACTTCAGGGAAATAGTGGCGTATAACGAATCCGTCACGCTCGAGATTGCGCAGGGTGAGCGTCAGCATGCGCTGGGTGATTTCGCCGACCTCTTTTCTCAAGGCTGAAAAGCGGAGCCGATGATCCGCAGCGAGCGAAAGACGCCAAAGAACCGGCACTGTCCATTTGTCACTCAGCAGGCCGCAGACCCCGTTTGGCGGTATGGGCCTGAAGTGTCTGTCGTTTTCTGATCCGCGCGATGTGCCGGCATCGATCTGTTCGTCCAAGGGTACCGTCCTTGTGCCTGATGCTAAAGAATGTGCCGTCTTCCGGCGAAACTACATTCATATATATAGATGGTCCTTGTTTAACGCGAGGGCTTCAAGTGACCAATAGCAAGCACCCCATTCTGGTTTTCGGCGCTACCGGAAGGCAGGGAGGATCCGTCGCCAAAGCCTTGTTGAAGGCGGGATGGCCTGTTCGCGCACTCGTTCAGGATTCCACCAAAGCTGCATCTCTGCAATTGCGGAATGCGGACATCGAGCTTGTGCAGGGTTCATTTGAAGAGACCGATGTCATCCGCACAGCGATGAAAGACGCTTACGGCGTCTTTAGCGTACTGCCCGCCAACCTGGCTGCCGAAGACGAAGTCAGTCATGGTATATCGATTGCGGATATCGCTGCCGAAACCGGTATCAACCATTTTGTTTATTCATCGGGCGCCAGTGTGGGGAATGAACTGACAGGCGTTCCGCGTTTCGACGCCAAGCCTCGTATCGAAGCCCATATTCGACAGCTCGACATGACTACGACCATCATCCGGCCGATGATTTTCATGGAAATGCTGGTGCGACCCGGTTTCGGTCTGGATGAGGGCCGGTTGATATCCCTGATCCGGCCGGACCATTCCATTCAGCTAACTGCCGTGGAAGACATCGGCAGGTTTGTTGCTGCCGTGTTTGCCGACAAGTCCCGCTTTGGCGGCACAACGTTTAAGGTCGCGAGCGACCGCCTGACCGGGCGTGAACTCGAGTTCGCCTTCAGCGAAGCAGCCGGCCGGCCGGTAACCTATGAACGGTTTCCAGACGATGTTCTGGCTGCAAACGCTGATCTCGCACATATGGCGGAGAGCCTGGTAGACGGACCGCTCGCCGAGCAGGTCGATCTGAAACTCATGCGCGAAATCAACCCCGACCTGCTGACTTTCGCGTCCTGGCTTGCTGGTAATGGGCGCAGGTCGCTAGATACAGCCTTGTCAGCATCAGTCTCGTGAGCCAGCTTCCACACATGCGTTTGCTCGTGTGACGGGCAGGCTGTCCGTGCTGTAAAAGCCACTTTCGCCTGCCGTTCCTCGGTGGGCTTCGCGTTAGCCCTGCCCGCCTTCTCAGCTGAATAGGCATTGCAATATTTGGCTCCTGATGGTGGATTGCCATCACAATACAAGGATCTAATCAGGAGAGGCCCCTCCCCTGTTCGCAAATGAAATCATCGTCCCAAAATCGAAAGCTGTATTTTTGCCTGGAGCTTCAACTCCGATATTGACCTACGCCCCGCGACTGTTGTCGTAATAACCGGCAACCATTGCTAAACATCCAGCAGACATAATCCTTGGCGTCATTGAGTTTTGTGACGATTCTTCCTAGCCCGCGGCATCCTAACTGGATTTCCGCGACACTGACCTCCCCCGCAGTCGACACGTGTGGGGCGCGATGTTCCACCGGGAATTATCGTGGCGCCGTTGCGCGGGGCGCCGCCGTGGCGTGGTCTTCAACGGTTGAGTGGTGCCAGTCGGGATATCGAACTTTTGCGGATCGGGGATAAAACCTTGTCAGCTGACAAGGTTCTGGACATCGAAACGGGAACCGCCCAAACCCGGCTCGAGTTCTATTCTCACGTCTAAACTTACTCATCGGGTATGACTTCGACGTCCGTCAAGTCCTACGATCCGCTGCGATGGATCTTTTCCAATCGTTGGAAAAATAGTCGCACACAAACCTTGTCAGCTGACAAGGTCTGGCTGTGCGGGAGAGAAAGATCGTATCCAAGGTTTAGGCACCACCTGCAACGACGGTCGACACTCCTCGCCAGTCGCACATCCGCTTTCCGGCAATAGGCGTGCCAGCCACCTAACATTTTGCGGTTCCATGCGAACGATTTCCCCTGCACCACGACGTACCCGAGGGCATCCGTCGTGAGTAAGAACCGGGCACAATGCCCACCGAGACGGCGGTAAGTGAGACAAAGGGCTTCTCTCACCACACCGCCCGTCGAGTTGTGTGGTGCGGAGAGATGGTAAGACAGGGGAGGGGTGCCAGTCGTTGATTGCAATTGCTGGCTCGACCAGTTCCGCAGCTCAATGAAACACCAGACGCTCTTCCCACGAACCAATCCGTACCCAAAAAATTTGATACCAGACAGGCATTCGTACTAAAATTGGTTCTGACCAACGCGTCGAAAGCGGCATTTTTTCAATAGGAAAGAGAAGGACAAACGATCCTTGCCAAGCGCAGTTTAGAGCGGCGATACAAGTCCGCGCCGCGAGAAATGGCGCCCAAATCACCGGCCTTCCTGCGATCAAGCTTGAGTTTATTCATGGCCTGGCTTGGTCTGGCCGCGCAGGGCACGGACCGTCTCGATAGCGCCCAAGCGTTGGCGGTGCTCGCCGATGAGAACGAAACAAACACCCAAGGCTTTAGGCCTGAAGGGGTGAGTAGAAGATCGATTTCGGCGCCAGCAGAGGTTCTGTAGAAGTTGGCTGCTGTACCGTCAGGCGATGCGGCCATCATGTTTCGATCACGAATCCCTCCCCGCTCGCGCCGACAATCGGATGGCCGAGGAGTTGTTCGGCGCTTGCAAGTCCAAGAAGTGCTTGCGCGATACCGCTATCCCTCACATAGACCTTCGGTGATTTGACCAACTGCCTACCGACGTTAGCGTGCGAGGGTTCGAGGCGGCGTACCACAAGCAGGTCCACGAGAAGATGGAGACAGGACGCAACGGTTTTTCCATCGACCCCAAGGGAGCGGGCGAGTTCGGCTGCGTTATGAAGCTCGGACTGGTGGTGTGCCAGCATGCTCCAGAACCGTCGCAATGTCTCAGCGGTAATGCGCGGTCCCAATAATGGAATATCTTGTTCGAGATAAGTGCGAATGAAGTCCTGTCTCCAGCGCATGCTCCCGTGGTCACTGGGCGCAACTATCGGGAAGGCCGCCCCGCAGTCAAAGCATAGCGAGAGTATCTGGGGATACTTCCAATCCATCGACGGGGCTGTATTCAAGGTAGGCAATGCGACCGGCCAGCGTTTCGCCTGACTGTTTGAGAAGATCGATGGAGGCCGAGCCGAGCAACAAGAACTGGCCGGCGCGCCGTCCGAGCCTGCGGTTGCGATCAATCAAGCCACGCATGACTTGGAACAGATCTGGCAGGCGATGAACCTCGTCAAGGATAACCAGTTTGTCATCATGACCCGCTAGATAGAGTTCCGGTTCGGACAGCTTGGCCCCGTCTGCGTCTGATTAGAGATCCAGGTAGAAGAGAAGGGCGGCTTTTGCTGCTATCTATAGCCAAGGTCGTTTTGCCAACCTGACGAGGCCCGAGCAGGGCGACTGCCGGGCTGCCATCAATGAGTTCGAGGAGCCTGGCTTCAATTCTTCTTCTGATCATCCTTGCATTTATGGATATCTTCTCCAGAATTGCAGGGATATTCCTACTATGTAAATAGGCGTGCCGCTCTCCCGCTACGCCGTGCCGCATTGTTATAATAGTCGGAAGCCTGCTGCACCGACCGATGACGCGACTGCTCCATAACTTCGGGCAGGGGAATGCCGCGGTTGGCGGCTTCAGTGAGATAACCCGAGCGCAGCCCGTGCGCAGAAAATTCTCCAGGCTCGAGACCAGCCATCTCCACGCGCTGCTTGATGATCGCATTGATGGACTGCGGATCGAGCGCCCGCCGTGAGACCGTCCCCCAGCGACCAATCCCCCGGAACACGCTGCCGCTCTCAATTTTTGCAGCTGACATCCAGGCATTCAGCGCCATGACCGGCCGGCCGGTGAGATAGACGATGTCGTCCTCTTCGCCCGAGGTCGTCTTGGTCCGGCCGAGGTGAATGGCAAGGGAGGGGAGGGGAGGGCCATCTTCGACTTCAATCAGCGCCTCGATGCTCAGTTGCTCCTTCCGCAATCCGGCGATTTCGCTGCGGCGGCGGCCGCCGGAGGCGAAGGCGACCATCAGGATCGCCCGGTCGCGCAGATCGCGCAGACTTTCGCTTTCACAGGTCGCCAGCAGCTTGGCCAAAATATCGCCGGTGACCGCCTTGGCACTTTTGCGACGACGCGGCCTGGGGACGGCACGCACCGCCAGCCGGATCGCCTGCTTGAGGGCAGGGGAGGCGAATGCGCCGTCGAGGCCGCGCCATTTTGTTAGCGTCGACCAACTGGCCAGCCGGCGCCGCACGGTGTCGGGTGCGTGCGGGCCCGTGGATTTCAAAAAGCTCTGATCTCGCAACAGTTGATCGACATCGGCAGGCATGCCGTGATCAGGATCGTTCTGGCGTTTTTCCGGATCCCACAGATGATGGGCGACGAATTTCAGCAGCAGCGCCTCGGGCGCCGGCCAGGGCAGGGATTTTTTGGTCGCCGCCAATCCCCAGGCTTCGATATACGCCAGATCGGAGGTCAGCGCCCGCAGCGTGTTGTCGCCCATGCCCTGGTTGACGAGATGTTTTAGCGTTTCGACGTCCTGGTCGGTCAGCAGTTCGGCAAGTTCGTCGCGACGCTCGAGTGGCAGCACCGAAGCGATGGTGTCGAGCTCGACGGCGCGCCGTTCGATGTCGGAGAGGGAAGTTGGTTTGCGCGACTTGGACATCAATCGATCTCGACATTTGGTCGCCAGCGGCGAATGATTTGAATGATCTCCGGCTTGTAGGCGTCGGAGTGAACGAGATCGTCTTCACGGGCGAGAAAGGTAAAAACCGTCGCCATGCCGTCGGCGACCTCGCGATCGACATTGGCGAGATCGGTCAGATCGAAACCGCCCAAAACCTCAAAATTCCACCAGGCGAGATTCCACTAGGCGAGCAAAAAGTTGGCGACGCGCCCACCCTTGGCCGGTATCCTGGTGGGCGACGTTGAGCAGCTTTTCGAGGGCGAAGCGGACGTGATCTTCCATGTTTCAGAGCCTTAGCTGAGTGTGACTTGGCCCAGATTAGCTGGATTTGCTGGCTTTGTCGATCTACCATCGATAAGGGATACTTATCGATGGTAGATAGTCCAACCTAAAACGGTACCATGTGAAGAACTCTAATATTTAACTAGAGTTCCTTTAGTAAATCATTTACCATGATTTCAATGGCTTACGATTTTTCGGAAATCAGCATGAGTGACCTGATGCGGCCGGCTTTTGACGCCGGTGTCGCGCTGGCCCGTCTCGATGAGCGCATTGCCCGCTCGACCGTCGGCGCCGGCTTCCTCGAGAGGCAAAATTTCGCCGACGCCTGTGCCTCCCTCTGGATCGACGGTGAATTGGTGCATCTCGAAGACCTCGTCCTCCACGACGCCTTTCGCGATACCCGCACCCCCACCCACGAACTCACTATCGCCCGCGACGTTCTCCGCACGCGCCGGCGCATTGCCGGTCAGTCGCCCGACTGGGCACTATCGCTCGACGGTCTCCGGACCTTGCGACAGACCCAGGCGTGGTCTGGACCATCAGGCGGTCCTGACAGCACCGCGGATGATAGCGGTGTCTGGCCCGCAAGTATCGTCGAGCGGGAAGGGGAGGGGGACGTAGGGTTTGACGCCAAAGATCTGCCCGGCGTTGATTATGCCGCCATCGATGCGCTGCTCGCTCGATCCGAGGCAGCGATCGAACAGGCGAAGCGGCCCGGTCGGACGGTGGCCGATAACCGCAAGCGAGACGCTCTCGTCTATGATCTCGACTGGGACGAGGATGCCCGGTTGGAGGAGTGGCGCGGCGTGCTGCGCCAGGCCGAAGATCTGCCCGTGATGCTGCAGGCGATCGTCGCCCTCGATGCCTGGAATTCTTTGCAAGTCCTGCAGCACGCCCCCTGGCTTGGCCGGCTGTTGGCTGTGTCGATCCTACGGGAAGCCGGCATCACCACCGGTGCCCACCTCGCCGCCATCAATCTGGGTCTCAAAACCATCCCCGTCGATCGGCGCCGGAGCCGCGATCGCAAGACTCGCCTGCTCGCCATCGCCCACGGATTTCTCGCGGCGGCCGAGATCGGGCTTAAGGAGCATGACCGGCTGACGCTGGCGAAGACGATGATGGAGCGAAAGCTGGACGGGCGACGGACCTCCTCAAAATTGCCGGCGCTGGTTGAGCTAGTGATGGCAAAACCGTTGGTGTCGGCAAACATGGTAGCGAAAACGCTCGAGGTGACGCCGCAGGCGGCGCGGCGGATTGTTTTAGAGCTGGGTCTGCGGGAGATGACGGGGAGGGGGAGGTTTCGGGCATGGGGGATTATTTGAAAGGTGTCCCTTGCTGCGTTTGATCCGTTGGCTCCATTCTTGAGGATATTTCGTATCCGTTGCTCGGACGCCGTTGGAAACTTCGAGGGCCATCAACAAGAATGGCATCACTGGAAAAAATGCTGCTTTTCCCGCAACTTTAAATAAATTATTGATATTCATTCGCGCGGCATCTTGCGAATACTCTCTTTGAGAACTGGGAGCCTTAAGAGCTTGGTTGGTTATCTTATAAAATTTGCAAGGACACTCGCTGCGATCACATCGAGATTTACTCGACACCGTAACGACCAAGGTGACATACCAAGGTTCGTTGATCTTGCTCCAACCGATAAAGCAGATCCGGCCGGTGTGTATTCAAGCGCCTTGATCGAGGCGACCGAGAATCCTCGTGTGATGAATATCGCTCTCACTGGACCGTACGGGTCCGGGAAGAGCAGTATAATTAAGTCGTTCCTAAAGCTCTACAGGCGCCCGGTTCTGCAGATCTCCCTCGCGGCATTTCTGCCCGAAGCCGTAACCACGGGCGGCGGAGTGAGCAAACAGGAGATTGAACGAAGCATACTCCAACAAATGCTCTACGGCGCCGACGCGAACCGGCTGCCGCTGTCTAGGTTCAAGCGTATCCAGTCGCCTGGCCGATGGTCGATTGTTGCTTCACTTTTCATCGTCCTAGGCGTGTTCGCTTGCTGGCACCTGATACAGAAGCGCGACGCAATCATAGCCGGCGACTACTTCCGCCCGTTTGATTTGACTAACTGGTTTAATCTGGCAACCTTTGCGGTTGGCGGAGCGTTTATATGGCTTGTCTTCCACCATATCTACGTCGCGAGTTTCGGGATTTCACTCAAAAGCATCTCGCTCAAGGATATCGAAATCACCTCTAAGGCGGCGAGTGAGGAATCAATTCTAAATCGTCACATGGACGAGATAATATACTTTTTCCAGTCGACGAAATATGACCTCGTGGTCATCGAAGATCTCGATAGATTTAACAATGCCGATATTTTCGTTACTCTTCGCGAGATCAACAGCCTGGTAAATACCAATTTAGGCAAGAAGAGAAAAGTCCGTTTCCTTTACGCTCTTCGTGATGACATATTCGTCAATACGGATAGAACAAAGTTCTTCGAATTCATAATTCCTGTCATACCTATCATCAACAGTTCGAATTCTATCGATATGGTATTGGAGCAGGGCAAGCGGCTGTCGCTCGACAGCAGGCTAGACAAACAATTTCTGCGGGAAGTTTCGAGATACCTAGATGATCTCAGATTAATTCAAAACATATTCAACGAATATGCAATATACGCAGCCAGCCTCGAGACAGATGACGAAGTCAATCTAAACGCGAACAAGCTGCTAGCAGTCTTGATTTACAAGAACGTGTTCCCCAGTGATTTTGAGAAACTCCACCGCGGCAAAGGCAACCTTGCACAAGTTCTTCATAGGCACGATCGCTACATCGCTGCTAGCGAAGCCCGCTATGCCGCTGAGATCTCCGAGATTGAGAAACTCGTGGACGTGAGCGAAAAACAACTGCCAGCCGACCTGAACGAATTACGCAGGATTTATGCGATGGCTTTAATAGAGCAGCTTCCTGCGAACTATGGAAGTATCTCGTCAGATCAAAGCAACTACATTCCAGTAGCTGATTTGGTCAAACACGAGCGACTTGAGGATTTCCTTAATGCGAACCAAGTTTTCGTTAGAAATCCAAGCGGATACCAGCAGAAAGTATCGCTGTCTGGTTTCCAGAACGACGTGAATCCGAATAGGACATTTCAGCAGCGAAAGAAAGATGTCGAAAATAAAGCCGCGTCATTTAGGAGCGCCGCGTCCAAGAAGCTTCAGGATCTACGGGCCAAGCTTGCTAATGTTCGGATGGCAAAATTTAATGAAATAGTTCGGGAGAGTTTGGACGAACTGGATGACATTTTTGGAGTTTTTGGGGATCGCTCCGAATTGGCTCGGTTTCTAGTTCTCGAAGGATTCTTGGACGATACCTACTACCAATATACGTCGTTATTCCACTCGGGACGCCTTTCGCCGAGCGACAATAAGTTTCTGATCCGGATTCGTAGCTTCAGTAATCCGGATCCTGATTTTCAGATTGATAACCCTAAGGAAGTCATTGCCGCAATGCGCGACGAGGACTTCAGCCGGAACTACGTGCTTAACGTTGAGGTCGTCGACTGCCTGCTTTCTGATCCATTGTTGTATGAGACGCAAACAAAAAAGCTGCTCGGATTCATCGCATCCGATTTTGACGACTGCGGGGATTTTTTTGCGGCCTACTATAGCCGCGGGCGCGGGGTGCCAACGCTGATCACGAGGCTCACGCGATCGTGGCCAGATTTCGTGACGGCTGCGATAAAGAGCTCCGCCAACCTTACACATGTGGCCCGCATCATAACCCATCTGACTGAAACCAATTTAAAGAGTATCGCTGGCAAAAATCCAGCGCTGGCTGAATTTGTGTCTACGAAGCTGCCCGACGTTTTGGCTCTCGGGATCGATTTTCCCCCTGAACGGTTAGAGCTTCTCGGAATTGAAGCCACCGATCTGTCTGCGATAGACCGTCATCCCGGTTTCATACGCGTGATATTCGACCGGGGGCTCTATGAGCTATCCATCGAAAACCTAGATTTCATATTCCGAACCGTCCTCGGTATTAAGGCTGATGCCAGGGCACGGGAGCAGAGCTATACCCTGATGCTTGAGGCAGACAGCGGGCCGCTTCTAGCTAAGGTAAACGGCCATTTCGGTAACTATCTGGAAAATGTTCTCCTTCGTCTGCCGGACAATCGCTTTGAAAGCGTTTCGGCCATTCTAGGTGTCATTGGTCGAGAAGATGTCGATCATGAGCCGGTGGTAGCCTTCCTTGAAAAGCAGGCGGTTTTACTACCGATATTGGATCAGGTTCCCCCGAATCTCCATGCGGTGCTTTTCAGGATCGAGAAGATCGAGCCGACCTGGGGCAATTGCCTGTCTTTCCTCGGTAGCGAAAGCTTCGACGCAGATATCCTCACGCAATTCTTAAACAGACCCGCCACGTTGGCAGCGCTTGCGGATCACGAGGTTCCAGATGGGGACCAGGCGCGCCCGTTGCGCAACTTCATCATCGAGAATGATCATCTGAGCGCGCAAGCTTATGCCTCTTACGTCGGGGCTCTCCCGAGGACCTTCAGCGCATTCCCAAAACATCTTGGCGCGGAAAAGACAGGAATCTTGGTTGATTGCAAACGCGTAAGCTTTTCAGCCAAGAATCTCTCCCATCTCGGCAACGACCTTTCGTTGGGCGTCAAATTCGCGGCGAACAACATCGACGAATTCTTTAAGGTCGAGGACGAGTGCGAACTGGAGGACAACTTCCGAGAAAAGTTGTTAGAATCAAACCTGACCGACGAAAGTCGACTAAAAATAATTCGCGCGATGAACCTGAGTTTACTGGCTGGAGCACCAGCCCGTGCAGCGCTTATTGGAAAGATTCTGTCTCGCACTGGAATTGTTACGGAGAACTTGGGAATGGACGCCGCCCGTGAGGTTATCCTGAAATCCCACCCTTTCGAGACCCAGATACTGTTGTTCAATATGCTTCATGAGAAATTCGATGACGACCAGGTGCGGGAGATATTGAAAGCGCTTCCGGACCCACTACCCGAGATCAAGCCGGGATGGGTAACGCCGAAGCTTCAAGGCAACGAAGCGAACCTGAAATTTGCTACGTGGTTGAAGAGTCGAGGGTTCATTTCGTCGTGGAAGCAGGGCGGGTTCTTCGACAATGACATACGTATGAACTTATTTAGGAAGTGAATATCTGGCGCAAGTCGGGATAGTGCTCGTGACCCCTGAAATGCTCCGAGGCCTTCCGGCTGCAGGGGTTGGTCGCCGCAGCCATAAGGCCGCTGGCTGTTATCGAACGAGTTTGAAATGGAGCGCCGAGTTCAGATCCCGTCAAGCCAACGAATCTGATTTCCTAGAATGTGGCCTGAAGTTTGAACCAACATTGGAGCGAAGTGCCGGACCTGGCTGCTTTGCGCCCTCCTTTCCGCCACTCAGGGAGGAGCCAGTCTTCCCAAAAGCGGACGCGGTTAAGGCTGACGGACGAGCAAATGGCTCGTCTTTCCCCGCGATCATCATCGCCAACGCTCCTGGTTCAACACTGTCAACGAAGCCTATGTCAAAGCCCGCTATTCCAAGCATTTCGAAATCAGCGACGAAGCGTTGACCTGGCTCGTCGAACGAACGGTTCACCTGCTTCAGCTTGTGAAAACCGTATGTGAAGACCACCTGAAACGACTGGAAAAGGAAGCAGCTTCCGACAAATCGTAGAAAAGTCAGCCTGAGCACTGCTGTTTTCAAAAGAAGGCTGCCCCTCGCACTAAGAAATACCTTAACATCACCCGGTTGCTTTCACCGCATGCCCGGCTGCCCGCAATAGTGCCATAAGCACCGGTCCCAGCGAAAACTCGCCCCGCTTTGCGCGGTTGGTAAGATCTCTCAGATAGCCGCCGGCCGAATTGATATGACCACCGCGCTCAAGAATACAGGCTATCGTCACCGCTGCGTTTTCCGGCCCCATCACTTCACACGCTTCCTGATAGGCCGACGGACTGACCCCCAGCATCGACCGGACAACCACCGCGGCCGTCATCAATTCGCGCCAGGTTGTGATTTGCCCCTCTGGTCCGTAGTTCGAAATCTCCGGGCAGGCCCGCAACACGAGACCAATCGGAAAAGCCTTAACAGGCACATGTTCAGCCTGCCTATTTTCGCTCGGCTTCGCCCCCAGCTCCTTTTCAGAGCTAGGTTCAAGTTCATTAGGGGGGTAGGTATTTGAATTCTGTATGTGACGCTCAATTTGGGCATCATTGCTGATCATTTTTGAAGAAAAATCATCGAAATTCAGGAGCTTGAGGATGTCCTGTCGCAAGATTTCCATCTCAAGACCCAAATGCTTCAGATCGTCCAAGATTGGGGTTCGCGGAATCCTTCTGACAAGCGCCAGATACCGCTCTTCTACCGCGTTCCAATCACCTGCTGCGCCTTCTTCAACGGCTGCCGTGATGAGCTTGCGGATATCCCGCCGGCAAATCGTCAGGTTCTCCTTTGCCCTGCGGTATGCAATCCGGTCGGCAGAAACCTGCTGGGCAAGGCATGCCAGTTCCTCGGCACGCATCAGCAGTGGCGATACGTCAAAGCCGAAAGCGTGTTCGATAGATCCCTCATCATCCTTTCGAGCATAACGCTTGCCGTTTGCGCTATCCTTGCGAATGATCAGCCCCGCCTCGACCAGGAGAGCAAGATGCCGGCGCAGGGTCGCACCCGCAATGCCATGCGCCCGGTTTGAAAGCTGGATGTTTGACGGGAAAACGATCAACTGGGCCTCCTGGCGCAGTTCATTCTCCGGATAGAAGCTCAAAAGCGCATCAAGCACCGCAAGGCTGCGGTCCTGCAGACCGAGCACCTCTCGCGCCTCCGACGCATCTCGGAAGACTTTCCATTTGTCTGCCGACTTTCCTTCCTTGATCCTGCTCGTGGCAATCTGCCGCTTCACAAGCGCAAGAGTTACCGGCCGCCGCCCAAAGGGCGTCGTCACTTGTCCACCTTCCATGTCATCGCCTCTTTAAAAGGGCAAAAGAACAACGCTCACCAAAAGGGTGCCAAACACTCTTGACTGGGATTCATGGAAATGCGATTCTCTAGTTCTCACACGACGAGAAGGGCTTCCATGACGGCAACGTTTCGGGGGCCTTTTTCTTTTGCGCGTTTTCCTTCCGTAGAATTGTTCGAAGTCTGCTTGACGGCTTCGGTTTAAATCTTTGATTTCTCGTGCGTGAACCGCTCAGCCAGCGTCGGCAGCTCCGCTTCGACAAAGCGCAGGAATTCTGTTCCGGCCGGCGTCTCTGCTGAAATGCGAATATCCTTTGCCGTGCGCAAGACAGTGCCAAGCGGCTCGCCCGCCGCACCTAAAATCTTAAGGCCAGGCTTGTGGGACGGTGCTGCAGGTTTCAACGCATTAAAAGCTGCCAGAAACTTCTGGTCAGAACCGAGCCGCTTTTCTCTAGCGGCCGCCAGCACCCTGCGCAGTTCCGCATGCAGGCCAGCCTGTTCTGAAAAAGCTTTTGCGAACTCTGCCCATCTTGGACGCCCGACCTTGGCTGCCCGCCCGATCGCTTCGATAACATCAGCCGGAACCGCGCGATAAACCGCCCGCATCCGGGCAAGCTCCGGATCATCGATCGACAATGAAGCCTTGATATCGCGAGGCTTCACACCGGCATCGTCCATGCGGCGGGCAAACAGGGCGCGCTCGATCCAAGTCAGATCCTGGCGGTCGGCATTTTCGATACCCTGCGCAATGACGAGTTCGACATCGGAAATCTCGACTTCGATCGCCCTCACCGGAATCCCGAGATCTCTGGCAGCCTGCAGCCGACGATGGCCGTAGATCACCTGATAGCGATCAGGTGACAATGGTGATTTGCGGACCTGGATCGGGACCTTCTGTCCTTCGGACCGAATGGAGTTTCGGAAAGTCTCGAAGTCCGATGCGAGGTCGTCTGGAAGACGATCAGGAAACGGAGAGGGATCAATCTTCGACGGATCGAGTTCCCTGATCGCGCCACCACCCGATTCAACAAGGGCTTTGAGACGGTCACGCTCCGATTTGATGTCATCGATCGCCCTGTGGGCCGCCCCAATAACGCCCGCACCGACGCGCGAAGCTGGCGCCGGTTGTTGCGGGACGGCCGGAGCATCGGACGACAGCCGGTTTTCAAGCTCCGCCGACAGCAGACCGAAATTTGCAACGATGGATTTACGCGATGACTTGCTGGTCATGTGCGTCCCCAACTGGTGTTGATAAGTTTCACGATGGCCTCGTTGACGGCGTCGACCGCCTCACGGGCGCGTTTATGCGTATCCCGGCCGATCTGGCCCATTTCAAGTTCGTAGATCGAGCGTTTTGCAAGCCCCGCCGCCTCCACAGCCGTGCTTTCAATCAGCGTCGGCAGCAGTACATCGGTTCCAAACAGATGGCGCATCATTGCAACGACCTGGGACTGCGGTGCATCATTCGGATCATGGCGGGTAACCAGATATCGGATGAAGTCCTGGTCAAGCTGGGCACCGTTTTCATTCAGCACGCCGATCAGATCGCCCATCATCAAAAGGAACTGGCTCATCGAGGCGACATCGAGCATCGCCGGATGCACGGTGATAATCATGCTGGTCGCCGCATAAATAGCGCTCAGCGTCAGGAATCCCAGAGACGGCGGTGTATCGAGGATAACGACGTCGTAGTCCTGCTCTACCTCTGCGAGCGCGAGTTTAAGACGCTCGAAGAAGATCGCACCTGATGCTGATTTCTGTGCAAGGACACGGGGCGTCTCGTGCTCGTATTCCATGACCTCGAGGTTGCCGGGTATCAGGTCTATCCCGTCAAAATAGGTCTTGCGGATAATGTCACGGAGCGGCCTGCGCTCGGCGTCGTCATACCGAAGTGCCGCATAGATCGTCTCGTTGGCGCCAACGTCAAATTCAGGCTGTGCACCGAACAGAGCAGAAAGCGACGCCTGCGGATCGAGATCGAGTGCAAGGACACGGTAACCCTGCAGCGCGAGATAATGCGCAAGGTGAACGCAGGTCGTGGTTTTGGCACTGCCGCCCTTGAAGTTGGCGATGGCAACGACCTGAAGATGCTCGCCCTCGCGCCGACGCGGCAAGAATCTCAGCGCCTCTGAAGGCTTCTGGCTGGCAAAAAATGCCCGCAACTCGTTGATCTGGGCGAGCGTATAGACGCGATGATTGTTTTCCAGACGGCCAGGAATGGGACCGCGCCCTTCGCTCGACATGAGTTTCAGGGTAGAATCGGGTATGGAGGTAAGCTTGGAGACTTCGTTGGTCAGGAACGGCCGCAGGCTTTTCTCCGACTTCGGAGGATACATGCGGGTGCGAAGCTCCTGCAATTGTTGCGACAACAGGCTGGCATGGCGCGCAATCTTGTTGCCTGCGTCTTCCTTCTGACCCATTGCCGTTTCTGCTCGTTCCGCTATCGCCATAATCTCCTCTTGGCGGGCTACCACCGGTTTGCCGACCTTCATCCGCCAAACATACATCACGATTCTGCCCGGACGTCCAGCTGAATAGGGTTAACGAACCCTTAACGTAACCGCCTGACGAAACTCCGCATATCTTCATTTTTCCTATTATAATCATTAGCTTGGTCTCCGTTCATCATAGCAGAACCGAAGCCGCCTACTAGCACTTTTGCTACTGATCCGCGCCCGAACGGGGCTTCTTTTTGCAGGGACGAAGGGAACATCCTGCTGCACAGGGCGCGAATCGAAGAGCGCCGATCAGGTGATCTGAACGTCCATTTCCGCCATTCCCTCGACAATAATCCTTCAAGCCTCCCAGGTGCGGCCACCGAAAAGAATGCAGGGTGATTGCATTTTCAGCCACCAGCCGGAGTTAGAGGCAAACGAAACCGGGGCAGGCCGGCTCTCTCAGGGTCAGCCCGTCGGGTGGACCGGGCGCGGCTTACCGCGTCCTGGTTACTGACACTTTTGCCAGTAGAGCAGTCACGCCTCATCAGGCAAAGCTTCTCGGGCAAACCTGAAGAGGAGCTTTACCAATGGATAAAGACCACCATCAATATCCCGTGACGGGCTTCGCCACGTCGGCCGGTCCTGCCTGAGGGGCCATTCCATGAACCAGACCCGTTCTCTGCCACGCCTTGTTCGGAAGCTCCAGGAGGCCTTGGGAAAACGCATCTGCACGGCCCTCGACGAGGCTGACGTTGTTGAGGTGATGGTGAACCCCGATGGAAAGCTCTTTATCGAGCGCCTGGGATACGGCATCACTCAAGCAGGCGAAATGACAGCGGTTTCAGCGGAAATAGTCATTGGCAGCGTG
Organism: Agrobacterium sp. V1; assembly: GCF_030518355.1. Taxonomy (NCBI): domain Bacteria; kingdom Pseudomonadati; phylum Pseudomonadota; class Alphaproteobacteria; order Hyphomicrobiales; family Rhizobiaceae; genus Agrobacterium; species Agrobacterium sp. V1. The sequence goes on from NZ_JAULSF010000003.1 coordinate 109,057, forward strand.
GCGCACCTCCTGGGTTGCGAGGTCGATGACGGGCATCCGATCGTATCCGGCGAATTGCCGGTTGGCGGCCACCGGTTCGAAGGCCTTTTGCCGCCCATTGTCGCAGGACCGTCCTTTACGATCAGACGGCGCGCATCAAGGCTCATTCCTATCGATGACTATGTCGCCGCAAAAATCATGACGCGCAAGCAGGCGTCGCTCATCCGCAGTGCCGTGCAATCCCGACTGAATATGGTCGTGTCGGGAGGAACGGGCTCGGGCAAAACGACACTTGCAAATGCGATCATTGCCGAGATCGTCGCCAACGCACCAGGAGAGCGGCTTGTCATCCTCGAAGACACCGCAGAGATCAGGTGCATGGCAACCAATTCCATCGCACTTCACACAAGTGACGGGGTCGATATGTCCCGCCTCCTGAAAAGCACAATGCGCCTTCGGCCGGACCGGATCATCGTCGGCGAAGTTCGCGATGGCGCAGCACTTACGCTGCTCAAGGCGTGGAATACCGGCCACCCGGGCGGTGTTTGCACGATACATTCCAATACGGCGACATCCGCATTGCGCCGGATGGAGCAGCTGACCGCCGAGGCAAGCCAACAGCCGATGAGCAGCGTTATCGGCGACGCCATCGATCTCATCATATCAATCGAGCGAACGCCGACGGGACGAGGGGTAACGGAGATCCTGCAGGTTAAAGGTTTCGCTGGTGGCGCATATCAGACCGAGCCTTACAATGAGGTATCACGCAATGCGGCCTGACAGCGCCACAACTATCCAGATCGGGAGTTTACTGCTCGCTATCGGTTTTTCGACACCGACCTTCGCCAGTTCTGGCGGAAGCCTTCCCTGGGAAGCGCCGCTCGAACAGATCCAGCAATCAATTACCGGTCCCGTCGCTGGCTACATAGCGTTGGCGGCGGTGGCAATTGCCGGCGGAATGTTGATCTTCGGTGGCGAACTCAACGATTTTGCCCGCAGGTTGATGTACGTGGTGCTGGTTGCAGGCATCCTGCTCGGCGCAACGACCATTGTCGGCCTGTTTGGTGCGACCGGCGCCTCGATCGGCTTGTCAACCGACCAGATCGCAAAGCTCGGCTTGACCCGGGAAACGGAGGAGACCTTATGACCCTCCACCGCAGCCCTATCCACAGAGCATTGTCTCGACCGAACCTGTTGATGGGCGCCGACCGGGAACTCGTCCTCATTACCGGACTTGCCGCAACAATCCTCATCTTCGTCGTGCTGACGGTCTTTTCGGCGCTCTTCGGCATGGCAGTCTGGATCATCATCATCGGCCTGCTTCGCGTGATGGCCAAGTCCGATCCGCTCATGCGGCAGGTCTATACCCGGCACATTTCCTACAAGCCATACTATCGGCCGACAGCAGCGCCGTGGCGCAAGTACTGAGGAGTACGTGATGGCTGCCCTCAAACGATTTCGCGCGACCGGTCCTTCTTTCGCAGATCTGGTTCCTTATGCCGGATTGGTCGACAACGGGGTCATGCTGCTGAAGGACGGGAGCCTGATGGCTGGCTGGTATTTCGCTGGTCCGGATACTGAAAGCGCTACCGATAGCGAACGCAACGAACTTTCCCGTCAGATCAATGCGATCCTGTCACGTCTGGGAACGGGCTGGATGATCCATGTCGAGGCGATCCGCGTCCCGACCGTCGACTACGCCTCGCCGGAACAGTGTCATTTTCCAGATCCGGTAACACGCGCGATCGATGCGGAACGCAGGAGCCATTTCGGCCGCATCCATGGCCACTTCGAAAGCAAGCATGCGATCATTCTCACCTATTGCCCGCTTGAGTCGAAGAAGACCGCACTGAGCAAATATATCTACTCAGATGAAGAAAGCCGAAAAAAGTCCTATGCGGACACTGCCCTGTTAATGTTCCGCAATGAAATCCGGGAGATCGAGCAATATCTGGCGAACACGCTATCCATCTCCCGCATGCGGACACGCGAGGTCTTCGAACGGGGAGGCGACAGAACCGCCTACTATGACGAGCTTATGCAATTCATCCGCTTTTGCATCACCGGAGAGAGCCATCCGGTTCGGCTGCCGGACGTTCCCATGTATCTCGACTGGTTGGCCACGGCAGAGCTTCAGCATGGCCTGACCCCAAAGGTCGAGAACCGGTTCCTTGGCATCGTCGCCATTGACGGGCTACCGGCGGAAAGTTGGCCGGGTATCCTCAACAATCTCGATCTGATGCCCTTATCCTACCGCTGGTCGTCGCGGTTCATATTTCTTGATGCGCAGGAAGCCCGACAGAAACTCGAGCGAACGCGCAAGAAATGGCAGCAAAAGGTCCGACCCTTCTTCGACCAGCTCTTCCAGACCCAGAGCCGATCGGTCGATCAGGATGCAATGACCATGGTTGCCGAAATCGAGGATGCCATCGCGCAGGCGTCATCGCAGCTCGTCTCATATGGCTACTACACCCCTGTCGTCATTCTCTTCGACGCGGACCGTGAGGCGCTGCAGGAAAAGGCTGAGGGCGTTCGCCGGCTTGTTCAGGCAGAAGGGTTCGGGGCTCGGATTGAGACATTGAACGCAACGGATGCGTTTCTCGGCAGCCTTCCGGGCAACTGGTACGCCAATATTCGGGAGCCGTTGATCAATACGAACAATCTGGTGGACCTGATACCTTTGAACTCGGTCTGGTCGGGTCATCCGACCGCACCATGCCCGTTTTATCCGCCGGCGTCGCCGCCATTGATGCAAGTGGCCAGCGGATCGACGCCATTCCGCCTAAACCTGCATGTCGATGACGTCGGGCACACTTTGATATTCGGCCCCACCGGCTCCGGCAAGTCGACCCTGCTCGCGCTCATTGCCGCACAGTTTCGACGCTACGAATTCGCTCAGATCTTCGCATTCGACAAGGGCAACTCCCTGCTTCCTTTGACGCTCGCGGCCGGCGGTGATCACTATGAGATCGGTAACGACCAAGATCGGGAGGCGAGGAGGGCGCTGGCATTCTGCCCACTGTTCGATTTATCCACCGACAGCGATCGAGCCTGGGCAACAGAATGGATCGAGGTACTCGTTGCACTGCAGGGTGTGGCAATCACACCCGATTATCGCAATGCGATTTCACGCCAGATTGGATTGATGGCGACCGCTCCCGGCAAATCCCTGTCCGATTTTGTCAGTGGCGTCCAGATAAGGGAGATCAAGGACGCGCTTTATCATTACACCGTCGACGGCCCGATGGGTCAGCTTCTCGACGCGGAGGAGGACGGCCTGACCTTGCGGGCGTTCCAGTGCTTTGAGATCGATCAGCTCATGAATATGGGCGAACGCAATCTCGTGCCTGTCCTCACCTATCTCTTTCACCGCATCGAAAAACGTCTCGATGGCTCCCCCAGCCTCATCCTTCTCGACGAAGCCTGGCTGATGCTCGGGCACCCTGTGTTTCGCGACAAGATCCGCGAATGGTTAAAAGTGCTCCGCAAGGCCAACTGCGCCGTCGTTCTGGCAACCCAATCGATTTCGGATGCCGAACGGTCCGGCATCATCGATGTGTTGAAGGAATCCTGCCCTACGAAGATCTGCCTGCCCAACGGAGCTGCACGCGAACCGGGAACGCGCGAATTCTACGAGCGCATTGGCTTTAACGAGCGCCAGATCGACATCGTCTCAAACGCAATCCCCAAGCGCGAATACTATGTTGCAACGCCCGACGGCCGGCGGCTCTTCGATATGTCGCTTGGGCCACTGGCGCTGAGCTTTGTCGGCGCTTCAGGAAAGGACGACCTGAAGCGTATCCGGGCGCTCAGCGTCCAACATGGCCAGGCCTGGCCCACCCATTGGCTTGAGACGAGAGGAGTTCAAGATGCAACGTCTCTGCTCAACATCAAATAAATGGATTGTACCGGTGATGACGGCGCTGATCGTATCGACGCCCTCTGGTGCCCTCCATGCAGGATCTGCAACAGGCGCGGCCACCGAATGGACGCAGCTCGCCAACAACGCCCAGCTTGTCGACCTTCTCAAAAGCTCCGGGCTGCAGGTCGATAATCAATTGACTCAGATTACGCAGCTGGCAGAGCAGATCGAGAACCAGCTGAGAATCTACGAAAACATGGTGCAGAACACGGCACAGCTTCCGCAGCATATCTGGGGGCAAGTCGAGAGCGACCTCAACCGATTGCGAAACATTGTCGATCAGGGACGGAGTATCTCGTTTGCCATGGGGAATGCAGACGACATTCTGCAGCAGCGGTTCGCAAGTTACGCCGATCTGAAGACCAACCTACCCGAAGGGGATTCCTTTTCCGAAACATACCAGATCTGGTCGGACACAAACCGGCATACGATCGGCGGCACGCTGAAGGCGGCGAGCCTGACCGCGGATCAGTTCAATACGGAAGAGCAAACCATGAATTCGCTACGATCGCTGTCCGAGACGGCCGACGGCCAGATGAAAGCACTTCAAATCGGACACCAGATTGCGGCCCAGCAGGTCTCGCAAATGCAGAAGCTTCGCGGTCTGGTGTCCCAGCAGACGACGATGATGGGAACCTGGCTCCAGACCGAACAGACGGACAAGGACTTGGCTCAAACTCGCCGTGAGGATTTCTTCAAGGCAACAGCACCATCCACGTCTGGTGGCGAAAGAATGAGGATAGAGTGGTGAAACCGAAACTGATCATCACCCTTGTCGCCGCCCTCCTGTCGCTCGGAGGAACAGGGCTGTGGTTCATCACTTCAGAGAGACGGGCGGCGCAAGAGCGGCGCGAAAAGTTCTTCGGATCGACGCGGGATTATCCGGCGGCGGGCGGCGAGAAAATGAAAATCGAATGGTAATCCAATGACAGTTGAGCTCCACAAGATCAGAAGCACAATGATGGTCGTGGCATTCGTTATCGTGTCATTCCAGCCAGCAATCGCCCAAGAAGGCTCGGTTCTCACTGCCCTCCAGAACGAGATCACCACAGCAGCCAAAGGGTGGGAAAGCACGATCATGGATGCAGCCAGATCGTTGTTCTGGATTCTCGCCGGGATCGAGATCGGCATCGCAGCCATATGGTTGGCGCTCCAGGCCGCATCACTCGACACCTGGTTCGCGGAACTGGTTCGCCGCATCATGTTCGTAGGCTTTTTTGCCTTTGTCCTCATGCAGGGACCAACCTTTGCGAAGGCGATTGTCGATAGTCTGTTCCAGATAGGCGCGGATGGCACAACAGCATCGCCTGCTGATGTCTTCAACGCCGGGCTGGCAGTTGCAACTAAAATGTCAGAAAAGGTGCAATTTGGCTTGTTCGAGGACAATGCGCTCGCGATCTCTGCTGCTTTCGCGATGGTATTGACAGTGATTGCATTCTCACTGGTTGCCGCAATTTTCGTTTCAGTGATGGTCGAGATGTATCTTGGCCTGCTCGCAGGAATGATCATGCTGGGCCTGGGTGGCTCCTCGTTTACCAAGGACTTTGCTGTCCGATATTTGATTTACGCATTCTCCGTGGGAATGAAACTGATGGCGCTGGTGATGATTTCGCGGATTGGCTCCGAAGTACTGATTGGCCTCGCTAACCGGCCCGATGTCGGTGATCAGTTCCAAAGGGCCCTTGCAATCTCTGGCATCGCGGTCGCGGTCTTCATCATCGCCATGTATGTACCCAACATTATCCAGGGTGTGGTCCAGGGTGTCTCGGTCTCCGGCGGTATGGAAGTGATCCGGCACAGCGGTCAGAGTGCGTCGTTTGTGGCCGGTGGCGCATTTCTTTCCGCTGCGGCTGCTGGAGCGGCCGCAGCGGCAGCCCAATCCGCAAGAGCCGCGGGCTCCTCGATGGCGGGCGCTGGATTGCGCGGAGCGTGGGCGGGGGTGGGCTCTGCCGGGAAAGCCACCGGCGCGGCAGCAAAGGAAAAGGTAATCGGATCGCCCGGAGCCTATGCCGGCTCGATCATGGGACTTGCCAATGCCAAGCTTGATCAGAGCCGCACCGGGCAGAAAAGCCCAGCACCACCTTCCAAACGAAATCACAAATTGTAATCAGGAAGGCAGACGGCAATGGCAGCAAACCGCCCACCCGACAATCCCTACCTTGCTGCACGCCAGGAGTGGACGGAACGATACGGATCCTATGTCCATGCCGCGCGTGCATGGCGGATCGTCGGCATTCTTGGATTGTCCATGGCCGTGATCGGCTTTGCCTATGCACTGTATCTCAGCACGCAGGTCAAGCTTGTGCCCTATATTGTCGAAGTCGACAAACTCGGCACTTCGGCGGCAGCCGGCTTTCCTCAACAGATTGAATACGCCGATGCTCGGGTGGTGCGGGCAACACTTGGAAATTTCGTCACGAGTTTCCGCTCGATCACACCGGATGCGGTGGTGCAAAAGCAAAACATCGACCGGACCTACGCGCTTCTTCGAGGTTCAGACCCATCGACCGAGAAGATCAATACATGGTTTCGTGGAAATTCGCCCTTCGAAAAGGCCAGGACGTCAACGGTCGCGATCGAGGTGAACAATATCGTCGCGCTCTCCAATCAGACCTACCAGATCGACTGGACTGAATATGAGCGCGACCGCAAGGGCAAGGAAACAGGCATCAGGCGGTTTCGCGGAATTGCGACTGTCGCAGTGACGGCACCACAGGATGAGGCGATCATCCGTCTCAACCCGATCGGTCTTTATGTCCAGGACTTCGACTGGACCGCGCAGCTCTGAGGGCAGGGGAATTCATATGCATCGAACAGGATTGATCGCAGCCGTCTGCTGCACGGTCGGCTTTGTCCTTGCCGACGGCGTCATCGCACAAACCATGACGTCAAACGACGTCAAGGGCACCGAAATCTCGCGCAAATGGCGCGCCACAGCGGGCCTGGTAACAACCGGACCGGATGGGAAAGTCATCTTCCTGTTTGGAGAAACACAGCCTTCGGTCGTGTGCTCGCCCCTTCAGGTCTGCGATATCGAACTGCAAGGCGGCGAGATCGTCCGTGATGTTCTGGTTGGCGATACGGTCAGATGGAAGATCGAGCCGGCAACTTCGGGTGCAATCGCAGGACAGGCGATCCATCTGATCGTCAAGCCTTCCGAAGCCGGCCTTGTGACTTCAATGGTGGTGACGACATCCCGGAGAACCTATCATATCCAGCTGAAATCACATCCCAGCCAATATATGGCCCGGGTGGGGTTCGAGTATCCCGAGGATGTATCAACCAAACTTGCCGATATCAACGCCCGGCTCGAGACGGGAGGAGCCCCGGGCACCGCGCCCGAAAAGCTGAACTTTTCCTATTCGCTCACCGGCCGTGCACCCTGGCGGCCAAAGCGGGTCTATTCCGACGGGGCAAGGACCTACATCCAATTCCCCCGGTCGATCTCCGGGCAGGATGCACCGGTACTCTTCGTCGTCAGCGGCGGTCAGAACCGCATCGTCAACTATCGTATGAAGAACGACACGATGATCGTCGATTACGCCATCGACAGGGCGGTGCTTATATCCGGGGTCGGTTGGCGCCAGCAGAAGATTATTATCCGGCGGGGAGGTTGATCGATGAACAGGACGATTGTCGCATTTTTCCTCTCGACAGTCCTTTCCGGTTGCCAGACAGCAGCTGAAACACCGCCTGCCGGTTCAACGCCGATCACCATGAGTGGCGCGACCGCAAATGCGATCGCCGGCGACATGGCCAGCCGTTTTGCGGAACAGGTGAGACCGGCCGGGGCCACGATCCTCAGGATGGAAACGGACGCATCTGACTATGCTCTGGCGCTTGCGACCGCGCTAAAGGGCTGGGGCTATATCGTGATTGACGAGGGCAAGACAGAAAAAGATCAAAAGCCGGTCGAAATCGCATGGTCGATCGACAATTTCGATGGCCAGGTGCTGGCACGTATCAGCACGCCGGCCATTGCGCTGGGTCGGGCGTACTCAGCGACGCCGACAGGTGCGACCCCTGCAAGTCCGCTTTCCATCCTGCAGCGCAGCTGAGGAGGGTTTATGCCATGGTGCAATCGCTTGAGCTTGGCACGACGGGCAATGGTGACGATCAGCAGCCCATGCGGCGGCTCAACCGACTGCCCGTTCTTGTCGCGATCGTGATTATTGCGCTGTTTTTCGGGGTGGTCTTCATCGGTCTTTCCTGGCGGGGCTTTTTATTCGACCGGAACAATGGCTTCGACAGCGCTTCCACCTCCCCGGCAACCACCTTTGGCGATCAGTTGAAGCGTGGCATTACCGACGGGATCATTGGCGAGCCTGAGCAAGCAGAGGTTTTTCAGCCAGCGCCGGTTGTCGAAGGTGAGCCCATGCCGGAGGTGATTGTCGACCGGCTGCGAGAGGCTCGCACGGAACCACGATCGCAACTGGAGCCCGAGGAGGAATGGAGGGCACGGCTTGCCCGCGAACAGGACGAGCAGATCCTCAGGCAAGCGCAACGCCAGAGGATGGCCAGGCTGCAGGCGCGGGCGACTGCACTTGATTCACCCTTGAAGGTCGACATTCCGGATGATGAGAAAAGCGCTTCCGGCGACAGGACGGCCGCTCAACAATCGCTGAACATCACAGCCAACACCGCGTCCGATCTCTATAATGCAGCAATGAAATCCGGCCTTCTTGGACAAAATGTCGATGCCAATGGCCAGACATCCAAGGAGGATTTCTTCAATCAGGACATAAAGGATCTGGGATATCTTCCGAACCAGGTCGTCCCGCAGCTCTCGCTTTTTGAATTGAAACGGGGCTCGGTAATCCCAGCGACATTAATCACCGGCCTGAACTCTGACCTTCCGGGACGCCTTTCCGCGCAAGTCAGCCAGAATGTTTACGACAGCGCCTCCGGCCATCGGCTCCTGATCCCGCAAGGCGCAAGGCTGTTTGGCCGATATGATTCCAAGCTGTCATTTGGGCAGGAGCGCGTGCTGGTCGTCTGGACCGACATCATCTTTCCGAACGGCTCGACGCTTCAGATTGGAGGATTGGCCGGCACGGACGCGCAAGGATACGGCGGCTTCAAGGACAAGGTCGATCGACATACGTGGCGCACCTTCGCCTCCGCGGCACTCGTTGCCATCATCGGCGCGGGTATCGATATGTCGATGCCGCAGAGTTCGACGCTAGCCACGCAGCAGACGGCCTCAGACGCTGCGCGTCGTAACTTTGCTGAAAGCTTTGGCCGGGTGGCGGAGCAGACGATTTCGAAAAACCTCAACGTCCAACCGACAATTACGATCCGAGCGGGATACAGGTTCAACATCCTGGTCGACCAGGACATGATTTTCCCAACTTCATATCGAAACTAGGATCGGCTCCCGCGCATGTTGATCATCAGTTCCGCATCATATCGAAAAACAGGCGCCCTAGTGTGCGCCACAGGTAATATTCTCCGGCAGGAATTGTGAGCGCGCTGCGAACTTGGCGTTCGCCAGTTCGCAACCATGGAAGAACGCCTGGCGGTCCATAATCACCCTAGATGGAGGTAGTTGATCATGCGGCCATTCCTCATCCGTAGCCAGGCCAGTTCAAAGTATGAAAGCGTCTATTTTCAATTCGTGTAGCGGCCGGATTTAAACGATGAATACGCCAGGCAAGGGACGCAGAATTTCACAAATCGAACCATCTTGGTTTGGGTTTCGTAAAAGGGGCTGCACCCCGCCGCGCCTCTACCTTATTTCTGGCCACCAATTCTCGTGAGATCAATCCGGATGCCGGCTTTTTCGGGTTCGGCGGGCTCCTGCGGTGCTCCTTTGACAGTTTCGATCTCAGTCCCGCCATTGCCCGAAGCCGCCGAAACCGGCTGCATGATCGGTCCGCCCGGATCATTTGCCTGAAACACACTCTCACCCTCGAACTTTCCGGTCTGCCAGGCATGAATGGCATCCTCGAACAGCTGAGGGAACACGTCCGTAGTGGTCGGGTTTCCGTACCATCGTGAAACGATACGGAGGATCTTGGCAAACATCGCGGTCCCCTTGTGCAGATTGAAGCAGGGATCAACCAGATCGACGCCCGGTTCGCCTGCATCCGGTGGGACCGTACCTGCCGGGAATTGTGTCAATCCGACCCGCACGACGGCGCTGCCAATATTCTCGCGGATGATCTCAATTGCCTCCTCCGGTGTTTTCGGCCTGGGAACAAGCAGCAGGCGATCTCCCGATTTCACGCTTATGGCAAGCGGGTCGGCCGAACCGACTGCCTGTACGAACTGTTCAACGATCGCCGGCTTCAGCGATGGGTCGGCACAGTCATTGATCAGCACGGCATCCAGCATGAAGTCCCCTGTTTCAGGTGTTGAACGAAATGACGAGCGGCAGATCGAAAAGACGTGCCCATGCCTGGCTGCTCGCGCGCTGGATGTCGATGACTGAGGTTCCCGCCGTCCACCAGCCATTCCCAACCGCAACAATTGCTTCGGGACCGTGGAGGGCCGACTGCAGTATGGGCCAGACAAGCAATTGCTCATAGCAGATCAGCGGCGCGATCTTCACACCACCGACGTTCACCACAGGGTTTGCAAAGAAGTCGGCGCGCGCACCACCGCCGCCGGCCAGAGCGCGCCAGGGTTGCCACATTGATCCGGGAACCGGCATACGCGACCGGTAAAGGACCTTTCCTTCCTGCGGGGACAGGCTTACCAGCACGTTGTCGTAACCGTCATCGTTGACGATCGCCGCCCCTGCGATACCGACGATGTTCGATCCGGCAAGCTGTCTTCGCCAGAGACGGCTAACCGTCGGCGTCCAGAAACCAAGAGCACTTTCCGGAAAAACGACCGTGGTTCCCGGCGGATGTTTGCGAAGAATGTCAACCAGAGCCTCCTGCCGCGCAAGGCCCGCAACGCGCCCCAGCGACGCCCCCATTTCGAGATCGACGCCCTGCCAGGATGCAGGTGATGTCGGCGTCGTCCACCCAGCAGCGGACCAGAGCCACAAGCCCGTCAATACAATGGTTGCCGCCGGCCACCGGCGCGTGGTCATGACGCCCATGCCAGCTATCATTGCACAAAGGCCCAGCCAACCCCACCCCGGAAAGAGCACACCCGCCGCGGTGATTGGGTGCGCCCATCCCATGAGACCAAACGGAGGTATTGCCATGACAAGGCAGGCAATGAGATAGCGCACCGGTTTCTGCCAGTTGCAACGGCTATTCCACAGCGTGCAATGCACGATCACGAATGATACGGAGGCGATCAGCCAGAGCAAAAGCCCCGCCCGGATGTCCGACGCATAATAATTTGCAACGCCGAGTGGCAACCCACGCGAAGCGGACAGAAAATACGCCGCAGCAAAAAGCGCCGCCTGCGGGCGTGTCCTTGCGCACGACCAGATCGCCGGAAATGCAAGCGTCACCGGCAAAAGCAGGACATGGCCGCTCCAGCCAATCCACCCAGCGAGAGCCGACAGCATCGACAGCATGCAGACGCGGAGAAGGTCACTGACCATGGGTCCAGACCTTCTGTGCCAGCCCAAGAATATTGCCGGCCGGCAGCGGGCCGAAATATCTCGAATCATAAGAGCCTTGAAAGCAGGAATGCAGGTAGACGGTCTCCGGCGGCACCACACCACCACCATAAACCGCGACGGTGCGGCCTCGGCCGTCCTTTAACGCTATTTGGGAGCACGGCAGTGGTTTACCGTCGATATGCACGCGACTGCCGGTTTCAACCACCTGACCGGAGGTCGCCATGACGGTTTTGATCAGCGGCGCTCGCGCTCCGGCGCAGAGCCCCCGTCGCAGATATCCCCGCCTGTAGGCTTCGCGCATGATATCGTTCGTCGACGGACAAATGAAGACGAGATCACCGATGGCGACCGCACGATCAAGAGGGCGGATGCGCCACAAACCGAGAGGCTCACTCGGCGTGACATTGATCCGGACACCGCCAAGCCCGAAAACCAAGGCCACGGCGCACATCGCAAGTACCGATCCACCACACCATGCCAACACCGTAGGGCACCGGGCCTTGACCGGCGCGGAGCCAGAATCTGAAGCCATCATTTGAGGGTGACCTTCTTGCTGCTGGTCGGGCGCAGTACCCCGGTATGTTTCATGGCGATGGTAGAACGCTGATGGGCTGAAAGCTGCTGTGCCGTGCGCATTACGCTCCACGCGCGTTCAACCTGGCTCTTTTGCGTTGCATTCATGCCGGCAGTCACGCGCTGAAACGTCTCACCCTTCGCCTCCTTGGCTATGTCCGGCAGGAACGTCCGCTCTCCAAAGCGCTCTGAGACAGCCTGGGCGAAGGTTTCGATTTCGGTGCTTACGACCTTGTCGGCGAGCTCGGATTGAAGACCAGACGGCAGTTCGTCGCGATCAAAGGCCTGGCGCATCTGCTCAAGAACGTTCCTCGCATGAAGAGACAGGCAAGGGATTTCGAGGGCGACCTGGCGGCGAACGGCAGCCTCCATGGCATGATTTATGCGCTCGGCCTCACGTCGCTGGCGCAGGTAGTCGCCGATACTGTCGGCGAGTGGCCTGACGTTTTTTATCGCTTGCTCACGATCCAGCCGGTCCGTATGGCTCGTAAATATACCGGTTTTGCCGTTGAGGGCGCCAAAAGATCCCGGATCGCTGGCGATCTTCATGATTGTTCTTGCCGAAGCCGCCTGATCTTGCAGCATCGCATCCACATCGATGGCCCTGAAAGCGGAGTCCGGCTGCGCGTAGACATGGTGGAAGCGCATCGAGACTTCTTCCCATTGTTTCTTTAATGACAAGTCGGCTGCAATCCTGTCCTCGACAACCTGACCGATTGATTTCGAAAAGGTGGTGATGCCTGCAACCATGGCGGCTTGCCTGGCCGCCTGGTCTGGGATGATCCTCTTGGCGGGACCCAGGCCAATCCTGGCACCGAGCGCCGTAAGCCGACGGGTGAGCTCAGCGAGCTTGTGCTTTTGCCGCACCGTCCATTCGAGACGATCCCGGGCGATGGTCCGCGCCACGTTGGCGAGATGGAGCCCGCGCGCCTCGGCAAAACGAAGAGCTTGCGCGTAGATGCTTCCGCCGGCGTAGTCGAGACTGGTTTGCTTGGCATTCCTGCGCGAGAGTATCTGCGAAAGGCCGCCTGCCCGGGTAAAGGAGCGGCGGCCATAATAAACGCAGAGATCCTCACGATGACGTGTCATCGCGACATAGGTCAGGTGCCGGTCAAGCGACAGCGATGCGAGCACCTTGACCCGGTCGACGGTCGTGCCTTGGGCCTTATGCACGGTGGTGGCGTAGCCATGATCGATGGTGTTATAAAAACGCTGTTCGACCGACACGTGACGACGCGCCTCGCCGTCATCGATCTCGGCCACGATGCGACCTGATGCCGCTTCGATCACTTTACCCAACATGCCATTCTTGACGCAGAGAGAGCCGTCATTCTTGAGGAACACGATCTGGTCGCCGGCGGCAAAGCGGCGACTGCCGTTTGACGTGCTGAAGGCCGACCCGCATTCAATGACCCCCTTTTCGATGAGCCTGGCGCGCACCAGCTCATTGAGCATGTGAACGTCCCGCCGCAGATGCGCCAGGATCAGGATGGACTTGGCAGGATCGTATTCGCGGATCCAGTCCGAAACCAGCTTCGAGACGGCATCGCCTTTCATCTCGGCACCAACCAGCCGGCCATTTGTGCGATAGGCGTCGAGTGCCCTCCCGACATTCCCGCGGGCAAGATCGAGTGTCGCATCGCGCATCCATTGTTCACGCTGGCGATAGATGGTTTCAAGTCCGGCATAGCCAATGCGATCAGCGATGGCGCGGAAGGCGGCGCCCGCTTCTATGGGCTGCAGCTGTTCCGGATCCCCGACGAGAACGAGCTTGGCCCCGGTCCTGGTCATCCTTTCAACAAGCAGAGCCATCTGCCGCGACGAGACCATGCCAGCCTCATCCAGCACGAAGACTGTCCTGTCATCGAACGCGTTGCGATCCTGTCTCCAGCTCAGCTCCCATGCCGCCAGGGTGCGGGAGGGGATCCCCGCTTCCTTCTCCAGGCCCTCGGCGGCCTTGCCGGCCAGCGCGCCACCAACGACCCGATAACCGACAGCTTCCCAGGCCTCGCATGCCGCCTTCATCATCGTCGTCTTACCGGCGCCAGCACGACCGACCACGGCAGCGATCCCCGCCTTACCTGCAACATGTTCTATTGCTGTCTTCTGCTCGGCCGACAGCCGTTCATACTTCGCAAAGGTCGCATCGAGCACCTTTCGGCGAACGCCGTGCCTGGCCCGCTGCGAGAGCCAGATCGCCCGGTTCGCCATCTCGGCCTCCAGCCTGACCAGTTCACGCGTCGTATATTTTGCCGGCATGCGCGCCCCAGTGACAAGATCGATCCTCTCCCGATCAAGCCGCAGCGTCTGGGGGCTCTGCAGAATGCGAGCAATCAGACTCTGGAAGATGCTGGCATCGTCGATATAGCGATGCACGATCCTTGCGACATCGCGTTCATCGAATACGCTTTTTTCGCGTGTTATCAGGGCCAGAACGAGACCCGGGTCGCGCTCGATACGGCGTGCATTTTCCGCGCGTCGGCCTTCCTGCAACGTCAGGCGCTCCAAAGCGGCGACCTCTGCCCTGTCGTCCATTTTCCGCTGGATGGCGCGGGCACCGACGCCCAGGTGAATGGTGGGCACCAGACCGATACCCTGCTTTTCGAACGAACGGCCGTCGATTCTCACGTCGAGGCCAGCGAGCGCGAGATGCCGGGCCTGGCAGGCGAACCAGCCGTCACGCAACGCATTGAACTCTTCAGATCCACCGGCCCAAAGTTGATAGATGATCTTGCCAGCTTCGTTGCGAACGGGCACGCCGTCGGGTCCAACGACCGCGACCTTCTTCGAGCCGAAACCGTCTTCAGTCAGCGGCCGCAATGTTGTCATAAGATGGATGTGGGGATTACCCGGCGCGTCGTGGAAAACCCAGTCAGCCACCATGCCCTCATTCGTAATGTGCCGGGCCACAAAATCCTTCACGAGCTCGATGTTCTGGCGAGCCGAAAGCTCATTTGGCAGGGCGATCGTCACATCCTTGGCAAGCTGGGCATCGGAACGCTTTTCAAAGTGCTCGACCCTGTTCCAGAAGGCCTCCGAGGTAACCGACATCGAGCCATTCGCAATCATCTGACGCAACCACAGTGGTGCATCGGCGGGTATGGCAATCTCCTCATGCAAAAGGCCCCGCTTGCGGGTGTAGTCGACCGTTCGCGCTTCCCGCTCGTATTCCATCTTTGCACAATGCCGATAGGCAGCCGAGAGCACCGCACTTGCGCCTTTGCCGCGGGTAACGATGCTGACTGAAAAATGCGGGACCGCCATGACAGCAAGGGCTCCTCGGTCGATCAATTCAACGGCTCGTCAAAAGCTGCAGCTCCCGTTTTTGGGCCACAAAACAGCACGTCGCATCCGCGACGTATAATTGCGCCCTTGGGATCCGCTCCTTCGGAACGGTCGGGATCATGCACAAAGTGCGAAGGCTTCGCCTACTGGCATTTCTGTCAGTAGATCGGCACGTCGATCTGGAGAAATCTGGTTTGGCCGACGAGGCGAGCAACATTCAAGGGCAATCCGGACATGAAAAAACCATCCTCCAGAATCCGCGAGGAAATCGCCAGGCTCCAGGAACAGTTGAAACTGGCGGAGACCAGAGAAGCAGAACGCATCGGGCGCGTTGCGCTGCGGGCAGGCGTCGGTGAGATCGAGGTCGACGAGAACCAGTTGCAGGCAGCGTTTGAAGACCTGGCAAAACGCTTTCGCGCCAGTAAGCCGGGCAGGAGCGAACGGAGCCGGGCAGACCAAGGCGGCACGGCCGCGGAAAACTCCGACACGGTCGCAGCTGGCGCGGCTGCGGGCATCTCTGGCAAGGCTTGAACGGATGGCCAGAAAGGTAACAGCAGACGCTCGCAGAAAAGACACCCGCGAGAAGATCGAGTTGGGAGGGCTGATTGTCAAAGCAGGTCTTCGCTATGAGAAGCGCGCCCTACTGCTCGGTGCCCTGGTCGAACTGAAGGGGCGCCTGAAATCGGACGAGAGCGAGCGGAACCGATTGACGGCAATCGGTGCAAAGGCGTTCGGAAATGAAACGGAATAGGATCGCGCTTGCAATTTTACCTGTGGCCATGATGGCCGTCACCGTGTTTGCGATGACCGGTACGGAAACCTGGCTGACCGATCTTGGGAGGACAGAGGCGACCCGGTCCGCATTGGAGCGGGCAGGGCTCACAGTTCCCTATGCTGCGGCCGCAGTGATCGGTTTGATTTTTCTCTTCGCATCAGCCGGATCACCGGGAATTCGCGCGGCAGCGTGGGGCGTCGTTGTCGGGAACGCAGGGATCATCGGGCTTGTCCTGACGAGGGAAGTCATGAGGCTGGCAATGCCTGCATCCCGGCTGCCGGCGGGAATATCGACTCCAGCCTGTCTGGATCCCGCAACCATGGCCGGCGCAGCGGTCGCATTGATGGCCGGCTGCTTTGCAATGCGTGTCGCGATGATTGGCAACGTCGCTTTCGCGCCGGCGTCGCCGAGGAGGCTTGTCGGCAAGCGGGCGCTGTACGGCGAAGCGGGCTGGATGAAACTCGCAGCAGCCGAAAAGCTGTTTTCCGATAGGGGTGGAATCGTAGTTGGTGAGCGATATCGGGTCGACCAGGACAGTGTTTCTGGTGTCGTGTTTCGGGCCGCCAACAGGGATAGTTGGGGAAAAGGTGGGCGCGCTCCGCTCCTTTGCTTCGATGGATCGTTCGGTTCCTCGCACGGCATCGTCTTTGCCGGATCCGGTGGTTTCAAGACGACTTCGGTAACGATCCCTACAGCGCTTAAATGGGGTGGCTCCCTCATCGTCCTCGACCCGTCGAAAGAAGTCGCACCACTGGTTTCGAAACATCGTGAAAGTGCCGGTCGGCGCGTCCGCATTCTCGACCCTCGCCGACCTTCTACCGGTTTCAACGCGCTTGACTGGGTTGGCCGGCACGGCGGCACGAAGGAGGAGGACATTGCCTCGGTAGCGTCCTGGATCATAAGCGATAGCGGGCGTATCGGCGGTGTACGCGAGGATTTTTTCCGCGCTTCCGGCCTGCAGCTTTTGACAGCGATGATTGCCGATGTATGCCTGTCCGGACACACGCCGGAGGCACAGCAGACCTTGCGCCAGGTACGTGCCAACCTTTCTGAGCCGGAACCCAAGCTGCGACAACGCCTGCAGAATATCTACGACAATTCTTCGTCCGATTTCGTGAAGGAGAACGTGGCCGCCTTCGTCAACATGACGACTGAAACATTCAGCGGCGTTTACGCCAATGCGATCAAGGAAACGCACTGGCTTTCATATGAGAATTACGCGGCACTTGTTTCCGGTTCGACCTTCCGAAGTGACGATATTTCTGCGGGCACGACGGACGTGTTCATCAATATCGACCTCAAGATACTGGAGACCCATGCCGGGCTGGCGCGAGTGGTGATTGGCTCCCTGCTGAACGCGATCTACAATCGAGACGACAAAATGGACGGCCGCGCGCTGTTTCTGCTCGATGAAATCGCCCGGCTCGGTTACATGCGCATTCTCGAAACTGCCCGCGATGCCGGTCGCAAACACGGCATCTCGTTGATGATGATCTATCAGTCGATCGGCCAGTTGCGGGAAACCTATGGCGGTCGTGATGCCTCCAGCAAGTGGTTCGAGAGCGCAAGCTGGATAAGTTTTGCAGCCATCAACGACCCGGAAACCGCCGATTACATTTCCCAACGCTGCGGCATGACGACGGTCGAGATCGACCAGATCAGCCATAATATCCAGCCGCGTGGATCGTCCAGGACACGTTCCAAGCAGGTCGCCCCGCGACCGCTGATCCAGCCTCATGAGGTGTTGCGCATGCGTAGCGACGAACAGATCGTGTTCACCGCCGGTAATGCGCCTCTCAGATGCGGTCGTGCAATCTGGTTTCGACGCGATGACATGAAAAATTGCGTCAGCGACACCCGACGCTCAGGGGTCGGCTCGGAACGAGACGAATGACGGGAATGTCCTTCCAAAAGGTCCTGCCCCGGGTGAGGGGTGGCAGCATGGGCAGATCAATGCGGCAGCCCGACGACCAAACAGGTCGGAGAGCCAATTTCAAAGATGCCGGCAGGCAAAAGGCAACCTCTGGATATGCAGGCAGGCCCATCCGGCCTGGTCTTTGCGGCAGAAAAGACCCCGCCTCGTCGGCGGGGTCTGCGAGTTCAGTCGCGGTTCAGGCGGGCCCAGATCAGCTGGTAGCCATCTTCACTTTCGACTTCGGTCAGCGTCGCATAGATCGGCGAGGGAAAGCTTGGGTCGTCGAGCTTGACCGAGAGGTAATCGCGGTCCTGCTCCGATCGCTTCTGCCAGGCGGCGCCGAGTTCAACGGAGCCGGCAAAAATGCGGAACTGCGGGCCTTTGTCCGAGGCGTTCTCAATGCGGGTGATGCGAGCCTTGACGTTGAGAGCAAGAGTGCGGATCGAGCCGGTGAAGCCATTTTCCGTGGAGGTAAAGGTGCCGATGGTAGCCATTGTCATGTTCCTTTTCGCTGTTTCGGGTCGCTCCATTGCGGCCTCGATGGTAGTCGCAAAGGCCGGAGACGAGCGGTCCGCACCCGTAGGGCCGCAACGAAGTGGAGGGCGGCGCAGAGACACTTTCTTGTCTCGCGAGGAATGCCGGCTTCAGCTGGCGGGGGATGAAAGTTTCCCTGGCGCCGTTGTGTGACACCGATCGAGGCGCAGCCAATCTCCGGCCAGACCTGCCCATCGAGCCCGCGGATGGAGCAAAAGCGAACGGCTAAAGGAATATGACAGCGGCGATCCGCTCGGAAAACCCTGACGGACGGCCATGGCGCGGTCTTGCGTGGCATGGTGTCTATGCCAGGCCAATTCGCACAGAGTAGTCCCGGGTTTCCCCTGGGCCTAAAAGTTTCTCACCAGGTGGTCGTAAATCGGAACGGGGCTCGATGCCGAGGGCAAACACCCCTGACTGGTAAGCTCGCCATATCGCAAACTTCGGGAGCATGGCCTGATCATAGTCCAGCGAAAGGGTCAGCCCGCATGATGGGCTATGGAGCGATACCGGCGTTTCATGTGGCACAATGCGACTGTCGACCAGGTCAACCTTTTCCCCGAAATCATCGCTCGGGACCGGTGGATCGGAGTTGATTTCATCGATTAGAGCCTTCGGAAGCCCCGAGACTTTCAGGAATTCATCCAGAAAAGGATAGCCAACGTTCAGATGGTAGAGGATGGCGTGATCCGACGGCCGAAAGGCACGGTTGGTGACGGTGTCCCTTATCGTCAGTACACCATCAAAAATCGGAACCGTGATCCTGCGATGCAATTCCAGAGTTTCTCCGAAGACGCTTGCCTGCCGGACGATGCCTTCGCAGGAGATCGTCGAGGTTTCGCCATCGACACCGTAGCGTATTATCCGCGCCTTCTGCGCATGAATTCTTCCGTGTTGTGGCAATCTGCGGGTTTTGAGGCCGGGATAGTTGAAATGAGCAACGTCGATCTCGTGGGGTCGACTGTATTGGTCCAGACCACAGGTCACCATGAAGCCGTCGAAATTCCGGAAGAAGCCCAGGCCCTCTTCTGTGTCTGGATCGTGTGTCGGAAACGCCATCTGTGTCGGCGAGTGCCATCCGATATTCAGCCCCTTGAAAGAGAGTGCAGAGACGTCGAAGCCACGATCCACGGAGATTTCAAATCCGAGACCGACCGCGTTTCGGGCCACCAGCATTCGCTGGCCGCGGCCAGGACCGTCATCCAGCGTCATAAGCCTGATTTCGGCGACGCCACGCAGATCCGGTGTGCGTTTAAAAAGGTCAAAGTTCATTTCATGGATCCCGGGGTCAGCGTCGGGCGATACTGCAAGACGCGGTTTCGAATTTCACCTTCTAGCAAACGGCTATCCGGCTTTGGCACGCATCAAGCTTAGAAAGGAGTGCTCCAAGACCTGGTTCGCGCAGCGCGGATGCGGCATCGGCTGGTGAAAACCAGCGCAGCAGACGTTGCTTTCGTTCGGGGAATTGACTGTCCATCTCCTCGACGTGAAGAAGATGAACCTCGACAAGGGTATGCAGGAGCTGGCCATCTTTCATCTTCTTCAGATAGGCGTAGCTGCCCCAAACCTTCTTTCGCACCGCCCCTCGAACACCTGCTTCCTGCCAGGCCTCGATACTGGCGACTTCGTAGGGTTTTTTCTTCCGCATAGGCCATCCCTTTAGGATCACCCACCGGCCGGTATCCCTGCTCGTTATCAGCAGTATCTTGATCCGATGGTCACCCCCACCCGCTGCCTCCCTGAAACAGATTGCCGCATACTGCATCTGGATCCCGGGGTACCTGGCCTGCTCGCTGGCACCCTTGCAACGAGATTGCCCTGCGGTCTGATTATTCAACATGAAGGTCTTTCCTTTCACACCCCTGTCGTTTAACCCCTCTATGGTTCAACGTGATCGGCGAGTGGATGAAGGAAGCTTCCCGGATGCGGGAACCGGAGATGCTCACTCGAGTTTGGGGCGTCGCGATGGTTCACGCGACGCTGAACAATGCGGGCTGTGGGCCAACCATATGGCCAAACCAATACGATCAGGCGGCGGCCGACAGGGTTTTCAACAGGGGTCTCACCCTTTGCAGAAAATCTTCGCTTCCGCACGCGAAGCGGAGTTTCTGTGGCAATTCGGTACTATCCCAGTCGATGGTGTCGGATACGCCCAGACTGGCCAGGATCGGCAGCGCGGCCATAACGTCCCAGGTCGAGTCTCCGACCGAGACATATCCATCGGTTTCGCCCATCACCACCTCGAGTAGCGAGATGGTGGCTGCTCCGCAGAAACGAAAGCTGATCCCCAAATCCTCCGAAATGAACCGTACCACTTCCAGACGGTCGGCCGTTGATACGGAGGGATGGATGCTGAAGCCCGTCGAAGCGCGCGACATGTCCAAGGCCGGGAGTGGCTTGATCGGTTTTCCATTGAGTTGGGCCGCAACCGTTCGTCCCCCGACAATGGTCAAACTCCTGGCCGGAGCATGGATGACACCGAATGAGGGACGACGGTTCTCGTAAAGGCCGATCGAGACGGCCCAGTTCTGGCTGCCCCGGACGAAATTGAATGTACCATCTATTGGATCGATGACCCATATCTTGCCTGAAGTGCCCGGAATCTCTCCGCCTTCTTCCCCGAAGACACCATCGTCAGGGAAAGCCTCGCGCAGGCGTTTTATCAGGAATTTCTCGACCTTCTTGTCGGCCTCCGTGACGAGATCAAGATGGCCCTTGTTCTCGACAGGCAGGATTGCGAGCGATTGAAAATAGCCGAGTGCCAGTTTCCCGGCCTCCCTGGCGATTGCTTCCACCACGGCCTCGACGGGCCGTTGTGATACGGATAACGATCGGATATCAGGCACGAGCTTTGTCCCTCAGTCTTGTCACCTGGGCGACATCATCACCAAGCAGCTGGTCGAGCTGACCTTGGCGAACCCACTCGACCACTTGGGATTCGATGTCGACACCGTATTGCATGAGTTTTTCGTGATATCCGGCGGGAAGATAGGTGAAAGCGGCGAAACCTTCCTCGTGGAGCTGGCGCGCCTCACCGCTTGCGAAGTGATAAACCTCGATGTTCATGGCATCGAGATTTGCCTGACGCGCGATGGCCGCCGGATCGATAAGGCGAGAGTGCATCAGACCGACGGTCGGCACCTCGGGAATGGCTTGCTTGACGGCCTTCAGCTGGACGTAGTCGAACGAGGAGAACTGCATGAGATCGGCGCAACCCAATTCATCGATAAGCGCCCGCAGCTTTGGAAAGAACACTTCATTCTGATCGTAAATCTTGAGTTCGATCTGGTAGATGATCCCTAGCGCGCGCGCGAGCTCCAGGGCATCGCGGAGCCGGGGAACGCGCTCGCCGGCGAACTCTTCACTGAACCAGCTGCCCGCATCGAGCTTCGAAAGTTCCGAGTAGGTCATTTTTTGCACGACACCGTGACCATTGGTGGTCCGATCGACGGTCTTGTCATGCATCAGGACGAGTTCGCCGTCGCTTGTGATGCTGAGGTCGGTCTCGCAGGTGGCCAGTAGTCCGGCGTATTCGAACGCCTTCCGGAATGCGGCAAGCGTGTTCTCCGGCGCTCCGGCGCTGTGTCCGCGATGCCCGCCAAGGCGCATCTTCTCTATGGTCATTCTCAGCGGATTCATTTTGTTTCCTTTCATTTAACGGAGCCGAGCGTCGAGACGATCGCGCAGGTAGTCGCCCAGAAGGCTGATGGAGAGGGTCGTAAGCACGATGACCGCGCCCGGGAATGCTGAGAGCCACCAGGCGATCGCCAGGTAATTACGGCCATCAGCGACCATGAGACCAAGACTGGTGGCTGGCGGCTGGATGCCCAGCCCGAGGAAACTCAAACCGCTCTCGAGGAGAATGATTTCCGGGAAGTTCACGGTGAACTGAACGATCAGCGGGCCGGCAATGTTGGGCAGCATGTGTCGCAAGTAGATGCGGCGTGCCGGGACACCGACGATCCGGGCTGCTTCCGCATAACCCTCTTCCTTCGCGCTGATGACGAGACCGCGGGTTAATCGTGCATATCGCTCCCAGTTGGCAAAACCAACGAGAAAGACAAAGAGGATGGGGCTGGAACCTAACAGGGCGAGCACACCGAGTGCGATGATGATGAAAGGTATCGATGCCATGGAGTCGGAGAAGCCCATGATGACATTGTCGACCCAGCCGCCGAAATGGGCGGCAATCAGGCCAAGGATCGTTCCGATCAGAGCGCAGACCAGCGATCCGATGATTGCGATCATTAAAGTCGTCTGCGTCGCCACCAGAAGGTTGCTGGCGACATCGCGACCCAAGTAGTCGGTTCCCAGCAGATGGCTGGTCGACACGAAGGGCCGGGCAAACCGGGCAAGCGGGTCCTGGCTGAGATAATCGAAGGGAGCCAGCCATCGGGCGGTCACACCAACGATAACGACCGTGCCGATCCATAAGCAGCATAGGGCGATGCTCGCAGGCATGCGGCGAAAGGGTACACGGATCGTGTCCCAGGAGGTGGAAAATCGTGCAATCGCCATGTCAGTGCTTCCGGATTTTCGGGTTGAGGACCGCATAGAGGACATCAACCGTCAGGTTGATTGCGACCATGAACGCGGTGAACAGCACGATCATCGCCTGAACGACCGGAAGGTCTCCCGTGTTCGTGGCGCTGACGAAGCCGCTCCCAAGGCCTGGCCATGAAAAGACGGGTTCGATGAGTGCCGAACCGCCGAGGAGGCCGCTGGCGGTAAATCCCAAAGTCGTGACCATCGGGATCGCCGCATTCGGCAATGCGTGGCGAAGGACTATTTCCCAACCTGGAATACCGTCGGCGCGGGCTGCAGCGATGTAGGGCTGGCCAAGCACATCGATGAGCGTCGATCGCATGAAACGCGCAATTGCAGCGGCATTGAACAGCGCAAACGTAGCGATCGGCAAGACCGCATGCTTCCAGGTCGTGCTGCCCGAGCTGGGAAGAATGCGTATCCACACGGCAAATACAAAGATGAACACAAGTCCCAGGAGAAAGTTGGGTATGCTGTAGCCGAGAACGGCCGCGGCCATAACACCCTTATCCACTGCCGATTCACGCCGCACCGCCGCAAGAATTCCCGCGGGAACCCCAATCAGAATACTCAGAAGCAATGCGGAAACCGTCACGAGGAGCGTCTTGGGGAGACGCTCGCTGACAACAGTGAAGACATCACGTCCGTCGGCAAACGAGATCCCGAAGTCGCCGCGCAGCGCGTTAGCGACATAAATCAGGTACTGTTCCGCTATCGAGCGATCGAGACCCCATTTGGCATTGAAGGCTGCAAGCGCGTCCGGGCCTGCATTATCCGAGAGCATCTGCTGAGCAGGATCGCCACTCAGTCTGAGAACAACAAATACGAGCGTAACTGTAAAGATCAGGACCACCACAGCCCTGATGAACCGGGCAAGGACGAATGATGTCATGGCGCCAGCTCCTCTCGCTGCGGAACCACCAACTCGGAGGCGATCGATCGAGGCAATTCTTCGGCGCGGTGGCACGCTGCCTGCTGGCCGCCTGTTGCTCTCAGCTCGGGGATCTCCGTCGAGCATCTCCCGATCGCGAAGGGACAGCGGGACCGAAAGGCGCAGCCCTGCGCCGTCTTCGTGGCATCGAGTTCTCCCTTGATGGGCGGCTCGATGTTGCGCATGCGCGGATCCATGGTTGGGACCGACGCGAGCAAGGCGCGTGTATAGGGATGGCGCGGCCATGCGTAGACGGACTTGATATCGCCGGTCTCGACCACTCGCCCCAGATACATGACGGCGATCCGATCGACGAGGTGACGCACGATGCGAAGATCGTGAGTAATGAAGACGTATGCGAGATCGAGTTCCTGCCAGAGCGATCGCAGAAGTGCGACCACCTGCGCCTGAACGGATACGTCCAGGGCCGACACCGCCTCGTCAAAGATGACAAGCTTCGGATCCAGGATCAGGGCGCGAGCAATGACAACACGCTGCCTCTGACCACCGGACATTTGATGAGGATAGCGGTCCATCATTACCCTCGAGAGACCTACTCGTTCGAGCATGGTTGACGCGCGTTCCAGTGCACCGGATCGGTCAACGATGCGATGGACCAGAAGACCTTCAGCGATTTGCTGGCCGATCGTCATCTGCGGATTGAGGGCGGATAAAGGGTTCTGTTGAACGAGCGACGTGCGGATGCGGAACTTCGTCCACTCGGCCGGGCTTAGATCGCGATGATTGACGCCCTCGAACCAGACGTCACCGCTCGTTGGGGGTGTAAGGCCAAGAAGAAGGCGACCAAGCGTAGACTTGCCACTGCCCGATTCACCGACAACACCGATACGCTCCCGTTGCGACAGTTGGAATGTGATGGCGTTGGCAGCAAGCTGGCTGGTCGGCTTGGCGAAAAACCCCGTCCTGTGACGAAAGGCCTTTGTGAGATCACGGGTCTGGAGCAGAGGCGTATTCATGCGATCACCGGATGGTAGCAGGAGGCCTGGTGGACGGGACTGACGTTGGCAGGGGCCGGGAACCGGGCAGCGCATGCTCCGCTGGCGCGTGAACAGCGCGGATGGAAATGACATCCGTCCGGCAGACGATCGAGGAGCGGCACCGATCCGGGAATTGGAACCGGAGGCTCGAGATCACCGGGTTCGATGCTTGGCATGCAGTCGATCAGCGCGCGGGCGTAGGGATGCGCAGGCCGCTGCAGCAGTTCGGCGACAGGGGCCGTTTCGACGATTTTACCACAATACATCACGGCCGCCCTGTCCGCGAGGCGCGCGATGACACCGAGGTCATGGGAGACGATCATCAACGCCATCCCCGTCTCGGCTCTGAGTTCTTCGAGCAGGTGCAGTATCTGGGCCTGCATCGTCACGTCCAACGCGGTTGTCGGCTCGTCGGCAATGAGAAGCTGGGGTTTTGCAGCAAGAGCGTGTGCGATCATCACGCGCTGATTCATGCCGCCCGAAAACTGATGGGGATAAGCGCGCAATCTGCTCCTGGCTCGATCGATGCCAACCCGTTCCAACAGGCGCATTGCCTCGAGCCGGGCGTCATTCCCCTTCAGTCCTTGATGGCGCCAGAGTGCGGATTCCAGATAGTAGCCGATTGTGTGAACTGGATTGAGGCTGCTTGTGGGATCCTGAAAGATCATCGCGATCGTCGGAGCCCTGGATTTTTCCGCATTGAGATCCGTTTCGAAGATCACGGCCCCGCTACTACGCGCGATACCGCGTGGAAGCATGTTGGCAACAGCATAACACGTCATGCTCTTGCCACAGCCGGACTCGCCCACCAGACCAAGTGTCTGTCCAGCATCGAGTGAGAAGCTGATGCCATCGATGATCTTTATCCCACGGGCCGGGACTTCGACGACGAGGTCTTGCACCGTCAAGAGCTTGGGCATGGACTATCTCCCTGAAGCGGTGCGCACGAATGCGCACCGCAGTCACGCTGGATGTCGTTACGAGAAGCTGAGATTGTTTCGGAATTCCATCATTTCGAAGCTGATGGGTCTCCAGTTGACGTCCTTGCGAGCGGCATAGACATCGAACGGCTGGTAGAGGATGACCGCGGGGGCTTCCTCTTCGAAGATGTCGCGCATCCGGTTGTAGGCATCGAAGCGGTCCTTGCCATCCCGCAACTGGGACACCTTTACGCAGAGTTCGTTGAACTCCGCCGGTGCCTGCCATCCCCAGCGCTTCTGCACCTGGCCCTTCGGCCCGAACTCGCAGACCATGGTGGCCCAGGCGTCGGTCATCCACTGGCCGTTGGACCAGTTGCGGATGTAGCTGTCCGGATCCTTGGGGCCAGCGCCCGGAGCGTAGATCTTGGGCACGACGTTGACGCCGATCTGCTTCCACATCTCGATCATCATCATCAAGGCAGGAACTGCATTGGCGTAATAGTTACCCATCGTGTGATAGGTGATTGGAGTTCCGTCGTAGCCGCTTTCCTTTACCAGCCTCTTGGCTTCCTCGATATTGTAGTCGAGCGGCCGACGGTCCGGATCGAAGGTCTTGCCGTAGTTCGGAAAGTTGAAACCGTGCGGGATGCTTGCCTTGTTCTTCCAGAGGGACTCGACCATGATCGGGCGATTGACCGCGAGCGCCAGTGCGCGACGAAGTTGCTTCGACTTGAACACGGGCTGGTTCATGTTGAAGGTGAACATGTGGAAGTTCTCTACCACGTTCCCGCGGGTTTCCAGGTCCGGATATCCGTTGATCAGGTCCATGTCATCTGGCGTCAGCGTCGTGACGATGTCGTATTCGCCACTGATCAGTCCGGCGACGCGGGTGGCGGGCTCGGCGACGAGCTGATAGGTGATCTTCGAAGCCGTCGGCTTCGCACCCCAGTAGGCGTCATTCGCTTCTACCACTGCACGGTCGCCAGCGATCATCTCGACGAACCTGTACGGACCTGTGCCAATCGGCTTGTTGCCGAAGCCGACCGGCCCAAGGCTCTTGTAATAATCCTTGGGAACGATACGGCCCATCCAGGAAGCAACATAGCTTTCGGTAAGGTGGGTTGGGGTCTTGGTGCGCAGCACCACCGTATATTTGTCCTCGACGAGGGGTTCATCGAAGTCAAGCGAGTAGGCATTGCCGAGGGGAATCGCCTTGATCGCTTCCGGTCCCCACAGACGTTCAGACGAGAACGTATAGGCGACGTCGTCGGCCGTCATCTCCACCCCGTTGTGGAACATGACCTTCTGGCGAAGCTTGAACCGCACTGAGTTGTCATCAATGCGCTCGAAGCTCTCTGCAAGTGCCGGGATCAGATTAATGCCATTGCCTGGCGCGCCATTTTGGAAGAAATCTCGAACAAGAAGCGTGTCGAAGATCTGGTTGATGATGCGGGGACCGACGTTGCTGATGGCGTTGACCGGCTCCAGCGTAGAGGGAAGGCCGTTCACGCCGATACGCAGGGCTTTACGCTCCTGGGCGAATGCAAATTTGAGGCTCGTTGTCGATGCAAGCGCAGCGACGCTTGCTCCAATGATGAAGTTTCTACGGCTGGACGAAAGCATCTGTTGTCTCCTGCTTGGCAAGATGCTGTTGACGGATATGGGAATAGGGGTCAGTTCGCGATGACGAACTTTTTCCGCAGCTTTTCGGGGGCCGCGTCGATAATCGATTTTGAGCCGACGTCGGTAACGATGACCCCGATATCCTCGATCCTTGTGATGACGGACATGCTCGATTTCGTGAACTTCGAATGATCCGCCACGACGATCGTACGGCGAGAAACCTCGATCATCGCTCGGGCGATGCTGGCGTTCACTGGTGTCGATGTGCAGACAACGCCCCGGTCGACATCCACTGACGCAGCATTGAGGATCAGTTTGTCGACATTGAACTGACGAACGAAGTGCTCCGCCAAGGGGCCGCCAAATGACCTGTTGGTTTCGAAGTACTCACCGCCGACGGCGTAGATGCTTCGGCCCTCGACGCGGGTGAGCTCGGCAACAATATCGAGCCCGTTGGAGATGAAGGTCAGATTGCTGCGCCCCGCCAGCGCCCGAGCGACCTCAAGGGCGGTCGTGCCTGAATCCAGCAGCACCGTGTCGCCGTCGACGATCATGCCTGAAACCGTCTGAGCAATCGCTGCCTTCTCAGTTTGTTTCCATACCAGGCGAGCCGCGTTGGTCGCATCAAGGGCGACCTGGTTGACACTGACTGCACCGCCATGCGTGCGACGAAGCAACCCAATTTCTTCCAGCTCGCCTAGATCGCGCCGAACAGTCGCGACGGAGACATCAAGTCGCTCCGTGAGCGTGCGCAGGTCGAGGAAGCCCGTCTCGCGGAGCAGCTCGACAATCTTTGCCTGACGGTCTTCAGCTTGCGTTAGCACGACCAGATTTCCTCCCATTTGATAGATATCGATCATCAATTTGAGCGATATCTATCTTTCCTCGATGACAACAATATGACAAAAACCCCTTAATGCAAGGGAAAAGCAACAGACACCCATCGTCGCCTCACTAAGCTATTCAAGCAAAACAACTTTATTTGAGCGATATCGCTCATTTGTTTGTAAGTCGGCCACAATAGTGTTTTGGTGCCGGAAACCAGGACAGAGGCGAGTATGAAGATCGCGCAGTGAAACCGCGTAGAAAACCATTGTCCGAGGACTGGCCGACGAGATCGCAAAACCGGCTGATTTTCCCCGTTTGACCCATGAAGATTGTGGCCCGTAACATCGGGACCTGGCAACCGCAGCGAGCGATCAGCGCGCGCTCCGGTGCGATCCCGCTCAGAGCAAAGCAGGCGGCAGCCAGGCTCGGCTGTACGTGGGCACGGGCAGGGGAGGGGAGGGGAGGGGAGGGGCACGGACCATGCTGACCAAAAAAACACAGAAGGCCTTGGGAAACAGTGGAAAACGTCCAGATTGCCCGGTGTCGCCTGGAGAATGCCCATAGGTGATCGACAAGGCGAGC
The DNA here is from genome assembly GCF_030518355.1 of Agrobacterium sp. V1. Lineage (NCBI taxonomy): Bacteria > Pseudomonadati > Pseudomonadota > Alphaproteobacteria > Hyphomicrobiales > Rhizobiaceae > Agrobacterium > Agrobacterium sp. V1. Next base: position 137,995 of record NZ_JAULSF010000003.1, read on the forward strand.
CTGCGAACCGCGGTCGATCCAGCCAAATGGAGAGCATCGGAGAAATCAGCATAGCGCCGGCCGTAGGGCGGGATTTCGGGAATTCTCGACACGCTGGGAGCGGAACCAGGCCAGCCGCAGGAGCCTCAGCATAGCGTCCCTTCGGGGAGGCGGGACCGACTGGCCCCGCTTTGCGTTCCTCATCAAAGGCCGGCCCTGGACGGCCGCCATCGATCGAAGGCGGGTGTTCGGGATAGGGCTCCAAAAAGCGGAACCCCACGGGCCTGTTCCTACCGCTCGAAGCGGCGGGGCAAGAGGATCTAAAGCTTATCGGGCAGGATTTTACATCGCCTGGATGCGAACCAGGACATTCTGCAAAAACGGCACCACCTGCCAGTCCTCGGCTCCATATTCTTCGGGATGTTTTTTCCTCCATTCGATCTCTTCAATGGCAAGTGCCGGAGGCATGATACCGAGAAGGTGGAAGAGACCACCCAGAAGACCGGACGCCAAAGCGACGGTCGTGAAAAGTGCGACAAGGGTTTCATTCAGGAACGGCAAAGCTGAAAAACCGATCATGATCATCATGACGGCACCGGGAATAATGAGGCCCGCCCGGACGGCAGGACTTTTCGCATGGACAAGAAAATCTGGCATCCCAACCTCAATCAACAGACTGTTTCCATATCGGTCTTCGTGAAGTCATCGCCCTGGCATAAAGAGGCAAGTGATACTCTTTCGCACCGGTAATTCCGACTTCGTCTTCCAGTTTTTTACACGGCCCCTCAATCAGACGTCGCTCTCAGCACAAGCAAGCTGGTTTTCAAAAGGGCGCGTCACGGTTTTGGTTGCCGTGTGCCTGGCCCGGCCAAAGGCTGAGTTGCATAAAGATATCATGGTACTCTTGCTTCCTTGCCGGCATATTCACCATCACCGGGCTGCCAAGGGGAGCACGTTCTGGTTCAGGCTCACGCCAGGTTCTAGAAAAAACAAATATCGATCACCTGATGGACGACAAATGAATTCCAATCAACAGTGCTTCAACGACCTGCATTTTCGCAACGGCGATGAACTCAGGTGCTGCCGGGCTATCGCCCGTGGCAAGGGAAACTCGTCGCTGCTCTGGGCAGGATAACCGGTGTCTGATAGTCCGGATCCGGCATGATGGTGCACCTTAATCCGAAGACGTGCTCGATTGCTGTTTGCGTCAGGGTATCCCAGGGCCTGCCCTGCTCAATGACCGTTCCCCGATGGACAATGGCCAGATGGCTTGCGTAGCGCGCGGCGAGGGTCAAGTCATGCATCACCGCGATAATCGTTCTATTGCTGGCGATGAGGCCCCGGCAGATTTCAAGCATCTCGATCTGGTGGGCAAGATCGAGATAGGTGGTTGGTTCATCCAGTAGGAGAATATCGGTTCCCTGTGCAAGAAGCATGGCCAGAGACACTCTTTGCCTTTGCCCGCCCGACAGCTGATTGACCGGCTGCAGCGCGAAGGGTCCGATGGACGTGACGGATATGGCCTCTTCCACGGCTGCCTCATCAGCGCAAGACCAGAGACGGAACCAACCGTGGTGGGGATGACGGCCGCGCCGAACCAGGTCCAGCGCTGTTGCTCCGTCGGGGAATTGCGCCTGTTGCGGCAGGAAACCGACCCTTTTTGCGAAAGCGCGGCGCTCGAGGTGCGCAACATCGGTCCCGTCGAGAAACGCGTGTCCCGAGGACGGGGACAGCAACCTCGCCAGACAGCGCAGCAAGGTCGATTTGCCCGATGCATTCGGCCCGATAATCGCAGAAAAGGCTCCGCGTGGAAAACGCACATTGACGTCGCGCAAAACCGGGGTGCGGCCGGGTGCAGCAAAAAGGGCTTCGGTATGAATGGCAGGGCAAGAGGCATTCATGCCGCCGCTCCTTTACCGTTTCTCCTGATCCACAACAGTGCGACGAAATAAATACCTCCCAATGCGGCTGTCATTGCCCCCGCAGGTATAATGCGGGGCAGGAACAGAATTCGGCCGGCAAGGTCGCTGCTGAGCAAAAACACGGCGCCGGACAGGCAGGAGGCGAAGAGCGGGATCGAAGCGCTGCCAGTCAGCCAAAAGGCAATCCTTGGTGCAATCAATGCCACGAACCCGACTGGACCGGCCACGAAGGTTGCCACCGCCGTCAGAGCCAGTCCGATAACGGCGATCTTCAGTTGCGTTGCCGCAACGTTTTCTCCCAGGCTGGCGGCCCTGTCCTCTCCCAGTTCGAGGATATGCAAGGGGCGTGCACAGGCCAGCGCCGCAGGCACAAGCAGGCACAGCATCAGCAGGCCCAGGTAAAGTCTGGTTCCATCTGCCCCGTTCAGTGATCCTGCTTTCCAGTTGGCGGCCGCGAGTGCCATATCGAGTTGCACGGTCATGACGACCCAGTCGTTCAATGCCATGAAGAACGCACCGACCGCTATGCCGATCAGAATAATGCGCTCCGTGCCGGTATTGCGGGGGGTGGCAAGACCATAGACGAACCCACCCGCAAGCATTCCTCCTGCCAGGCTTGCGATGGCGATCATCACCTGGGAGGCCCCAGCGAGCATGGCCAGCAGCGCGCCTGTGAAGGCGCCGGAATCGAAACCGAGAATGTCGGGGCTTCCGAGCGGATTACGTAGCAAGGTCTGGAACAGTGCGCCAGCCATGCCGAGCGCCATTCCGGCGAGGGTTGCGGCAGCAACGCGTGGTGCGCGCCATTCAAGGACAGCGAGCTTGATGGATGGGTCACCTTCGCCTGACAGAGCGATCACCACCTGCTGCAGGCTGGTCGAAAGCGTCCCCGTAGCCAACGCCACAATGGTCAGGCCGAGGCACACCGCGATAAAAAAGGTGCTCCATCCCGCTCTGCGCAGGGGGACCCGTGAAAAATGCCTCTCCGCAGGCTGCCGCATCGGTCCGTCCTCTAGGCCTGGCGCGTGGGCTGTCGCCGGCGCGCCATGAAAATGAGAAATGGCGCGCCGAGCACGGCGATCACCACACTTATGGGAATCTCGTCCGGCGCGACGGCCGTGCGCGCCATCGCGTCTGCCAGAATGACCAGTTCAGCACCGATGAAAGCGGCAACAGCCAGCGTCAAACCTTCGCCAGCCCGCACCGCCCGCCGCGCGATGTGCGGGGCAGCTAGTCCGATGAAGGCAATGGGGCCGCTGGCTGCCGTGGAGCCTCCCGCCAGCAGCATCACGGTTATGAGACTTATCAATCTCGTGCGGTTTACGGATACACCAAGCGAGGCCGCCCGCTCGTCGCCGAGGGCGATCAGACTTATGCGTGGCGCAATCCACAGCGCCAGCAGAAAGCCCGGGCCGAACATCCAGAGCGATGCGACGACATTTTTTACCGTTGCCGCCGCCAGCGAGGCGGCGCGCCAGTTGCGGACGAGGTCGAAACGGTCCGGATCGACCAGGGCAATGGCCTGTGTCAGGCCAAAGCAGAAGGCACCGACGGCGATACCGGCCAGCGTGAGGCGCATTGGCGTGGGGATGCCTGCCAGAGCCTGCACGGTGAAAGCCGCCAGACCCGCGCCGATGGCAGCGAGCCAGAAAGGCGAGGAAACGATGTCTGTTCCCAAAAATCCCGTTCCCATGATGATCGCCAGTCCGGCGCCGGCGTTGATGCCAAGCAGACCGGGATCGCCCAGGGGATTGCGGGTGACGGATTGAATGATGCCCCCGGATATGGCCAGGGCAGCCCCCACCAGTGCGGCAAGCATGACGCGGGGTAGCCTGATATCCCACAAAATCAGGCTTGCCTCATCATCGGCGCGGCTGCGAACTGCGTCGAGGATGGTTCCGAAAGACATATGGCGGGCTCCGGTGGAAAGGCCAAGCAGGAGCGTTGCTGACAGTATGAGGCCGCAGCACAGGACAATCAGGATCACACGCAGTCTGCTGCCGGCGATCAACGTCATTGCGGTTTGCCTCTGACGAGAAGGCTGCGCCAGCCCTGCGCCAGGTATCGCGCCGTGTAAAATGAACCGAACACGCAGTTTCCATTGATGAGATGGACGCGACCGGCGCGAACGGCGGGCAACCTTTGCCACAAGGGCTCTGCGGATAGATGGCGTGCGGCGCCATTGCCGAAATCGATCAGCAGAATAGCATCGACATCGCCAAAGACCTCGCCGAAACACTCCAGCGCCACCTCACCATAGGGGCCGAGCCGGTCCGCGCCGATCTCCTGTCCGCCGAGTTCCGACAGCACCTGCGCCGGCATGACAAGACCGTAGCCGGTACCCTGGCTGCAAACCATCGCGCGCCGCTTGACCGTATCGTAATAGAGTGCGGCAAAACGCTGGAGCGCCAGCGTATCGGCATGTTGATAACGGACATCCGCGATCAGTCTGTCGTGTTCGCTGAGGCGCTGCTGCACGAGTTGTGGCTTGCCGAGCCAGTTGCCGAGTTGCTGCAGATTGACCTGCCAGCTTTGAAGATGATTGGAGGGCAGAACCGGCGCGATGGACGACAACCGGATCAATGGCCACCAGTCGGAACTGGGCGAGGAGTCCGGACACAAGATCAGGTCCGGTGCCAGCGTGAGGATCTGTTCGAGGTCCGGCGGAGCCGTCAGCATCGGCACGTTATCGGCCACGGGAACCCAGGGTCGCGCTCGACTGTGGCTGTAACCGGCTATCGGCAGATCGAGAGCCAGCGCCGATTCCAGGCTAATACGGGAATCGACCGCAAGTACACGCTGCGGACTTGCGGGGATGTCCACGCCCCCAAAAGATGTTTCCACCCTTCGTCGCCCGTCCGGGGCAGGCGACGCTGATGGCGCAGGCAGCGTCATCGAAGCACCGGCCGCCAGAAATGCGCGCCGCGAAAAGCAAGGCATCATAATTCGCCCCGGTCAAAACTTGAAGGTGGTTGAAATGGTCAGGGCGCGCGATGCGCTGGGATACAGCAGGTTAAATCCAGGGAAGGTGCTCCAATAGGCTTCGTTGAAAGCATTGGTGAGATTGGCCTGGAAGATGATCGGCTGGGCATTTTCCCGCTCCCAGGTATAGCGCGCGCCAAAATCGAAGGTGTTCCATCCGGACATTTTCTGCAAATTGGCGGCATCCACATAGGATGAACCGGTGGAATTCATCCGTGCCGACAGGGTCAGGTTGGAAAGGAACTCGGGATCCCATTCCGCTCCGAGCGTGACGGTATAATCCGGTGCGCCGGCAGCCTTTTTTCCGTCATAAAGACCATTCGCCGTCTTTGTCGTCTCTGCGTCAAGCAGAACAAGCCCACCCAGAACGCGAAGCGATGGCGTAATTTCGCCCGCCACGTTAAATTCAACACCACGATAAACGGTTTCACCGTCGGCACTGAAGGTGTTGTTTGCACTGTTGGCGACGCCGGAAGCCTGTGTGGTCTGGAAAATGCTCAGCGTAGTGAGAATATCACCCCAGTCAACCTTCACGCCGGCCTCATATTGTTCGGTGACGTAAGGGGAAAGTACCTCGCCGCCATTCGAATAGGTATCGGGTACGGTCTGACCGGCGCTCAGCCCTTCGATGTAGCTGGCATATATCGTGGTATTGTCCCACGGCTTCACCGACAGGCCGACGACGGGCGTCAGTGCATCACTTTCATAAGCACCCGTTTTTGATCCTGTCACGATGTTGAAATTATCAACCTCGACATATTGCTTGCGCAGCCCGAGCGTCAGTTGCAGTCGTTCATCGAATACGGAAAGCGTATCGGACAGTGCAACGCTTGTGAAGGTCGTTTCACTTTGCAGTCCGATCGGCGTGTCGATGATGGTCGGCGCTGGTGCAAATACGGGATTATAGATGTTGGACTGCGTTACCGACAGAACCCGGGTCGTCGCAGAACTCCGGTCGGCGCGATAACCGTTCACGGAAAGCGTGACGTCGTGGGACACCGGGCCGGTATCGAAACTGGCGCGCAGGCCTGCTTCTGCGGACCGGCGGTCTATGTCAATCAGGTATCGTCGGCCTGTAGCGGTGAAATCACCATTCGGCAGGAGACCGGTCCCTGCCTCGACCGCCTGATTCCAGTCCATGGAGCTCAGGCCGCCCTTGGCGTAAATCGACAGCTGGTCGGAAATGTCAAACTCCGTCGAAACAGCCGCATAACGGTCGGTGAAATCGCTGTAGTTCCAGGGGGACACCCAGCCTTCCTGGGGTTTTGGTGGGCGCGCCAGCGCAACGCCGGGCGCTGCTATAACCGTATTGCTCATCCGCTCGGTATCAAGCACCTGCTGCCCAAGATCCACGGCAAAACGGAAGCGTTCGCCCCGGTAGTCCAGAGCAACCGTTCCGTTGGACAATTCCTGCGCCTGGTCCGAAATCGATGTATCGCCGTTGCGATACAGGATATTGGCACGGGCACCCCACTCCTTGCCGTCGCCGAAACGGCGGCCGATATCCAGATGCCCACCAAATTGGCTGTCGGTCGTGTAGGTAGTGGTAAATTGTGTGAGCGGCTCATCTTCGGCGCGTTTGGGCACGAGATTGATCACGCCCCCGACCCCGCTTGGCGAAAGACCGCCGAGGAAAGCGCCCGGACCTTTCAGAATCTCGACACGTTCTATGCCCGCAAGGGTGGTCTGGCTGTTGGGTGCGACCCCGAACAGCCCGTTATAAGCCAGGGCACCATTGCCAACCTGGACGCCGCGAATAATGAAGTAGTTGCCATTGCCGACGTTGGTCGGCTCGACGTTGCGGATGGCCGGATCGTTCTTTACGACATCTGCGACGGATTGCGCGTTCTGGTTCTCTATCAGTTTCGCCGTATAGTTCGTGACGGTGAAGGGTGTACTCATCACGTCGCGATTGCCAAGAACGCCGAGCGCTCCGCCGGTTGCGATCTGGCCGCCGGCGTAGACCGGGGGCGAATTCCAGTTATTGATGCCTTCGATGAGGATGGGGTCAAGCAGTGTCGAGCCATCCGCCGAGATGCCGCCATTTCCGGCCGGCGCGTTTAATCCGGTGATCGTTATGGTGCTGCCGTTGATGCGGTGATCGAGGCCTGACCCGGCGAGCAACTGCGCGATCGCATCGTTGCGGGTAAACGAGCCCCGCACGGCCGGAGCGCTTTTCCCTCGTGCGAGATTGGCGTCGAAGAACAGCTGGGTACCGGTTGTGCTTGAATAAGCGACCAGAGCCCTTGAAAGCGGCTGGGACGGGATATCGAAAGAAATCCTGCGCTCACGTGCGGTTGTTTGTGTCGATTGAGCATGTACTGGTAGCGGATGAACTGCGCAGGCAAGGGCAAGGGCGGTTCCGAGCATCAGGGACCGGCGGAAAAAGGATAGCGGCAGCCGTCGGACAGTTACGCCGCCTTCTATATGCCTACGCTGTCCTGATACGTGTTCGTTCTGCATAACCGCCCCCTGTGTCCGAAAACCCGCCTCACGGGTTCAGTTTTCGCTTGAGGGTCAATCTTTGCTGCTACCCTCATGGTGTCAGACACTTGGGAAGACCGATCTAATGACTGGCGGCTGCATTTTTTTTCTAGTTTTTTCTGGTTTATCGGCGATAGATGGCCGTTACATAGCCATTCGCGTTTAAAATCCGGAGCGGCAAGGTGTCTGCAATTGTCTGCAACGCGGTTTCGGTATGCCTCGTGTCAAAGATCGCGGTGACTGGAACATCGCCGATTGACTGGTCCATCAGAATGATACGACCGCGGCGGTAGCGTTCGAGCTCGGCAAGGACCCGCCGAAGGGGAACATCCTCGAAAACGATGCGGTCACGGCGCCAGGCCTGTACGGTGGCCGCATCCGCCTGTGTCAGCGGCCGGATGCCGTCGGCGCCATAATCGAGCTGCCATCCGGACTGGACCACGACGTCATTCGCTCCAGGCGTCTGAACCGCGACAGCATGCTCGATAACCGATACCGTCACGATATCGGACATGATCTTGACGTCGAATTCGGTTCCGAGCGCCCGTATGCGACCCTTCTTGGCCTGAACAATAAATGGCCGGTTGATATCGGCAGCCACCTGGAAAAAAGCCTGGCCGCGGTGCAGGATGAGATGCCGTTCACCGCCGGAATATTGCATCGAAAGGGCGGAATAGCCACCGAGTTCGACAGAGCTGCCGTCAGGCAGAGGGAATGAGCGGCGTTCGGCGATATCGGTTCGGAAATCCGCAAACAGGTCTGCACGGGTATAAAGATATGCAGCCGGCGCTGCGATCAGTACCGCCAGACCGCCAAGAAGGGCGCCGCGCCTGCCGATTGCCCCCGGCTGCTGCCGCTCGAATTCCGGCTTCACCACATCGAAGCGATCCCACAATGTCCGAGCCCGATCATAAGCGATGCGATGGGATGGGCGGGCGGCCAGCCAGGTCTCGAAGTCAAGCCGGTCCCTTTCACTGGCGTGCTCCTCTTTCATCCGGACGAACCATTCCAGCGCCTCCATGTAGATTGGATCAGTCTCGTCGTCCTGCATGGCAGCCTGTCATTCGCCGGCTCTGTCTATCCAGCTGTTGTGTCGGTTTCACCGATTTCCATCTCCGGTGATCTATAGGACAGATGGCGAAGGGAAACCAATGTAAAGCTGCGGTTATTCCGCGCCCAGGCGACGATCGAGTTCCGCCATGGCAGCAACCACCTGCGTGATCACGGTGTTGCGGGAAATATCCATGTGCCGGGCGATTTCGTCATAGGAAAGACCCTCGATCCTGTTAAGCACGAAAGCCTGCCGCCGACGCGGGGGCAATTGGGCGATAGCCATGAGAAGCCTGCGGAGTTCGCTGCGATAAAGGACCACCATCTCCGGTGAAGGCTTCGTATCCGCTATATCGTCTGTCGCAGCACAGACCATCTCCACCTGTGAATGCCGGCCTGAGTCCCGCAGATAATTGAGGGCAAGATTTCGCACCGCCCGCCTGACATAGGCCGCATTATGAGGACTGGAGCTGCCGCCGGAGCCGAGGATGTTCGCAAACACCTGTTGGACCAGGTCTTCGGCCGTATCGGGATTGCGGACCATGCGCCGCACGAATGAGCGAAGCCGCTCGTATTCCGTCACGTAAAGCGTTGTTATGTCCAGCAAGGGGTGGTCATCCAATCCAGATTCCGTCGCTTCTATAACAATAAAACTTGATATTTCAAGTCATATTATGGTTATCGGCCGACCCAAGCGATATGTCGCTCAATTGGGAATTCTTCGGCTCCGGTTTCGTCCGAGATGTCGTGCTTTGCTCAAATCACCAGCTGATCAACACAATAATCAGTGTTCGCCCCGACCGCGATGCCCGCAAATTACGGGCGACCCATGAACATTCAAATGCATGGAAATCGAGATAGTCCGTAACCACCCGACGTGGCCTTGACGATCGGCAGATAATATCAATGCTTCAAAGGCCCATCAGGAGGATGAGTGTTGTCCCACGACCAAGAAGCACATAGTCACGATCACACCGCCGGAGCGAATGTTAGGATGCTGCGTATTGCATTGACGCTGACATCAGTCTTTCTCGTCGCCGAGGTCGTCGCGGGTCTATACTTCAATAGCCTGGCACTTCTTTCCGATGCAGCTCACATGATGACGGATGTAGCGGCACTCGCCATAGCCCTGATGGCCATCAAGATTGGAAATCGCGCCGCAGATGATAAGCGTACGTTTGGGTACAAGCGTTTTGAGGTTCTCGCGGCCGCCTTTAACGCTCTGCTGCTTTTTGCCGTCGCCATCTACGTCTTCGTTGAGGCGATTGACCGTTTCCGCAACCCGGAACCTGTAGGATCAACCGGAATGTTGATTGTTGCTGCTCTCGGCCTGCTGGTAAACCTCGTCTCCATGCGAATTCTTGCCGCGGGACGAAAGGAGAGCCTGAACGTGAAAGGCGCATATCTGGAGGTTTGGGCCGACATGCTCGGTTCGCTTGGTGTGATTGCGGGTGCAACGGCAATCTATCTCACGGGGTGGTCATGGATTGATGCAATTGTCGCTGTGCTCATCGCTGTTTGGGTCCTGCCACGCACCTGGACCCTTCTTCGCGATACGACAAACATCCTCCTGGAAGGCGTGCCATCAGGGTTGAGCCTGAAAGACGTTCGACAGGCAATCTCTTGTGTTTCGGGCGTTGCCGATGTTCATGATCTTCACCTGTGGTCGATGTCAGGCAGGGAGATTAGTTTTACAGCACACGTTGCTCTGGACAGGCAAGCCAACGGCACTGCCGTCAGGGGGCAGATCGAGCAGATGCTTGTAAATCGTTTCGGTATCGCGCACTCGACGATTCAAATGGAAGAACGCGGAGAGGTACACGGCGATCACCAGTATCACTCTTAGGGTTGATATCACGTTGCTTGTCTGAACTGGCGAAGCGCTTTGACTGTGCAAAAACATCAGCAAGCCACACGACGGTTGAAAGCCCTGCATCACTCGCTTTTGTTTCTACAGTGGCGCGTGAATTATCCACCTTGGCGTAAACCCCTGCGTCTGTGAGACCAAGCAGTGTCGCGACGAGGGTGCAAGATGTCGTCCGGAACATATCCGTGCGTATCGACGGCGTGCCAAACTGTTCACGACGATCAATGCAAACCGCCAGCGTCTCCAGAAGCCAGCAAACAAAACGCCGATATAGGCATTTGCGAATACCGCAAACTTCTTTACTTTAGTGACGTTATGACATGCATGGCGCCAATTAATCGAACACCTAACCTCGACTGGCGCAGGGTGACCGACATCGTCCGCCTCACGGCGCGCGCACCGCAAAGAGCCAGGAATTGGAGTTGACGAATGGTCCCTGACGTCGAGTTTCTGTCCCCACAAAACCTTCCACCCACTGCAAATTACTCCCATATCGCTATCGTATCGGCAGCGGCGAGGACAATTTACATTTCCGGGCAAGTTCCGTTGAACGCCGATGGCTCTCTGGTTGGGAAAAATGATTTCGAGGCTCAGGCGATAAAAGTTTTCGAAAACATGGGTGCTGCCTTAAAGGCAGCCGACGCCGACTTCAACGCATTGGTCAAGATTGGACTCTATCTCAGCGATATATGTGAGCTTCCGACGCTTCGTCGCGTCAGAGATGAATTCATCTCAACGCAAAACGCACCCACCAGCACCCTCGTACAGGTATCGGCGTTTTTCCACCCTGACATTCTTTTTGAAATGGACGCTATTGCGGTTGCATAGTGTCGGTTTATTGCGATTCCGCATGATTGATCGGACTTGTTTCGCCAAAAAATGAGTGGGAAAAAGCCCGCCCCCGCCGCGATGATGAAAGACGTGCGGGGCCGGTTTTGGAAATTCTCTCACGCCAGGTCCGCCACAAGGCCAGCCGCGGCAGTTGCAGCGTAGCGATCGATGGGGGAAGTCGGGATCGACTGGATCCACCTCGCCCGTTCCATATAAAAAGCAACTCCGGCCAGCCGCTATTGATAGGCGGGGTGGGGCGAGTGGCCGGGTTCCTCGCAAAACCCGGCCTATTGGTTACGCCGCATCTCCAGCGCGTCCGCAAATGTCTTCTAGCATTCGACCTTGAGGGTCAATCCGCTAAAATAGCATAGATCAGCAGCAATCCGCTGCGCCGCGTCAAAATCCGGGCTATCGGTGAGTATCTGGTATCCTCCTGCAGCGAGCTCTCCATAGATCGTGAAAAACTCCGCTTCTGCGCGGGACTTGCCGCCCTCAATGCAGGTTCCGTCATAATCCCTGGCAGAGGTATCGACGCAGCCACCAAGGACGAGACTTGTAAAATCGCTCCAATCCGGCTGGGCTGGACGGCAGTTAAATGCAGCGTTCCGGGCCGATAAATTTGAGATGGTAGGGCGCATCAACGTATGCCCTTCAACTTCGCCATTTCGGCACCAATAAGCCAAAGTGCCTTGTTGAGCCTTATGTCCTGATCGATGCCAGTCACGGCGCGGGATCGTACGCGGCGAGGATGGCGGGGATCATCACGATCGATCGCGCGAATACCGCCCTTGATAGTGTTTTCCTGCACCACATTCCATGTCGTCCAGAGATCGTCAGCGACATCATCGGCGCGGCGTTGCCTCAAAAGCTGCTTTGGCTGAATGGGTGTTTTCGCATCGCCAAAGCGCAGCAAGTGCGCCCCTTGCGCAAGAATTTGCTTTTCCTCTTCGTTGAGACGCATATTTGCCCAGTCCTGCGGGGCCCGAAGTGTATTCTCTGCGGCTCTAAGTACGGCATAGGTCCCGTCGATGACTTTCGCCTGTACGTCGCCGGAATGGCGGACCTTGACCTCCTCGACCGTGCCGGTTTGCGTCACAAGTGAGTTCAGGCAACGCACCCGGAACAGGCCAGCCATCAACTCGTAGGAACTGGTGCCGTCATTGGCGTTCTTGAGCAGAATTTCGCAGACGGTGTCACCGACGTTATAGATCTTGCCGTCATCGATGCGGCGAAGACGAATGAGGTGCTTGGTATAATCGGCCTTTCCCTCAATGCGACTGGCTGATTGTTTTGCCCCGACAGGCACAAAACCCTCCTTCATAAGCCCGCGCAGGATTTCGATTGTCGGAATTGGCTGGAACCGTCGCGACCTGCTTTCATGCGCCGAGGTCGCGAAAATTGACGACGCAGCCTTGCGGAGCTCGTCTTCACTCAAAGCGCGGCCAGTGTCAAAACGTGCGGACGAGGTGTAAACGGTCATGATTGGCTCTCCATTGTTGCCTTGGTTCATGAGCAAGCCCCGCAATGGGCGAAGCCTTTACCACCGTTCTGGTGGATGTGCTCTCACATCCGCCGGAACGAAGGGGGAAGGGCAAAGCCCGCTCCCCGGTGATGCGTGGGGCTGGTCATGGGTCTGGCCGGCTGAAAATCGGAAGGTTCGGTGCCCAGTCGCTGAAAACCGATTTTCTGGCGAACGGACAGGCGCAAGCCTGCTTGCCCATTGGCGAGATCCACGAAGCATCGTAGAGCGGGGGAAACGGGGAGAAGGGCAGCAAGCGCAGCGGATGCACCAAACGGAGTTGACCGCAGATGCGGTCCCCTTTCAAGCGTAGCGTCCGACAGGCCCTCGTCATCTAGACGTTGACGGCATGGCTGGGAAGGTTAGGAGGCTGCCCTGGAAGGGGTGCTGGCCAAGTCTTGTCCGAGCCTGAAACGTCTACAATCATGATCCGATACAGCATTTATCCTTCCGGGGCATTTCTGGTATGATGGCCGGGGAGGTTTGCAGTGGCGGGGCGCGCGCCTGCGTTAACGCTATCGTTTTAAACCTGCCGGGCGATTGAGCCGATCGTATTTACGATAATGCGCGCGGCCGTCAGCGCGGACATCCCGTCGATGTCGGCGGGCGGATAGAATTCGACAAGATCGAATCCTGCGATACTTGCCCGCGTGCTCACGCCTGCTATCAGATCGATCACCTGAGTATAGGAAAGCCCACCGGGGGTGCGCGCAGCCACCCCCGGCATGATACTGGGGTCAAGGCTGTCGCAGTCAAGGGTGATGACGACCCGCGCGCCCTGCGGAATATGGCCAAGAGCGACCTCGACCCCCTGGGCATGAATCTCACGAGCCGTTACAAGGTGACTGCCATAACATCTTGCTGCATCGACATCAGCCGGACCTGCGCTGCCGACGCTACGCAGACCGGCCTGCACGATGCCAGCGACGTGGCGCATCTCGCTCGCCCGGCGCATTGGACTGGAATAGCCATAGCGTTCACCGTAGACTTCGTCACGCCAGTCGAGATGGGCATCAATCTGCAAAACCCAGACCGGACCCTGGTCCTTAAAACTGGCGAGGAAGGGAAATGTCACCGAGCAGTCGCCGCCGAGCAGGATCGGGACGGCCTGCGACTTCAGGATTTCAAGCGTTTTCGCCTCGATACGGGCTCGGTTACCCTCATTGTCATACATAGTAGTCTGGATATTACCCGCATCCAAGCAGCATTGCGGGCCCCCATTGAAAAGTGGGCCACCCATGTCGAAATCCCAGTGTTCAACAAGTCCGGCATCGTCCTGGCTTGCAGCGCGGATGGCGTCGGCAGCCAAGGTGTAGCCACGGCTATCTTTGCCCGGATAGGTGCTGCCGTGACCGACACCAAATATCACCATACGAGGCAAACGATCATTCGCCATGTGGGCGGGGAAGCCAAGAAACGAGGATGAGGCATTCATTCCGACAGTCCTGAAAAAGCGAACTTCTATTGTAGACGGGCTAAGTCTCCGGATGAACCTTATTCCACATCCAGAAATAATGCAGGTGATCACTTAATTTCGCCCGCCTTGGTCGTCCCCAAATAGCGCCGGACGTGATGGCGCCGGTTGGCGGGAAAAATCATGTAGTCCATTGGAGACTTCACAAAAATGAATCGGTTTATCCGGACCGATTCAGAAATGTCGTTGGACCAGAGATTCCGTTCGCGCGAATCTTGGGCATGATCACACAGCACTTTCATCTTTATTTCGAGCGCAAGGAACCGTCCAAAAACATGGCACGCTTTTATGCCTTGTCCATTGAACGGGATTTGTTCGGCGAACTCTGCCTGATGCGGCGTTGGGGACGTATTGGTGCACGCGGACAGACTATGCTCCACAGGTTTGGGCAAGAGTTGGACGCTGTAGCCATGTTTCTGGAACTGGCACGGCGGAAGCGGGCAAGGGGCTACAGAGCCACGCCAGTCGAAGGAAGCGACTGGCAATATTACTGGTATGCGGGAAATAGCGGGAGGCGAGCGAGATGACGCACTTCATCAACCAGACGTAGCGCAAAAGGACGTGACGAAGGCCCCATTGTGAGCACGTTGGACTTGTCGGCTCCGTTGGCTATGTGGTTGTCGACCTGCACGGCGGCGCGGTCGAAGAAGCGCGACAGGCTCCCCAGAAGACCGTGGAAGCTGTCTGGCCGGCATAATCATGATTGCGATCGCCGTACGGGAATGCAGAACCGCTTGCAGCGGAGGCTTGAGGTCCATGAGCGACTGCACCTCTAATACGCCTTGGGCGTCAGCTTCCCCCAAAGATCGAACCGGAGACCAGCCTGCCCTGATCTTCAATCGAGAGCAGTTCGTAACAGTCGGCATAATACGTGACGACGCTGTCGAAGTTCGCCCAATCGGGCCATCATCCAGCTCGTGCACGGAGTGCTTGCGACGCATTCAACGTTCCTTAACGCCGCCGAAACCATTCCACTTGGTTCCCAGCATGCCAAAGTGCGGAGAGAACCAGATATTTCCGTCCCGCCCGACTCTGGGCGGAACACCGTGCTGAAATGAAGATCAGCGGATCCACTCGTTCCAGCGCTGGATCAGCATCGCCATGTTAGAATTGATCCAGTCAGCGTCCGGAACGATTATCCTGCTTTCGACATCAGCAGCAGAGGGCAATCCGGCCCGACCCGCCGCGGACATCATTGCAATCGATTTTCGGCTCGGCGGCGTGCAGGAAAGTTGCTCGCAGGCTTTTGCCTGCACGTCGGGGTTATCCAGCCAGAAGGTTACGAGTTTGAGGGCGTTTTCCCGGTTTTTTGCGCCTTTTATGAGCGCTATGCGATCGCCGACCAAAAAGGCACCATCGTAACTCCAGCCAATATCAAACCCCTCATTTTGCAGGGCCTTTGCTCGGGTGAGCCAAATCTGGCCGAGATTATAGTCACCGTTGCGAAAGCCTTGCACACTCTGATCGCCGGTTTTCCACCATAGCTCGACGGCAGGGCGAATTTCGTCGAGTTTGCGCAAGGCCCTTTCGATGTCCAGAGGAAACAGCGCGTCTTTATTCACACCATCTGCGAGGAGTGCTGCTGCCATCACTCGCCAGGGGTCATCAAAATTCGGAAAGGCCCGCCCCCCCGGGAATCGCTTGGTGTCCCACATATCCGCCCAGTTTTTCGGATGATTGCCATCGCCGCTCGGCTTGAACACCAGAAGCGTTGCGGTTGATTGCAGACGTACGCCACCCCTTGTGCAGGCATCGAAAACAAGGTCCGCGCTTGTGGCAAAGCTCTTGCAGAACTCCGTGAGATCCTCGGCGACATCAAAGTGTGCCTGGGAGCCAGTCTGAATTTCTCCGTCAAGAAACAGATCCCACGTCACATTGCCGGTCCGTACCATGGCGGATGCCTTGGCGCGCTTTTCCGCATCCGTGGCAGACACCGTGACAACTTCGATTCCTGTCACTTTCGTAAACGGTTCGAACCAGGCATCACGCAGGACTTTCTCGTAAGTCCCTCCGGTTGTGGCGATAGTGACGCTTTCGGCGCGCACCACCGAGGCAGACGAGAAGATCGTGATCGCTGCCATTGTCGCGAACGAAATGGTTGAAGGGCCTCGGCAAGCCTTCGGCGTGTGATCAAATTTGACCATGTTAATATCCTTTGTTGTTTGGTTGAGACTGCTATTTTGCCCGTCTGCCTGTCAGTAGTTTTACCCCGACCATGAGAACGAGAGAGACAGCGACCAGCACGGTCGAAGCTGCTGCAATGACCGGTGTGAGATTAAAGTCGATATCTTCAAACATCTTTCGCCCGATCGATTTCCCGCCGACGTCTGAAATAAAGAAGGAGACGGTCGCGTCGTCGAAAGAGGCCAGAAACGCAAATACCGATGCCGCAGCAATGCTGGGGCCAATATTGGGGAGTTCGACGAAAAAGAAGGCCTGCATCCGGGTTGCCCCGCAATTTTGTGCAGCAAGCCCGAGCGAACTGTCGAGCTTCTGCAGGGCCGCCCCGATGACAATTACGACATAGGGTACGGCAAGGACGGTGTGGGCAAGGACGAAACCGATGATCGTTCCCGTCATCCGCAACGGCGCAAAAACCAGATACAGGGCAACGCCCAGAACGATGTGGGGAACGATCATCGGGCCAAGGGCGAGGCTCTGAAGAATACCCCGACCCGGTAGACTGCTCTTGGCGATCGCAAGAGCCGCCATGGTACCGACGACTGTTGAGATGACGGCCGTAAGAAACGCAATCTGGAGGCTGAAACGGGTCGCCTCCATCCAGTCGGGATCCGCAAAATACGCAAGGTACCATTCGAAGGTCAGCCCGCGTGGCGGAAATTCGAGATAACTTCCTTCATTGAGGCTCATCGGGATCACCAGCAATGTCGGCAACACCAGGAAAATCAAGATCGTGGTGACGATTGCCGCTGACAGAAATGTCTTCAATATAGCCCCATAGACAGCGGGGAGGTTGCCAGGTCGTGTGGCGAAGCGTTCAGTCGCTAGTGTAAGGTTGTCAGACACCACCGTTCAGTCCTTTGCTAAGCGAGCGGGTTTTGCGAAAGATGAGGATGACGGTCAGGGTCAAAATCAGCAGGACAGTTGAGAGCGCCGCGGCAAAGGGCCAATCGAGAAGTACTGTCGTTTGTTGTCCTATCAGCGTTGCGATCATCATCGAGCCCGGCCCGCCAACCAGTGCCGGCGTGACGTAGAAACCAAGCGCCAGGACGAAACAGATGACACATCCCGCGAATATGCCCGGTAGCGCCAGAGGCATCGTTATGGTGACAAAAGCATGGACCGGACCGGAGCCAAGCGTCCGTGCTGCCTGGACATATTCGGGCGGAATTGCCCGCAACGCCGAAAAGACAGGCAGGATCATGAAGGGTAACAGCACATGTGCCATGGTCAGGATCACGGCACCCTGCGTGTATATCATGCGCAAAGGAGCATCGACCACTCCAAGGGCAACAAGGCCTTCATTGATGATGCCATTGCGTTGAAGAATGACGATCCAGGCATAGGAGCGGATGAGCACCGAGGTCCAAAGCGGAATGAGAACACAAGCCGTTACCACCAGGGCCAGCCGATGCTTCAGCCGTGTCATTGCATAGGCGACCGGGAATCCGAGAAAGAGAGCAGCAACCATGACGGACATGGCAGTCATTGCTGTTGACATCAGGACGCCGAAATAAAGCGGCTCGCGAACTATTCTCAGATAGTGGTGAGGGCTGAAATCGGGCAGGCTCAGGGCGATGAGTTTGAGAAGGGGATACGCGAAGCCCGCGCTCAATACGGCCAAGAATGGCAGGAGTAACAATATTGCCGTGGCATGAGGGTAGGTTTTTGCCGAAGATGAAAGAAATACCCGCTCCCTCAGGCTTGGGCGGGTCTTCAAGATCGAAAGGTCGCTCATGCCGCAGACCTTTCGGGCGTTACAAAACAGGTGATCACAAGCGGATCAACCACAACATCGACCTGCTGCCCGATTTGGAAGGCAACCTGTTGGTTTGCACGCGGAACTGAGCCGGTTTTTCCACCGAGAAGTGAGCCACCTCTAAGTATGGTTTTCTGATCAGGCTTTGGTCAAGGGATTGGCCTTTTCTCCTCTCTTCTGTGCTGCTGCGGCCGAGCTGGCCTTGAAGCGGAAGCTGTCGTTACCGGTTTCCAGGATGTGGCAGCGGTGGGTCAAGCGATCGAGCAGAGCGGTGGTCATCTTGGCGTCGCCGAAGACCGTGGCCCATTCGCTAAAGCTGAGGTTTGTGGTGATGATGACGCTGGTGCGCTCGTAGAGCTTGCTTAGCAGGTGGAAGAGCAGCGCTCCGCCTGACGCGCTGAACGGAAGATATCCGAGTTCATCAAGGATCAGCAGATCGAGACGGACCAGCGTCTCGGCAATCTGGCCTGCCTTGCCCTTTGCCTTCTCCTGCTCGAGCGCATTGACCAATTCGATAGTCGAGAAGAAGCGGACTTTTCGGCGGTGATGCTCGATAGCCTGAACACCGAGGGCAGTCGCGATATGGGTCTTTCCTGTGCCCGGCCCGCCGACGAGGACAATGTTATGCGCATCGTCCATGAACTCGCATCGATGCAGTTGGCGCACCGTCGCCTCGTTGATTTCGCTGGCGGCGAAGTCGTAGCCGGAGATGTCCTTGTAGGCAGGGAAGCGAGCAGCCTTCATATGATAGGCAATAGAGCGGACCTCGCGCTCGGCCATCTCGGCTTTTAGCAACTGGGACAGGATCGGCACGGCCGCATCGAAGGCTGGAGCTCCTTGCTCGATCAGGTCCGTGACGGCTTGGGCCATGCCATACATCTTCAGGCTACGCAGCATGATGACGACGGCGGCGCTGGCAGGATCATGACGCATGGCGACCTCCCACGATCCGGACCCGCAAACCATCGTAGCGTTCTACATTGGCCTTAGGTTCACGCCGCAAGGTCAGCGCCTGTGGCGTGTCGATGTCGGGGTCGTCAGTCGTCTTGCCATCTATCAGGCGATGCAGCAGGTTCAACACATGCGTCTTGGTCGCGACGCCTTGATCCAGAGCCAGCTCCACAGCCCTGACGACAACCTGCTCGTCGTGATGAAGAACGAGAGCGAGAATGTCGACCATCTCACGATCGCCGCCGGGGCGGCGAAGCATCTGGTCCTGCAATTTGCGTAAGGCGGGCGGCAATTCCAGGAAGGGTGCGCCATTGCGTAGAGCACCGGGCTTGCGTTGGATGACCGCAAGGTAATGCCGCCAGTCGTAAATCGTTCGCGGCGGTTTGTCGTGACTGCGCTCGATCACCCGCGGATGTTCGCAGAGGATATTGCCCTCGGCCACAACGACCAGCCGCTCGGGATAAATCCGCAGGCTGACGGGTCGGTTCGCAAAAGACGCAGGTACGCTGTAGCGGTTCCGCTCGAAGGTGATCAGGCAGGTGGGGGAGACGCGCTTGCTCTGCTCGACGAAGCCGTCAAACATGGCGGGGAGCGCCATCAATGCTACCCGCTCATCAGCCCAAACATCCGCGATCGTGCCGGGCAAGGTGCCGTGCGCTGTGTCGCGCCACAGGTCCTGGCAATGCTGTTCCAGCCAGACATTCAATGCCGCCAGATCCGGAAAGTCCGGCATCTGTTGCCACAAACGTGGTCGGGCATCCTGAACGTTCTTCTCAACCTGTCCCTTCTCCCAACCTGCGGCGGGATTGCAAAACTCAGGCGCAAAGACGTAGTGGTTCGTCATTGCCTGGAAGCGGACGTTGACCTGCCGTTCCTTGCCGCGGCCAACACGATCGACCGCGGTCTTCATGTTGTCGTAAATGCCGCGACCAGGGACGCCGCCGAACACCCGGAACCCGTGCCAGTGAGCGTCGAAGAGCATCTCGTGCGTTTGCAACAGGTAAGCTCGGACCAGAAAAGCTCGGCTGTGCGATAGCTTGATGTGCGCCACCTGCAGCTTCGTCCGCTCGCCGCCGACCACGGCATAGTCCTCACTCCAATCGAACTGGAATGCTTCGCCTAGGCGGAAAGACAGCGGAACGAATATGCCGCGGCCAGCCGTCTGCTGCTCAACCCGCCACTCACGGGCGAAGGCGGCGACACGGCCATAGGAGCCGGTAAAGCCCAGAGCCGTCAGATCGGCATGAAGTTGCTTCAGCGTTCGGCGCTGTTTGCGTGACCTTCCGGCCTGGGTCTTCAGCCAGCCAGAGAGTTTGTCGGCGAACGGATCAAGCTTGCTCGGTCGTTCCGGTACCGTGAACGTCGGCTCGATCGTACCCGCGCTCAGATACTTCGCGATCGTGTTACGTGACAGCCCGGTGCGTCGGCTGATCTCCCGCACTGACAGCTTCTCACGCAGTGCCATCCGACGGATGATGTTTAAAAGTCCCATGTGGATCACTCCGTTGCCCCCGTCGCTCTCCGCGTTGGGGGAAGGTTCACATGGCTCAATTCTCAATGGAAATTATGCGCCTAACCGGCTCAGTTCTGCGTGCAAACCAACAGCCAAGAGTGCGCTTGGTGCCGTTTCTCTTCCACAGGCAACCGCCGCGGCGAAGGAACTGGGGTTGATCTAGACGCCAGAGGCGACCTCTTGCTGTCGCAAAGACTGAGACAACGGGAATGCCATGATCCGGAACTATCAAGGCTGATGTTTACCGGCTCGACCAAAACGCCAATACCAGGGCTCGCCTGGGCATTTCCTTCCAATGGTTGATCGGCTGCGCGACCTGAACGCGTCGCCATCGTCCAACGGCCCAGTTGCCCATCATTGTTTCCAACGCCAGTTTGCGATCTCGGGCATGTCCTCCCCATGCTCCTGCACGTAGGCTCGATGGTCGATGAGTTTTGCCCTAAAGCTATCAGCGACGTCCGGCACCTTGTCGGCCAATCCCGGTACACGCGATATTACCTCCAGAGCCAGATGGTATCGGTCAAGTTCGTTCAGCACCGTCATGTCGAAAGGAGTAGTCGTGGTGCCTTCTTCGATGAAACCCCGCACATGAATGTTCTTATGGTTGGTCCTGCGATAGGTGAGCCTGTGTATCAGATAGGGATATCCATGGTAGGCGAAGATCACCGGTTTGTCCTTTGTGAATACCTGGTCGAATTCATCATTCTTGATGCCGTGGGGATGCTGTTCAGGATCCTGTAACGCCAGTAGATCAACAATGTTGACCGTCCTGATCTTCAAATCAGGTATGGCCTGGTGAAGCATCATAACAGCCGCAAGGGTTTCCATGGTTGGCACATCGCCCGCGCAGGCCATTACAACGTCGGGAGAGATCGTGTTTTCCTCAAAGCTCGCCCACTCCCAGATGCCAAGGCCAGCCTTGCAATGTGCGGCAGCCTCTTCGATCGAAAGCCATTGTGGCTCGGGCTGCTTTCCCGCGACGATGACATTAATACGGTCATAGGTCTTCAGGCAGTGATCGCCGACCCAGAGAAGGGTGTTTGCATCCGGGGGTAGATAAATCCGGACGATGTCTGCCTTCTTGTTGGCCACGAGGTCGATGAAGCCCGGATCCTGATGCGAGAAGCCATTATGGTCCTGCCGCCAGACATGCGAGGTTAAAAGATAGTTTAGTGACGAGATCGGCTTTCGCCATTCCAGCTCCCGTGTCACTTTGAGCCACTTTGCGTGCTGATTAAACATGGAGTCTATGATGTGTATGAACGCCTCATAGCACGAGAACAGACCATGCCGTCCTGTTAGAAGATACCCTTCCAGCCACCCCTGACACAGGTGTTCGGAGAGCACTTCCATGACGCGGCCGTCGCGGGCGAGATGAACGTCGTAATCTTCGATTGCCTGCATCCAGACCCGTTGCGTCTCATCGAACACACTGCCGAGACGATTGCTCTCCGTTTCGTCCGGCCCAAACACGCGAAAATTCTTCATCTCAGCATTGAGCTTGATGATCTCGCGAAGGTAGTGACCGAAGATTTCGGTCGACTGAATCTGTTGCGACCCTCTTTCGCTAATCAGGACCGCGAATTCATGGATCGGCTTCGTCAGCAGTTCCTTACGCAAGAGCCCGCCGTTCGCAAAAGGGGTTGCGCTCATACGTTTTGACCCGCTCGGAGCGAAGGCGCGTAGTTCTGGCTTTAAGCGTCCTTCGCCGTCAAACAGTTCTTGTGGATCATAGGATCGCATCCAGTCCTCAAGGATTTTCCGGTGCGCGCTGTCGCCGCGGCAATTGGCGACGGGGACCTGGTGTGCACGCCAGAAGCCTTCAACCTTCTTGCTATCGACTTCCTTTGGCCCAGTCCAACCCTTCGGACTGCGCAGCACGACCATTGGCCAGCGTGGCACGCCGGCAAAGGCTGCGTCTCGGCGGGCTTCCTGCTGTATTTCGCGAATCTTTTCGAAGGCATCATCAAACGCCTGGGCCATCTTGCAATGCATAAGCACGGGGTCTTGGCCCTCAACAAAGATTGGTTCGTAGCCGTAACCGCGAAACAGGCTCGTCAATTCTTCGTCGCTGCTTCGTCCGAGGATGGTTGGATTGGCGATCTTGTATCCGTTGAGATGCAGGATCGGCAGTACCGCCCCATCACGCGACGGATTGAGGAATTTTGTTGAGTGCCAGGCGGCAGCCAGTGGACCGGTCTCCGCCTCGCCATCACCGACAACACATGCCGAGATCAGGTTGGGGTTGTCGAACACCGCACCAAAAGCATGGACGAGGGCATAGCCGAGTTCTCCACCTTCATGGATCGACCCCGGTGTCTCGGGTGCTGCATGGCTCGGTATACCGCCGGGAAAGGAGAACTGCTTGAAAAGCCGCCGCATTCCGTCCGTGGTTTCGGGAACTTCGGGATAAATCTCGCTGTATGTACCTTCGAGATAAGCGTTCGCCACCATGCCTGGACCACCATGACCAGGTCCGCAAATATAAATGACGTCCAGGCTGCGTGCCCTGATGATACGGTTAAGATGAGCATAGATGAAGTTGAGGCCCGGCGTCGTTCCCCAATGTCCCAGAAGTCTGGGCTTAATGTGTTCCGACCTGAGAGGTTCACGCAGTAGCGGGTTGTCCATGAGGTAAATCTGGCCGACTGACAGGTAGTTGGCTGCACGCCAGTAGCGGTCGATCAAGGAAATTTCTGCGGCGTCAACGGTCGTGACTGTATTCTCATTCATGATATTCCCCTCGGAAAACTGTGGCGGGACAGTACGGACAGTGCCTCGTCGGCGATAACCTGCTCTTCGTCAGTCGGTATAATGAATGCCTTTATGCGGCTGCTCTTCGCGCTGATTTCCTGTGCATGAGCCTCGTTCGCCTTGTCATCGATTTCCAGACCAAGCCATCTCAGGCGCTCTGCAATGCACCGGCGGATCGCCGGCTGATTTTCGCCAATGCCCGCAGTGAAGACGAGAGCATCGATCCCACCCAGAGTTGCTGCCTGTCTCGATATTTCCCCAGCGGCTCTCAGGCAGAAAAGCTCGACCGCCTCTTCTGCGCGATGGTTCGGATCCTTGAGAAGAACCCGGACGTCTCCACTGATCCCGGAGACGCCGAGCAATCCACATTCGTGATAGAGAAAATGCTCGATCTGCCCTGGCTTTGGCATCCCGTTGCGCATCAGGTAGAGAAGCGCGCCAGGATCGAGCCAGCCGGGCCTTGTGGCCATTGGAATGCCATCCAGGGCAGAAAATCCCATACTCGTGTCGCAGCTTCGCCCGGCGAGCATCCCGCAGATACTCGCACCGCTTCCCAGATGGGCCGCGATAACCCGTCCATTTGCCGCGTCCCGATCGATCTCTGCAAGGCGCGTCACGATGTATTTATAGGACAAACCGTGAAATCCGTATCGGCGGACACCAGCATCATGAAGTTTACGGGGGATGGCCAGCCTCCTTGCCAGATCATCCTGCGACATATGGAATGCCGTATCGAAGGACGCAGTCTGTCTGATGCCCGCATTGTGGCCACTTACCGCTCTCATGACGCGCAAAGCCACTGGCTGGTGAAGCGGCGCAAGGGCAACGAGCTCCTCTATTTTCTCTGCAACCTTGTCATCAAACAGTACCGGGCCGCCGAACGTCATGCCCCCATGAACGACGCGGTGCCCGACGGCCAGGATGTTTCCCGGCAGGATGGTCTCAATATGCGAGAGGACCTGTTCGATGACCCTGGAAAAATCACCTTCCGGATCGCCGGCAATCTGCTCCTCCCTGTCAAGGTTTTTCGTCCTGACGGAGAGCTTCAGCGGTAAAATCTCGAGGTCGACCCTGGCTCGGCCAATAGGCTTTGCCATCCCACCGATCACCTCGAAGACGCCGATCTTGAGGGACGATGAACCAGCATTGAAGGCCAGGAGCATGTCAGCTTCCACGCTATCCCCCCAAGGCAGCTGCCACAGTCTGTTTTTCGGCGGCTTTGTCCTTTGCGATCATGGTTTATCCCCGCTCTCCAAGAGACTGCGACAAAAAACTGTCCAAGGCCAGTTTTTGTTAGTCTGGTCTTGATCAGGCCGTGCCGCCGCTGCGTAGATCACCGATTGGCCATTGTAGCGCTGTTCGAACCGGTTTCCATTGCCTCTTAGGATATGCCTTTCACAAACATCGCCTTGTAACTTGGGAGAACAATGGCGATGTCCATAAAAACTGCAAGGGTCGACCAAATCCCTGCGCGCACGATCGTTTAAAATCGCGCATCACTTCGCCTTTCTTTGCGTCCATGCAAAGCGGACAGTCTGAGGTTAGGCGGCAGCCTGGCACGAGCGTAAGTACGCAACGGTAAATCGCGGCGTAAACGCCATGGCATCAAGGATCAGGTTTCTATTTGGCCAGTGCCGCATCCCAGATCGCTCCATCAGCGGGCATCGGCACTGAAATATGGCTTTGAGCATTTCGCTGAACGTTGGCCATGAGCCAAACAGCGCGACAAATTCATTGGGCTTCTGCGATCAGCGAACGAAACCGTTCGGTCATCCGCGGATTAGAGGGATTATAAGCCATCATGTTGAGATCGGAACGTGCCCCGATCGCAAAACTGAAAACTCCAGCTCAATTGTCACGAGTACAGGATGGTGAAGGCGTTTGACGCCCTCACGCATGCTCGTAACTTCGTTGTCGCTCCACATCGCCTTAAATTCGGGATCGGTAGGGGAGAGCTCATCGACCATTTGCTGGATTGCGGCGCCGGCCCCGGTGAGCGGCAATCTGTCATCGGGCATTTCGCCAAGATCGCCGCCGGGAGCGAGGATCGGGAGCGAAGCGATTCCGCAGGTTCCTTTGCAAGCATCGCCCGGACATTCTCATGGGTCCGTCTGGCCCAGAATAGCGGTTCGGATCGAGATCGATGATGCACCAGATGTTTCACCCTGTCCTAAGTGATCGAAGAGTTCCACGAGGCTCCTGAAGCCAACCATGAAAACCCCTGGCGCAAAGTGCCACTTTTTTGGCACCGCTTACCCTCGCAAATTGCGCTGTTAGCGCCGAAGATTTCACGACCGTTACGCGGTGTGACCTGCAGACCGATCCTGGGCGGAGTGTTGGAGCCGCGGGGAACAGAAAGTGAAAAGGTGATCTTGAAGCCGGGCGAGAAGCAAGGCGTGCCCCGGTGCGGTCGCCGGACAGATATCCATTAACCAGTGGCCCAAATGGGCAGTCTCCCTGCTATCGATCCAGCTGCATTTTGGTTTGGCGATCGGCGGGCAACCGAATGCGGAACTACATATGAACGGAAAAAACTTCGCGGTGTCCAGCATGTTCTTCATGCTGGGATTGTGCTTTGGAAGCTGGAGTTCACGGATCGCAACAGTCAGGGATGGGCTTTCAATGTCGGACAGCATGCTGGGAAGTGTGTTGCTCGCCATGACGTCCGGCCTGTTGATTTCATTACCGGTATCGGGGTGGGCAATCTCGAGATTTGGCAGCAGGACCGTTGGTGTGTTCACAATTATCACCATTGCCACTCTGCTCGCTCTGGTGCCTTTTATTGCCAGTGTTTCCCAATTAGCTCTCGTAATGTTTGCCTTCGGGTTCTCTTACAGCGCTGTCAATGTCTCAAATAATACGCAAGCCAGTATTGTCGAGAAAATCAGCGGCGAAACCCGGTTACCGTTCTTTCACGGAATATGGGGACTGGCAGGTTTCGCTGGCGCAGGATTAGGCGCTCTTTCCATTGGTCAAGGCGTAAATCTGTCTCTACATTTTGGGCTGATATCTGCTATAACAGCAATATCGGCCTTGGCTTGCTGGCGATTTCTGTACAACGAGCCAAGCCTCGAACAGACGGGCAGGGCATTCGCAATACCGGACAGGTCGTTGTTCAATTACGGTCTGATAGCTTTCTTCGGCATGGCATGTGAAGCGATCATGTATGACTGGAGCACCATTTATTTTCAGGACGTCATCTCGCCTGATCAGCGATATGTTGGCATCGGCTTTGCAGTATTCATGGGCGCGATGACTGTTGGCAGACTGTTCATATTGAACAGGTTCGTAAACCGGTTTGGCATGAGAAAAACACTGCAATGGAGTGGAATATTTATTCTGGCGGGATTCGGAACAGCAATTCTATTTCCAACTCTCGTAATGTCGACAATCGGTTTCTGCCTGGCAGGCCTCGGCATCTGCGGCGTCATTCCGTTGGTCGCGGGCGCTGCCGCCAGATCTTCAACAATGGCCCCAAGTTCCGCGATTGCGTCTGTTCTGACCATTGGATTTGCGGGGCTTCTCGTTTTTCCGCCATTAGTCGGGTTTATCTCTGACGCGATTGGTCTTCGGTATGCATTTCTGATTGGCGTATTTTTGGCGATCGGGACGATCTATCGGGCGAGCAAAATACCGGAATAGCATCCGCCGTAAGGGTTTGGCTCAAGAGGTAGCCGTGCTTATACAAACCGGACTCTACGATCGGTCCGAAGCAACGGCGAAGCCCCATCGCCGCGATCAAGTACCGAATACTGTGTGGCGACAGGTCGGTGCAGCAATCCCATTCATCAGTGGAGACTGATGGTCTTATCCTGTCAAGAAGGACGATCATGCGCGAACACATAGCCGGTAAAAGCCATCATTTCATCTTTTCACTTTGCTCCTGCCATGAAGAAGCAAAGCAACTGTCATCGTCGAAGCCCGCAATTCCCATTGAATCGAGCCGGAGTGACATTCGCGGCGATAAGTTGCGATTCTTCAACGCGTGGCGTGCAAAACCTCTGCAAATCGCGGCGCTAGCACCCTCCGGTTCTGCTCTTGCCCAACTCATGACCAAGGAGCTCTCACCCAAGACGGGGAAAGTTCTGGAATTGGGTCCCGGGACTGGTGTATTTACCCGTGCTATCTTGAGGCGTGGTGTTCCAGAAACGGACCTGACTCTGGTTGAGTTCGAGGAAGCATTTGCAGAACTTCTGACTAACAGATTCCCTGACGCCACCGTGCTGCAAATAGATGCATCCTCCCTGCCTGCTGATACACGCTTAGAGCAATCCAGCTTTGGCGCCGTTGTCAGCGGCCTTCCACTCTTGTCGATGCGGCCGCGAACGGTGATGCGAATTCTCGAGGGGGCCTTTGCCGCGCTCGGACAAGGGGGATCGTTTTTCCAGTTTACCTACGGCCCTACCTGTCCTGTTGACAGAAAACTACTCGATCGCCTCGGGTTAAAGGCAACTCGGATCGGTGGCACAATTGCGAACTTTCCGCCGGCAAGCGTCTACCGGATATCGAGACGAGCGGTTCGCACCTCCGCAAGGTTGGTCGAAAGCATCTGATCTAGCAAATGAGAGGAAGAGCATTGTGATTAATCGCCATTTCTTTCTGACTACACTTCCGAAGGACAAGCTTTCCGCAGATCATTTTGAGAGACGTGAAACTGAACGTCCTGTTCCGGCGGAGGGAGAAGTTCTTCTCCGAACGTTGTACATGGCTTTAGATGCCGCAAGTCGAGCGTGGATGCACGGGGCCACCTATCGGGCAGGCCTTGCGAGCGGCGATCTCATGGCCGGTATGTCGCTGGCAGAAGTGATCGAGTCGCGCTCGTCCAACCTGGCACCTGGCGATCTTGTCTTCACGGAAACGGGTTGGCAGGTTTTCGCCGTCGTCCCGGCACAGACCCTTACCAAGCTACCCAGAATTGAGCCGTTGAGCCATCTGGTCAGTATCTACGGCGTTCCTGGTCTCACGGCCTATTTCGGTCTGCTGGAATGCGGCCAACCGAAGCCGGGTGATACGGTCGTCATATCCGCCGCCGGTGGTGCGGTCGGCTCCATTGCCGGTCAGATCGCCCGGATCAAGGGTTGCCGCGTCGTTGGAATTGCTGGCGGCCGTGCAAAATGTGCTTTGTTGACCGCGGAGTTGGGCTTTGACGCAGCCGTCGACTACAAGGCCGGTAATCTCTTGGAAGATCTAAAGTCTGCCTGCCCAGACGGTATCGATGTTTATTTCGATAATACCGGAGGAGAGGTGCTGGATGCCTGCTTGGCCAACATGGCACAATATGGGCGGATCGTTTGCTGCAGGGCAGTTTCCCAATATGATGCGGGTACTCCGGGTGCTGGTCCAAGCGGTTTTCCGGGTCAGGCTATATTGAAGAGCCTAACCATCCGTGGCTTCCTCCTGTTTGACTTTCTTGGGGAGCAAGAGCGCGCAATCTCCGAACTAAGCGGCTGGGTCAATACAGGTCAGATAGAGGTTCGCGAAGATGTTCTGGAAGGCTTTGATTCTCTCCCGAGTGCCCTGGTTGGCCTGCTTGCAGGAGAAAATGTCGGCAAGAGAATGGTAAAGGTCTTTTAGTCGTCATCCGCCGCGTCTGCCTTGCCGGCCAAGCGAATGGTGACAAGTTCGCGGATGGCTGATTTCAAGAGTTTTCCGGTGGCATTGTGGGGAAGTTCGTCAACGATGATGACTTCGTCCGGAATGCTCCACTTACCAACCTTGCCGGAAAAGAGCGAAACCATATCGTCGTGTGTGAATAGCGCATCGGGTTGCAGCTGCACGACGAGAACGGGCCGCTCTCCCCAACGTTGATCCAGTTTCGCAACTGCCGCCGCCTCTTTAATTGAGGGATGCGCCTGCGCGATGTTTTCCAGTTCAATTGAACTGATCCACTCTCCGCCGGACTTGATCAAGTCTTTAGTGCGATCAACGATCTGAACGATATTGTCTGCATCGACCGTGACGACATCATTCGTGTCAAACCAACCATTGTCTTCATGTGTAGAGTTTTGTCTGCTGTTAAAGTAGTCGGATGCAATCCAGGGGCCACGAACCAGCAGGTTGCCCATGGCCTTGCCGTCACGTGGGATGGGTTTGCCGTCAGCGCCGTCAACACGAATCTCCACACCGTAAATCGGTCGGCCCTGCTTGGTCAGATTGAGCGCTTGCTTTTCCGACGAGAGATTCTGATGTTTTGGCAGTTTTGCTGACACCAAGCCGATAGGGCTCGTCTCTGTCATGCCCCACGCATGTCGTACCAGGATGTTTCGGCTTTGGAAGCGGTTGATCATATCGAGCGGAGGCGCTGACCCACCTACGGCAATTCGTTGAAGGCTGGATAAGGACTGGGCATTTGCATCAACCCAGTCAAGCAGCGCCATCCAAACGGTAGGGACGCCGCCGGCAATGGTGACGCCTTCGCTTTCGAACAGGGAATACAGGCTTGCTCCATCGAGGTTTGCGCCGGGCATGACCAGCTTGGCCCCCACAATCAATGCGGAGAAAGGAATACCCCAGGCGTTGACATGGAACATGGGCACAACGGGAGTGATGACGTCGCAGACGGTAAAGCCGAAAATCTCAGGCAAACAAGAGGTCAATGCATGCAGCACGCTGGATCGGTGGCTGTAAAGCACACCTTTGGGATCACTCGTTGTGCCCGACGTGTAGCAGAGACCGGAAGCCGTGTTCTCATCCAATTCAGGCCAATCAAACGCCTCGGATTCTGGAGCGATCAAATCTTCATAGCAAAGCAGATTTGGCAGAATGGCAGATCTTGGCATGTTCGCCTCGTCCGTCAGTACGACAATTGCTCTCACGTTTTCAATCTTTGGAGCGATCGCTTCCAGTATCGGCACGAAGGTCAGGTCAACGAAGATAACGCTGTCATCGGCATGGTTCACAATATAGGCGATTTGATCGTGAAAGAGGCGTGGATTAATCGTATGGCAAATGAACCCGGAGCAAGAGACACCGTAATAGAGCTCCATATGCCGGTATCCATTCCATGCGAGTGTTCCAACGCGATCACCTGATTTCAGGCCCATCCTCTGGAGCGCGTTCGCCAACTTCTTGCTGCGCTGATCAAGATCGAAATATGTATATCTGTGAATTCCACCTTCGGTCGCGCGTGAAACAATTTCTGTATCACCATGGTTTTCGACCGCATGCTTCAGTATTGATGAAATCAACAGGGGAACATTCATCATCATACCGCGCATTGCTGTTTCCTCCTGGTTTGGTGAAGTAAATTGTAGTGCAGAGCCGAAGTTCTGAACGGTCAGGTTCAGTCGATTGACGCTTGCTGGCGCCTGAGTCGTCTCAGCGCATATCCGCCGGTGAATTTTGCGCAATGACCCGATGGATTTCTGTGCGCAGCATCGTCAAAATCCACGCCACATCGGCAGTTGCAGATGGAATTGCCTGCCTCAGTGCAACAAAACCGTGGACATTCCCTTTCGCTTCATGAAAC
This sequence comes from Agrobacterium sp. V1, assembly GCF_030518355.1. Taxonomy (NCBI): domain Bacteria; kingdom Pseudomonadati; phylum Pseudomonadota; class Alphaproteobacteria; order Hyphomicrobiales; family Rhizobiaceae; genus Agrobacterium; species Agrobacterium sp. V1. The sequence goes on from NZ_JAULSF010000003.1 coordinate 168,729, forward strand.
CAGACGTCTACGCCTGCTTCCGCCAGCGCTGTCGCATAAGCCCGTCCCTGGTCGCGAAGCGGATCGAGCCCTGCAGTGACAACAATGGCTGGTGGCAAGTCATCGAGATCTGCAAGTACCGGTGAGGTACGGTGATCTTGCGCATCGGCGACGTAGCAGGTGATAAACCAGTCCAGCATCGGTTCGGTTAGCAGATAACCGTCGGCAAATTCCTCAGCACTCGGATATGGGCGACTGATATCCGTGGCCGGATAAATAGGCGCCTGTATCAGTACCGGCACTTTAGCCGGACGTTCTCGCAAGGCGAGCGCACTGACGATTGCAAGATTTCCACCGGCAGAATCGCCAACGAGGATCAGTCCAGACACATCGAAGCCGAGTGCAGCTGGACTTTCGGCCACCCAGCGGGTGGCGGTCTCACAGTCATCTGGCGCTGCTGGCCACTTCGCCTCAGGCGCTAACCGGTAATCAACGGCGATGACAGGTAGATCAAGTACGCGGGCCATCTCCGCGCAGAAGCTGGCATGAGAATCGAGGTCGCCAACGACAAACCCGCCGCCGTGGAAGAACACCACTACCGCCGTTATTCCCTGTCTCGCGCGTTGATCGAACATCCTTGCACGGATCAGGCCATTCGCACTGGGAATCTCGAGATCACGTATGACAGCCAGATCTCCCATGGGCAGATCGGTCATGCTCACATCCTCAAGAAAGCGCGAGCGTGCCTCCTTGGGTTCCAATTCGTGAAATTTGGGGCCTGGCATATCGTTCAGGCTGTTCAAGAACGCCTGCACATCTGGCCGAACAAGTGGTGGAAATGCCGCTCCGCGAGCCATATGCCCTGGTCTCCTCTGCCAAGTTAAAATTCGACTGCAATTAGAAGCGCTTGCTGCGTGCCCTCGCCGGGAAGAACGCCTCCGGGCATCAGGGGCGCGGCTACAACACAGTGTTCATCTGAAGATGAGAGGTTCCCGGGTAAGATCGAGCGCTTCGAAATCATCCCGATCAGCCCAATAATCCTGCGAGTGGCGCCACGGGTCTCGGTTGCCGCTTTTCGGTAGCAGCTCTGCCCCGCGCGTGACGAAGCCAGGATTCCATTCTTCAGTATCGAGCACGGAGCCGAGCTTCATGCTTCGGTCTTCATCCTGCAGTTTTGGGGTAACGGACTTTAAGCCCTTAGAGCGCATGAAGTTCAGTATTCTACAGACGAGGTCGCCGACAAGTTCGGCTCTCACCGTATAGGCGGCGGAGCGGAAATAGCCCGCCACCCAGGCGAGGTTGGGAACGTCCGTAAACATCAAGCCGCGGTAAGTTATGGTCTGCGCCATGTCGAAAGCAGCGCCATCCTTGGTAATCTGGATGTCGCCGAATGCGTTGACGTTGAAACCTGTTGCTGTGACCACCAGATCCGCTTCAAGCAGCTTTCCAGACTCCAGGAGAACGCCATTCATCGTGAATCTGTCGATTTCACCTGTGATCACACTTGCCTTGCCGCTGTTAATCGCGTTGAAGAAATCGCCATCCGGGATCATACAGACACGCTGTTGCCACGGCTTGTAATGCGGGACAAAATCGTCTGGCAAGGCTCCGCCAAGCGCGCTGCGGACGCCATCAAGCATTTCCTTCATCGCCACTTCTGGATTATCAAGGCTGTGGCGGACCCAGGCATTATGCTCCTTCAGGAGCTGCTGGCGCAGGATTTCATGGATCCATTCTTTCGATATGTCCAGTTGGCGCAGTTGCGTCGCCAGCGGATGTTCATTCGGCGAAGCGAAATAATACGACGGGGGGCGTTGAAGCTGGACGACGTGCTCGGCCTCTTCACTAAGGGCAGGAACGAGCGTCGCAGCCGTAGCTCCGGAGCCAATCACGACAATCTGCTTGCCAGCGTAATCATAATCTTTCGTCCAGCGTTGCGGGTGAATTATATCGCCCTTGAAATCGCTCATGCCCGGCCAGTCTGGAGTGTACCCTTCAAGATGCCGATAATAACCTTGGCACATCCAGAGAAAATTGGCCTTGATCGTTACGACCTCCTGCCGGTCAGTTTGAACACTGACAAACCAGCACGAATGTGTACTCGACCACATGGCGCGCAGTGTCTTATGGCCATAACGAATGTGCTTCTGAAGATCGTAGTCGTCGATAACGTCACCTAGATATTGAAGGATTGCGTCACGTCGCGCGATCGGGGGACCTTCCCACGGCTTAAAGCTGTAGGCGTAGGTGAACAGATCGCTATCGGATCGCGCACCCGGAAAGCTGTTTGAACGCCAAGTCCCGCCATGGCCATCGAGAGCGTCGAGCATAACGAAACTCGCCCAGGGACAATCACGAATGAGACGTGCAGCGGAGCCAATGCCCGAGATGCCGGCGCCGACAATCAAAACGTCGAAATGCTCAATTTCTGGCTGATCAGTGTTAAACACACTCAGCACTTTGGTACTTGTTTGCTCGTTCATCTGCTTCCTCCCATCGTCAGGACGGGCCACGAACCATAAAGCGCTCAAGCAACCTCCTGTGCTTCAGCCGTGATGGGTGGGACGATCTTCTGACGTCCAGCGACAATAGAATTCGTCAGTCAGAAGGCGCCAGTTGGCCTCACGCCAAAAATGTGGCATTTTGAGCCAATGGAGAACTCGCTACATCAATTGCCGATGACGGTAAGCTATCTACGCCTTCTGTGCCGCGCCTACGGAACGGAGAGCGATCAGGTTTTGGCGGGCACCAACCTGACGGAAGGCGACCTCGACAACCCTCATGCGGAAATCAGCCTCTTCCAGCAGGTTCGGGCGATCGACAACCTGCTCACGCTCTTTGGGCCAGGCTTCGTGTTCCTGAAACCGGACATTTGGAACACCTCCATCCATGGGGCAGTCGCAATCGCGGCCATGTCAGCGCCAACAATTGGGGACGGGGTGGCGGTGTTGCCCCGCTACGGCCCGGCGCGAACGCCGTACCAACGTGGAGTGATCAAGCCTTCAGGCACCTATATGCTGCTGGACTGGGAGGTCACTGTCCCCCTTACCGAGGCGCAATGGCTACCGATGATGGAGGTCAATTTTCTTGCTATTCGTTCGATGATCCGGGCGGCCCTGGGCGGTGAGGCACTTGAGTTGGAGTTTGCATTTGCCGCGCCTGCTCCGCCTTACGCGGCTCGCGCACGTGAAGTTCTCGGCGAGAAGGTGCAGTATGGTGCGCCGGTCAATCGAGTGAAATTTCCGCAATCCTGGTGGCCTATGCGGTCGGTCACCGCAGATCCCGTCCTCTATGAGAGGGCGATCGACGAGTTGGAACTCACCCTGCAGCGCCGGCAGGAAAACTCAGTCCCGCTTCAAGGGCGCGTGGAACGATTGCTGCAGACAATGCCCGATGGACGTCCAAGCGCCGAGATGGTGGCTGCGAGCCTGGGTCTATCGCGGCGAACGATGGTGCGTCGACTTCAAGAAGCCGGAACTAGTTTCAGGGAACTGCTTGATAGGGAACTGCGCCGCAGGGCCACAAAGTTGAAAGAAATGAGGTTGCGACGCGATGATATTGCCTCGCGGCTGGGATATGAGGATCCGGCGAGCTTCAACAGGGCTTGGCGGCGCTGGTTCGGTCCGGCGATAAAGAAACAGCTTTAGTCATTGCACCAGTCCCGCGCCGACAACGCGACGCTGATTGCGCCTGAGCCGTGAGATCAATGGCCGGTGGCCAGCCTTCGCAGAGCGGCGCGGCCGAATTCTTGAATGGCTCAAATTGCCACGACTTTGGCCCGTCCACCGATGGCGAAGCGGCGGGTGACGCCATAGGTGAATAAGGGCCAACTTGATGGCGCGTTCAAGTGATTGGCCGCAATCCAAATTAAGCAAGGAGGGACCGAGGCAATGAAACGATTTGATGGCAAGAGGGTGTTGGTGACCGGCGGGACCAACGGCATGGGGTTGGCGGGTGCCGAACGGCTGTTTGCAGAGGGTGCGGCTGTCACGATCACGGGACGATCGGCAGAGGGCATTGCCAGGGTATCTTCGGAGCTACCGTCCGATATTCGGGTAATTCAAAATGACGCCGCCGCACCCGACGCGGGGAGCAATCTCGTCGCGCAACTCGATAATGGTGAGATGCTTGACGGACTGTGGCTCAATGCCGGTATCGTTGGCATACGCCCGTTTGACGATGTCAACGCTGCGTTCTTTGATCAACTGATGAATACTAACGTTCGCGGTCCGGCCCTGCAGCTTGCCGCACTGGCGGAGCGGCTAAACGATGGGGCGTCGATTGTCCTGACCTCATCGACGTCTGCTTACGAGCGGACGGCCATTACCAGCATCTATTCGGCGACCAAGGGCGCGCTCGTGTCGATGGCACGATGCTGGGCGACTGCTCTCTCACCACGCAGCATCCGCGTCAATGTCCTGGTTCCGGGTGCGGTAAAGACGAACCTCCGCAGCTTCCTGTCGGCCGAGCAGGAGCTTGAATTTGAAGAGCGCCTGACGTCACTGGCGCCGCTATCACGCATTGCGGAGCCTGGGGAGGCTGCAGCGGTGGCGTTATTCCTGCTATCGGACGACGCTAGCTACGTGACGGGAAGCCAATATGCCGTCGACGGCGGCCTCGTCATGTTCTGATCCAATGATGTTTCGTCTCATCGCGTCTCCTCAAATCTCCTTCGCACCTGACAAACCCAATTCCACCTCATTCACAAATTGCGATTGTTCGATGCGTTCAACATGCTGCGTCGATACTGAACTGGGGTGCAGCCGAGAACCCTCCGGAAGACTGTACTGAAAGCTGCCTCCGACAAATAACCTACGGAAAAGGCTATCTTTCGCACATTCCTTTCTGTCGATTGGAGGAGATCCGCAGCGAGTTGCATACGCCAGTTGGTGAGATAGCCGAGTGGGGTTTGCCCAACCACTTCGCGAAAGCGCACGGCAAACGTCGTGCGAGACATATGAGCGAGACCAGCTAGGTCCGCCACCGTCCAGCGTCGCGCGGGTTCGGCATGCATGCCAGCGATTGCCCGAAAGAGGCGCGCATCGGCAAGTGCACCCAGCCAACCTCCCTGATCCTCTGACGATTCCAACCAGAGCCGCAGTACCTGCAACAACATAATATGCGCCAGATGCTCAGCCATCAGCGCGCTACCGGGTGAATTTTGAGCCTGTTCCGCAGCAAGCTGCTCCAGAGACCATCTCAGCAACTCTGCCTGTCTAGATGCTCCACGGATGTGAACCACAGCAGGCAGAGATGCAAACAGCTGATCGAAGCGATTCTTCTCAAAAGAAAAGCGCCCGCCGATCAGAAAAAAATCGCCGCCTCCATTGCACGTTGCCATCCCGTTTAAAGCGCCGTCGTAGATTGATGCCGCCTCGATCGCTGGCAATCCAAGGCTACTGGCAGCAACAACGGGATAGCCGCGCGTAAACAGTACGCAATCCCCGGCCTCAATACGGCGCGGCTGCAGCTCGCCCTCCACCGTGAGCCAGCAAGAGCCCTTCATCACCGCGTTGAATTTTATCCCTTCGTGAGCCGGGAAATCGATTGCCCAGTCCCCGGCGGCATCAAGACCCACACTTATGGTTCCCTTGGGTTTCAATAGCGAAAGTGCGTTCGACAGAGGGTCCATGTTGCAAATCCGAACGATCGAAAAAGATATTTGCACTGTCTAGCATGGATTGTTCCATGCGTTTGCATCATCTTTTTCCGACAAGCAAGAAATACAGCCAACACCTATTGGAGAGTTTACATGACTAACCACCAAAAGCCGCTTCCTTCAGGTTTCGGAGCCGATAGCTCAACAGCTGACGTTCTGTCCAATATCGACCTCTCCGGGAAGCAGGTGATCGTAACCGGGGGACATTCAGGTCTGGGTCTTGAAACGACCAGAGCTCTGTCGAAAGCAGGCGCGGTCGTAACGGTCGCGTCCCGCAATCCCAACGAAGCACTAGTCGCGACGAACACTATCCCAGGTGTTATCGTAGAGGCACTCGATCTGTCAGATCTGAAAAGCGTCGATGCCTTTGCGGAAAAAATTCTCGACCAAGGCAGGCATATCGACATTCTGATAAACAATGCCGGTGTTATGGCCTCTCCTGAAATGCGCGTCGGCTTAGGTTGGGAGATGCAGTTTGCCACCAATCACCTCGGTCACTTCGCGCTAACGAACAGGCTTTGGCCGGTCTTGTCTGGCGGCGCCCGGGTCATTTCGGTTTCATCGGCGGGACACCATTTCTCTCCGATCCGTTGGGATGATCTTCACTTCGTTTCCGGTTATGACAAATGGATTGCCTATGGTCAGTCCAAGACGGCCAACGCACTCTTTGCCGTAGAGCTTGATCGACTTGGGCGCAAAGATGATGTCCGGGCGTTTTCTTTGCATCCAGGAAGCATCGCAACCCCGCTTCAGCGACATCTGACCGTTGAAGAAATGGTAGCGGCCGGCTGGATCGATGCTGACGGGAACCCACTTATCCCACTTAAATCAACGGAACAGGGCGCTGCAACTGCCGTCTGGGTAGCAACGACGCCACGGCTTGAAGGGTTGGGTGGGCTGTATTGCGAGGATTGTGATGTGGCTATTCGCGCGGACGACGGTACCCCTCCATTGACGGGCGTGAAATACCACGCCGTCGATGAGAAAGAAGCGGAGCGTCTTTGGGAGGTATCAGTTGAACTCACAGGGACAAATGCGTTCGAACGTCAGTGATGGCAAAAAGGAAATCGCAGACTAACGTATCAGATATTAGCGAAAGCTGGACGACGGAGGAATGTGCTGCTCCAGCACCCAGGCTTTGCTGTAGATGTTCTTCGATGATACCAGTGTCGAACGCGCCCGGCTGAAAAATGTAAAGTCAGGTAACACCGACTGGACTGGCGCTTCCTTAACTATAGGCCTTCCTCGGCCATCCAGATCGCTGCATCTGCGCCTGCAGCGATGCGCAGCGGAGTCGACGGATCGTTGGCAGCTTGCCAAATCGCCTCGGCAACATCGCGCACATGGGTGACGGGGCCCTTGTCGTCCTGAACATTCTTGATGAATTGCAGAAGAAGGGGAGAATAGTCTGCCTCATCCATCCCGCGCAGATGAGGGCGGGCATTGGTGCCAAAACGGGTTAGTGGCGAACGACCCGGCAAAACGATATGTACGCGGACGCCGAAAGGCTCCATTTCGATCGCCAGAGACTCGCTGAATGCATTCACGGCCGCCTTACTGGCGCGATATACCCCTATGATCGGTAGCGGTTTGACCGTCACCGAGGAGGTGACATTGATGATCACGCCAGCTCGGCGAACGCGCATCTGTGGGACAACCGCCTGGAGCATAGCCAGCGTTCCTATCGTGTTTGTCTGAAAGAGCGCCTGCACAGTCTGTGATGTGGTCAATTCGACCGGGGATGGTGCGCCGAGGCCGGCATTATTGACGAGAACATCGATGTGACCCACTGTCCCGACCAACCGTGCGATGTTTTCCGGTTCAGTAATGTCGAGCGCGAGAACACGCAGACGCTCGGATACCGGAAGCAAACCCTCATTGGGCGTTCTCATCGTCGCGATTACATCCCAGCCTCTTTCGAGGAACAGCTTTGCTGTCTCCAGACCAAAACCAGAGGAACAACCGGTAATCAATATTGTCGGCATCGTTATCTCCATATACGGGACTGACATTATGGTAGTGACCCGATGGAAGACTTTATATACGATAAAGTCCTCATTTCTTTAGCGGTAGTCCTGATCATGCCCACAGACCCTCTTGCAGAAATCGTCACACTTCTACAGCCAGCCGCGCGATTATCGAAACTGGTGGAATGTGCCGGCGCGTGGCGTATACATCGTGAGGCGACGGGGGAGCCATTCTACTGCGCGATCCTGGAAGGGAGTTGCCGGGTTACTTTCGCGAAGCATCAAACTTTGACCCTCCAGGCAGGAGACTTCGTTCTCGCTCCTGCCATGCGGGATCTCGTCAATGAGAGCATCAATGCAACAGCTGATCTGCCGGCCATGGCGCCAATAAAGATCAATGAAGGGCATTTCCGCATCGGCCCACCTGACGGTCCGGTTCGTCTTCGCATGCGCATCGGACATTGCAGCTTCGGCGCACCGGATGCGGCGCTGCTGGTCTCCTTGTTGCCGGAGGTTGTTCTGGTTCACGACAAACCTCGGCTTGCCATCCTGATGCAGTTGATTGATGAGGAGACGCGGGATCGGCGCGCCGCCTGCGAACTGGTTATGGAACGTCTTATCGAGGTCCTGTTGATCGAGGCTCTACGGTCCTCAACGCAGGCTGCCGCCGCGCCGGGACTCGCCAGGGGACTGGCGGATGAGCGCCTTTCAGGCGCCCTTCGTGCAATGCATGCCCGTCCTCATCACCCCTGGACCGTCGTTGGTCTCGCAGGCGAGTCTGCGCTTTCCCGCTCGGCTTTCTTTGCGCGATTCAATCGCATTGTCGGAGTTTCGCCGATGGAATATCTGTTGACGTGGCGCATGGCGCTGGCAAAGCAGCTATTGCGGGATGGGGGCCTGACAATCGAGGACGTCGCCGAACGGGTGGGCTACGGGTCGGCAAGTACTTTCACCGTCGCCTTTGCCCGGCGCGTTGGCATACCCCCTGCTCGATATGCCCGCATGACACCATCGAAGATCGAGGCTTAGGGCAACAGCGAGTATCAGCCGGGCGATGGTCGGTTATGTCTCACTCAGTCTGGCCATTTTGCTTTGCGCCTCCATGCCGCTTGTTAGCTGTACCTTAGCTGGAACCGAAAATCAGAACCGCCAGACGTCAGCAACACCGGCCTCAAATCGCCCGTATCGTCGAAGTTTTTCCCAACCATCCAGCGCGGCCACTTAAGTTGATAGTCGCGGATGGGCGCCTCACAGACGTTCCCGGCAATCGTGTCGGCATAGTCAGACAGCCCCCTCGACAAGTCACGGCGAGAGAGCACATCGCTGATGATGGCGCAACACAGCATTATTGCATGAAGACCTTCCCGGAAACAGATTTACCGAAAACCTCGAGTTGATCGACAGACCTGTGCCCGCCGTCCAACGCGGGCGTCCAGATAGGTCGAAGAGCCACCGCGCCCCGCGCTGTCGACCAAACCGCTCAGGAATGCTACGCTCAACACCCGACAGATCTAGGCCGCGGCATGTGGACGATCAATCCGGACGAGGTCAACGCGGATTACTCGGCGTTTCCCAGAGCTTACGCCTCCGGATGGCCCAGACGTGACGTGGAGTCCCTCCGTCCGCCATCCAGGCACTGCGGTACGGTTTTGATTTGCGTAACGCTCAGAGGACTTGAATGCTCATTCTTCTCACGATCCTCACAGGGATTGTCGCCGGGCTGCGTACGATGATCGCTCCCGCCGCGGTCACTTGGGGTGCTTATCTCGGATTGCTTGACATCTCCCAAAGCAGTCTCTCCTTCATGGGATCGATCTGGGCCGTTGTGATTTTCACCGCCCTTGCCATCGTCGAACTCATCACCGACCAGCTTGCCAGCACGCCTTCGCGCAAAGTCCCCATGCAATTCGGAGCACGCATCGGGATGGGCGCTCTCAGCGGTGCGACAATCGCCGCAACTGGGGGAATTGTGGTTGTTGGGCTAGTAGCGGGTGTCATCGGCGCCATAGTCGGAACCTTTGGCGGTGCATCAGGTCGGGCTTATCTCGCCAACCGGCTTGGCCGTGACCTTCCTGCTGCCCTCGTCGAAGATGCGGTCGCCATCGTGCTCGCATTGCTCATTATAGGGACCGTGTCATGAGAGAATACGACGCAATTTTCATCGGCGCCGGACAAGCCGGACCATTCCTCGCCGCACGTATGGCGGCGATGGGCCGCAAAGTAGTCTTGATCGAACGGAAGTTTCTCGGCGGAACCTGCGTGAACGCCGGATGCATGCCGACAAAGGCTCTCGTCGCCAGCGCCAAGACTGCTGAAGTCGCACGGCGTGCATCGGAGTTCGGCGTCAAGATTGATAGCGAACCAACCGTGGACATGTCAGTCGTGGCAGCTCGCGCCAGGAAAGTGACACTTGACGCGAGAAGCAGTCTGGCGTCCTGGTTCGACAGCTTCGAGACGATGGATGTGGTTTTTGGTCACGCCAAATTTGTTGCGGCGAAGACCGTGTTCGTGGACGGTAAACACTATACCGCCCCGCAGATTTTCATCAATGTGGGTGCGCGGCCGCGTGTCCCCGGCATCCCGGGTTTGGCCGACGTGCCTTATCTCACCAGCACCTCGGCGATCACACTCGAGGAATTGCCGAGGCACCTGATTGTTCTGGGCGGCAGTTATATCGGACTGGAATTTGCCCAGATGCATCGGCGCTTCGGCGCGGACGTGACCATCATAGAGCGTGGTCCGCACCTGGCGCCCCGGGAGGACACGGATATCTCGGAAGCTATCGCGGATATACTGACCAAGGATAGCATCAACGTACTTCTGAATCACAAATTCCTGTCGGTCGCCCAAGATGAGTCAGATGTCATCGTGCGGACTGATCACGGCGAAGTTCATGGCAGCCATATCCTGATCGCCCTTGGACGCCAGCCGAACACTGATGATCTCGGCCTCGACCTCGCGGGTGTTGAGACTGACCGGCGCGGCTTCATCACGGTGGATGAGCGCCTGCGGACGACGGCCGATGGCATCTGGGCGCTTGGCGACTGCAACGGGCAAGGGGCCTTCACACATACATCCTACAACGACTTCGAGATTGTAGCCGCAAACCTCCTCGATGGCGGCGACCGCAAGGCGTCGGATCGCATCCTCGGCTATGGTCTCTACATTGACCCTCCCCTTGGGCGTGTGGGCATGACGGAGCGTCAAGCGAAAGAAGCCGGCCACGCGATCAAGGTCTCGACCCGACCTATGAGCCGGGTCGGTCGAGCCGTCGAGAAGGGCGAGACGCTAGGCCTCATGAAACTCGTCGCCGACGCTGAAACCGACCAGATGCTCGGCGCCGCCTTCCTCGGGGTGGGGGGTGACGAGGCGGTCTACGGCGTTCTCGATGCCATGAACCTGAAAGCTACGACCGAAAAACTCCGCTGGGCGGTCCCGATCCATCCGACCGTCGGAGAACTGGTGCCCACACTGATTGGCGACCTGAGAGCGACCTGACATTTCGGCAGTTACCGGGACAGATGATGCGAAACAAAACCGACAAACGGTTCACCCGTTGACCGAGGTCGAGATCGATTCCCTGTCTGGTCATGATCTGAGCCTGCCGATTGAGCGGCAGGTGATCGGCATGTTTGGAGACCGCTGTCTGCCGGTGAATGCTTGCCACATAGTCCGATAGCGAAGGTCAACCGGGGACCAGGCGCTCTACCTGGCAATTTTCCTGACTGCGTAGGCCTGCCAGGTCCTCATCCAATTCACTAAGCCGCATCATATGTGCCGCAATCTGTAATGAGATGATGTTAGGGTCATCTTTCGAGAAGCGTTCCCACTTCTTGAGACTATCGACGACCTCGATGAGGTCTAGACGCTCTTGCTCAAGCCTCTCCAAGGTCCATACCATCATAGCCGCTCTCCCGTTTCGACTTGGGTGAACGTAGCATGACGGGATCGTTTCAAATCGGTAAGACTTACGGTAAATTTTATCTAAATTACTGTTCTGGCTCGCCAGTTGGTCTATAGGTCAGCGCCAATCCGCACGTGCATGTCAGCAGATCCAGCAAATCTGGCGGCAGACGCCGCCATAGCCGTTGTTGCACGCAGCCTGGCAGGAGATTCGCGCCTTTCTGGGTCGTGCCATGAGGACAAATTCAAGCTCCGGCCTGTGATTGACCTCCCTTTCCCAACACAGACCATTCGAGTGGTTTGCGCGGCGATGAGCGAGGGCGAGAGAACAAAAGCCCAAAACGGCAACGAAAGCGTCGCGCACCTTAGCTTCACCGCATAATGTCTTGCCGGAAACTGTCTGAAATCGCCAGCCGGCGTCTGCCGCCCATAACGGATTTGAAGAACGGGTAAGTCCTGCTACCCATCGAGGGAAGACAATGCGGTACCGTATGTCACAGGTTGGCTGGCGGAACCAGCGTTGGTAAAATTCGTTACCACCCAAGTCCCGAAGACATATCAGGAATTCGCAATGCCAAGGTACTTTTTCCACCTGCGCGATGCAGAGGGGCTGTCTGTGGATAGGGTGGGGGCCTTTCTTTCAACGGACGAACAGGCAAGGAGTGAAGCCGTCCAGGCGGCAAAGGAAATGTTGGCCGAGAAAATTCTTAAAAATGAAATCCTCGACGGCAGCGCGTTTGAAGTGGTGCGTAGCGACGGGCTTCTAATCGCAAGAATTCCCCTGAAATCTGTACTCAGGTTCAAATAGTTCGAGTTCGATACGGCCTTTCATCAAGCGATCGGTCTAAAGGCGATCGCGGGCTGCAGTCAGCCGAATAACCAAGCCATCTGGTTTCCACTCACGGCGAATTTCTCCACCAAGCTGGCTACCAATGGTCGCCCGGGCGAGAATTGTGCCAAAACCTTCTCCGTCTGACGTTCTCTCGACCGGCGGCCCCCCTCTTTCGGTCCAGGTGAGAGTGAACATCTCGTCACCGCTGTCACACATGATTTCAACGCCTCCCTGTTCGGTTGACAAAGCTCCGTATTTTGCCGCGTTGGTAGCGAACTCGTGTAGCAAAAGAGCAAAACTCGTCAGCGACCTGCCGGTTAGAACGATATCCGGGCCCCTGACCGTTGCGTGAGCTCCGCCTTGATCATATGGGGCAAGGACCGTTTTGAGCAGGGAGTGAAGGGTTGTTGCATGAGCAAGGCGATCAGGTTCGGCGGAGGCTGCCGGAACAGTCAGCATATGGGCCTGTGAAAGAGCGCCCAGCCTCTCCCGGAGCACGGCTGCGAGTTCGGCCGATGTTTTTGTCGTTCTTGCGCTGAGCGACACCAGACTGCTCGCAACGGTGAAGAGGTTCTTTACCCTGTGGTTCATCTCCTGGATTAACAACTGCTGTTGTTCTTCAGCGCGCCGACGTTCCGTGATGTCACGCGCGATCTTGGAGGCACCGATGACGTGACCCGCGCGATTGCGGATCGGCGATACAGACAAGGATATGTCAACAAGTGTGCCGTCCTTGCGCTGGCGAACCGTTTCGTAGTGGTCGATCTTTTCGCCAAGTCGGAGGCGCGCGAGAATGCTGGGCTCCTCATCGGCTCGATCCGGCGGGATCAGCATAGTGACCGAACGGCCCACTGCCTCTTTCCGGGTATAACCGAACAATTGTTCAGCGCCTCTATTCCAGTCGGTGATTATACCGTTCAGATCTTTTGCCAGAATCGCATCGTCGGAGGACTCGATAATGGCCCTCATACGCTGTGTGATTTCATCAGCAGGGGGGTCATCAGGCTCTTCGATAAGCATGTTGACCCCGCCAGACAGGTCACCCCTGGCATTGAATATCGGTGTTGCGAACACGCGGATCGGGAGCAGGCTTCCATCTGGCCGCTCAACAAGCACCCGATAGTTTCGCACCGCCCGCTTTTCCCGCAGAGCCGTCGCCACGGGGCTATCTGCATGAGGCAAAAGCCTGCCATCCGGCGTGCGGAGCTGAAGGGACCCGCAGAATCTGACCTCCCTTAAGCGTGGCCTGCCGCCCCATATGTCGGCAGCCAACTGATTATAGTATATGATGATGCCGGCTTCGTCGGTGAGATAGCCTGCAACCGGCGAAGTCTCAAGAAAGTCGCGGGACGCCGGCCCACCCAAGGTTTCGCTCACCGTGGCGTGCGGGGCACTGGAAGCAACCACTGGACTATCGTCACCGCGGCTGTGTTCACGCATTTGATACCTCATTTGCTTGCCTTGATCGCCGGGGCCGGTCCATCGCTTCGCTTTCGTTGAAACCCGCCTTTAAACATGGAAGGCTACCTCGCGAGGGAGGGATCTGGCAACTCCGAAGATGGTCCGCTAGCGTACACCCATGGTCGCCACAGATGGTTGTCGAGTCCGCGTAACCTGTGGGCTCCTCTTGTTTCCAAAATGCTCAAGCAGTCCAGCCAGTATGCGCCTCACACGCGCTACTGCTTTCTCATCGATGCAACCGCAGCTACCTCTCGAAACGATAGATATCAATGTCAAGACAAGGGGCCTTGGGAGCGGATTTGACCCACATGCCTGCTGCTTTTGAACAGGATATCAGTCCTCACCGCCGCGGTGCCTGACCTCCCTTAAAAAACGATGTCCTCAATTTACTGTGAAGCCTCATTCAGGATTTCATCCAGTTCGGTTTATGAGTAGGGGCAAGAACGCTGGAATGTCTGAACCGCACGAGGAGAGTCCTGTCGAACGGGATCGAACCTGATGCCCGCACAGGCTAGGTCACACAGTACCGCATGTCATCCGACATGCAATTTGGTTCAAAAGTGAAAAGCCGCGAGCCGTGGAAGTTCAAGGGAATTCACAACGCCTCGACCAGCATTTTTCAAGACATAAGGGAAAACGCCTGACGGTCATAAACGAATATGCTCTGTTGAGCCAACTGCTTGTGGGCCCACTCCAAAGTTCCATAAGATAGATTACGCGATCATTGTGTGTAGCCGGGATGGGTTCAAGGATGAACTGCTACAGCCCATACGACGAAAACTAAAAAGCCGGCACTCATCCAGCAATACGGGCGTCTCGCACGGCATCCTCTTTCAGCCAGTTGATAAAATCTCGTATTGGCTGTCGCTTAATAGCCTCAGGAGATGTCACCGCATAATATGCGAACTCGGTCGGCCATGGCCGATCCAGCGCGAGGCCCTGACTGGCGATCGCCGCACGAACGAGCAAATAATCATCCTCGAAGGCCGGGCCGCGTTCAGCAAGAGGATCGTCCGCCACGCCAACAGCTTTAAACCATAGATGCCAGTCGGATCGGTCGGAATCCTGAAGCAGCGGCCAGCCGAGGCAGTCCGCAGGCGTCGTTATGGCGGCCCGGCCTCAAGCAGCTTCGGACTTGCTACCGGTAAAAGGACCGGGGCCATCAGGTGTTCCGATACAAGGCCTGGGTAATTTCCTAGCCCATGCCGGATAGCGATATCCACGCGGTCCCGCCCGAGATCAACAAGATTCGACGTGGCTTCGACACGAACCTCTATGTCAGGTCGCGTGTCGGTAAAACGGCCAAGCCTAGGCACCATCCATGATGCAGCGAAGGATGCTCGTACCACCGGAATACCGCTCACGCACACCATAGCCGATCTCAGATGTGCCGACCATTTGAACGCAGTTTTCAGACGAGGCTTTCCTCCGTCCACGTCTCAACTATCCACGCCCCATAGTTCCGGGTTCCGTTTGAAATACTCTGCCAGCATTTCAGTAAGTACACGGACTTTACGGGTGGGATGCTGGCTCGGCGGACGTACGACATACACGGCTCCCGGAGGGACCGGGTAGCGCGCCATTATCGGAACCAATGCGCCGGAGGACACATATGCATGCGTGATGCAATCTGGCAGCCAGGCGATACCGAGACCTGCCGCCGCCGCTGCAGCAAGCGCCGTGGCGCTGTCGGCCTTGAACTTGCCCTGCAGTTGAACCGTGACAATCCTGTCGCCATCCATGAACTGCCAGGGTTCGGTTCCCTGCATCAGTGCCTGATGGTTGCCGAGTTGCTCTACCGTCTCAGGGGCACCGTGCGCCTTGATGTAAGCCGGACTGGCGACAAGCTTTCCATGGATTGGCCCGACGCGCTTTGCGATCAGGTTTGAATCCTGGAGGTAAGCGCCACGGATCGCACAATCAAAACCTTCTGCGACGAGATCGACGAAGCGATCACTATAGGAGGTGTGGATGTGAAGCCGCGGATGCAGACGCGCCATTTCCGCGAGCACGGGGGCAAAGTGGGTCGGGCCGAAAGTAAGTGGCATTGCGATCCTCAAGCGACCGCGTAGCTCACCGGTGGGAAGGAGCGTTTCCCTGGCGGTATCGATCTCAGCGGTGGCTCTCGCCGCGTGGTCCCTGAACGTGACCCCAGCTTCCGTGAGCGCAGCGCCGCGGGTCGTTCGCGCAAGCAACTGAACGCCAAGTTCCGCCTCAACCCGCAACAACCGCCGGCTGACAATAGATTTTGAGACGCCGAGCCGACGCGCAGCGGCCGAAACACCACCGGCATCAGCGACTGCGACGAATGTCTGGAGATCTTCAATGTCCATTCCGGCGTTCCTCATTTCGCGACACAGCTAGCCAGAATATGGCACTATCGCCCTACCAAAAGGAACAGCAAATTGCTTCCAGGCAACGCCGCCCGTTGGCGCGTGTCTCTCTTGAACCCATCGCCGTCCATGGCGGCAGAGAAAGGAAGTCTTGATGACCCTTCGTAACGGCCTCGATTCTCTTCTTCGTCCCGAAGATTCGGTCCTCGTTCTGATCGACCATCAACCCTATCAGCTCGCAAATCTCAACAGCCACGATCCGCAAGCCGTGGTCAATCTCACGACCGCGCTGGCGAAGCTGGCAAAAGCTTTCAATGTTCCAACCATTCTCACCAGCGTGATCGCAGCGCGCGGCGGACTTCTCTTCAAGCAGATCACCGACGTATTTCCGGGTCAGGAGGTCATCGACCGGACCTGGGTCAACACCTGGCAGGACGAGAAGGTCGTGGACGCGGTCAAGGCGACAGGCCGCAAACAGCTGATCATCGCCGGGCTGTGGACCGAGGTCTGCGTGGCAATGCCTGTGATCCAGGCCGCTGGCGAAGGCTGGGACGTGACCGTGATCACCGACGCGTCGGGCGGGATTTCGAAGGAATCTCACGAAGTCGCTATCCAGCGGATGATCGCGGCCGGCGCGAACCCGATGACCGTGATGGCGCTCGCTAGCGAATGGCAACGCGACTGGGCGCGCACCGAGCATGTCGAGGAGCTGACCGAGGTTCTCATTCAGCACTTCGGCGGCAGCGGCATCGCATATCTTTGGGAGCAGCAGCTTCTCAATACGCCGGTGGCTGACTGATCGCCGCCAACCTGGCAAGCATTTTGGCAAGGGGCGGAGCTATCCGTCTGCCGGCCCTCGCCGCTTTTACCCGACAGGAAAGACTTTTAACGGCAAGTTCTGTCACGTGAGCCGTTCTTTTCCTACCGCTCCGCCGCCGCTATGTCCTGATCTCGGTCTTCGCACTGACCACAAGCATCGTCCTTCCATCGGGTACTGCGCGTGCTGCAGGCCCACCATCCGAGACACTCCAGAAGGAGAACACAGCATGGGTTTTGTTACGACCGACGGCGGCGTACAGATTTTCTACAAGGACTGGGGGCCCAGGGATGCCCAGCCGATTGTCTTTCATCATGGCTGGCCGCTCTCTTCCGATGACTGGGATGCGCAGATGCTGTTCTTCCTTTCCAAGGGTTTTCGCGTCGTCGCCCATGATCGCCGTGGCCATGGCCGGTCTGCCCAGGTTGCCGAAGGTCACGACATGGATCATTACGCCGCCGACGCCTTTGCCGTCGCCGAGGCGCTCGACCTGAAGAATGCCGTCCATATCGGCCACTCCACCGGCGGCGGCGAAGTTGCCCGTTATGTCGCCAAACATGGCGAACCCGCCGGCCGCGTTGCCAAGGCCGTGCTCGTTTCCGCCGTGCCACCGCTGATGCTCAAGACCACGGAAAACCCCGAAGGCCTGCCGATCGAGGTTTTTGACGGCTTCCGCTCGGCGCTTGCCGCAAATCGCGCGCAGTTCTTCCGCGATGTGCCGTCCGGCCCGTTCTACGGTTTCAACCGTGATGGTGCGACCGCGCAGGAAGGCGTGATCCAGAACTGGTGGCGGCAGGGCATGATGGGTGGCGCAAAGGCCCACTACGACGGGATCAAGGCCTTCTCCGAAACCGACCAGACGGAAGACCTGAAGGCGATCAGCGTACCGACACTAGTGCTGCACGGCGAAGACGACCAGATCGTGCCGATTGCCGACTCCGCGCTGAAATCGGTAAAGCTGTTGAGAAACGGCACGCTGAAGACCTATCCCGGCTTCTCGCACGGCATGCTGACCATCAACGCCGATGTGCTGAACGCCGATCTTCTGGAGTTCGTCACGAAGTGAATGCAACCGACACGGAGCCGTTTGACGATGTGTTCAGTTTTTGTCTCAAGTGAGGGAGCATCGAGATAACCATGAAAGCGGCCGTCTATGATCGCCCGGGCTCACCGGACGTCCTGCGTTACGTGGATGTCCCAGATCCGGTTTGCGCCAGCGATGGCGTCCTGATCCGCATTGAAGCCGCCGCCATTGAAGGTGGGGACTTGATTAATCGCGCGTCCACGCCCGCGCCTCATCCTGACTATGTTGTCGGTTATTCGGCCGCTGGAAAAATCATCGCAATTGGAGAAAATGTATCGGATCGTCATGTGGGCCAAAGGGTGACGAGCTTTGATCTCGCCGGGTCGCACGCAGAGTTACGTGCGGTCGCCGCCAGTCGGACCTGGCTTGTGCCGGAAGGATTAGATATGGTGGCTGCCGCAGCGCTGCCGATCGCATTCGGGACCGCCCATCACTGCCTCTTCGCACGGGGTAGTCTGAAGCGGGGCGAAACCGTCCTCATTCAGGCAGGTGCCGGCGGCGTCGGGCTCGCCGCCATTCAGCTCGCGCAGCAGGCAGGTGCGACTGTGCTTGCAACAGTCTCTGGGAGCGAGAGGATTGAACCTCTCCTCGGACTTGGCCTCGATCATGCGATAGACCATCACTTGACCGACATCGTTGCCAGGGTCATGTATCTCACCGAGGGTCGCGGTGTCGATCTCGTTGTGGACCCGGTAGGGGCGACAACCCTGCAAAACTCTCTTGCGGCGCTGCGCCCCGAGGGGCGTTTGGTCTTTGTCGGCAATGCCGGAGGTTCACAGCTCAGCATCGACCTTTGGCCGGCGCTGCAGGCGAACCAATCGCTTTTCGGGGTCTTCATGGGAACGCAATTGGAAAAGCCGGATGTTTACGACACGGTGTCCGGGATGCTGGATCGGGCGGCGGGCGGCACTCTCAAGATGATCGTGGACAGGACGTTTCCACTGATGGCAGCGGCTGAGGCCCATGCTTATGCCGAAGGCAATTCCATCCTCGGACGCGTCGTCATCGTCCCAGCAGGGTAATGAGCAGCTCGGACGGCGACAAACAACGGTCATGGTTCGTCGCGCAACGCGTTGATCCGCCAAGAGCGTCGCGCAGTTCCAGTCTCAGTCACGGCAGGAGGGCATCGGCGTCTGCAAGAGCGCCTCGCCTGGCGAAACCCGCCAGGGTCACAAACATGTGCACACTTGTAAAAAACCTTTAAAAAAGTTATTTTTGTATTATGCGCGTCTATAAATCATTTTATTTCAGAGGTTGGTCCTTTTTTTGAGTGGAAATGTGGTCACACCCGAGCCGTTCACACTGGAGGCAGGTGAATTGAGCTCGTTGCAAATCGAGGTTGCTCGCAAATTGATGCCCCTCATTGGTGCAGGACGCTGGGCGGCCGGCGAGAAGATTTCTGATGCCGCATTGGCACGTGAGTTCGGCATTTCCCGGACGCCCGTCCGGCAGGTCCTGCAATTTTTGACGGAAAAGGGCATGTTGGCCCAGATCGACAATCGCGGTTTTGCACTGGTGCGTGCACCAGCCGACAAAGACAGGCTGGAAGAAATGGTTCCCCCTTCAGGGGTGGATACACTCTACCGGAAAATCATGCACGCAAGAGCAAACGGCCTGATCGGCAGCGAAGCCTCCGAGACTGAGCTCCTGGAACATTTCGGCACGTCACGTGGTATCGTGCGTCGCACGCTGATGCGCCTGTCTGCCGAAGGACTGGCAGAACGGCGTGACGGGCACGGTTGGCGTTTTGCTGAATGCCTCGACAACCGACAGGCGGTCAATGAAAGTTATGCCTTCCGCGCCATCATCGAATGCGGCGCCGTGATGGAGGATACATTCCGGGTGGACATGGAGATGCTGCTGGCGCTCGAAAGTGAACAGACGGCACTTCTGAACGCCCCCTTGGCATCGATCGAAGGATCCGCCTGGTTTGAGGCAAATGCCCGATTCCACGAAGCCGTGGTTTCCTGGGCAAACAACCGCTTTCTCGAACAGGCGATCCGCCGCCAGAACAGCCTGCGACGCATGACCGAATATGCCGAATTTGCTGAATTGAGCGAAGCTGGTGTACGCAAGGCGGCGCGGGACCATCTTGCAATCCTCGAAGCCATCAAAAGCGATGACCGCAAGCTGGCTTCGGCCATCCTCTTTCGCCATCTCAGCCGTTCTTCCGCCAGCGGCGACGCGCGTCCTGCCCGTCTCGGTGATTGATTGCAGATGGCAATACGTATCTTTTGCCGTGACCTGTGTGCTGAACGCGGCGAACCAGCGTCGGGACTTGGCCCATCGTCAAAAAGCTATGTGCTGCTGCACTGGCCGCGCGGTGACTGGCGTGTGCCACGCATCAAATCGCACAACATGCCAGAAGGGCTCGGGCAGGCAATTCTGGCCGCCAATGCCGCGGGCATTCACGTTGCGTTGGTGGACGGCGACGACATCGGCTTCACACACCAGGGCATTGTCAGGGACCATGTCACGCCCGAGGAAGCCAAACAATTGCTGCTGCATGTGGCCGGCGGAGGCGTGCTTGATGGCCGACATGACCCTCGCATGACCATCGTGTGCTGCACCGATGGCAAACAGGACCCTTGCTGCGCCCGTTACGGCTTTGCGACATGGAAGGCGCTGCGACAGGCGGCAGACCCAAGTCGTTTCCGTATCCTGCAATCTACCCATCTCGGCGGATGCCGTTTTGCCGCCTCGCTTGTCGTTTTACCACAACGAGCCCGTTACAGCCGACTGGAGCCATCGCAGGTGGGCGATTTTCTCAATTGCCTTGAACAGGGCATTGCCTACTTGCCCGCCTATCGCGGCAGCCCCTCCTACGACGCGCCTGCGCAGACTGCGGAAATCGCGCTGCTGGAATGGGCGCGACAACGCGGCATAGCGGGGGAGATGACACTTCATAAGACGGATACGGAGAGCGAAACTTCCAGCCCGGAGCAGGTTCTTTTCCACGCGACGATTGGCACGCAACGCGCCACTGTAACCGTTGAGAGACCTGAGTTTGTGGTCAACACACGCTGCGTCACGATTGACGAGCCGCAGGGTACAAAAAACGTGTCGCGGTGGGTCGCCACATCCGTTCTAGCCGAGCACTGAACACTGCAGTCCTCGGCTGAACCGATGGTTCCTCAGCCCGAACCTTCGAGAACAGCCGAGAAGAATGCCTTGACGGGTGGCTGAATGCCGGTGCCATCATGGCTGATGCCCGCAACCGTATCGAAGCGTGGCTCGGCACCAATCGCCTTCAGACCCTTTTCCAAGGCTCGCAAGCGCTCGACGCGTGTTTCACCGCTATCATTGATGCCCTCCATCCAGAAGGATGATTTTGGCCCGACGGTGACATCCCAGGTTTCGATATCCGCATCGCCGATCACCAACTGCACCGCCACCTGACGTATCGCTTCGATATCAATGGGTTGTCCGAATATCTCTTCCATGCCGTTTAAACCGACCCACCAATTGGCGCGATCGTCGGGAAGCGTGACGGTACCCGGTGCGCCGACCGAAACGGCCTGGAGGCGACGCGGGTGAAGATAGAGAAAACGATGGGCAAATTGTGCACCACCAGAAAAGCCGTGCATCAGCACCTTGTCCTTTTCGACACGGTAACCCATCGCCAGTTCATCGATCATATCCAGCAGAACAAGATCATAACGAATGCCGTGATAGATCATGTGCTTGTAGTTGTGCAGATCATCAGGGTCATCAATGCCGGCCGGGAAAAGCGGCGCCAGCAGGACGCATTGATGTTGTTCGGCAAAATCGATGAATTCGTCGCGCAGGATATCAGCATCACGCAGGCTCCCATGAACGAGGACGGCAAGCGGATGAATGGCTTCACCGGCCGGATCATATCCTTCGGGAATATAGCAGCACCACGAAAAGCGCTGATCCATGCGCGAAGCAAAGATAGGTGTACGGCCCCGGCGATAGAAATTGAGTGGCACGGCGTTTTGCTGGGCAGACATGAAACAATTCCCCTTACAGTTTTTTCGGTGGTTGCTGACTGGCGTAATCGGCCAGCACGCGGTTCATGCGGGCGAGCACGCCCTTTAATGCCTCGTAACCATCGTTACAGTCGCGCGTTGTCTCATCCATGTAGAGTTTGCGATTGATCTCGAACTGCACACTGTGGCGTTGAAGTGCCGGGTTCGAATAAGCCGCGACCAGCTCCGCACCACGAAAAGGTTTGTTGAGCGCAACGACCAACCCCTCCGCTTCAAGAGTTTCGGTGATTAGTGCTACAAATTCACCGGAGGCCGACCCGCCGTGCAAATCGCCAACGCAAATATCTGCCCGCACCGTTCCCGCCGGATCAGACGAAATCGCATGGCCAACCGCGGTCATCGAATGGCAGTTGATGTGATAAACACGGCCAAACCGGCTGTAGACTGCATTCAGCAGGCCAGCCAAGTTTTCATGGTAGGGCTGCCAGTAGGTGGCGATCCGCGCCTCAGCTTCCACCACACTCATGGGTGCCGCATACATTGGCTCATCGCCCCAGGCATAACGCCACATCAACCCCATGCCGCGTTTTGCGGTTGCGCTGTCACGCACCGGATGAGGCCAATCGCCGTCCACAAGCTGGGTGTCCATGTCGAGCAAGGACCGGTTTACATCGAGAAAACTGCGGGGAAAATGCGCACTCAGCAACGGCGCACCGACATCACATGCCGACAAAAACAGATCATCGATATGGGTGTCTGCCGCCACTCTCACACGCTCTGCGGAAACAGCAGGCCTGAATCCCCTGGGCATGTCCAGACCGCTATGGGGACTATCGAACACCATCGGAACGAGAGGTACGCGGGGTGCAATCACCGAAAGTACGCCGTCCAGCGTGACATCTTGCAACTGGCCATAGAGCGGGGTCATTTTTGTGTTCCTTCCGTTGCACCCGGGTTGAGGCGCACATTGACCTTATCTACTGCGCGGGTGATGTCGCCGAGCTTTTCGCCGTCGAGCAGTCGCTGCATGGTGCGGGCAACACGTGTCTCACGGGCAATGCAGATCGCCGCAATCTCTGCTGCCTCATCTGCTGGCAGCACCACCACGCCAGACGCATCCGCCAATACGATATCGCCTGGCAAGACCGGCACACCACCGCACGCGATCGGACGATTGAATGTGCCACCGAGATCAAGCTGGCGGGTCGTGACAGACGAAACACCACGGCACCACACGGGCAGCCCTTCGGCGATGATTTCCGCGACATCGGTGCACGGACCGTCAATGATGACACCGGCAATACCAGCCATACGCGCAGCCCGCGCAACGGCACCGCCAAGGCAGGCATGGCGACTGTCACCCAGCCGGTCGATCACCAGCATATCGCCGGGGCGCACCTGGCTCAGCGCGTAGTGCAATAGGGTTGAGCACATGGCGGGAATAGCGAGCGTGACGGCAATACCGGCACGGGCCCGTTGCTGCGACAAGACCGCCTGAATGGAGCCGCTCATGAAACCGGTATGACGCAGATGCCCGACACTGGCCGTTTCAATCTGCTGCAACGCCTCGATAACCTCCTGAGGAGGAGTATCCGGCATTGCGCCGATGCGTAGTTCAGTCATGGCTTTCTCCTTGCGACGGCCCCGGGGCAGATACCTGAAAAGGCTGTACAGCGTTTCGTGGATCGAAACCGGCCAGATGGCGCATCAACCGGGCAGTGTGGCCAACAATGTGGTCACAGATCACCTGACCTTTTTCAGAACTTGCCAGCCAAGCCCTACCCCCGAGCATGCCGTCCGGATCGACCTCGGTGCAATCAAGCGGTATCTGGACCGGTATTCCTTCAAAACGAGTGGCAGAGACACCACCGACAGGCAAACCGAATACGCTGCCACGCGGCGCGGGATCGCGCATCGCCTCTGTTCGAACCAGTTCGGGGAAAAGATGCATATAGACCGAGGTCATCGGTTCGCTGCCGTGACCGCGCACACGTACAGCATCATCACCATAAAGCGTCTTCCATAGGCTATCCGGCAGGCTCTGCCAGATGTTCAGTGCCGGTATCAGCACGCCTTTTTCACGGCGCGACTTGCGGCAAACCTGATCGATCAGCGGTGCATTCGTTGTGTGACCGTTAAAAATCAGCAGCTGTTCATGGCCGTGATCGAGGAACGAGGTCAGTATATCCTCAAGCACGGCGGCGAATGTCGCGGCACGCAGCTGAACTCCACCGGCGATGGCCCGGAAAAATTCGGCATGACCAAAAGGAAGCACGGGAGCTGTCAGCCCGTCGCCCGCCCTGGCGCTCATTTCCGCCAGGCGTTCGGTCAGCATGAAATCACCCATCGGCGCATGCGGCCCCTGCTCTTCCTGCGATGCAAGCGGAATGAGAATGACTGCGGGGCGTTTCATACGCTCCGCAAATCTCTCATGCGTCATGCGGGAAATCGAAACCGGTTCATCGTCAACCATGCTGTTTCTCCCTTGCATGCTGCTCCAGCAGTCGCCCCTTGATGTCAGGCAATTCAAGTTCGGACGAATTGACGTTCACCCGCCTCGAAAGCGTCACCGAGCCGTCTGCAAAGCGTAAGCGGACAGTATCGCGAAACGCCGTTTCAACGAATATCCAGTCCATTTCCAGAACCGTGTCGACACCGTCTTTTTCAAGAAGGCGGGACGAGGCCAAGACCCTCAATCCGCCGGCTGGCTGGTAGGAATGGTGCAGCCTTGCGCCGGGCATAGTGGTGACAGTTTCAATGTAAAAACCACATCCTGTTCGCACCTGATGTTCACCGTCGGCGTCGCGGAGAATGACACTCAGCTCGTTACTGCTGGAGGCAAGAGCAATGCTTGCGATAGCTTGATCGTTGGGTTCGATCATCCATGTGCCGCACGGCACTTTTTTCGACGAAAACGCCGTTTCTGCATAATTTTCAAGCCGCAACCCAGCTAGACGCGCGTCTAGCTTCTCGGCACTCTCAGACTTACCGCCACCCTTCCCGAGTGCGGGACGCAGCACGTCGTAGATAAGCTGATGGACACGGCGATCACTGTCTTCCAAGCCGCCGGTAAACGCCACGACACCATTTTCTTCCGGCAGGACGATACAATACTGACCAAACAAGCCATTGGCGGAAAAGCTGTTATGAGGACCACGCCACCATTGATATCCGTAGCCTTCCCGCCGGCTAACCTTTTGACCATCACCGACTTCATCGGGCCCGAGATAGTGGTCTCCGGTAAACACACCGAGCACCACGTCCCGAATTTGCATGCCGGTTGCCGCCTGCACCCACGAGCGCGATAAAAGCTGTCGGCCCTGCCATTCACCACCCTGCAAGTGCAATATGCCGAGTTTCAGCATGTCCTCACTGGTGCAGCTGAGACCGTTACCACCGGTGTTGACGCCGTCAGTGCCCGTATCCCATGTCATTTTGGCAGACATGCCCATTGGCTGGAATATCCGCTCGCTGAGGTAATCGGCAATCAACCGTCCTGTGACCCGCTGCACGATGGCAGACAGCATGTAGCTTGCCGCACTGTCGTAGACGAACACGTCTCCGGGATTGTAGGGACTGGGCTGGCGCAGGAAATCCTCCACCCAGCTTGAAAGCACCCGGCGCCAGGAGCCACCGGAAATGCCGCGCCCATGACCGCTGGTCATGGTCAGTAGATGCCGTACCTTCATGGCCCGCAAATTATCGTCGACCGGTCCTGCATAATCAGGGAAAAATTGCAGCACCGCGTCATCGACCGACAGCAGACCATCCGACACCGCCAGGCCAACGGCCATGGAGGTAAAACTTTTGGTCACGGAATGCATCATATGCGGGCGAGCAAGTGAATAAGGTGCCCAGTAAGCGCTGGTGATCAGCGCGTCATCCTGCCAGATGAGAAGGCTATGCAATTCGAGATCGTGACGTTTGATCTCATCCAGCATGGCAAGGATTATCGCCGGATCTGTGCGACGCGAAGCGGGTGTTGCCCGTGGCAGATCCGTGGTTACTGCTGTTATTTTCATTGCAATGCATCCGCCTGCTGTTTTTCCGTTTCAGCGAAACGCCAGTTCAGCGAAACGCCGGTTTCGGTGCGGGTCAGGGTTGGGATGGCGGAAAGCAAGGCGCGCGTATATTTCGATTGCGGAGCGTCAAAAATGTCGTCGCGATTGCCTTGCTCAACGATTGCACCATCACGCATCACCACCACCCGGTCGGCGAGTTGCTCGACCACACCCAGGTCATGGCTGATGAACAGGCACGAAAATCCATATCGCTTCTGCAGATCAGCCAGCAGTTCCAGCACTCTGGCGCGCACGGTAACGTCAAGCGCCGACACGGCCTCATCAGCGATCACGAACCGCGGCCGCCCGACAATGGCACGGGCTATCGCCACGCGCTGACGCTGACCGCCGGAAAGCTCGTGCGGGAACCGATCGAGATAACGCCCGTCGAGCCCGACCTCTTCCAGAATGGTGCGGGTGCGGTTCAGCTTTTCTTGCCGCGTCGACATGGTGTCGTGGCGCAGGGCCTCTGCGACGATATCACGGATTTTCATGCGCGGATCGAGTGAACCGAACGGATCCTGAAAGATCATCTGGCAATTGAGGCGGTAATTGCGCCATGCTGGCGAATCCGGTTTCACCTCTTCACCGGCAAAGAAAATACGGCCGGCAGAGGCAGGAACCAGTCCGGCAATACAACGGCCAAGCGTGGTCTTGCCGGAACCGGAGGCGCCGACCAGCGCCACGATTTCACCCGGCCGCACGACAAGGTCGACACCCTGCAGAGCCTTCTTGGTCTTCCGCGGCGCCATAAAACCTGCGCGGGCGCTGTATGTAACCTCTATGCCGAGCACTTCCATGACCGGTTTCGATTGCGGATCGATGTCTCTGAGCGGCCCACGCATCGGCATGGATTGCAGCAATTCGCGTGTGTAATCATGACGCGGGCTGGAAATGATATCCTTAACCGGCCCCTGCTCGACAATCTCGCCCTGCCGCATGACAATGACGCGGTCGCAATAACGCGCCACCATGGGTAGATCGTGGCTGATCATCAACAGTGCGGTGTTTTCACTGCGCACCATCTCCAGCATCAGCTCCAGCACCTCGCGCTGTACCAGCGCATCAAGCGCAGTGGTCGGCTCGTCGGCTATCAGTAGTGATGGTCGCAACAGCATGGCAGATGCCAGCATCATGCGTTGGCGCATGCCGCCGGAAAAATGATGCGGGAATGCCAGCAAGGCACCTTCGGGATCATGAATTCCAACCCGCCGCAAAATATCGAGAATGTTGGCGCGCCGCGCCGCAGCGTCCAGCCGTGTGTGCAGTTTCAGTGGTTCTTCGAGCTGCTTGCCGATGGTCATCGACGGATTGAGCGAGGTCATCGGTTCCTGAAACACCATGCCCAGCCGAGAACCCCGCAATGCGCGGATTTCCTTGCCTTTCATCGATGGTACAGAGCGACCTTCGAAACGGATATCACCGCCGCAAATGGCAATCGCCGGGGGCTGGAGACCCATGAGACTGCGTGCCACCATGGTTTTCCCCGAACCACTCTCGCCAACAATACCGACGATTTCACCCGCTTCAACGCTGAACGAAACATCTCGGACGATAAGGTGATCATCAATTCCATTCACGGAAATGCTAAGATTTTCGACCTGAATAAGAGGCTGGTTCATTGCTTACAATCCTCGCATGCGGGGGTCGAAACGGTCGCGGATCGCATCACCGAAAAGATTTATGCCAAGCAGAGACAGGGAGATGCAGAGACCAGGGAAGATGCCGAGCCATACGGCTTCCGCGATATGGGGACGGCCACTGGCCAGCATGTTGCCCCAGGTCGGCGCTGGTGGCGGCACACCAAGACCAAGAAAGCTGAGCGCACTTTCAGTTAGCAGCACCGACCCGAACATCGAGGTTGCCAGCACGATCACCGGACCAAGGCAGTTCGGCACGATATGGCGGAACATGGTATAGGCAGCCGAATTGCCCATGATGCGGGACGCTTCGATAAACTCCCGCTCACGCAGGGACAGCACCGAACCGCGCACCACACGGACCATAGAGGGCGTATAGGCGATGCCGAGCGCCAGAATGATGCCATACATATTGGCACCGGTAATCGATAGCAGCGCCAGCGCGAGCAACATGCTGGGAAACGCCAGCAGCGCATCGTTGAATGCCATGATGACGCGGTCCGTCCAGCCACGGGCATAACCCGCCAGAACACCAAACGACACGCCGGCCAGAACTGCGATACACACAGTTACAAGACTGATCGAGACACTGGTACCTGCCGCCGTCATCAGCCGGGAAAGGACGTCACGACCGAACTCATCGGTTCCAAGCCAGTGGATTGCATCCGGTGCCTGCAACTTGGAGCGCAGATTAATGCGCATCGGGTCAAACGGTGTCCAGATGCGTCCGGCAAGCGCTGCCCCGAAAAAACAGGCGAGAAGGGCGCCGCCGAGGATACGGTTTCGTTGATGGCGTTTCATTCTGCAGTCACTCTTGGATCGAACAGGGGATAGAGCAGGTCAACCAGCAGATTGACGAGCAGGTAGGTGACGGCCACAAACAGCAGGCAACCCTGCACGACAGCGTAATCGCGGGCATAGATGGAATCGACGATCAGTCTGCCGAGACCCGGAATGGTGAAGACGGTTTCCACCACGGCAACCCCGCCGAGAAGGTTGCCGAGGATAAGACCAATCAGCGTCCAGGTCGGGCCGAAGGCATTGCGTGCCGCATGGCGCAGAAGGACAGCCGTCTCACCCAACCCTTTGGCGCGGGCATGGGTAATGTAATCAAGCCGCAGCACATCAAGCGTCGAGGCGCGGGCCATACGCACGATGATGCCCACCTCGTGCAACGCCAGCGTTGCCACCGGCATGATCAGGTAGATCAATCCGGCGACCGGATCGTCGGTGACAGAGACATAACCCAGTACCGGCAACCAGCCGAGTTTGAGCCCGAAACCAAGCAGGATCATCAATCCCAACCAGAAGGTCGGGATTGAAAGCAGCAAGGTGGACATGGCGACAATAGCGAGATCAAGTCCGCCATTGTGTTTCCATGCCGCTGCCATGCCGAGTGGCACGGCAATTAGAACGGAAAGACCAACTGCAATCAGCACCATCCACGCACTGGTCGAAAAACGCTGCAGCACAAGGTCAAGCACCGGCTGGCCATTCAGCACGGAGTGGCCAAGATCACCTTGCATGACATTGCCGAGCCAGATGACAAATTGCAGCGGCACGGGTTGGTCCAGTCCCATCGACTTGCGGGCGGCGGCCAGCGCATCCGCATCAGCGAGATCGCCGAGCATCAGACTGGCCGGGTCGCCGGGTATCAGGCGGATGAGGGAGAACACCGCCACCGAGACGATGAACAGGGTGGGGATTGCCGACAATAGTCGGCTCAGCGCAAATTTCAGCATGGTCAGTATCCGCCAGTCATTCTCACTGGGTTTTCTCGACACCCCAGAACCGGGCAAAGCCCTGCCAGGTGCGATATCCCTTTACCTTCGGTCCGGACACGCCGACATCGAGGCCATTGGCCAGCATCACCAGCGGGGCCTGCTCCCGAAAGCGGGCATGCAGATCATCAAAGATTGTCTGACGTTTTACTTGATCTGTTTCCTGCAGCGCCTGATTGACGAGCTTGCTGACATCAGCATCATCCCAGACAGCATTGGCCTTCTTGGCTTTCGAACCGACAACCGTCTGATAGGCGAGCGCCGGATCGGTGCGGTTGGAGTAATTGAACGCCATGATCTGGTATTTGCCGCTGTTGAAACGGTCGAGCTGGCTTGCCCACTCAAGGACTTCGATTTCCGCGTTGATACCGGCGGATTGCAACATGGCCTGTGCGATGATTGCAGTATCGTAGTTGATGGCCGAGCGACGGTTAGTGAGAATATTGATCTTCTCGCCCTTGTAACCAGCCTTGGCCAGCAGTGCCTTCGCGGCATCAGGATCATAGGTGTAACCCTTGTCATGCGCTGCCGTATGATAAAGCGAGCCGGATGCAACGAGCGAATTGTTGGGAACACCCAGTCCGTAAGTTACGGAATCGACGATCTGCGGTGTATCCAGCGCGGCGATGACGGCCTGGCGCATTTCGACCTTCGACATCAATGGATCAGCGGTCTGGAATAGCATGGTCACAAGGCCACCGTGAGGAGCCGCAACAATGTTGAAGTCCTTTTCGTCCTTCAGCTTTGCGGCTTCGCCTGGCGGCAGGTAGGGCAGCACATCCAGCGCGCCACTTTTAAGACCAGCGACTGCCGTTGCAGTGTCGGGCACCACAACGTATTTCACCTCGTCAACAAGGACTTCCTTGCGACCGCCGTAACCGTCGGGCTGCTCGCCTGAAATGGAATAGTCTGTGAACTTCTTCAGTGTCAGTCCCTGTCCGCGCTTCCATTCGCCGAACTCAAACGGGCCTGTGGCGATTGGCGCTTTCCACTTACCGTCATCTCCGAATGAAGCACGGTGCACGATACCGGTGGAGCCGCACTGCGCCTGCGCCATATAGTTCAGGAACATCGCATCGGGACGATCGAGCGTCACGACAACTGTGTTGTCCTTTGCCTCGATTGTTTCCACCTTGGCGTCACGACTGCCATCAAAGAAGGTCTTGCAGCTGAATTCCGGATCACGAATGAGTTTTTCGAGACTCCACTGCACATCGGCAGCGGTCATCGTCTCGCCATTGTGGAATTTCACGCCGTCACGCAGGATAAATGTATATGTCCTGCCATCGTCGGATACCGTCCATTCCTTGGCCAGCATCGGACGAATTTCGCCCTTTTCACCTGCAGCAACCAGTCCTTCAACCACGTTGAGCATGACGGAATCCGTGCCGGCATCGCGATTTATGCCCGGTTGGGAGCTTCTGATATCAGCGGTAATCTGCACGTTCAGCGTATTGGCTACGGACAATCCGGGAAGAGCCAGGGCCGCAAATGCACATAATGCACGCAAGGCCAGTTTCGACAGTGACATAAGTTCGCCCTCTTGTTTTATGTTTATGCAAAAAACATTTCATATGTAAAAATCATAGTCAAGTATGTTTCCATGTGCATTATTAAAACATGTTCGAGCCACCCACATTCCGCCTGCCGCCACTGTCTGCGGCGGTCTCATGGAGAAAAACTTGAAACTGGATGCAATAGACCTGCGCATTATCGAGGCCATGAAGCGCAATGGACGCCTGACCAAACAGGCGTTGGCGGAGGCCGTTGGCCTGTCGGCCACCCCTGCCTGGGCGCGGTTGAAAAGGCTTGAGACA
This sequence comes from Agrobacterium sp. V1, assembly GCF_030518355.1. Classification (NCBI taxonomy): domain Bacteria; kingdom Pseudomonadati; phylum Pseudomonadota; class Alphaproteobacteria; order Hyphomicrobiales; family Rhizobiaceae; genus Agrobacterium; species Agrobacterium sp. V1. The sequence goes on from NZ_JAULSF010000003.1 coordinate 200,016, forward strand.
CAGGGCGTGATTACCGGCTATCACGCCCGCATATCGAGGGCAGAACAGCCATTGCCTGTTCGGGTGCTGATGGAAATAATACTGGCCAGCCATCGCCATGCGGATTTCAAACGCTTCGAGAGCGCTGTCACTGACATACCGGAAATTATGTCCTGCTGGTCGGTGGGCGGTGGCGTCGATTATTTCCTGAGCGTGGAAACCACTGACATCGACAGTTATCAGCGTCTCGTCGACCGGATGCTCGCCATGGAAATCGGCATCCAGCGCTACTTCACCTATATCGTAACGCGGGCCATTAAAGATCGGCTGGACTGATATCGGGCCGCGAAAAGACCGGGCGGACTAAGCGAGAGCGCTTTTCGGACAGATTATACCGCCCGGTTTTGCAATACTTTTCAATGACACCGAGGGTAGAAATCACGAGCGCGGCCCGAAGGAAACGCAGAGACAGAACGCAGTTCCATCTTTGCTCGACCACCTGACGCGACAAGAAGCCGACGAAATCGTTCGTATCAGCGCCCTTGGACAAATGCGACGACCTTTTTCTTTCAAATCAGGAGCCCTGTACGATGGTATCGAATCCCGGACATAAATCGGCCGTCTGGCTTTCCGGACCAAACATGGCCGCCGCAGAAATTGCTTCTTCCATCGGGTACGGTGCAGTCGTGCTGGATATCGAACACGGCAGCTTTGATCTCGATGCACTCGAGCAGTTCATTCCGGGTCTAAAGGGATTGGGGCTGGAGGTACTGGCAAAGGTGCTGGGGCCGGAACGCGGCCCAATCCAGCAGGCGCTGGATTTTGGCGCCGATGCGGTGATCATACCTCATATTCTCGACGCTGCGCATGCCGGGAAAATATGTGCATTCGCAAAATTTCCACCTGGCGGGGATCGCAGTTTCGCAGGCGGGCGTACAGTCGCCTATGGCAGTCCAGATGATCAGTGGTTCTCCAGTCAGAACCAGCGCGCCAGATGTTACCCGATGATAGAACATGCGGGCGCATTGAGAGATATCGAGCAAATCCTGTCGTTCGACACGGTGGACGGCGTGTTCGTTGGCCCAAGCGATCTTTCACTGCGACGCGGTCGCGGCTCCTACAAGCGCAGTGATGCTGATTTTGCCGATCTGAAGACCATTGCCGAGGCAGCGAAATCCGCTGGAAAGCACTGGTTGCTCCCGGCATGGAGCGTTTCCGAAAAGCAATTCGCTCTCGAAAACGGCGCCCACACACTTGTGTTGACAATGGAGCATGGCGCCATTGCACTGGGTTTTCGCGACGCATGGAACACTACCGAACAACTTCTCCCGCAAGCGCAGTGACGGGAGTAAAGTGAAAATAACGTTGTGCGGCAGCTTGCCCGCTGTCGTCGTGGGGGTCTCGCATGCTGGAGCGTGCAAGACGTCTGTCAGCCCGCAATCCCGTTACATGAGCCCCCAGGGCGGTGTGAGATTTGCACCGGTTTAGCACTTGTGGCAGCGGTCCCGTTTTGTTTTTAGGAACGAGCCTGGATCGATGAGGCCCTAAAGAGCTCTGGAAGAGCTTATGTTCCGGAAAATATTGTCAACGACCCTATGGCCGAAGGCAGATTGCAGGCGGCTCTCGATAACTGAAGCGAACCCTTTATCGACTATAGCCTGTATTACCCCAAAAGACGACAGATATAGCCAGCAATGAAAGCGATCATCGAAACCCTGAGGCATCAGGTTTGACCCACCATCCTGCGATGCCAGCACGCAAAACCGATCTCACATCTTCAGGAAGATGATTACTGGAGGAGGGCGAGATTGAGGTGTGTGACATTCAGGACCCTCCAGGCACCTGGCCCTGTACCGGCGTGGTTTGCTCCGCCCATTATCCGCCAGAGGATTGACACCTTCATTCTCGCACGCGTACCAATCCGCGGGATCTGCCGCCCGCCACCTGCCGGCTTGAGCAAACGGACGAAGAAAACGACAAGGAGTAAACCACCTGAGCCGTGTGATCCCATCGTCGGCGTTCGCCATTGCTCGGCGAATAGCCCGCGGACTGATGCCGTTGTTCAGACAGCTTTGATCATCAACGCATCTCCGGTCGCCCGAACACCAAGCAGCGTGTAGTCCGGCGATGTCGGGCGGCCCTTGAGCGTGGCGCTGTTTGTGTGGGTGATAACGAGCACCGAGGCTCCCGCAGCCTCTCCTGCGTGAATGCCTGCGTCCGCATCCTCGAAAACCAGGCACCGTTTCGGGTCCGCAGACAGGAGCCTGGCTCCTGCAAGGAAAGGATCGGGCTTCGGCTTCCCTCTTGTAACATCTTCAGCGGCAATAATTGCTTTTGGCAGCGGCAGCCCGGCGGCGGCAATACGCCTGAGCGCAAGCTGCTTCGGCGCAGATGTCACTACTGCCCATCTCCCTGTCGGCACCATATCGAGAAATTCGGCGGCGCCAGGAATGGCAACAACCCCTGCCAGATCGGCAAGTTCACGTTCCGTGATTTCCGCAGCCCCCTTTACCGGATCAATCCCGACGCTGCGGAGGTCAGCCATCGTGTCCTCAACCCGGCGCCCGTGATACGGCGGCGTCGGGATTCCGTTCTCCCTGGCCCAGCCGCCCCAAACGCGTTCTGAGGCTGCACTGGAGTCAAGGATGGTGCCATCCATGTCGAACAGAAACGCGCCGAAACGCTGACTTTCAAAGGGGGTGGAGGTTAACATGGTCTCTTCTTCGGTATGAGGAGGGGATGGGTCGTTGCGGGAGCGGCGCTAGCGTACCGTTGCCCATCGGTGCGCAATCTGTCAAAAGGTTGAGCCAATTGCAACAAATGAGCGAAGATTTACTCAAATGCCTCGACGCCCTCTCCAGAAGCTCCAAGCCTCCCTCGTCGCTCGTCGCTTCTACATCGAGCAGAAGACCAAATCCCAAATCGCCGACGAACTGGGCATCTCGCGGTTCAAGGTGGCCCGCCTTTTGGACACAGCCCTCGCCGACGGCATTGTGAAGATCGAGATCAATGACCAGGGCGACATGAACACCGAGCTTGCGGAGAAGCTTCGACAGAAGTTCGGGTTGAAGGCGGCGTTGGTCCTCGACGGGCCGGATCTGCACTCGAGTGAGTTGTTCGAGCCACTGGGGCTGCTCGCAGCCGATTATCTCGAAGAGTCGCTGATCGACGGCCAACTGCTCGGCCTCAGCTGGGGACGCACCCTTTCGGCGACTGGAAAAGCCCTCGGCCGCCTGCCGCGAGTGGATGTCGTCCAGGCCGGAGGCAGCCCCGCAGGCCTCGACCTTTCGCAGAATCCGACCGAATTGGTTCACCGCGTTGCGCGCGCCAGTGGCGGAGCCGCTTACCCGCTCTTCGGCCCCATGTGGGTCGATGATCCCGACCTGATCGCAAGGCTTCGGAACGAGACTTCGATTGCGAGCGCCATGTCCCGCTACGACAGGATCGACGTGCTCGCTGTGGGCATCGGATCGTGGCGCCCGGCGGAGTCGTGCCTGTGCTCCGGCTTCCCGGAAGACTGGCGCCGCGATGCATTGAAGAAAAACGTCTGCGCCGACGTATGCGCGACGCTCATTGACGAAACGGGTGAAGTCGTCGCCAGTCCGCTCGACCAGACCGGACTATGCCTCAGCACCGAGCAATTGCGGCGCATTCCAGAGCGCATCGGCATCGGCGGCGGCATCGAGAAGGCTGACGCCATCCGGGCAACACTCAAGGGCAAGTGGGTCACCACGCTGATCACCGACGCTGGTGTTGCGAGGAAGCTCATGTCCAGCTAAATGGCAGTTTCGCTCAAATGAGCGCGTTCATACTCACTTGACGACTTTAGTAGAGTGGCATATGACTCCCGCCATCAGGGAGGCTTCCTATGCAGTCAGAACACGAGTGGGTCGGTCGCGCTAAGCAGGTAATCCGTGCGGATGCCGCGGCCATTCTTGGAACGCTTGACGGGGTTGATGAAACCTTCCTCGCGGTTGCCAAAAAATTTATCGAGTGCAAGGGCAAAATCCTGGTCACCGGAAGTGGCACGTCTGGCGCAATCGCCAGCCGGGCCGCACATCTTCTTTCAGTCGGCGGCACCCCCGCCTTCTACCTGCCGCCGGCAGACGGCCTACACGGCGGCCTGGGCGTCCTTCAGAAGGATGACCTGGTCCTTGCCCTTTCAAAGGGTGGCAGCTCTGACGAGTTGAACGACTTCTGCGCCCGCGCCAAGACACTCTGCGCAGGTCTCGTCTCCATCACCGCAGATCCGAAGTCCCCGCTGGCCCAGATGTCCGACGAGGTCATCCAGCTGACCCTTCCGGCAGACAGCGATCTTGGTGCCGTCGTCGCGACTGGCAGTTCGCTTGCGACCGCTGCCGTCACCGACGCCCTCGTCGAAGTCTGCCGTGCCGCACGAGGCTACGGTTGGGACAAACTGCTGTTCACGCATCCGTCGGGCGCTGTCGGGCGTGACGCAGAAGACAGCTTGAAGCGCCTTCAGAACGCCGAGGGCTGATCAGATGCAACGCGATCTCGTCGCTGGCGTCGATTCCTCCACCCAGTCATGCACGGTTGTGCTGAGACGCCTGGAAGACGGAGCCGTCGTCGCGCAGGCCCGCAAGCCGCATCCGCCAACTACGCCGCCACGCAGCGAACAGGCGCCCGAGGCTTGGTGGCAGGCGCTTGTGTCGGCCTTGGGCGAACTGACGACATATCTCCCGCGCATCGCTGGTATCTCGGTTGGCGCTCAGGGCCACGGTCTCGTGATGCTTGCAGAAGACGGGCTGCCGCTTCGCGACGCCAAGCTGTGGAACGACACTCAGTCCGCCCACGATGCCTCGATCCTTCTTGACAAGCTTCCACAGAAGGATTGGGCCGCTCGCACTGGCTCCGTGCCTGCCGCAGCACTAACCGTCAGCAAGCTCGCATGGACCGAGCGCGCACATCCAGGAATGGTTGCCAGGGCGCGGCGGATCATGTTGCCCTCAGACTACCTGCTCTACAGGCTGAGCGGCCGGGCGGCCACGGAACGTGGTGTTTCCTCCGGAACGGGTTACTTCAACCCCTTTACAAACTCCTGGGATTTTGCGCTCGCCGATCTCGCCGTGTCGGACGTCGACTGGGAGGCGGTCCTTCCGGAAATTATCGGCTCCAGCGAAGGATCCGGCCTGGTGCAACACATCGACGGCCTGGAAGCGCTTCAGGGCGCTGTTGTGGGTGCTGGTTCTGGCGACAACATGACCGCAGCGCTCGGCATGGGCATACGCGAAGGCGACGTTATCATCTCCTTTGGCACCAGTGGTACGCTTTACGGTCGCACTACGGTCGGCATCAAGGATGCCACAGGCTCCATCAACGGATACGCTGATGCTGCCGATGCCTTCCTGCCGATGATCACCACCTTGAACTCCGCAAAGGTCACCGATGCGTTTCGGCGTGTCCTCCGAGCCACCACCGAAGAGTTCGACACCCTCGCGCTTGCGACTGAGCCCGGCGCCAGAGGAGTGGTGCTGGTTCCTTACCTTGACGGAGAGCGGACACCCAATCTGCCGGGTGCTACCGGTATTCTCGCTGGAATCAGAAGCGACATCGAGCCGGGGCAGATTGCCCGTGCTGCCGTCGAAGGCGTCATCTGCGGTCTCCTTGAGGGTGGCGACTATCTCGCATCACTTGGCGTCGAACGCGACGGCCGCTTGATCGTGACAGGCGGCGCATCCCGCTCGAAGGCATACCGTCAGATCCTCGCCGACCTCACAGGGAACCAGGTTTGGACCTGTGACCTGCCGGAAGCCGCCGCAGCGGGCGCTGCGGTGCAGGCAGCCGCAGCAGCGGCCGGACGCCATACGACTGAAATCGCACAACAGTGGGAGCCTCGATACGAAATCGTGGCGGAGCCGCGCGAACGAGATGCCGCGCGGATGGAAGAGGTGCGGGGCGCCTATCGCGCTGCCCTGCCCCTTGCACAGTGGAGGAAGGAATGACAGACATGGCACAGATCCAACCGCATGACGACAAAGGAATTCGTGTTCCTGCCGAAGCAGGCATCGCCTTGGTTCTTCTCGTCGTTATGATCGCTGGCGCAATCGCGTCTCCGAACTTCCTGACGTTTTCAAACATCTTCGTGCTGCTGCTGAACGGGGCCGTCATCGGTTTCCTCTGCCTGGGGCAGTCCTTCGTACTGTTCACGGGCGGCATCGACCTGTCGTGCGGCTCGATCGTGGCCATGACCTGCGTCATCGCTGCGGTGTTCATGGAATATGTCGGGCTTCCGTGGCCCGTCGCCGCCGTGCTCGTTCTCGCGGTCGGTGCCCTTGCGGGTGCCATCAATGGATTGATCATCGATAAGACCGGCGTACCGCCCTTCATCGTAACTTTTGCCATGATGGGTGTCGCGGCGTCGATCCCGCAGATCATCACGGGTGCTGAGTCCATCCGCGTCATGGATTTCGGTTACCGCTTCATCGGCCAGTACAAGCTCTTCGGCATCCCCTTCCCCGTCATCGCTCTCGTCATCGCCGTCATTGGAGCCGCGCTCTTCATCAAGCGCACTGTGACTGGAACGCACATCTTTGCCGTCGGCGGCAATGTCGAGGCAGCGCGTCTTGCGGGCGTCAACACTTCGCGGATCACGATCCTGGTATATTCGATCTCGGGCTTTTGCGGCGCCTGCGGTGGACTGATCTACGGCTCCCGCCTGATGACGGGGTATCCGACTGCGGGTCGCGGCGACGAACTGTTTTTCTCGATTGCAGGCGCAGTCGTCGGTGGCGTCAGTCTCTTCGGCGGTATCGGCTCCATTTGGGGCGCGATGATCGGCGCCACGCTGATCGCGACCATCTCCAACCTCATGAACGTGCTGAACGTCAACGCTTACTGGCAGCCTCTCGTCATCGGCTTGATCATCCTTGTCGGCGTGACTTTCGACACCATGCGCTCATCCAGCCGGCTTTCCATGCCGTGGCTCGCCCTAATGAAGAAGAAGTTTTCGGCCAGCGCCTGAACGCGCGAACCAAGACGGTGCCGGCCGATCCGGCAAACCCGATTCATCAAACAGGAGGAGAACGATGAAGAAACTCGTGAAAAATTCCATATTGGCAGCATTTGGGATGTCCCTTGCGCTGTCGGCCGCTGCCGTCCATGCGCAGGACAAAAAGGTTCTGGGCGTTGCCCTTCCGAACCTGACGAATCCCTACTACGTCGCCATGAAGAAGAGCTTCGAGGAGAACGGCGCAAAGCAGGGCTTCGACGTCCGCGTGCTGATAGCCGACAACGACGACGCAAAGCAGCTTTCCCAGGTTCAGACCATGGTTCAGCAGGGCGTTGCCGCAGTCGCTCTGAACTGCGTCTCGTCCGGTCCTTGCGTCGCCTCGGTCTCCGAGCTGAACCAGGCGAAGATCCCAGTCTTCACCATCAACCTTCTTCCCGACCCGGAAGGCCTCAAGGCTGAGAACCTGACGGTCGAGCAAGCCGTCCAGACTGACCAGAAGGCTGGTGGCGTCTACATCGGCAAGCAGCTTCTCAAGGATATCGGCGCTGACGGCAAGGCTGTCATCGGCATCGTCGGCGAGCCGACCTCGGTCGCAGCGAATGCCCGTGACGCTGGTTTCAAGGAAGCCCTGGCTTCCAACCCGAACGTCAAGTTCGTCGCTCTCGTCAACGGCAAGGTGGAAGAAACCACCTCGTTGAAGGTCACAACCGAGATGCTGCAGGGCAATCCTGAGATCACTGTCGTATACTCAGACACTGAACCGTCTGCCCTGGGCGCGATTGCCGCTATCGAACAGCTCGGCCGCGATGACGTGAAGCTCTACGCCTTCGTTGACAAGCTCGGTGTAAAGCACATCGAAGACAATACTACGCTGAAGGCTGGCGCTATTCAGGAACCTGCAAAGCTCGCACAGATCCAGGTCGAGAACATCAAGAAGTTCTTTGATGGCGCAAAGCTTGATCCGGTGATCGACAGCCCGCCACTGCTCGTCAACAAGGACAACGCCGGCGCAACCATCGACAGGGCCTACTGAGCTCCACCGGGCGCGTGACACCCGCGCGCCCGGGCACCTGTCCCAATCTGTGAGGTAAGCGACATGTCCAGCTACAAGGCGACCGGCATCACCAAGTCTTTTGCAGGCGTCGGGGTTCTGCACGGCATCGATTTCGAGGTGAAGCCAGGCACCATCCATGGTCTTTTTGGCCATAACGGTGCCGGGAAGTCTACCTTGCTCAAGATTCTCGCTGGTGCTCAGCCGCAGGATAGTGGCCAACTCGTCGTGGACGGCGAAACGGTCGTACTGCCCTCCCCCCGAGAGGCGCTTGCCAAGGGCATCGGCTGCGTCTACCAGGAACTGCGGCTGATACCGAACCTCACAGTGTCGGAGAACCTGTTCCTTGGACGGGAAGTCAAGGTTCATGGACTGAAGCAGACCTCCCAGATGAATGCCTACTCCAAGTCCTTGCTCGCAAGCTACGGCCTGCACGTCGATGTCACCCGTAGCGTCAAAGGTCTTTCCCATCCCGAAAAGCAACTCCTTGAGGTGATCGCGAACCTCGAAGGCAAGGCCCGCTACCTATTCCTCGACGAGCCGACCACCGCACTCGACGGCAACCAGTCCGCCGAGCTGCTCGCGCATGTCCGGCGCATTGCGCTTGAGCGCAACATCGGTGTAGTTCTGGTGTCCCACAAGCTTGACGAAGTTCTCACCGTTTGCGACGAGGCCACAGTGCTCTCCGGCGGGCGCGTCGTCTACCACGCGGCGGGCGCGGACGTCAGCAAACATTCTATCGTTGACGCGATCGTCGGCGATGCCCATGGCAAGCACGTCGCTAGCCGCCGCAAGGCTCGCACAGCCGGCGACGTCTTCCTGAAGGTCAAAGGGCTTTCCGGGATGCGACTGAGGGGCGCCGACGTCGAAGCCCGACGGGGCGAGGTACTCGGCCTCTATGGTCTCGTCGGATCCGGCAGGACGCGCTTCCTCCGTACGCTCTACGGCATAGAGACGGTATCATCGGGCGTTGTTGAGATCGCAGGAAAGCGCTACGTCCCCTCGTCTCCCAAAGGTGCGATCGAAAGCGGTATCGCATTCCTGACCGAAGAGCGGAAGCATGACGGCTTCATCCCTCTCATGTCCTCCTTCCAGAATGTCGTGCTGTCGACGCTCACCCGCTATCGCAGCACGGGACTGGTCGATCTGACCGGGGCTCGCGCGTCGGCTCGGAAAACTCTTGCATCGATTGGAACCCGCGGACGGCTCGACGCCCCGACAAAATCGCTTTCCGGAGGCAATCAGCAGAAGGTTCTGCTCGCCCGCATCATTGAGCAGAACGCCGACCTGATCCTTCTCGACGAACCCACCAAGGGTGTCGATATCGGCGCTAAATCGGACATATACGACATCATCCGGCACCTCGCAGACGAGGGCCGATGCATCATCGTGGTATCTTCCGAGGAGGAAGAGCTGGTGGAAATCTGCGACCGCATTGCGATTTTCCAGCACGGGTACTGCACGGCAGAGCCGAAGCCCGTCGAAGAATGGACGTTGGGCAAGCTCCGAGAAGCCGCGTGGGCACCAGTCGCATGACAGCCCTTTCCGCATCCGTATATGCCGCTGACCCCTTCCGGCTAGCTGAAGAAATCGACGCCGTGCTGCCGAACATCGAATCCTTGCACCTCGATGTCATGGATGGCATCTTCGCGCCTGAATATGGACTGACGGCAAGGATCATCCGTGATCTTGCCAAATGCGCCTCCACGCCGCTGGACGTCCATCTGATGGTGGAACGGCCTAGGGCATCCGTTATCCGGTTCTCGGAAATGGGCGTGAGATCGATTGCTATTCATCTGGAATCCGGCGAGGACTTCGCCGAACTCTCCAGCATCGTCCGCGCGAACGGCGCGAAGCCCTTCGCGGCAATAAGGCACACGACGGCGGTATCTGAACTCGCACGTGTCGCCGACCAAGCGGATGGTTGCCTCTTCCTGACGGCGCCGGCCGGCGGCGGCTCCTTTGACGAACATGCGTTCGAACGGCTGTCCGAGCGGCCGATCGGTCTTTACACCATCGTCGACGGCAAGATCGTTCCGGAGCACTTTGGTCGTCTCGAAAAACTCAACGTCGATCTCGCAGTCATAGGCGCCGCCTTGTTCACTGATGGCAAGGCCGACGAGCGCTCCAGGGCATTTTCGAAAATGCTTGGAAATTTGGTCGCGTAGCGACACCAAGGCGGGTCTCCTGATTTCCAGAAGTACCTTTGCATTCTCAGGTGAGACAGCCGGACCAACCTACCGGGTGATTGCTGGAGTTTTCGTCGAGGTAGGCATTCATTCCTCGTGTCCTTGGGAGGCACTGGATCAACCGATGCGTCTATTGGTCATCGCGCATTTTCATCGCATCCGAGACACGCTTTTTGCGAGGATCTTTGAGGTTTTCGCCGATAGCATCCCGGTCGTGTTCTGGATCGTCCTTTGGTTTCATGTAACCTCTGGGGCGATTTTCTTCCGGACCTTCCCAGCGGGGAGATTGCTCTGTGGTGCCGGGAGCGCCATCTTGTGGGGAATTATTGGTCATCGTTGCCTCCGGTTAGGTGTCGATGCTCCCGAACTGCTTTGCTGCGGCAAGGTTCCGAAGAGCAGCGAGCCCTCACGAGAATTTTTTCGAAACAATTGCGGGTCCGCTCGGTTAGGCGCACGAAACACAAACCGAGGAACAGACCATGAGGGAAAAACCCGGTAAATCCGATCGCATTTCCAAAATGGCATATGAGCAGCAACAGGATTTTCTCAGGCGCTCGTCGCTGCAGTTTCTGGAATGTGCCATCCATTTATGCGTGACGAATATGAGCATTTCCGAGCTCGCGACACGGCTCGAAAAACAGGCGCAATATCTACGACAGTTTGGCTAGGAGGAAAGCCGCGCCCGACACCAGCGGCAAACAGGCCATTACTTGGGGAAGACCGACATGCCACGATTTTTCTTCAACGTCATCAGCGGGCAACATCTTCTTGACGACCAGGAAGGGAGCGAACTCCCCTCCCTCGATCAGGCGATCGAAGAGGCGGTCAAGGACGCACGCGCACTGATGAGCGAAGCGATCCTGCAAGGGCGGGACATATCGGAAGGATGCATCATTATCCGTAATAAACAGCACGAATTGCTGAAAGTCGTCCGCTTTGCCGATGCCCTAGACCGAAAAGACTGAAGGTGTGGCGACGTCCGCCAGCATCTGGGTGATCAGTCGTTCATATTCTTTCTCGGGAACGCCATAGGTCACATCGGCGACCTCTTCCAACACACGGCGGTTGGTGACCCGGACATTTCCCCGGCTGGCACGGATCGCATGGATTCCTTCAAGCACATGCAACTCGTTGGTGATGCCAGGTCGCCGAACGCCAAGGACCGTTGCGAGAAACTCGTGGGTAATCGGCAAATCATCCGTATCAAGCCTGTCGTGACACATCAGCAGCCAGCGTGCGAGCCTTTCGCGCAGGCTATATTGCCCGTTTGCCAACACAAGCTGGCCGACCTGAAGCAGGCAGATATTGATGTAACCCAGCAAAAGCTCTCGCAGACGCGGATTCTCCTCCATCTCCCGCCTGATTTCTACCGCCGGGATCATCAGGCCACGACCACCCACGCACATCACGGTTTCATCCGGCGTTGTTTCCGCACCCAGCAGGCCAGCCAGTGACACCCTCCCTCCCGACGAGCGCGGTATCAATGCCTTTACCACCGTCATTGTGGACAACGGTCGAGGCGAGGCCACTCTCGATAAAACAGAGATGTAAAATGGGTTTCCCCCCAGCGACAAGTTGATGTCCGGCGGGCAGTTCGACCAGCTCCATATGGGGTATAAGCCGTGAGAACCCTTCGCTGGTCAGGGCTTTCAACAATCGATTGTTAATACGAAAATTTGATCCAAGCATAGCGGTCAGCCCGGTTCGCCCCCTGCTCGAAACCTCAATCTGCGGCCGGCACATTAGCAGCAGAAAACGTAAAGAAAACAGTGAGTACGTTTCCGTACCAACTCGGGAAAAAGGGTCGCATCTACTCCGCAGAATGGCCAGAATTCCAAATTTTGGCCGGTGTCAAGATAACATCATATACCCAAACCCCGGCCCATGGGAAATTGGCGACCATGACCCTGCGAGCAGGAGTGCCCTACTGCTACAGACACGCGCAAAAGGAATGCGGGCTGATCCTTAGGAGGCCGCACGGCACACGCCTTCTCGTCACCATATCTCCTTCTTAATCCGCTGCGGCTTCGTGGCCGCACGGAAGCTGGTCACCAACACCGTGCCTTCGTGGCCGACCTGCGCAGGATCGGTGAAGTCCTTCCCGAAGTAACCTAAGCGCAACAAAGTCACGTCATTCGCCTTCGACATCCGGAACAAGCTTTTCCCACCATTGTTAGGTGCGTCGCTTAGGGAGGCTTGAAAACCATGCAAAAGAAAATCGAATACCGAATCATGGCGCACGAAAATGGATGGGCGGTTGTCGTTGGTGATATCCTGAGGGCAGTCTACCCCAGCCGACATATCGCGTTAACGGCCGTGAAGTTGCTGGAAAACGAAAAATCGCTGGCAGAGGAAGCGGTATGTTCCACTGCCGAACCCGACAATCGCACTCTCACTGATACAGCAGGAACCAACCGGTTTCCTGCCTCCTTCCAGGTTATGGTGGCCGTGCCTTATCAGGTGGATATTCCTTTACGGCGCAGGAGTGCAGAAGTCAGCTTTCCATCTTCGATTGATGGTCACGATTTGACAGCAGGTAAAGTCTAGGACGCGTTACAGACTAAGGCGTCAGGTCGTCTGGCCATGACGCATTTCCATGGGAAAGAGAGCGCGAATACAATCGTCAGCGCAAATCACAACCGCACAAGCATGGTGGTCTGCTACGCCCCTTTTGCCTCTGTGACATCCGCCGGCATCGATGCCGACCTGTGCGAATTTCGAACAAAGCTATCGCTTACGGACGCGGCGCATGACCCGCGATGGTCCGGTGTCGAAGCGCTCCAACGTCGCTTTTGCGCGATTGTTTCACCACAACATTGGCGACCGGAGGGTAACAAACCGTTGCATGGAACTTCGCAGCTCTTGTTTAATTCCCCGGCATATTCGAGTATCGGCCTCGCACTTTCCGAGACGAATTCTGAAATGCGGCGCGCCCACCTCGCGGTTTTTGATGAAATCGACGACCAGACGGCTGCATCGCCCCGTTCAGGCATTATGGTGGGAAACGCCACACGCATGCCGATGGTATGCGAGGAGTAAAGCATGCAGACTGTTAATCGCCTCACCATCGCAATCATCGGCATGACAGATACGGTTACACCGGAAATCAGAATGGCCTGGTTCCATGCTCAGATCGCTCTGGATGGACCATATTCCGCCAGCGTCATAAAGAGTGAAGACGCGCTCAGATTTTCCGCAGCGATTATCGATGTTCGTTACGAGGCAGACGTCATGCTGCGCCTCACCGATCAACTGGATGAGCACGCCGTTCCCTATTTATTTTTTGTGCCCGAGGCAATCCTGAACAGTGAGACGGGACCTTTTGTGCTCTCCGGACGTTCGGAAGATATCGAAAACACTGTTTCCGCTTTGATGGCGCAAGGAGGAGGCATCAGACACTAAAGCGAGGTGTGTTATGTCAGAGAAAACCGCAGGAAATGGGGAAGCGAATTTTTTGCTCGCCCTTCTTGATGACGATATTCGGCGACAAGTCCTACGCGCCGCAGTTCCAGTCAAACTTGAGCTCGGGGATAAACTGGTTTCGGCCGGTTCCCCGATCGAGCGAGTTTTTTTTATGTATTCCGGCATCGCATCCGTCGTTGTCGTTTCCAGATCGGGGCGAAAGACAGAGGCGGGTGTTGTCGGCAAAGAGGGTTTCGTGCCGGCTGGTGCTCTGGTGGGCGCAAAAAGAAGCCTGACCGAGGTCGTCGTGCAGGCGCCGGGTGAAGCGCTGTCCATCGATATCCAATCTTTCCAAGCGCTGCTTGCAAAATATCGAATATTTTCCGACATCCTGATCAGCGCCCTGCATGTCGCAAGGGCGCAGGTAGAATACACGGCCTCTTCCAACGCCATCCAGCCCGTCACCGAGCGCCTCGCGCGCTGGCTCCTGTTGTGCCACGATCGGGTGGAAGGTAATCAACTGCAACTGACCCATGATTTTTTGTCAACCATGCTGGCGGTCAGACGCGCAAGTGTAACGGATGCCCTCCACGTTCTTGAAAGTCAGGGATCCATCCGGTCGGAGAGGGGGAAGGTCATAATCAGGAACCGTGAGACGCTGGAGACCTATGCACGCGATTTCTACGGCATGCCCGAAGAGGAAAGCGATCGTGTGTTTGCCCGTTTTGTGCACGCGAAACCGCTTGACACTGAGCTTGATGATCTCATCCCTGTCGGGAATGGTGGACTTGGCGAAGCCGCCGGGGTCCACGAGTAGCGCTCGGTACGCTTTCGAACATTTACCTTTGGCCGTTTACGTATAGTATGAAATGCATCTTCCCTCACGCTGTGAAACGCCAGGCGCGTTCCAAGGAGGTGAAATGCAAGTCAATTACGAATACCAGAGTTCGGGAATTTTCCTGAACGAGGACATGAATATTATTGAGGCAGCTTACGAAAATGTTCTGTCCGTAGAACGAAACCCCGCTTTGTGCCGGGCAGATGTCGCCCGTTATGTCCTGAAGATGTACGATCGCGGTGTCGTTGATCCGCTGAAACTTCAGCGGCTGGCAACCCTCTACTTTCGAACCAAACTGCGCGTCGGCTAAGATGTTGCCGCGGCTACGGCGACCACATCATGGCCCGTTCGGGCGACGATGGCGGCCTGAATACTAAATTTAACGCCCGACCCAGACCGGCCCGGCAAACAAAAATAAGAACAAATACACATCAAGGTCGCCAGCAGGACAGATTGCGCACGCCTTTTACGGCCGGGGCATTATTGTTGTGGTTCCGGGCCACTATCGACGTCATGGGGCGGGTGCCAATCTTCGGTCGCACGGGCGGCTTGGCCGAAACCATCATCAATGCAAACGGCGCTGCCATTGAGGCGGGGTTGCGACAGGCAGGTCGAGCCGACAAATATGGATGATCTGCACGCCGCGCTCGAACCTGCCCTCAGCGCCTGTCATGACCGGGAGCGTGTCAAGCGCCTTCAGGTGCTTTGCAAAAATTAGAGCCAACAGGCCACAGCTTGAGCCTCAGGATCCTCAACAGGCTAAGACCATCCGGACGTCGCTAGACGTAATTGTGCGGTTCCTCAGTATAAGCTGCGCCGCAGGGTCTCTCTTGCTCTGTTAACGCGGCTTTTAATGGTGCCAACGCGGCAGCCGCAGATGATTGCGGCATCCGAATAACTTATTCCTTCAGCTACCAGGAGAAGGGCTTTTTTCTGGTCATTGTCGAGATCGTTGATGGCCCGCATGACTTCCTGATGCTCCACACGCCACTCCTGGCTGGCCGGAGTGGACATGGTCTGCTCGATGCCAACCGGCAAACCGACACATTCGCGTCTCGCCACCTTGTAGCGGGTGCAGAAAGTGTTGCGCAATATCGTAAAAAGCCATGATTTTAACGCCGTTCCCGGCATAAAACCATTAAGGGACCGAAGGCCTCGAAACATGGTTTCCTGAACCAGGTCGTCGACATCTTCCTCCCTCCTGACAAAGCGGCGCGCAAAAGCCGTCAATGCTGGCGCGAGATCTGCAATACCGATCCGCAACACCTCCAGCTGCGCTTCACTCAACGTGTTTCCGGAAACTCCACTCACAGCGTGCTTGGCCATTTTCCCATCCTTTCACTATGGAAAAATGGCTCCCGAGCCGCTTGGTTGCTGTACGCCAACGTACAATGGCACCTTCTATGGTGATGGTTAGGGCAATCGTCGGGGCGAGACCGGCGGATCAGATATCCTTTGCGCCAGTGTCCTGTTCTCTCGGATGCCGCTGTTCGATCATGCGTTCCGCGTTTTTTCTCGTCTGCTCCCTGTGCCGCCGGCTTTCTTCGCTATCGGTGGAGCGGGCATCATCCGTACCGGGCTCGGGCTTTTTATCGTCGTCTGGTCGACTCATCGTTCCATCTCCGCTTTCAAGAACACGCAAAGGACGGGAGTTTCGCCCGTCCGGCCGGTCTTCCTAACCATGTCCAGCTGAACAGGTTCCGACTTTCGGGAAGGTTTGAGGGAACACTAACGGGAGATAACGGTTAGGCGGCAGATCAAGGAGGATGTCATGAACAAGGAAGACAAGCTCAAGCAAATTCACAAGGACAGCGAACCGCAATTTGCCCGCGGCAAAAAAACGTCGACAAACAATGGCGTGGCCAGCGCAAAGCCAAGAGTTATCACCGGTTCCGACGATGCGACAGTCAAAAAACTGCCGCCGGGCGTCAAGGAGCCCAAGAAGGACTGGGACATCAACTACGACGAGCGGGACACCGACGAAGGCGATTTCCGCGGTTAATAACCCGGAAATCATACATCATCGTACAAGATCCTCGATGACCAGTTCGATGGACTGCGGTGCTGCGCCATCTTTTGTTTGCACCGTCAAGATGCTGCCAGTGTTCAGCACTCCCACAAGAATGGTTCGCTCGCCCACGGTGATTTTAATTACCTTCGGCGTCGCTGCCTCGATATTCAGGCTGCTGCCGGTTTCGTGATCAATCGCGCGGGCCATGCCGCGACCTCCTCATTGCCGTGAAGACTGGCGGCCTAACTTTCGTGACGCGGGCTTGTTCCTCGAAAGGGTAGGTGACCAGGCGGTGCCCACCACTATCCATCCGGAAAGCTGGTGCGGAACTTTGAAGAGCGTCGCCGGTTAGGCGGAAACGTCACTCATCCGATGCATCCACCGACACGGGAGTAGTACAGACCATGAAGGCATTGACCTGGCACGGCAAACACGACATTCGCTGCGAAAGCATTCCCGATCCGCAGATTGAGCACGGCCGCGATGCCATCATCAAGGTGACAGCCTGCGCGATCTGCGGTTCCGACCTTCACCTCTACAATGGCATCATGCCCGATATGCATAGTGGCGACATCATGGGCCACGAAACCATGGGTGAAGTTGTCGAAGTTGGAAAGGACAATAAGTCGCTGAAGGTCGGTGACCGCGTTGTCGTACCCTTCACGATTGCCTGCGGCGCGTGCTTCTTCTGCAAAAGGGGATATTATTCCGGCTGCGAGCGCAGTAACCCCAATCCGCATAAAGTGCGTGAAATGTGGGGGAATTCCCCGGCCGGGCTGTTTGGATACACCCATCTTCTGGGCGGATTCAGCGGAGGACAGGCCGAGTATATGCGGGTTCCTTTTGCCGATGTCGGACCCGTCAAAGTTCCGGATGGCCTGACGGACGAGCAGGTTCTGTTCCTGTCCGATATTTTTCCGACCGGTTACATGGCCGCGGAATTCTGCAATATCCAGCGCGGTGATACAATCGCCATATGGGGCTGCGGACCCGTGGGGCAGATGGCTATCCGCTCCGCCTTCCTGCTCGGTGCCGAGAGGGTTGTCGCCATTGATGCGGTAACGGAACGTCTCGAACTTGCAGCGGCTGCGGGCGCGCTGACACTGAACTATCTCGACGAGGATATTTACGAACGGATCATGGAACTGACCCATGGCCGCGGTGCAGATGCCTGCATAGACGCGGTGGGGACAGAGGCGGATCCGGCGGCGGGATGGGATTCCCGGCTCGACCGCATCAAGGTCGCCACCTTCATGGGAACCGACCGTCCGCATGTGCTGCGTCAGGCGATCTATTGCTGCCGCAACTTTGGCACCGTCTCGATCGTCGGCGTCTACGGCGGTCTTCTGGACAAGATACCAATGGGTTCTGCGATCAATCGCGGCCTGACCTTCCGGATGGCGCAGACGCCGGTGCAAGCCTATTTGCCAGCCCTGATGGACCGTATCGAGAAAGTCGAAATCGACCCTTCCTTCATCATCACTCACCGCGCCTCCCTCGATGAGGGGCCTGATCTTTATAAGACATTCAGTCATCGCGACGATGGCTGTATCAAAGTCGTGTTGAAGCCATAGGAGGCGATCATGATGGCGGAAAAATCTGGAAATGGCCTCGCGGTCATCACAGGCGCCTCGACGGGCATCGGTTACGAGCTGGCCAGGTGCGCGGCACAGGACGGTTATGACCTCATCATCGTCGCCGACGAGACGGAAATCGAGACTGCGGCAACCAAGTTGTGGGCAGCGGGCACACAGGTGGAAGCGGTGCAGGCCGATCTTTCGACGCAGACAGGCGTAGAGAAACTTCTCTGCCACATCGCGACAAAAGAGCGTCCGGTGGATCTATTGTTCGCTAATGCCGGACAGGGTCTCGGCAATGGTTTTCTCGACCAGAGAATGGAGGCGATCCAAAAGGTGATCGCCACCAACATAAGCGGCACGGTCGCGCTGGTACACGCGATTGGCAGCGGCATGCGCCAGCGAGGCAACGGGCGGATTCTGTTGACGGGATCCATTGCTGGTTTCATGCCCGGCACCTTTCAGGCGGTGTATAATGCTACCAAGGCCTTTATCAATTCCTTCTCTTTCGCGCTTCGGGAAGAACTGGATGGCACGGGTGTCACAGTCACCTGCCTGATGCCCGGAGCAACCGAAACGGCATTCTTCAAGCGCGCGGATATGCTCGACACGCCAGTCGGCAGACAGAAAAAGGACGATCCCGGCTTCGTCGCGCAGACCGGTTACGACGCGATGATGAATGGTGATGGCGATGTCGTGTCCGGCTGGAAAAACAAGCTGATGTCGGCCGCGGCGAATGTGACGCCGGCTGAGACCCTTGCCAAACAACATCGAAAAATGGCCGAACCGGACGGGAAATAACGCTCCTACCGCCTTTTTAATTGGGGCGCAGATTGCAAAGGAAGCGCCGCAAGAAGGGTCGCGGTATTACATACCTGCAACTGCGTGGAAAAACGGCCAGACAGCAGCTTCAGGGCTGCGTCGTGTGTGGCGTCCCTTCCGCTGCAAAGCGCGTCTTCGACCAGGATGACGTGAAAACCCTGATCTATCGCCCCCAGCACGGTGGCAAGAACGCAGACATCGGTCTCTCCGCCAGTGATCACCACCGTCGAAACATGCTCTTCCCGCAGGATGTCGCCCAGGCCTCCATATTGCCACGGAGAATAAACGCTTTTGCGGAAGATCCGGGCAGGCGGAATGTAGCGCGACAGCGCGGCAATGACATTGATGAGTTGAGGCGCCAATTCCCGACGTGTCATCATCGGCCATTTTTCGTAATAAGCCCGCCAGGCGCCGGGAGCGTCCTCGACGGTTTCCGGAGGCACAAAACAGGTGAAGATGCATCGGGCCGGATCGACTTGAACCAGAGCCTCCACCTGCCCGCTGATACGCTCCATCCATTCGACATGCCAGTGCGTATCTTCTGCGAAAATACGCTGCATGTCGACGCATAGGTGCCGCCAGTCCCCATCGGACGAAAACTCGATCAATCCCTCCTCCCCTTATCCGCCGGTTTCACCGTGAGGCGCAGCAACGGGCTTTGATTCCGGCGACCCCCGGAAGCGCAGAAAGATGGAGAGGACGACCAAAACGGCGGTCGAGAGAAACTCCGATTGCCAGTTCTGAAAGGATTCGAACCAGAACTCCACACTTCCCAGCTGTGCAACCAGCGTCGTTACCGGCTCGCCATGCATCGCAGCCTCCTCCGCCGCCGCCTCAGCGCTGTATTTCAGATGCAGGACAAAACTAACGATAAAGAGGGCAAACAGCACGAGCCCCAGAGAATAGGAATAAAGGGCGCGAATAAAACTCCCTGCTTTCACCGGCCAGGGCGCTTGCGGATCATCTTTTTTTGCGCCGGGTCTTCATCCTGCAATGCCGTTTCATCGGGGTCCCTGGATTCCGACGAGCCTTTTTGAAAAAGAAACGCAGTCAGCACGACATAGGCCGACATCTGGAGAAACTCGCTTTCCCAGTTTTCAAACAGAGCTGAAAGAAAATGACCGCTCTTTGCGTAGGAAAAAAGCGTAAGGGGGATGGCCTGATGCTGCGCGAGCTCGTCGTTGTAAACCGCCCAGCCAGTTGCAAGCATCCCGCCGATCGTCACCAGGGAAGCGACGACAAGGACAATGGTCAATCCATTGTCACGAAACAGCCTCATGGTTCAGCCTCGCGGAAACGGACATTCGGCAGAAGGGGAAGTGTCGCTTATGTCAGCGACACTTCCAGTGTTGGATCACGCCGCTTTTGTTTTGCCCTTGACGTTGGCGCTCGCCTGGGCAAGCGACGAGAGAGCTGTATCAGTCGCGCTTTCCTCACCAAGCGTCTGTTCGAAAAGCTTGGCTGCTTCTTTCATGCCAAGCTCTACCGCCCAGGTCTTCAGCGTGCCGTAACGGGTAATCTCGTAATGCTCCACGGCCTGTGCCGAAGAGATCAGCCCGGCATCAAGCGCCGGCGAGCCCTTGAACTCTTCCATGATCTCCTCGCCTTCGGCGATGATGCCCTGGATTGCTTCGCAGGTCTTGCCGCGTGCCGGCTTGCCAAGCAGTTCAAAGACATTTTGCAATCGCTCAACATGGACCTCGGTCTCGTCCCTGTGTTTTTCGAATGCCGCCTTCAAATCCGGTGACTGTGCAGCCCGCGCCATTTTGGGGAGCGCTTTGAGGATCTGCCGTTCGGCAAAATAAATATCCTTCACCGTGTCGAAGAAAAGGTCTTCCAATGTCTTCTGAGCCATTTCAGTCTCCTGTTGCTTGCTGGTGAGTGGCAATGAGTGTTTGTTATCCTTTATCGACGGGAACGGAGGCCTTGCCGAGTTTCAGCGATGGCTCCCGGGCCCAGATCCGCAGCTTGCCGAGTTCGGACACGAAGGCTGCAAGCCCTGCCTCGCCTGGCAAGGGCAGAACGCCTTCATCCATGGCATCGGCAATTCCGGCGATTTCCAGTAATGGCAGCGCCGAATGTTCGTAGCCGATGAATTTGCAGTGCTGGAATGCGTCCGCGACGAAATCCCGGGCAGTTGCTTCCTTGGTCAGTTCGTTGACGGCCGCCGCCGATGTCAGCAGCGCCACCGCGTCGAAAAGAACCGAGGGACCGCCATCGATCATGTGGTGTGCTTCGACGAAGGTGCCGTCCGAGGCTGTTACACCGCCGACTTTCGGCGCTATCAGCTCGACGACAGCCTTTTCCGCAGTCACCGCCTTGGTCAGCCCTTTCAGCAATTTCGCATCAACGCCGTCGGTGATGAGGATGCCGAGCTTGCGGCCTTCAAATCGCTTCGGACCTCGTTGAAGGATGCTGAGCGCCTCTGATGGTTCAAGGTCCTGACGGGTTGGCACGGCCGCGTCGGCCGGCTTCGGCATGAATTGCAGACCAAGTTTTTGCGCTACGGTTGTGGCAAGTGTTTCGTCGATATTAAGAAGATGCGAAACCATCCTTTCACGAATGACCACAGTTTCGACCTTGCTAAGTTCGAAGGTGAGCGCCGAGGCAATATGACGTTGTTCGGGCGGCGTCTGGCTGATGTAGAACTGCCGCGCCTGGCTGTAGTGATCGGCAAAACTTTCCGGCCGCAACCTTGCCTTTGGACCCTGCTCCTGCGCCGCGGAATGCTGAAAACCTCGCTCCGGAGATTCCCGCGGCCCTTCCCCAAAAGAATTCGGCTGATAATTGGCCCGTCCTGTCGGATTGCGCATCGCCATATGGCCGTCCTGCTGGAAATGCGCGAAAGGACACTTCGGTGCATTGATGGGCAAATGTGTGAAGTTCGGTCCACCGAGACGCTTCAGTTGCGTGTCGAGATATGAAAAATTCCTGCCCTGCAACAGTGGATCATTGCTGAAATCTATGCCCGGCGGCACGTTCTGCGTCATGAACGCCACCTGTTCGGTTTCGGCAAAGAAATTGTCCGGCATGCGATCGAGCACCAGCCGGCCGACCGGTTTCGGCGCCAATATCTCCTCCGGAATGATCTTGGTCGGATCAAGGACGTCGAAATCGAAGCTGTCGGCGAAATCCTGGTCGAAAAGCTGAACCTGCAGCTCCCATTCCGGAAAATTGCCCGACTGGATCGAGGTCCACAGATCACGACGATGGAAATCAGGATCGGCACCATTGATCTTCACCGCCTCGTTCCAGGCCACCGACTGCAACCCAAGCTTCGGCTTCCAGTGAAACTTCACGAAAGTCGATTGCTCCTTCGCATTGATGAGACGGAACGTGTGTACGCCGAAGCCTTCCATGAACCTGAAGGAACGCGGGATGGTGCGGTCAGACATGATCCACATGACCATGTTCATGCTTTCGGGCGTGAGGCTGATGAAATCCCAGAATGTATCATGCGCCGTTTGTGCCTGCGGAAAGGCGCGATCTGGTTCCTGCTTGGCAGCGTGGACGAGATCCGGAAACTTGAGCGCGTCCTGAATGAAGAACACCGGGATGTTGTTGCCGACGAGATCCCAGTTGCCCTCTTTAGTATAGAGTTTCACGGCAAACCCGCGCACATCCCGCGCAAGATCAGCAGACCCCTTGTTGCCGGCAACGGTCGAGAATCGCACGAAGGCCGGGGTCTTTTCACCCGCCCTCTGGAAGAGGTCAGCCTTGGTATGGGCGGCAAGCGATTCATAAGTCTCGAAATAACCATGTGCCCCATAACCACGCGCATGGACCACGCGTTCGGGAATTCGCTCGTGATCGAAGTGGAAAATCTTCTCACGGAAATGGAAATCATCAACGACGAGCGGTCCTCGAGCGCCGATCCTGAGGGAATTCTGGTCGTCAGCAACCGGACCGCCCTGGGCGGTGGTCAAAACAGGTTCGTCACCGGTCGCCCTCTGGTGCAATTCGCCACCCATGCCCCGGGAGAGCTTCTGGTCATGAATGGTAACGGGGGCTGCCGCGCCGGCGGTTGAGGGATGTTGTGGTGTTTTGGCCATGTTAGCTCCTGAGAAAGATTGACCAAGGGCCAGCGGCGCAGCCGTGCCCCTTGGTCAAGGAAAGCGGACAGCCCGATCAGATTGCCGAACGGCGATACCGGTTCCGTTCCTGCTCGATATCTTCAGCTGCGTAAGGCCTTGCCGTCTCGTCGAAACGGGTCCAGCCCTGGTCGCGATAGGCAGCGCGACGTTCCGGCAGGTCGACATAGTTGGACCGCTTGAGGATATCTTCCGCCACCGATGCGAGGTCGTCGTCCACCCTCGCCGTAACGACGGTGCCGCCTCTTCGCACGCCTTCCGCATAAAGGTTGGCGTCGTCTTCGGAAACGCCGGATCGGGTCATCGCCCCGATCAGTCCACCTGCGGCACCACCGGCAACGGCGCCACCTGCGGCGCCGACGGCCGTTGCAGCAAGCCAGCCAGCCGCCACGACCGGCCCGACGCCGGGGATCGCCATTAATCCGAGACCGGTAAGCAAACCGCCGGCACCACCGACTACCGCGCCAATTCCCGCGCCAGTACCGGCACCTTCGGCGGCATTGGAATCCTCTCCATGTCGACTGTCGGCGTTACTCCCGACAATGCTGATATCGCCTGACGGGACGCCCGCACTCTCAAGTTCACTGACAGCATTGCTTGCGTCATCATAATCGTCGAAAAGTCCAGTAACGGTTCTCATATTACTTCTCCCAAAAAATCTGCGCGCCTTACTTGGCGACGACGTTGCCCTGGTAATCGAGCGCCAGGGTCACGGTTTTTCCGTCCTTCATCCCCGATGCCATCCACACGCCCTTGTCATCCTTTGCCAGGTCCTTGACCTGGGTGTAACCGGCTTCTTCCATCCGCTCCTTGGCCTGAGCCTCGGTGAAGCTGTTGGCGCCTTCCACCGGAGCGGTGGGGTTCTTGGTATCCGGTGTCGACACAGCCGGCGTATCGCCGCCGGGATTGGCTGTCGGTGCCTGCTGGGCAAAAGCCGAAAGGGCGGAGCCCCCTAGAAGCAACGCCACGAAAACAGTCTTCTTCATCTGGATTTTCCTCCGTTTGGATCATGTCGCGCGCCCTTGAGAGACGGGAATTCCGTCTCTGGCCTTTGTGGACGCCCTCCCGAACAAACCGGATTGACGAGAGTTCCGAAAATAGTGAGTGGGTATGGAAAATACCTTTTCATCCGGTGGCCGTTATAGGACAGGCAGCGAACTTCAGGCTTCTGTCAGGGAGAACCGCGAGGGCACGCGATGACAAGCAACTGCAAAATGCTTTAGTCTTCACTGGCCGGATATTGAGCATTTTTCAAAAGAGTGGCCAGATGCATGGTATTGCGCACGAGCATACTGATCATGCTCTTCACAGCTTCCGGGGTTTCTTCAAGCTCGACAAAGTTTTTTGAACCCATCGCCTCGCCAACCCAGTAGGCCACTGCGTTTGCGGGAATCGTAAAACCGACATCATTCAGCGCCTGAAAAAGTTCCGCCGAAACATGGTGGGCACCATCTTCATTTCCGACGACCGCAACCGCAGCAACCTTGCCGTAGGAGACCATCCGACCCTGCTCATCGGTTTCGTCAAGGAATGCATCCATGCGCTCCAACGCCCTCTTGCATACGCTTGAGGGCTGTCCGAGCCATATCGGTGTTCCCAAAAGAAGAATGTCGGCGGCGAGGATTTTTTCCCGGACGGCTGGCCAGGCATCTCCTTCCCCCTCATTGGAGGTGACGCCGGCTTTGACGTCATGATCGGCAAGCCTGATCGTCTCGACTTGAACATCATTATCACCAAGCTCCTGGAGGATGAGCTCCAGCAATCTTTCCGTCGATGAGTGTTCAGTTGCTGCGGAGGACTTGAGGGTCGCGTTTAATGCAAGGGCTCTGAGGGCCATGGTAACTCCTTCTAACAGGCGATACTTCGCCGTTTACTGGTTTCGATGAGCAGCGCCTGAAAAAGTTCCGCCCTCCCCTCTTGCAAAATCCCCGTGATCAACGTCGCGAGAGCAACCGGGTCATGGCGTGGTGGGGAGGAGGCTTTTCACCTTTTCGGCCACACTCTTTTTCCAGGCGCGCACGGATATCGTCGATTTCCTCCTCCGTGAGGTGCTCGATCCCGATGAAGTCTGCACGAGCCTGCTCAACAGCCCTCAAGAGCTCATCAAGTTTTGCCTCCATCGCCGCAGAATCCCTGTTCTGCGAATTCTGCACGAGGAAGATCATGAGAAATGTAACAATGGTCGTACCCGTGTTTATGACGAGTTGCCAAACCTCCGAAAATCCAAAGAGCGGCCCGCTGATACCCCAGATGATGACTGTGCCGAGCGCCACCACAAACGCTGTTGGCGAACCGGAAAAAGATGCCGTACGACCCGCAAAAACGGTGAAGAATTTTTTCATAGCGCGCTGCACCTTGCGGCTGACACCGATGCCGACGCAATACGCACCTGTCATCCTGCTCAAGAAGAGCGGTTCAGAAACGTGCGCCGCGTTTGGATGACCGCACTAACAAAGGAAGTGGGCGATGGTTCCCAGATTATTTCGCCGAAAGGCGGAAGCGCCCTGCTTCAGTTGCGGAAATGGAAACTGCTAAAAAATATCGACGCTGATACGCCGGTTTCTGAGAGAATATTTATATTATAGCCTCAGAATAAATCGAAAAAGCATCAATTAACGCCTAATTGCCTTCAGGGAAGGCTGATTTATGAAGCAATCGCTATCCCATATTAAAAAACGTCTTCCTGGCCACGCGCAGGAAAAGAACGGAACCACTTCGCGGCTGAATCACACTCTGGCTGGGGAAAAATCCAGATCGGCGAATAGAAGCACTTGTGGGTAAAGCAGAGGCTGGGGCGAATTCGGCGCCGAATAAACCCCAATACTACGACAGGAGAACCGCTAAAATGACAGAACCAACACCTTCACTGGCGGCTTTGGCCGAAGAGCAAAAGTCGCTGGAACTGGCGGCGTTCAACTACGAGTTCGCCTGGGCGCTTGGACAACGAATTCGCCATAGGGCGCATGAGGGCAATTTGCCGGTGGCCATCGAAGTTCGCCATGGCATGGACGTCATTTTTGCAACGCTAGTTGGCAGAGCAACGATCGACAATTTCGACTGGACTCGCCGGAAATGCGCAGCAGTTCACCGTTTCCATCGCAGCTCGCTGCAACTCAGACTGGAAGCTGAAGAAGGGGGCTATGATTTCAATCAAAAATTCAAGCTTCCACCGGCCGACTACGTCGCAAGCGGAGGCGGCATTCCATTGATCCTAAAAGGTGGAACGCTTATCGGCACAGTTGCAGTCAGTGGCCTTCCGAATGTCGAAGACCACAATCTGGCAGTGACCGTGCTCAGAGAACTCTTGTCATAGATGTCAGTTGCAGCTTGGTAGATATTGGCTTTGGCGCGAAACCGGATATTGTAGCAGCGCATACAATGATTGGTGTCGAGAGGGATATATGCAGGTTCTCGTCCGCGACAACAACGTCGATCAGGCACTACGCGTTCTCAAGAAGAAGCTTCAGCGTGAGGGCATTTTCCGCGAAATGCGTCTGCGTGAAGCTTTTGAGAAACCGTCCATCCGCAAAGCGCGAGAAAAAGCTGAAGCGATCGGCCGTCAGAGAAAACTGGCCCGCAAGCAAATGCAGAGAGAAGGTCTCCTTCTATCAAAACCCAAGAAGGGCAAATGATCGCGACTTGCACTGCGTGGATACAGAACGACAGGCTGTGACGCCCATCGACTGTCATGCCGCAAATGTTTTGATCATGCTTCGGACTTTTCCCTCTCCGTCTGCGGTGCCATTCCCACGGCTCCGTTCGGCGCTTGCGTGGGTGCCGTTCACGACCAAATCCCCAACGATGCGGTGGTGATATATACGCGGATTGTGCAAGGTTATGGTGTGGGCGTTTCGCCGATGACGATCAAGACCATGGCTGCGTTTTGCTGCAGAAGCGCCAAGGGCATCGAAAAGGACCGTGGAGGCATCCAGGATAAGGTTGCTGACGAGCGTGACCGACTGGCTGACCTCGGATCCGCATCACGGTTTGCAAGTGCAATGCGATCCTCATCTTTCTCACGTTCTGATGCAAGATGACCTTGCAGGCCCCCTCATTGTGGCGGGCTTTAACCAGATTTATGAAGAGCTTACCTTTCCGAAGCCAAATGTTTTCCGCAGGCTGCCGTCCAACGCCTTTGCGGGCACAGGCAGCCGGATACAGTGATTGGCGGCATAACATCCGAACGCGGCTGTGCCGACAAGGACGCCATGGAACCGGAATAAACCGATCGATGCCAAGACCTCGACAACTCTGCCTGGGATGCGATCCAGAGCAACTAAGGTGAAGTGCAGACTTTTGTTGCTCCGCTGGAATTTATTGCGAGATGGTAAACTCCGGGTGCCGAGTCCAAAGGCGACCCTCGAGCGTCTTTCGGTAGCCGATGCGATAGACTGTACGCATATAAGCGCCGTTTAGTGGGTCGGTCATGGAATAGGGTACCTGCTGATCAATCCACGCTATCGCAACGTCGATGCTCGATCTTTGTCTGAAATTATAGAGGGCAATCAACCCCTGCTTGGTCTGTGATTTCAGGAGTATAGCATACGCTCGCGCCATAATCGGCAACGCCTTACTGGCAGTCATCGAAAATTCCGGTATTAGCGCGTTGTTGATGATGACATAGATGTGCAGTTTCCCCTCGCCAGTGCGGCCTGGCGCGACGATCAGCTGTTCAGGCAACGTGAAAAACTGCGCCGAACTGCCTCCATCGGAGTGCAGCTCTTCAATTCGCCTGCCGTCAACCACCGTGTTGATGGAAACAGGCGGGAAGATGCCCGGAACGCTTGCCGAAGCAATCAATATCTGGCGAACCAGGTGAAGAGCGTCCGCCCTCTTGGTGCTAGCAATCGCTCCTATGTTCCAGACAACCGCGCGCTGTGTGTCGAGGTTCGTCGTCATTACGAGAAGGCGGCGACCCGCGCGATGTTGTTGTGCAATCTGGCCGAGGATTTCCGGGGTGATGTTGTCTTCGACCATCTCACGGAGCGCCTTTCCCTGAAGAAGGCTTGCGGAAAAGACACCAAACCCTCGCCAGTCGATGTCGACGAGACGGCGGGCGTCATCGGAAAGATAGAAGCTTCGTAGTCGCCCATCATAATCGGAGCCAAGAAACGCAAATGGCGCGATGAGTGCTCCCGTGCTGACCCCAGTTACGATCTGGAAGCTTGGCCGGGTACCAAGTTCGCTCCAGGCAGAAAGAACGCCGACCGAGAAAGCCCCACCTGCACCACCGCCCGATATGGCGAGCATAGCGGGTTTATCCTTGCCTATGATAGGCCGCCATGGGTCGTACACCGATTTTGGAGCTCGCGGGTCATCCGCGTGAGACCTGATATTTTCGAAACCGATGATCTGCGCGCGACTGGCTTCTGATGCGCTATAGGTGGGGCGATTGGGCGCCACACACCCTCCCGAGACGAACAAAATGGAGATACAGAGCGCAATCAAATTTGGCCAAGCCCCCGCCAATACCGGCACAAGGCGCATTGTTACACCTCGGAGGCGCCGTGCCGCGGCAGCCGGGCCGCCGCGATGACGGCTCCGGTAATGGCCACAGCTACGGCGATGCCGATCCAGACGCTGTAGAACGCGTATCCCAGTATAAACCCGCCCAGAACTGGTGCGACAACATCCGTCACCGCGACCAGGGACTGTGCTGCACCCAAAACCACGCCCTGCCGCTCGGAAGGAACATGGATAGACAGCGCCGCAAGGTAAGTCGGCTTTGCAAGGGCATCGCCCGTGCTGACACACACAACGGCGATAACAAGCACGGGTATGCTGGTAGCAACGCCTGCTGTGAGGAAGCCTGCTGAGATCAAAAGAAATATCAGGAGAATCAGGTTGCGCTCGGTGAGACATTTGCCAAGCCAGCCCAACAGGAAGAATTGCGCAAAGACATTGACCGCCCCGTCCGTCATGATGAGATAGCTCAGTTCCTTTGCGCCAAAAGCATGACCACGCCACACAAATGTATCACCAAGGAACACCGGTATTTGCGAGATATAGGTGCTGTAGGCGAAGAAGTGGCAAAGCATAACGACGACGAGAGCACGGACGACCGGTGACGCAAGGATTGCGCGAAACGAAATCTTTTCGCCCTGTGGCCGCCTTTCCATGGACTTTGTCGGCTGCCCCTCGTCCAGGCAAAGCGATGTGACAACGATTGAGGTAACAACAAAACCAAGCGCGACCAGAATGGGTACCGTCAATGATATGTCGGACAAGAAGCCCGAAAGCCCCGCGCCGACAATGCCGCCAAGGCCCGCACCTGCCATCAAAATGCCCATGGCCCTCCTGCGGCTTCCGATATCGGTATGATCCGCAATATAGGCTGCAGTGACCGCGATATTTCCTCCCGTGAGCCCAAACAGCGCACGAGCGATCAGGATGAATGCGACACTCGGTGCAAACGCGAGCAGCAAAAGGCTGGCCGCCGCAATCAATTGGCTCATCAACAGGACATGCCTGCGGCCAAAACGATCTGACAGCTGGCCAAGAGCGGGAGCCGAGGCAAATTGGCCGACAGCCTCTGCGGCAATGACAATGCCAAGAACGAGGGGAGAGCCCCCCAGGCTGCGGATCTGGAACGGCAGAACCGGCAAGACAGCAGCCGTTCCCGCAGCATGGGCGAAGACGATTGCGAAGACGGGAAAGATAATCCGCCAATCGAACGGTTTTGCCGCAGCAATTTCAGATAGCGGCTTGGTTGTCATAGTCCGTGCCTCTTGCATTGAGTTCCACACAACGGCAGGCCTACACGGTCGAGATAGGTTTCAAGCTGCGCCTTGCCAGCTCCATCAAGCGCCAGGATCGCGCCAACATATCCATCAGGTCTGATCAGTACGCACTCGTCCGGCGCCAATCCGTACGCATTGCGGGCGCACCCAAATGCATCGAGCACATCCCCGCTCTGATCGAGACGGTGGATATGCAATCCGGATCGGGATTCCACGCTCCGTTGTCCGTTTACGAGGAGCGTCCAATGCGGACCGGCGAACAACTGGAAGAGCCGTGAAGGCTGACCCGCCGCCCCCAATACCGGTGCGTCCGGTGCACGATCGCCTGCACGTAGGCCGTGGCTGCGGCTGGCCGCGCCGAGGGAGAGTGATGATTGCCGATAGCCGATATCGAGCTGGTGTACCTCGCGGCCACGGCGCACCTCGCCCTGCTTGCCAGCATCAAGCAACCGGCTTGACAGGCCGAGAACCTCCTCCGCTACTGGACGGCGTTCGACCTCGTAGCTGTCGAGAAGCTCATCGTCGGTTCCGCAAAGCACGGCTGCGAGTTTCCACCCGAGATTGTAAGCATCCTGCACGCTTGTGTTGAGACCCTGGCCGCCAGTCGGCGGATGGATATGGGCGGCATCCCCCATCAGGAAGATGCGATCTTCCCGGTAACTGTCTGCTAGCCGGGCGTTCATCGTATAGGCCGATCCCCAACTGACCGTCTGCACCCTCACGTCGTTGTGGCCTGTCCTCTCGACGAGCATCTTTTCCAGGCCTTCGACGGAGAGATCAACGTTCCCCTCCAGCGGGATCGGAGCTTGAATCTGGAACAGATCGGTTCCACTGAGCGGACAAATGGCGATCATCCGTTGCATATCGCCACTGTTGAACTGCCACCATACATCGCGTCCGAGCCCGGTTAACGCAACATCGGCAACGATTGCGCGAACACCCAGCGTCTTGCCGGGAAACGCGATGCCAAGTGCCTGCCGTACGAGGCTGCGGCCTCCATCTGCGCCGACGAGATAGCGTACGCGAACGGTCTCCGCACCTGTTGAACGAGACAGATGGGCAGTGACCCCGCGGCTGTCCTGCTGGAACATGGTCAATTCGCATCCGAACTCGACCCGGCTACTCAGTTCGGTCAGCCTGTCACGCAGAATCTTTTCCGTCAGGAATTGCGGGATCATCAGCGGAATGTGATATGGCTCCGCCGGTGTCACAAGAGACCGCTCCCCGAGATCCTTTTCAATGAAGCTCCCGTCGCCGCAATAATCGCGCATCGGGGGGTAGAGGCCACCAGCAGCAACAACCTTGTCGAGGATACCGAGATCCTCGAATATCTCCTGCGTCCGCGGCTGGATGCCCTTGCCTCGTGAGCCCGCGAACGGTTCGCTGGCCTTTTCAACCAGGCGGAAAGAAATCCTTCGCCGTGCAAGCTCGATCGCCAACGTTAGGCCAGCCGCTCCCGCACCGCAGATGAGCACATCTGTGTCAAAATCGTTTGTCATATCCACCTCTATATGTGTACTATGCACACAATAGGAGATACGACATGCCGTCAACAAAAAATGTGCAAAATACACATATTAACCAAAAAATCCGGGAACTACACGGTTCGCTGATTGATATCGTCATCCTTATGAACCAGCCCCAACGCGATGAGGCACTTGTCCGCGAAGCTGGAATTGCGCTTGACCGCGCCCTTTTCCCCCTTCTGGTGGGGATTGAGCGGCGCGGCCCGGTCGGCATCGTGGATCTGGCGGCTGGCGTCGGACGTGATTACACCACGGTTAGTCGCCAGGTCGCAAAGTTGGAGAGCCTTGGACTTGCAGAACGGCGGCAAAGCCCCGCTGACCGCCGCGTAAACGAGGCTGTCGTCACGCCGAAGGGCAAGGCGATGACCGACAAAATCGATTCCGCACGTGAGCGGATCGCCCTCTCTGTCTTTGCAGACTGGGAAGCGAGTGAAATCGACGATCTTGTAAGGTTGATGCGAAAGTTCGCGGACGCCATGGGAGAGGAGGCTGGGAGCCCGGACGCTGGGTGAACCGCAAATTTGCGGGGGAGTGTGCCTGCCATTCCTTCCAGCCAAGCCTTAATCCTGAACGATGACCTGTATCTGACAGTCTCCCACGGACCGAACATCCTTTTCG
Source organism: Agrobacterium sp. V1 (assembly GCF_030518355.1). Classification (NCBI taxonomy): domain Bacteria; kingdom Pseudomonadati; phylum Pseudomonadota; class Alphaproteobacteria; order Hyphomicrobiales; family Rhizobiaceae; genus Agrobacterium; species Agrobacterium sp. V1. The sequence goes on from NZ_JAULSF010000003.1 coordinate 231,830, forward strand.
TGTCTGTTTCAGGATATGGATGCGCCCGCCAAGCGAGCATGCGGCAACGCCTCAGGACGTAAGGCAACTCGCCTTGAACTTCAGCGTCACTATAACGCCGCCCTCAACCCAGTCATAACTGATCGCCCCACCCAGTTGGCCCGAAACTGTCCTGTGCAACAACTTGCTACCATAACCCTCCGTCGATGCGAGGGGCTCGGCGGTCTCGCCACCCTGCTCGTTCCAGATAATCTCGACGTGATCTTCAACCACAGCACCTGAAATATCCAGCAATCCAACATCATTCGACAGTGCCCCGTACTTCAGCGAATTCGTTGCCAGCTCATGGACGACAAGGGCAAGGCTCGTGGCAGCCTTCTCACCCAGCCCCATGCGCGGAACCGCGACCCGTATACGGCCGGCGAACGCTCCAACGTTATCGTAGGGCGCCAGAAGCACGGTAAAGAGATCACCAAGCAAAGCTGCGTTTCCCTGACCGTCGGGCAGAGGTCGAACCAGTTCATGTGCGCGGCCAAGGGCAGTCAGGCGCTGCGTTAACTGCTGCGCCATTTCCTCTTTTGTCTGTGTGGCACGCGACGTAATGTGGGTCAGGCCGGAAGCCAGGGCGAGAAGGTTCTTCACGCGATGGCTCATCTCGCCGGCGAGCAGCTCATGGCCCTCCTCGGCCTGCTTGCGTCCCGTGACATCAAGGAAAATACCGGTCATTTTCTTGGTTGCAGCGTCACCTTCGTTGCCTTGACCCCGCGCGGAAATCCACCGGACATCCGAGGCGTCCGTCAGGATGCGAAAATCGATTTCGAAGGGGCCGTCTATTCCCCGGGCAGCGACAAACGCCGCTCGCACGCGGTCCCGGTCAGCCGGATGGACCTTCGCCGACAGGTGTTCGAAGGTAAGGTCTGTCTCAACGCCGATGTCCCATAGCTCATAGGCTTTGGTGTCCATCACGAACGTATCGTCATCCACGATCCAGGTCCAGAGAGCGACCCCGGCCGATTTGATCGCCCGTTTGAGATCGTCAGCACTCCATTCAGGCTGCAACAACGCCTGGCTCATCGTCACATTTCTCCACCAGTTGCAAAAACCGACTAGCCCCAGAACTAACTGGCGGGGTGAGCGTTATCAATGGCGAATTGTGCCATGCGATGTTCTCACGGAAGGGCCATGACCTTAAAATTTTCGGACGATTACAAGGACATTTTTGTAGGCGATGGCGAAATGGCGCAATTAATGCGTAAGCGTGATTGGGCAAGTACCGCTCTCGGACCGCCTGACACCTGGCCTGAAACGTTGAAGGTGGCGCTGCGCCTGCTGCTGACGTCAAAGTTTGAGATGTGGCTCGGCTGGGGCCCGGACATTGCTTTCTTCTACAATGACGCCTATCGCCCGACGCTGGGCCACAAGCATCCTAACGCCCTCGGTGTACCGACAAAAATACTGTGGGCTGAAATCTGGGATGATGTGAAGGACAGGTTGGCAACCGTATACGAAACGGGTCAGTCGACCTGGGATAGGGCACTTCTGCTGCTGCTCCAGCGAAACGGTTATTCCGAGGAAACCTATCACACCTTTTCCTACAGCCCGCTTATCGGCGAGAACGGCGACGTTGAGGGCGTGTTCTGCACCGTCAGCGAAGATACGGAGCGGGTCATCACAGAACGCCGTGTATCGACGATGCGGGCACTAGCGTCGGGACTGGCGTCTGCTGAAACGTCGAGCGAAGTGATCAAGGCGTCACGCGCAGCTCTTTGCGAAAACTCCCGGGACCTGCCCTTTAGCGCGTTGTATCTTTTCGATGTAAACGGCCATGCGCAGCGTCAGTGGGTTTGCGGTGCGTCGGACGACCATATGCTTTTGCCGCCGGAAATATGTCGCGGAGATACCATCTGGGACCTCGAAACCACGTGGAAGCAACAGCCTGTCGATTTGATCGACCTGTCACGCATTGCCGATGTTCCTTCTGGTCCATGGCCGAAAGCAGCGACCCAGGCGGTTGTGATTTCCCTGATAGGCCAGGGCGGCGACAAACCGAAAGGTGTATTGATCAGCGGGCTTAATCCTCACTGCGCCGTGACCGACGAGTATCTTGATTTCCTGAAGCTCGTTGCAGGCCAGATTACATCTCGCCTTGCCAATGCCGAGGCATTCGAAACGGAACGGCAAAGGGCGGCAACGCTGGCCGAGGTGGCTGAACTCAAAGAGAGAGCCGCTATCGCTCTTGAGCAGCTTAACCGCCAGCTCTCGTCTGAAGTCGAACAGCGGACCGCGGAACGAGACCGCATGCGGGCCCTGTTTCAGCAGGCCCCCAGCTTCATGTGTATTCTGAGTGGGCCGGATCATGTTTTCGAACTCGTCAACGACGCCTATCTTCAATTGGTCGGGCATCGTCAATTGATCGGCATGAGTGTCCGGGACGCGCTCCCAGACGTTGCCGACCAGGGTTTTTTTGAGTTGCTGGATGGAGTGTATCGGTCCGGCAAACCTTACATCGGTCGCTCCCTTCCCGTTTCACTGCAGCGAGACGATGAAAAAGAGCCTGACAGGCGCTTCATCAACCTCATCTATCAGCCCATCTTTGATCAGACCGGAGATGTCACGGGCATATTCGTCGATGGTTTCGATGTCACGCACCAGAAGCGGGCGGAAGACCAGTTGCAGAGCCTCAATCACACGCTTGAGCAGAGGGTGGAGCAGCGCACCCACGAACTACGGAGCGCGCTTCTGGAACTGGAGAAAGAAACGGTCGAGCGCGAGACTGCGCAGCTCGCGTTGAGGCAGGCGCAAAAAATGGAGGCGCTGGGCAATTTGACCGGCGGCGTCGCGCATGACTTCAACAATCTCCTGCAGGTTGTCGGCGGCAACCTGCAGCTGTTGTCCGAGGACATCGGCGGTAACGCCCGTGCAGAACAACGCCTTCAGAATGCGCTGGCCGGCGTTGCCCGAGGTGCGAAACTGGCTTCACAGCTGTTAGCGTTTGGGCGTCGGCAGCCGCTCGAACCAAAAGTCGTCAATGTCCGCAAGTTGATCCAGAATATGGACGACATGTTGCGCCGGGCACTGGGAGAAGAGATCGAGCTTGAAACTGTCGTTTCTGGCGGGTTGTGGAATACGTTGATCGATCCCGGACAGCTGGAAAACGCCATATTAAACCTTGCTATCAACGCCAGGGACGCAATGGATGGCCGCGGGCGACTGACGATCGAGACGGCAAATGCCGTACTTGACGACGATTACGCACGCACGCACGACGACGTGAACCCGGGACAATACGTGCTCGTGGCGGTGACCGATACCGGATCAGGCATACCGCCGGACATTATTGAACATGTTCTGGAGCCGTTCTTCAGCACCAAGACCGAAGGCAAAGGCAGTGGTCTGGGCCTCTCCATGGTCTATGGTTTTCTCAAACAGTCCGGCGGCCATCTGAGAATTTACAGCGAAGTCGGGCTTGGCACGAGCATGAAGCTCTATATGCCGCGCACCATGCAAGTGGAAGACAGCCTGGCTGACGTTAGTGTCATCCCGACAAGCGGCGGCACAGAAACGGTTCTCGTCGTGGAAGACGACGACGGGGTGCGCGATACGTCGGTCGCGCTTTTGACCGATCTCGGATACAGGGTGCTGAAAGCACACGATGCTCAATCGGCATTTGCAATCGTCAACAGCGGCGTGCATGTCGATTTGCTCTTTACCGATGTCGTCATGCCGGGCCCTATGCGGAGCACGGAACTTGCGCGAAAGGTCAAGGGTCTTTTTCCAGACATCGCGGTTCTCTACACGTCGGGATACACCGAAAACTCGATCGTCCATGGCGGCAGGCTTGATACAGGCGTTGAATTGCTGTCCAAGCCCTATACGCGCGAAGCGCTTGCCCGCAAGGTTCGCCACGTGTTGAGTAACGCGCGGCAGCAGCAAATTGCGGTCGAGCAGCTCGACCGCGATGAGATAGCACATATGCAAAGTCATCCTGTGCCCCCCCTGGCGCAGGTACGAATACTTGTCGTGGAAGACGAGCCGCTTATCCTGATGTCAACAGTCGATATGCTCATTGAACTCGGCCACGAGGTATTTGAAGCCGGCTCGGCCGAAGAGGCACTTGCCGTTCTCGAGGCAGAAAAAATAGACGTCCTGCTGACGGATGTCGGTCTGCCGGGAATGTCGGGGACTGATCTGGCGCGGCAGGCTCGGGAGCGCTGGCCGGCCATGCATATCGTGTTTGCCAGTGGTGACGATGGCGCAAGATCGACATCTGGCATTTCGGATGCATTGCAATTGCCGAAGCCGTTCACAATAGACGGGCTGGAGGCAATCCTGGCTGAAACCACTTCGCGTTAAAACTTCAAGTTCACCTGCTGCTCTGGCGCTCGGCACCGCGGCAGTCTCGCACTGATATATTCGTCTCACTCGACAGACGCGGTACGCCACATGGCGCACCGCCTCAAAGGCAGGTGTTGAGGTCCGGTTATTCAGCGCCAAGTCATGTCTTCCATAAGCGCAGAGCGCCAGCGATCATTCGTTGCGATACTGTGGTTGACCTGCCAGGGTGCTCTCCCCATTTATCAAGCATGCCGAAAACCGAAAAACCCCACGTAGAGCTGCTCAGGACATGGACGCTGTCGCCCGCCGCCACGCTTGGGTCAGCAGTGCGGGCGAAGGGCATCCTTCAGGAGATAAAGTCCCGGCTCCCCTTCGTTTCTAAAAAAGCCCTTTCACTCGATGGCCCTGATCTGATCCTCGCGATGCCGGCAGATGAGAAAACTGCCTTTGACACGGCAGCGGTGATCATCTCGCGCGCGTTGGAAGGAATTGAACTCCTGCCGATCATTCCCCGGGAGATACAGGATATTCTCACCATCAAAGCTGGGGAAAGGCATCGCTGGCTTGCCGACGGGCGTCTCACGAGCGCGGGGACCAGAACGGTCCGGCTGAATGGGCGGGCTCGTCAGATCACGTTCCATGTCTTTGACCCCAAAGTGGTCGAAGATCTGCTTGACCGAGGCGTCGTCGATGAATGGCGCGTAGAGGATGCTGAGGCTAAAGCAGAAAAGAGGCAGCAAGCCGCATATCGAGCGAAACTGACAAGGTTGTTGAAGGCGAACCGCAAGGCAAAGAAAGATGCCCCGGACAAACCTGATCAAACGGCGTCAGAACTGAAAGGCTGGGAAGAATTTGATATTGACGGACTTCTTCGGTAGTGCCGGTGGACCCGGAACGGTCGTCGGTTAACAATCCCGCATTCGAGATCCACGCTCTGGCGCAGGATAATGGGGCGTTATGGTTCAGGAAAGAGTTCTGGCGATCTCTCGCTCTAACTGTTCCTGCGTGTAGGGTTTTCCCAGTCGTGGAAGACCCATTTCGGTCCCTGCCGGCAAATCCGCATAACCCGTCGCGACCAGGATCGGCAGGGCTGGGCGCAATTCGCGTACAGCCTTTGCGAGTTGAGCTCCATTCATGCCTGGCATCGAAAAGTCAGTCAGATCAATGACCGGGGCATTTTTGATGATACCCAGCACCTGTTGCCCCGAATTTGCTTCAAGCACGCGATGTCTGAGATCTTCGAGCATGTCGACGGAACTTATGGCGATAAAAATTCGCGTTCCGGCATCTCTGTACCGGGCGCGACAACAAGCTCGTCAATGTCGGAAACGTCGTTACGGGCTTCAAGGAGGCCGAGATGATCAGGCCGTGTGCAAGACGTTGGACAGACTGCGCTGGAAGCGAAAGCCACGGCCTGTTGCCCAACTGGAAAGGCCGATATCGGTTTGGCTGGGTTGAGCTCATACTCATTGCGCAGATCAAGTTTCGGGCGTGGACCGCAGACGGCCAATTGCGTCATCAATCCTGCAAGGGTTTGCGAGAACGCCAGGACACCGCCGATGTCTTTCGCCTTGAGTAGCGATTTGTAGGAGCATCCGGTAACATAACAACACCACCGGATTGCCCCTATGCCGCAGCGGCCGGCGCTACTTCGCACCCTGCCCCAGGCGGTACCTGCCGGGTCCGGTTACAAAATACAACAACAGGCCCCCGACGATGGCCAGGTTCTTGAAAAACTGCCCCTGCTGGGCAGAACGCGCCTCTTCCGGAAACGACCAGAACGCGTGGCTGAGCAAGGTCGCGACACAGGTGAAAGCCAGCAGTATCACGCTTGTCTCTCTGGCCCTCACTCCGAATATCAAGGCGGCGGCACCGAGGATTTCCACCAAGATCACGAGGTATACGACAAGGCCGGCAAAAGGCACGCCCTTTGCAGCCAGAGACCCGGCAAAACCGGAAATTTCGAAAAGCTTGCCGACACCGGCCTGCAGGAAGAGGGCGCTGATGGAAAAGCGCGCCAGAAGGATTATCACATCATTTATCTTTGCAGTCATGGGAGGTTCCTGGTGAATCTTGCTTCGGCGCTTTCGGCAAATTTATCATCGCCCCGCACCTCTGAAATTGACGATTGGGAGAGCGGCTGTAACGACCTGAACAACTTGTCGTGTGCATGTCTGGTGGCCATTCGATACGTCACCGCGTCATCGGATTGATAACAGGATGCAGACTTTCAAAATTGGCTGTTTTATTCGCGGATCTTCCTTTTCATTTGGAGGGCACGCCACCGACTGGCGGCATTTTCGATAAAAAGCCTCTTTAATTCAGGCTCATACGAATACCGGACAGCAAGGTCGGAGGCTTTTTGGAGCAGCCGTTGAAATAGTATGAGTGTTCCAATTTCAGCTCGATAGGTTGCTTTCTCGGACGCATCGTTCTAACTGGGAAACGATGCGAAATTTGAATGACCTCTATTACTTCGTTCAGATCGTCGACCACGGAGGCTTTGCGCCGGCCGCACGCGCGGTTGGACTGCAGAAGTCCAAATTGAGCAGGCGGCTCTGCGTTCTCGAGGATCGGCTGGGCGTCCGATTGCTCAACCGCTCGTCGCGCCGCTTCTCGGTCACTGAAGTCGGCCAGGAATATTACCGCCATTGCGTCGCCATGCTCACCCAGGCCGATGCCGCCGAACAGGCCGTTGCCGAATTTCATGTCGAGCCGCGCGGCGTCGTCCGCATGGCTTGCCCGGTTGGCCTGCTGCAATTCCAGTTCGGCGCGATAGTCGCCCGTTTTGCCCGGGCGCATCCCGCCGTCGAAGTACATCTCAAGAGCTTCAACCGGCCGGTCGACGTTATCGCCGAGGGCTTCGATCTGGCAATCCGCGCAAGCTTTCCACCGCTCAACGATACTGGTCTCGTTATGCGCAAGCTCGATGACAGCCACCAGTGCCTCGTCGCCAGCCCTCGCCTGGTCTCAGGCGAAGTCAACACACCCGCCGATCTTCACAGCCTTCCCAGCCTCGAACAGGGTCAGTCGCGGCCGGCTTATCAGTGGGAACTGGAAAACCATGAAGGGCAAACCGTCAGAGTGTCCCACAATCCCCGTATCGTAACAGACGACCTGACGACCCTGCATCTGGCGGCGATGGATGGGCTGGGCGTCGTTCAACTTCCGACATCCCTCGTCTGGCAGGACGTCAAGGCCGGACGTCTGATCCACCTGCTGCCGGGCTGGCGACCACGATCTGCCATCGTACACGCCGTATTCGCCTCGCGTCGCGGGCTGCTGCCATCGGTTCGCGCGCTGCTCGACTTTCTCGCGCAGGAATGCGCCCTTGAGAGGAGCATCACGGATCAGGCGCTTCGGTCCTAGTTGAGCGCGACAGCGTTTATCCGCCGCTAACGCCGCAGCCCGGGCACGGCTGGTCGTGCACGACATTGCCATTGACGATCGTGAGAACCGAACGGATCCGGTCGATCTCTTCGGCGGGAATGGTGAGATAGGATCTATCGAGGACTGCCAGATCGGCGAGCTTGCCTTCCGCCAGTGTGCCCCGGCTCTCTTCGGCAAAACTGATCCACGCGGCGTTTTTGGTATAAAGCCGCAATGCTTCCTCGCGCGTTAGCAACTGATCTTCCGGCTTCTGGATGGCATTGCCGAGCGAACGTCCCGTCACGTGATATTCCATGGCCTGCCAAACACCGAAAACGCCGATCCGGGTCGAATCCGTCCCACCCGCAACCATTATGCCCCGGTCCAGCGCCTGCCGCGTCGGCGGCGACATCTCGACGATCTTGCGCGAATTCGCCCGCAGAATGGACGGGCCTTCGAAATAGGGACCCATCTGCACGCTGAACGCAATATCGAGCCGCTTCATCCGATCGAGCGTCCGCAGGGAACCGGTATTCAGATGCGCCATTGCCCAGCGAAGGCCTTTGAGCGGATAGGTCTGATCGACCACTTCGAACACGTCCAGGATCGCGCTCGCCGCATCATCGGTATAGGCATGAATCTCCAGCGGAATTTTCCGTTTTGCCGCAAAAGTGGCGACCCGCGCGAGCTCAAGACGGGAGGCTTGCGGCGGATTGAACCCGGACCCCATAAGCACACCGTCATTCATGCCGAACACCAGATTTTCACCCATGCCAAGGAAATTGACCATTCCCTCCGGTTGCACCGCGGGCCGGAAGGCCATGACATCGGTGAACCAGGCGGCTTCATTGCCCGGTTGCAGCGCGGGTATGCGATAACCCACGCGCAGCGTCAGCTTGCCTTGCCGCTGCAACGCGAAGACCGGTTCATAGGCCTCCGCCGGACCGGCGGATGGGTCGACGAGGCCGGTCACGCCCACCTGGTTCAGCCGCTCGAAAAAGGCCACCAGACTGGCTGTCTTCGCCTCCTCGCCGGTCCGGTCGATTGCAGCGAACAGGGCGTTGAACGCACCGATATGGCCATAGAGCTTGCCGGTGGCGACGCCTTTTTCATCACGTTCGACCTTGATGCCCGGGGGAACGGCGGGTTCGGGACTGTCGAGCTTCAGTCTTTCCATACCTTTGGTGTTAAGCAGGGCGTAGTCGTAGAGATATTGCACATATGCGGGATGATCAGGCACCGCGCGATCCAGTTCCTCGACGGCGGGCGGCCGCTTTTCATCGAACTGCTCCGGAATCCATGAGCCGCCAACGGCAACCCATGCGTCTCTTGGCCGCGCTCTTGCCGCCTGCGCAAGACGGTCCAGCGCTTCTTCAAGCGAAGCCATGTCGTACCAGTAGGTCTCGAACTTGTAGGTCTGGCCACCCCGAATGGCATGGATGTGGGTATCCACCAGACCTGGAATGACGGTTCTTCCTTCGAGATCCACCAGTCGCGTGGCGTCCGTTTTTAATGCCCTGACCGTCTCGTCATCACCAACGGCGGAAATGCGGTCACCAGCGATCGCCAGTGCGCTGGCGCGCGGTCTGCTGTCATCCATCGTTACGATGGCACCGTTATAGAGGATCAAATCCGGGCCTCCGGCAAGGGCCGTACCGGCCAAAAGAAACCAGCCCGCCGCCAGAAAAGCCGTTTTACCTAAAGCTTGCCTCATGGTCCCGAAACCTCCTGAAAATAAACCACAGGGGCGGCGCAAGCTGCGCCGCCCTTTTGCTTCTTGCGATCAGCCGCGTTGTGAATCGAGCTGTTCGTGGTTCTTCTCGACCGCCTGCGCCTTCATGTAGCTTTCGATCAGAAGCTGGTAGGGAGGGAAGATCTTGGTGTAGACTGCCGCCCATTCCTGGGCATCGTCGCGATGCCATGTCTTCTGCAGTTCCGAGGCAACCGCAGCCGTGTCCATCGGCACCACTCCGGCCTGAACCACCCGTGCTAGGGTGATTTCCTGCGCCATCTTGGAATAGGTGCCGGAAGCATCAACAACCGCAAACACCCGGTAGCCATCCTGAACCGCAGCAATCGCCGGGAAGGCCATGCACACGCTGGTGATGGTGCCGGCAATGATCAGCGTCTTGCGGCCGGTCGCCTTGACGGCGGCGACGAACTCCGGATTGTCCCACGCATTGATCTCGCCACGACGCGCCACATATTGCGCATGCGGTGCGTTTTCATGGATTTCCGGGATCAGCGGACCATTGGGGCCCTGCGGTACCGATGCCGTGGTGATAACGGGCATCTTCGTCAGCGTTGCCATTCTGGCAAGCGCTGTGGCGTGATTGCGCAGAACGGGCATCGGCATGTCCGCCACCGTCTGGAACAGACCGCTCTGGTGGTCGATCAGAAGCATCACCGCATCATCAGGGTCGATGACAGGCCGCTGGCCGTTAAAATTGGCAGGTGTACTCATTGTAAGTCTCCTTGGTTGGTAGCATGGACTTGTGGGCAAAAATCACTTCCGCCCGGTGAGGCCCGCGGCCCCTTGCAAAGCCACGGGAATGGCTCAGGCAGGAATGCCGCCGAATTTTCCGGCCCGGAAATCCATGAAGGCTTCCTGCAATTCTTCAGGCGTGTTCATGACGAACGGCCCCTGCATGGCAACCGGCTCGCCAAGCGGCGCACCGCCCAGCAGAAGCACCGTTGCGTCGCTGTCGGCGGTGATCTCGAAACTGCCTCCCTCGCGATCAAGCATCACGAACTGGACATCCCGTGCCGATCGCGTGCCGTTGACCGTGATGGTTCCGCGAAGAACGGCAAGACCGGCGCTATGCCCTTCCGGCAGGTCGAATATCGTGCGCCCTCCCTGCGTCAGGCGCAAATCCCACACATTGATCGGCGTGAAGGTGCGCGCCGGCCCCTTGTGCCCGGCATAGTCGCCGGCGATGACACGCACGGTTCCGGCATTGTCCGGCAGCGCCACGGCGGGAATATCGCCGTCGAGCACGGTCTGATAGGCGGGCGGCGCGGACTTGTCCCTGGCCGGCAGGTTCACCCAGAGCTGCACCATTTCCAGCGTACCGCCCTGTTTCGTAAAGGCCTGCGAATGGCGTTCCTCATGCAGGATGCCAGCAGCGGCCGTCATCCATTGAACATCGCCCGGGCCGATCAGACCGCCGCTGCCGGTCGAGTCGCGATGCTCCACTTCGCCCTGATAGACGATGGTCACCGTTTCGAACCCGCGATGCGGGTGAGCGCCGACGCCCCGTGGCATCTTGCCCGGCGCAAACCGTTCCGGCCCGGCATAATCAAGATGCAGGAAGGGGCTGATATGTTCGCCCTGGGTCATGTACGAAAGCATGGAACGAACCGGAAATCCGTCCCCCACCCAATGCGGCGATGTGCTGCTGTAAATACCAAGAACCTGTCTCATCATAGTCTCCTGGATTCCCTTCTTTCTTGCGAAGGGTCACTGGTGATCGTGTGAGAGCAAAATAGTTCTGGAACAAACTGGCCGGAAGATCGAAGATCAGGATATACCGTCCTGAAAACAGGACAATGAAAGGCCGCCACCATGCCCGATCTGAACGATCTGCGCCTTTTCGTCGACGTTGTGGAACAAGGCGGCTTCTCGGCCGCCGCCAGAAAACTGGACCTACCCCGCTCACGGCTGAGCCGCCGCATCGGCCTGCTGGAGGAGGATCTTGGCGTGAGGCTGGTGCAGCGCACGACCCGGCAGTTCTCCATTACCGAGATCGGCCAGGAGTTCTACCGCCATTGTCTGGCGATGGTGGTGGAAGCGGACGCCGCGCTGGAAGTGATCGATCGCATGCGGGCAGAACCGCAGGGCACGGTGCGGGTCAGCTGCCCCGCATCGGTGATCTATTTTCAGGTCGGAGAAATGATCGCCCGCTTCATGGCCAGATATCCCAAGGTGAAAGTCCATCTGGAAAGCACCAACCGCCGGGTGGATGTTATCCGCGAGGGTTTCGACCTTGCCATCCGCGTGCGGTTTCCACCGCTCGAAGACAGCGATCTCGTCATCCGCAAGCTGGCGGAAAGTGAGCAGCTGCTGGTCGCAAGTCCGAAAATCGTCAAATCAGGCATCACCGTTCCGGCCGATCTCGTTAACATGCCCGGCCTCGCCTGGGGTTCATCCCACAGCAGTTTTGAATGGAACCTGCTTGGTCCCAACGGTGCCTCGGCTGCCATTCCCTATCAGCCGCTGCTGATTACCGATGACATGGTCGCCCTGCGGCTTGCGACACTCCAGGGCATTGGCGTCTGCCAGTTTCCCACCATGGTCGTCAGGGAGGATGTGGCAGCGGGGCGGCTGATCGACCTCCTGCCTGACTGGGCGCCGCGAAGCGGCATTATCCATGCCGCCTTCCCGTCACGCCGCGGCCTTCTGCCATCAGTACGCGCGCTGCTGGATTTTCTGGCGGATGAATATGCAATGATTTCGGCCGAGGAGAAGACAAAACCCGTTACCAATAAATGACCGCTGCGGCGCATCAGCCGGAACCTGCCCACGCTGCCTCTGTTACAACGCGTCCGTTTTCCGCAGGAAAAGACTCTCATCGATTGCCTGTCGTTGCGCGGCACATTCCCGCGCCAGAAAGTCTATCAGCGTGCGCACGGATGGCAGCAGACCGCGCCGTGAAGGAAAAACCGCGTGCACGATGCCCGATGCAGGGCGCCATTCCGACAGGACAGGAACCAATGTGCCGGCGGAAAGGTCCTTCCAGATCATCATCGTCGGCAATTGCACGATCCCGGCGCCGTCAAGCGCCGCATCGCGCAGGGCGGCCATGTCATCCGTGAGGAGACGGGGACGATGCGGTATGACCACCCGTTCACCATTCTCGCTTTCCAGCCGCCATTCGTAATTTTGCGAAGCGGATGTCCATGCAAGGCTTGGCAACCCGGCCAGATCGGCGGGCGTCGTGACGGGTGTTTTAAGGAGCCCCGGTTGCGCGACGAGAAATTGCGAACTGTCGTCCAGTTTCCGCATCATCAGATCGGCCTGTTCCAGCGGCGGAAAACGCACGCGGATGGCAACGTCGAACCGTTCACCGATCACATCCACCCGGCGATTGGTGCTCTCCAGATGCAGGTCAACCTTGGGATAGGCGGTGAGAAATTTGGCGAACAGGGCGCCAAACTGGAATGAGATCAGCGCAGTGGGGCAGCTTACCCGCAACAGGCCCCGGGGTTCGTCGTGATGCTGCGCAATCAACGCATTCGCGGCCTCCGCCTCGACCAGAACAGCCAGGCAGCGACGATAATATTCCTGCCCGATATCGGTAACGGAGAAACGGCGTGAGGAACGCTGGATCAGGCGAACGCCCAGCCGTGCCTCCAGCAGCGTGATGCGGCGGCTGAGCTTGGATTTCTGCAGGCCGATGGCGCGGCCGGCCGCGGCGAAACCGCCGTGGTCCACCACCTGCACGAAATAATAAAGATCATTCAAATCATCCATCGTCTCACTCATAGAACGCAGCGTCGATTATAACAATCTTTTCCTGATTTTGTTGCCGGTATAGCTTTAATTCATTCCACAGACGCCGACCGCAAGACCAATCATGCGGGCGGCGATTCAACCTCTGGCTCCTGAAAGGACACGTCAATGACCAAGCCATATGTACGTCTCAACAAGGATGATGTTGCCGTTCTTCTCGTCGACCATCAGACCGGCCTGCTGTCGCTGGTACGGGATTTCGATCCGGACAAATTCAAGAACAACGTTCTTGCACTGGGCGATCTTGCAAGATATTTCAAACTTCCGACCGTTCTCACCACCAGCTTCGAAGACGGGCCGAACGGGCCGCTGGTGCCGGAACTGAAGGAACTGTTCCCTGATGCGCCTTACATTGCCCGTCCCGGCCAGATCAATGCCTGGGACAACGAGGACTTCGTCAAGACGGTGAAGGCGACCGGTAAGAAGCAGTTGCTGATCGCTGGTGTCGTGACCGAAGTCTGCGTGGCCTTCCCCGCATTATCAGCCATCGAGGCCGGTTTCGACGTATTTATCGTCACCGACGCATCAGGCACCTTCAACGAGGTCACCCGCCATTCGGCATGGGACCGCATGAGTGCGGCCGGCGTGCAGCTGATGAGCTGGTTCGGCGTTGCCTGCGAACTGCATCGGGACTGGCGTAACGATATTGAAGGGCTGGGCGCGCTTTTCGCGAACCATATTCCCGACTACCGCAACCTGATGACCAGCTACAGCACGCTGACATCCAAAAAATAAACCGTCGCAGCAGCAGGCGAACACGCTGAACCTGCATCGAGACCATATAAGAAGGGTTTGCCCCTTTGTTGGACGGCGCCGGGCCAAAAGCCCGGCGTTTCCTGTCTTCACAAAGCGCATTCCCGCGGATCGCAGGCCTGCCATTACGGTCCCGCCTGTTTCAATATTCTCACCGCCCGCTCAAGCTCCGCTTCCCTGAGGCTGGCAAAGCCGAACCTGAAAGCTTCCGGCGGATGCGCGGGCTCAAGCGCGAAGCGAAGCCCGGGAAGAATGCCAAGGCCAAGCCGGCCGGCGTTCAGCGCCCAGCTTTCGGCACTCACCCCCGGACGCATGCGCAGCCAGATGGCCAGCCCACCGGCGGGCAGCGTGAAATCCGCCACTTCGGAAAAATGCTCGGCAAGCAGGGCGGCGGCATGATCCCGGCGCGCATGATAGATCCGCCGTGCCTTGCGTGCATGACGCTTGAGCGTGCCATCGAGGATCAACTCACCAAGGGCATGTTCCAGTGGCAGGTCACCCTGCCGGTCAACCGCTTCGCGCAGATCGGTCATCCGGCGCAGCAGGATCGGCGGTGCGACTGCGTAGCCGATACGGATACCCGGTGCGATGAGCTTGGAAAGCGACCCGATATAAATAACAGGCGTTTCCGTCTCCGCTCTGGCAGCAAGCGGCAGGACCGGACGCCCATCGAAGCGATATTCATGGTCATAATCATCCTCGATGATCGTCAGACGGTGACGGCGCGCCAGATCGAGCAAACGCAGTCTCCGGGAGACGCTGAGGGTGGCAGTGGTGGGATATTGATGGTGCGGCGTGACATAAATGGCTCTGAGCGTTGCGTCCTGCACCGCGAGCTGTTCCAGCGCATCAATATCGATCCCGCCGGTATCCACCGGCACCCCGACAGTCCGGGCTCCCGCCGCGCGGAATGCCGCCCAGGCCAGCGGATAACCCGGATTTTCAACCGCGATGGCCGAGCCAGGCTCGACACAGGTTGCGGCGGCGAGGAAAAGCGCCATCTGGCTGCCGCGTGTCACCATGATATCGCCGGCATCCGCCGCAAGCCCACGCTCGTCCTTGAGGTAGTCAGACAGCGTACTTCGCAGATGGGCGCTGCCGCGTGGATCGCCATAACCATGATCGGCACTGAATGCGGGCGAATTCAGCGCACGGCGAAATGCCTGCGCCAGCGGCACGGTCGGCGCCAAGCGGGAATCAGGCGCCCCGTCGGAGAGGTTCAGCACTGGCTGCTTGCCAAATGCAGCACTGGTCTTTTCCACGCCTCCGGGCTGCTGCATGGGCCGGTGTTGTGCAAAGTCCGGCAGATCTCCCGCAACGAATGTGCCCCGTGATGCCTCGGCCACCAACCAACCCTGCATCAGCAGCTCATGATAGGCTGCATCCACCGTATTCCTGTTCACACCGAGGTTTTTCGAAAGTGCACGGGTACCCGGCAGGGGATCACCGGGTTTCAGCCGCCCGCGTTCGATCTCCGTAATGATTGCCTGCGCTATCGCAAGAAAGACAGGTTCCCCCTCCTTCTGCCGCCATTCGATCGTAAGCGTCGTGCCCTTGCCCATCCGGCATATCCATTTTCTCAAATCCGGCTCACTACACTAGGCCGGATAAGATTTATTGCATGGCAGATACCGGCGCGACAACCCCGTCGCTCCGATGAAATCGAAAGGAAAATACGATGGCCGAGAAAGCAATATTCTACCATGCCGGATGCCCCGTCTGCGTTGATGCCGAACAGCGCTTTGCAGCCCTCCTCGATAAAAGCCAATTCGACGTCGAGATCGTTCATCTGGGAGAAAACAAGCTTCGCCTCGCGGAAGCCGAGCGGGCGGGCGTCAAGTCCGTGCCGGCTTTCGTCATCGAAGGCACCGTCTATCATATAAACCACGGTGCCGATCTTGCAGCCCTTCGCTGATACCGGGAGCAGGATGATGCCGAGGACTGCAACAGCCATTCGCCACGTTCATTTCGAGGATCTGGGCAGTTTCGAAAGCGTGCTTTACGAAGCCGGTTACGATCTGCGTTATTGCGATCTGGGCGAGGTGGATCTTGCAACCTTCAAACCGGCGGAGCCGGATCTGCTGATCATACTGGGCGGTCCGGTTGGTGTTTACGAAACCGAGGCCTATCCCTTTCTTGTCGAAGAACGGGCCTTGATCCGTCATCGCCTCTACACCGGGCGGCCGATCCTCGGCATCTGCCTCGGCGCGCAACAGATCGCGGCTACACTCGGCGCCAATGTCGAACCTATGGGCTACAAGGAAATCGGCTTTTCGGAAGTGACGCTGACCGATGCGGGGCGACTGGGGCCACTGCGGCATCTTGAGGGCGTCGCCATGCTGCATTGGCATGGTGATACCTTCGAAACCCCGAGGGAAGCCGTCAATCTGGCAACAACGCCTCTTTGCGCAACACAGGGCTTCGCGATTGACCGCAATGTCCTGGCGCTTCAGTTCCACCCCGAGGTTGATGCTGGTTCCGGGCTTGAAAAATGGCTCGTCGGCCACGCCGCTGAACTGGCGAATGCGGGGATCGATCCGCGCACCATGCGCAGGGATGCCCTGCGTCACGGACCAGCGCTGCGCGAAGCCGCCCGCAGGATGTTCGCCGAATGGTTGAGGGAGCTCGACTTTGAATACGAAACCGAACATTCAAACACACGCGGACTGGCTGAGGCATGACCAACACCTCCAAACCTGAGGGCACGCTTGCGGCCAATCTCTCCAGCGTCACGGCCCGGATCGCCGCCGCCGCCTCGCGTGCCGGCCGGCCACCCGAAGCGGTCCGCTTTGTACTGGTCACAAAAACAATCGAGGCCGAGCGCGTCCGTGAAGCCATCCGGCTCGGAGCGAGCGATCTCGGTGAAAACAAGGTGCAGGAAGGGCGCAGCAAGGCCGAAGCCCTTTCCGGCGAACCGGCGCAATGGTCGATGATCGGCCATCTTCAGTCCAACAAGGTCAAGGATGTCCTGCGTTTCGCCTCCGAGATGCAATCGCTCGATCGCCTGTCATTGGCGACAGCGCTTGAAAAGCGCCTGCAGTTTCTTGGACGTGGTCTGGACGTTCTGGTGCAGGTCAACACATCAGGCGAAGCCAGCAAATTTGGTCTCGCGCCCGATGCCGTGGCACCCTTTCTCAAGGAATTGATGGCATTTGACGCAATACGCCCGCGGGGTTTCATGACCCTTGCAACCTTCACGCCCGAGGAAACGGAGGTCCGCCGCTGCTTCCGCCTCCTGCGCGACATCCGCGACCGCGCGCGTTCCGATGCGCCGCAGGGCGCAGCTTTAGGCGACCTCTCGATGGGCATGTCGGGCGATTTTGAATGGGCGGTCGAAGAAGGGGCAACCATTGTCCGTGTCGGTCAGGCGGTCTTCGGCGCGCGCGCCCTGCCGGCGTCGTATTACTGGCCGGGTGCAGCGGGAGCTATGTGAGGTATCCGATAAGTAATTTCGCAGTGCAACCGTGCTGCAAGCCGCCATGCCCGGTATGATCTTCTTACCGAGGGCTTTTCTTACGGTTTGCATCGTGTCGAACGGCTCATACGCACTAAGTGTTTAGTCCCGCAGTGTGATGGCGTATCATTGCCGCGATCACAGAGGGAAACTCTATGGGCCAATTTCTTCACGGCAGCGCCAAGACCACGCACGCCATTCGAGCAGAATTACAGCGATCGAAAGCTCCAACCGCGGCGCTCGCGCGGCGGTACGGCATCGACGAGAAAACCGTAAGGAAATGGCGATCTCGACCGGGTGTCGAGGACGGCGCGATGGGTCCAAAGGAGCGCAGAAGTACGGTCTTGTCGGCACTCGAAGAGGCGTCAATCGTTTCATTGAGAGTTCAAGCTCAGTTGCCATTGGACGACGTCTATATCGCACTGAAAGATGTGATCCCCCATCTATCGCGCTCGAGCCTTCACCGCTGCTCGCAGCGCCACGGTATCTCCCGTCTGCCGAAGGCGGATCGTGAAAAGCCTAAGCGGTTCAAATCCTACGAAATCGACTATTTCCATATCGATATTGCAGAGCTGCGATACGAGGATAGCAAGGCCTTCCTCTTCGTCGCAGTCGATCGCACTTCGAAGATCGTCGTCGCTAGAATCTATCGCAAGGCGACAAAGCTTGTAGCAGCCAGCTTCCTCAAGGCCTTGGTCAAAACAGTACCCTACAAGATCCACACAGTGCTCACGGATAACGGCGTCCAATTCGTGCAGCATGACAAACGGACAGAACGTGGGTTCGTCGATCACATTTTCGGTGCGGTATGCGCAGCGAACGATATCGAGCATCGTCAGACCAAGCCCAATCATCCATGGACGAATGGGCAGGCTGAACGCATGGTCAGAACGATCAAAGACGCGACTGTTAAGTCGTTTCACTACACCTCGATCACTGACTTGCGGCGTCATGTCCGGGACTGGATGCTGGCCTACAACTACACCAAACAACTCAAGGCATTACGATTCAAAACACCCTACGAAGCCATCCGCCAACTCAGCGAGACGAAGCCGGAAATCTTCATTCGAACCCCAGGCCATGACATGTCGGGATCAAACACCTAGATCGGGCATGGATCAGTGACGAGAAGAGCATTTATTCAAGAACTCGTCTCACAGCCATCCATTGAAGCTCTCTATGAAGATGTTTTGGATAGGTTTGCCCGACACGATATAGTGCCGATCCACCCTAGTCCGATCTGTCCATTGCAGGATCGCGTTGTCTGGTGAACTCGCTGCCGCTGTCATCAACGATCATCTTGCGGTTCACAAGGTGCCTCTCGCGCCTTAGCAGCCCGTGAGTGCGGCGATACCCAAAGCCTACGTCAATGCCTTCATTCGTTCCCGAAGGTTGCGATCGTCATCGCATCTCGTTCCGTAACAGATCGTCATCCGGCAAAAGCCGATGGCCATACATGACCGCCCTTCGCTCATCCGCTGTTGGTCCATCAGATGCGCAACGGCGCGTCACTTCGCTGCGGGCGTTACCGCTTCTTTCGCATCAGCCGCTTGGCTTCGGACACGTCGATACCGCCGAACTTGGCCTTCCGCTTATAAATGCTGGCATCGTTGATGCCGTGTTTGCAGCAAAGCTTCGAGACCGGCGCGCGCCTCAAGCTCCTTCAGTACGCCGACAATCTATTCGTCTTGCCGATCAGGCTGGATGGGATCGCGAGCTTCAGGTTGAGATCATCGAACGGTGTACCCAACCTATCCCAGGAGCAGGGTAGCATGATGCAATCGCTGCTCGCACGGCCGGAACGAGGGCGCAAGGCCATCTTCCGGAATGGACCACAACCGTCATGGAGCACAATGTCGGATCGCCTTTTTCTGATCTTGAAAGGATACGAACCACCGACCCCGCCATTCCGCAACCGCGCAATTGATGGGATACGGTGCGACGACCCGGTGGTGGAATGCTTGCGGAAATCCGGCAGGCGATCAATATTTGAAACTAAGCGGCCCAGTCTTCCACTCGTAATCCGGGTACGCGATCAAATTCACGGCGATTATTGGTGACTATAATCAGTCCACGCGAGCGCGCATGCCCCGCCATCAATTGATCATATGGGCCAATAGGAGTTCCACTGCGCGCCAATTCTGCTCGCAATTGACCCGAATGGCTTGCCGCGAAATCATCATATGGGAGCACTTCGAGGCGCGCCACGAAGCCCTCCACAACGGAAAGGTTCTTTTCTGGACTAGCTGACTTCTCCGCTCCGTAAATCAATTCCATTAGGCTGACCGAGCTGATGCAAAGCTGATCGTGTGAGCGATTGAACGCATCGCGCACGTGCTGAGGCCGATTCTTAATCGTAAAAATGCAGATGTTGGTATCCAGCATGTACTTCAGCATTATAATGCCTCGCGCTCTTGCGAAGCAGGCTGGTCGCGCTCAATCATAAAGTCGGATGTCGCCTCTGCTCCTTCAAACCAACTGTCCCAGATTTCACCGGCTGGGGCGATGATGCGAGTGCGTCCCACCGCAACGATATCGACCCGCTTTACGTCATCGGGCAAAGCGACCGCCTTTGGCAACCGTATTGCTTGGCTCCGATTGCTCTGGAATACTGAGCCTTGCTCCATCTGGATACCTCCGAATTGCCTAATAAGGACGTAGCCTATGTAGCTTTTTAGTTGGGATATGTCAATGGGATATACATCCTAGATCTACTTAAGCGCATACGATCATCAACCAGCCGTCTTCGCCTTGAAGGGTTTCGAACCAGTCTTCCCGCCATTCTAGTCAAACTAGCTTGCCGGCTGCGGGAACATCATCCCTCCAGCCCCACATCTGAACTCCCTAAACCATTGAAACAGCTTTCAATCGACGTCCACCCGACGCTGAACGCCCTGATTAATTTTCGGGCTCTGTCGGGAAAAGTCTGAGCTGCTAACTCTCCAATTAATCTATGAAAGGTTATTTTGGTAAAGGAGCAGGACCGTCACGAAGGTAATAGAACCCATCGCGGTCAAGCCCAAGGCTCGTATCTTCGCCGCCCGATCACGAAGAATTAGCGCGGTTACAAGAGTGCAAAGCGACCACACGCCTGTGACGATAATCAACAGCCAAGAATATAGAAACGGGCCGAGGTCGTAACCGCCGCCGCCGATCGAGGCTCCAGAGTTCGTATCGATTTGAACCACGATCAGCGAGAAGACCGGTATCGCGAGTGTCGAGAGCCATACCCAAAACCACTTATTTTTCATCAAGAGTAACTCACCCCAAATATACAGTTTTCCGTCAGATCAGTGGCGGATGATGCGCTTCAAATCAGCTCGGCAATGTCAACGTTCCGTCTCGGTTCATGGCCAGGTTGCCAACCTCTTCCATCTCCATCAGAAACATCTCACTGTCATAGACCACCGCGAACTCCGCGCCAGCGCCGTCACCCCCTGTCGTGACATTGCATTGTCGACCGTGCTCTGAAATTCGGGATGCGTGCCTTGCCGCGGCTCCGATCCTTGAAGGTAACGGCACCCTTTCGGCACACATCACGACATTGCATTGCCCCGAAGTATTGATCTACCAGCCTCATGCGCCTTCGTCCCCTCATGAGAGTTGTCCTGATAAAAACCCAGATGCGCCAGTCCGTTCTTCACTTCCGGCGCATTCATGAACAAATCCCAAATGAGACCAGTGCGATGGTTCTCCATCATTGTGACCACCGGGCCTTGATTGATTGCAAGATGCGTTCCGGAGACCCAGCCCATTGAAGGCTGAAAGGCATCCATCAGGCCGAAGTGGCCGATGAGCGCGCTGTCACTCCATTGCAGGAAGCGTAGCGCCGCCTGTTGTGACCGCAGCGGCATAAAAGGCATGCTGGAGAGGGCTGCCGTCGTCGCGATGATACCATGATCGTTGGTCGGAGAGTTGACGACGTAACCCTTTGGCCCATCACAGGCGGACAGACCCCATCCGACCTCCATTGCATATCGGGTTCGGCAGTAGCGGTAGTTAATCTGGCAATGGGCGTGAGCCTGCTCCAGATAATCACAGCAGTAAACATCCCCCAAGCCTCGTGGATCAAGCGTACAGAACGAATAATGCGAGAGAAAGAGCGGGCCTCCATATGGCTCGCCAAGCGGCAGCCGCACACCGAGATAATTCGATCCATTCCGAATTGCGCCACTACGCGCCCACCCGGAATGATAACACTCCGGGCTTATCGGATGCGCAACTGAACCTGCCGCCAGCACATAACAGACCAGAGCCTCGTTCCAGCCCACAATAGGCAGATTTTTCGCCCAGGCATACCGAGGGCTCCAGTGCCAGAAAAGCGGCCCTGTTTCTCCCCTGGTAAACCAGTTCCATTCGACGGCATCGACTATTTCAGTGACAGACCGGCGTAAACCAATCTCTTCGGATGTCTCGCCGCTGAAGAACTCGCGAACGCAGATAAGCGCCTGAACGAGAAGCGCGGTTTCGACAAGATCACCACCGTCATCGTATTTCGCAAATGGTATTGTTTTTCCGCTCGATGTATCGACGAAGTGAGGAAAGGCGCCGTGAAAACGCTTCACTCCAGCCAGAGATTCCAGCATACGGCACACACGCGCAATGGCGTCCCGCTTGCTTATCCACGTACGATGAACGCCAACGATGAGCGAGAGGAAACCAAACCCGACACCCGAGATTGAGGTGATCTCATGGATCGGCGAACCATCGGATCGCATCCTATCCCTGGGCAGCCCGCTCTCAGGATGGCTTCCGGACCAGAAATAGTCAAAGGTGGCGCGATGCAGGCTATCAAGTTGACCGGGTAATTCGTCTGTCACTTCCAACCTCAAAAGATCCGCGACAGTTGGGAGCAGACCCGTGCCAAGCCTTATCCGACTCGGTTACTATTTCCAAATGCGCAGGAATTCTTCGCCGGGAACGGAAGCCAACATTCAAAAACTGGCTCCGCGACGCCGATGTGGATTTAACATGTCTTTCTACCAAAGCTGAGACCTTGAGAACGACCAATCTTGCTTCACCAGGGTTTTCCGATACCGTCATGAACAGAGATTTCGTAACGGAGGGAAGATGGGATGTGTAATCACTGCGTGATAGAAGACGTGAAGAAGAACATGCTGTCGCGTCGTATGCTGTTCAAAGGTGCGGCCTTTGCGGGTGTGGCGATGGCTGCGGGAAACCTGGCGAAACCGGTCCTTGCTCAGACGGCTCACAAAGTCGTTGATCTCACTCATGTGTACGATTCAACCTTTCCAACATTTGATGGCAAGCCCGGAATAGAATTCGAATGGTCAGCAGATATCGCCAAGGACGGATACCAACTCCATAAATTGACGGTTTTCGAGCACACTGGAACCCATATCGATGCGCCTTTCCACTTCAGCGCCGATGGCGCCAGCGTTGATCAGCTGGAACCTCAAAAGCTGGTCGCGCCTCTGGTCATCATCGACATCACCGATCGCGCCAAGGAAGATGCCAATTCGACCCTTGAGGCGGCGGATATAGAACGCTGGATCAGCGCAAATGGCGAGATTCCCGCAGGTGCCGTCGTGGCGTTGCGTTCTGGCTGGGCCACAAAGGTTAAGAGCCCCGCCTTCCGTAATGACGACGCTGGAAAATTCGCCTTTCCCGGCTTCAGCAAGTCGGCGACCGATTTACTGCTCGAACGCGACACCGTTGCGATTGGCGTCGACACGCTCTCGCTGGATCCGGGCAACTCTGCCGATTTCGCCGTGCATAATTCTTGGCTTCCAGCCGGCCGCTACGGTATCGAAGGGCTGAACAATCTTGAGGCGTTACCGATCAAGGGAGCGACAATCGTCGTTGGCGCGCCAACCCACCGCGGCGGGACAGGAGGACCGGCTCGTATTCTGGCGCTTGTTTAATCGTAACTGATCTCCTGGCGATGAACAACGACCTCCGGAAATAACACCGCAGAAAGCAGGTGCTTGCTTTTGCAGTGGGCTGCCAGTGAACTGCTCGCCAGCTTTATGATACGTTCCGGAAGCGTTTTGAACCGTGTTTTACGACCGCCCTCGCCTGCTGTCTGCAGAGAATGCTGTTGCGACGACCGGCACTCTCGTCTGCCCTTTGAATTTGAAAGAAAAGGCCGGCAGATGCCGGCCTTTCTTCGTTGTCAGGTCTAACGCCTGTAGCGCAGACGCTCCTGTTCGATTTCAGCTGGCTCATAAGGATCCAGCGTGTCATCAAAGCGTGACCAACCCTCTTTGGCATAGGCCTCACGGCGCTGATCGGGATCAACCCAGTTGGACTGGCGCAGGATGTCCTGCGCGTCCGCATAAAGGCTGTCTTCCACTTTCGCGGTTACCAGCGTTCCGCCGCGGCGAACGCCTTCCGCATAGACATGAGCATGGTCTTCCGGCACGCCGGACTCCGTCAGTGCGCCGATAAGCCCGCCGGCGGCACCGCCTGCCACGGCACCGGCTACTGCGCCCGCCGCTGTTGCGGCAAGCCAGCCTGCGGCAACCACCGGCCCGACGCCGGGAATTGCCATGACGCCGAGGCCGGTGAGCAGACCGCCCACGCCACCAACGGCGGCGCCGATGCCGGCACCTGTGCCGGCGCCTTCAGCGGCATTAGTAGACTTGCCGTGGCGTTCATCTGCATTGTTGGACACGATGCTGATATCCGAGGATGGTACACCGCGTTCTTCGAGCGCGCTAACGGCCGCGCTGGCATCGGAGTAGTCGTCGAAAAGTCCTGTAACGGTCTTCATAGGATTCTCCTGAAGATTGAATTAGTTAGCGACAATGTTGCCCTGATAGTCGAGCGCCACGCTTACCGGCTTGCCATCTTTCGAGGCCTTGGCCTGCCAGACACCCTTGTCATCCTTCATAAGGCCGGTGACATCGGTATATCCGGCCTCCGTGAGGCGTGTTTTCGCCTGTTCCTCGGTAAAGCTGTTTGCGCCGTCGACAGGGGCTGTCGGGTTGTTGGTCTCGGGCGTGGCCACGGCGGGCGTTTTCCCATCGGTTGCAGGGGCGGGGGTGGTCTGTGCGAAGGCGGCAAGCGTCGAGGCGCCGACAAGCGCTGCGGCCAAGAGAAGTTTTTTCATGATTTTTTCCTCGTTGCAGCCTTTCGAGCAGGCTCACACAGCAAACACTATGCTCGCCGCATGGTTCCACCCCCTTGCAAATAGAATTGGATGGCGTTTGCGTTTCCGTGACGGTGAATGGCTTGCCGACGTGGTGCGCGAGCAGGCATGCGGCGGGATGAGAATTATTTTGACGCCGCAGGAACGTCGCCACGGTTCGAGGGTTCTCCAAGTCCAGCACTCAAAATTTGATCGGATTCCCGGATGCCTGCGGAAAAGACATTGCACGACGTGTTTCCTGACATGCTCGGGGACATCGGCTTTTCCGCAAACCAGACACTGAAGGCCCAGCCGAAAATGGCGTGAGCCGCCCACTCTGTTCGGGCCGCCTTTCAGGACGGCTTTTTCATTTCCGGGCCGCGATAGGCCCCTTCCAGTTCAGGAGCCACACCATGGCCAGGACCACCAACAGTAACAAGACCACCAACAGCAAATCACCGCAAGACAAGACTGAGACCGTCACTATTCACGACTAGAAGCTAGAGCGCGACGCCGGCGGCGAGCTGCACCAGACGGCCGAAACAGACTCGCCTGTGCTGACGACCGCTCAGGGCGGGCCGGTTGCCGACGACCAGAATTCTCTTCGGATCGGCGCGCAAGGGCCGCTTGTCGTGGATGATTTCCATTTCCGTGAGAAAATCTTCCACTTCGACCACGAGCGCATTCCCGAGCGCGTGGTCCATGCACGCGGTTACGGCGCGCACGGCTTCTTCGAGACCTACGAATCCTTTTCCGCCTATACCAGGGCGGATTTCATGCAGCGAGCGGGCGAAAAGACCCCGGCCTTCGTCCGCTTCTCAACGGTTGCCGGCAACAAGGGTTCGGCCGACCTTGCGCGCGATGTGCGTGGTTTCGCCGTCAAGCTCTACACCCGGGAAGGCAACTGGGATCTCGTCGGCAACAATATTCCGGTGTTCTTCATTCAGGACGCCATCAAGTTCCCCGACCTGATCCATGCCGCCAAGCAGGAGCCGGACCGGGCGTTTCCGCAGGCCCAGACCGCCCATGACACGTTCTGGGACTTCATCAGCCTGACGCCGGAAAGCATGCACATGATCATGTGGGCCATGTCGGACCGGACCATACCGCGGTCCTTGCGCTTCATGGAAGGTTTCGGCGTCCACACCTTCCGCCTGGTCAATGCCAAGGAAGAATCGACATTCGTCAAGTTCCACTGGAAGCCAAAGCTGGGGCTTCAGTCGGTCGCCTGGAACGAGGCGGTCAAGATCAACGGTGCCGATCCCGACTTCCACCGCCGCGACCTCTGGCAAGCCATCCAATCCGGCGACTTCCCGGAATGGGAGTTGCAGGTGCAGCTGTTCGACCAGGACTTTGCCGACAGCTTCGACTTCGACGTGCTCGACCCGACAAAGATCATCCCCGAGGAAATACTGAAGCCGCAGCCGGTCGGACGGCTGGTGCTTGACCGCATGCCCGACAACTTCTTCGCCGAGACCGAGCAGGCCGCCTTCATGACCCAGAACGTGCCGCCGGGCATCGACTTCAGCAATGATCCGCTGTTGCAGGGCCGGAACTTCTCCTATCTCGACACCCAGCTAAAACGGCTTGGCGGGCCAAACTTCACCCACCTGCCCATCAATGCGCCGAAGTGTCCCTTTGCGCATTTCCAGCAGGATGGCCACATGGCAATGCGCAATCCTGTCGGCAGGGCGAATTACCAGCCGAACTCGTTTGGTGAAGGTCCGCGGGAATCGCCGCGCCGCGGCTATCGCCATTTCCCGGCCGAAGAACAGGGAAGCAAGGCGCGGCTGCGCCCGGAGAGCTTTGCCGATCATTACAGCCAGGCCCGACAATTCTATATCAGCCAGACACCACCCGAGCAGCGTCACATCGCCGCCGCCCTGACATTCGAACTGAGCAAGGTGGAAACACCTGTTATCCGCGAACGCATGGTGTCGCATCTGATGAACATCGACGAGACGCTGGCAACCACCGTTGCGCAGAAGCTGGGATTAAAGTCGATGCCGAAGCCGGCGGATGCGGCTATGCCGACCCGTCAGGATCTGGAGCCCTCACCAGCGCTCAGCATTGTGGAGCGCAGCCCCAAGCGCTTCGAAGGCCGCAAGCTCGGTATCCTCGTCACCGATGGGGTCGATGCCAAGCTGCTGAATGGCCTGATGTCGGCGATTGCCAAGGAGAAAGCCGTCTGCGAACTGATCGCGCCGAAAGTCGGCGGCGTCACTGCCTCGGATGGCAGCTGGTTTAAGGCCCATCACATGATCGATGGCGGGTCGTCCGTTCTTTTCGATGCGGTCGCACTGCTGACCTCCGTCGAAGCGATAGACGATCTGGTCAATGAGGCAACGGCGCGCGACTTCGTGGCCGATGCCTTCCAGCACTGCAAGTTCATCGGCTATGATCAGTCGGCGCTACCCTTGCTGGAAAAAGCCGGCATTGCCGACGCTCTTGATGAGGGCACCGTTGCCCTCCGCGGGGAGGAAGGCCTCGCCGGCTTCGTATCGAACCTCGGCAAGCTTCGTATCTGGGGTCGGGAACCTTCGGTAAAGCTCGGAAAGGCTTCACCGCCAGTGAAATGAAATCACCACCAGGCGCGGCAGCGATGCCGCGCCTGGTGGCGCAGGCACTTTCGGGAAAGGAATATCCACAGCGACTGGTTAGCCGAGGTCGGAGGCAGTCAGGATATTCATATTACGACGCGATTTGGCGTAGACCTTCTGTGCCGCGGCGTAGATGGCCACGCGCATCGCGTCGAAAGAGGAAAGGCACTGGGCTTCCGACATGCTCATGGCGTGTCCCCGGCCCTTGGCGAGCGCCTCGGCCTCGACAAAAAACCGGATTTCGAACATGCCGTCATGGCCGAAAAAGCGAACCGCTTTACGCACCTCGTCAAAACTGCGGGCCGTGTTGGGGAAAGCGAGCGTCATGACTTGCTCCCCGTGCGTTCTTTCCTGCGCAGGGCGTTACGCCGGTTGAGGGACAGCATGCCGTCGGTCGCTTCCGCTATGCTGAGACGGGTCAGCCTGCGGCCGCCGATGCGCACCGGCACGCCGGTGAAGACATGGTATATCGTCCAGCTCTTATCCCTCTCGATCCGTCTTCCATATTGAGTCTCGAGCGTATCGGAGACGGGAGCGCCGCCTTCGTTCTCCCAGATCTCTATCCTCAGCGCCTGGCGCCGGTGTTCGTTGCACGTTTCCATGGTGTTGCCTTTCATGTGGAACTCGTACGCGGATTTCGTCCGCGTGGAGCCCGTTTCATTCTACGCCGCTGTTGCCATGTTCCGCCGGACGAACGTTACGCGGAGGCATAAAGAAATGGCTGATGGTGTATTATCGCCGCTACCGGCACGCGCCTCTCGCAATAGGTAAAACTTCGCGGCATCGTCAAAAATGACACCGCAGCGCTTGCGCAAACATTTGCAACCGGACGAAGAAAAGAAGACGGCGCCTCTCTGACACCGCAGCGCCATGCGGCTAGCATGACGAAGCCTGACCATGCGCCCGGATTGCGCGGAAAACAAGGCGATGGACGGCCACACGCCATCCAATGAGAACACAACTTTGTGACGAGATGAAATATCTTCAAAAACCAGTAGTTGACATCCCGGCAGAGGCAGGATATAAGGGGCAATCGAATTTGCTTGCTTAGCTTTGCTTGTCACGCGTCTGGCACCGCGTTCTGAACGAACCTTTCCTTTCAAAATCGCTATCATCATCCGCAGCGCATGAGTGCTGTGGTTTCTCTATTGCTAAGAAAAGGGTTCATCATGACCACTGGCACAGTTAAATGGTTCAATTCCACCAAGGGCTTCGGTTTCATTCAGCCTGACAATGGCGACGCCGATGCGTTCGTCCACATCTCCGCCGTTGAGCGCGCCGGCATGCGCGAACTCGTCGAAGGTCAGAAGATCGGCTTCGAGCTCGAGCGCGACAACAAGTCGGGCAAAATGTCGGCCTGCAATCTGCAGGTTGCCTAAGGGTCTGTGCTTCCCTTTGACCACGGATGTACTGGCACTGCCGGAAGCACGCCAACCCAATCAAGGCCAGGCAAATTGCCTGGCCTTTTGTTTTTCGCTCGCTCTCCGGGCATCATCATCGGAACACCCATGACAGAAAAATACAGTATTTCCCGCCAGAAGGCCGAGCTCGCGTTCAGCCATATCCAGACACCGTTCTTCGCAAAGGAAAAAGCGCTTGAGGAGCTAGATTCCATTGCGCAATCCCGCGATGCAAAGACCCTGCGCCTTCGGGAAGCCCGTCTTGCGAAGGAATTGTCTGATCGTACCGCGGCAACATCCGCTCTGCTCGCCAAACGCGCCCGCGCACGTTGATCGATATCCGCGCCGTTATCGCCGTCCGCACAAGACCTGCCTGGAAAACCTGACCACCGGCCGGAACGCCGCGAGTATGAAAGCGTTGCATCCTGAAGGACATGACAATGGCTCTTTCAGGGATAGTGCTGCATGAAGATTCGCGCCGGGTTCGATATTGCTTATGAGTGCGAGAATGAGACGGCGATGCTGCTGGTTCTCAACATCCATCCCGGCCGGCGCGCGGATCTGCTCACCGAACAGGTCCTGACCTTCGACCGGCCGGTCGAGGCCTGGGGTTATCTGGACATCTTCGGCAACGCCTGCAGCCGCATATCTGCACCGCCCGGACTGACGACGATCTCCACGCGCTTCGACATATATGACAGCGGTCTGCCGGATCCCGTTCCCGAAAACGCCTTCCAACACGATATCAAGGATTTACCAGACGATGTTCTGGTGTTCCTGCTGGGCAGCCGTTACTGCGACACTGACCGGCTGGCGGACTTCGCCTGGAAAAACTTCTCGGCTACACCACTCGGCTGGCCCCGTGTTCAGGCTGTCGTCGATTTCGTCCATTCCCATATTGTCTTCAACTACGAGAAAGCTGATCCGCTGAGGACGGCTTACGGCGGGTTCACCGACAGGATCGGGGTGTGCCGCGATTTTGCGCATCTTGCGATCACTCTCTGCCGCTGCATGAATATTCCCGCCCGCTATTGCACCGGTTATCTCGGTGATATCGGCGTGCCGACAGACCCCAACCCGATGGATTTTAGCGCCTGGTTCGAGGTCTATCTCAGCGGGCGCTGGTATACGGTCGATGCCCGTCACAACATGCCGCGCATCGGACGCATATTGATGGCGACAGGACGCGATGCGACCGACGTCGCCCTGTCTACCGCTTTCGGGCCGGCCATCTTGAAGCGGTTCGAGGTGGTTACAAAAGAATTGGCTGGATAACGACCAGCACCGGTAGAGCGTGAAGGCTCGCACCTGCCTTTTTTGCCATCGCACCACTGCCGTCGATAAACGAAACATCCTGTCGCCCTGGAGCGAAAGAGCGGCAGAGCACCAGGGATTCATTGACGGGCGTGTCGGCGAAGTCGAAGCCGTCGATGTCTTTTGCCAAAGGCAATTTGGCGATGCTGAGCTGGTAGCGGATGCACCGGGCCTGTCTCTCGGAGATCTCCGACTGCAGGCGTCCAGCCAAAGGGCACTATGCTCCCTGATTATTCGAAGAACCAATGCCGAAAAGCTTCTGAAGCTCCAGACGAGTTGCAGCAACGCAAGCGCGAACTAGGTGATAGCGAGCAAGCGGCCCTCGCTATCGGCGGTTCGAAACAGCAGCCGAAGCTCTCCGGTTCGCTGTAGAATACATGCCACACGGTCAATAACGGGGCTCTCTTCTGGAGATTGACGAGGCCCCGATACAGTCAAAGCGCAGATCCGTGCGCTCTACGACGCTCCCGGCTACCCGCTTTCCCGCCAGCTTGGCTGATTGGCGACAGATCTGACGGACTCTCGGGACGCTTGGATGAGCTTCGATCTGCGACAGTCAACGATACAGGATCACCGTTGCTACCGCGCTGATCCAATAGGCGTGTTGTCGCGGTTCCATAAACGAAGCGCTGGAAAAGGTACGATATCACCGCACGGTCCGTGCCCGATAAACCGTATTTGGCCGCGGCATAAAGCCGCTTTCCGCAGCTTATCTTTTTTCCGGGAAAAACCTTTTAAGCTGCGTCTTCGCAAGCGCGTCTCTACTTACCGCATCAAAGAATATGCAGCCTTCGATATTTGTGCGCAACTCTGCTGGTACCTCTGGTCCGCCGGCCTTCAGGAGCTTGTCGCCCATCGCGAGAAGAGCCGCCAGTTCGACACCGCATCTGGACGCAGACATAACGGTTGCTCCCGCTGGACCGGGTCGTATTTCCTCAAGGTCGTTGCTGGCGGTATAAAGCGTCAACAAATACCAGATCAGAAAGAAAGCTGACCAAAGCATCATGCTTCCAAGAACATATGCGCGCACAGGTGTTCCCCACTATCTGCCGAACCCCGGAAGACCTTGGATTGCGTATCTCGGGAGTGGTGTACGAGAGGGCACGCGTTCCTGTTTCTGTACTCCGAACAGAAACAGCATTTCTCCTTTGAGTTTGGAAGGGTCGGTCATTCCACCCTGAAAAAGATCAATTATCTTGCGGGTGGCCCTGTTGAATGACCGGTCGTCATCCACGTGCGCATCGCGTTCAAAGCCAGCATCCGACAACAGGGAGCGCAACATATTCAGGTCGTGAGACGAAATCGGGCCGTATTCTTGCGCGGAAGACATCGTGTCCTCCTTTCGTTGGGGCCAAGGGATTTCACCTTGAAGCGGTAACGCCCTTCAAAAAAGCTACCGAAGAAAAGAGCCTGCGCGCTTTGTGGTCCATTAGCAAGGAAATTCCAAAGCGCTAAAATTCAGCAGCCGTTCAATGACGACCCGCGAATAGCCGGTGAACTCTGCTGAGGCTTTCCAAAACCGTATTCGCTTGCGTCTAAAGCTATTCAGGCGCACTGTGAGGTGTCGGTAGCGATGTCACGGGCACTACTGGTTGAGGGTCGGTTACCCTAGCCCCAACGAGAGGAGGACAATATGTCTTCCCGCCCTAGCCTTTCAGCCATCTCCCCGGAAGAGATGGAGATGATCCAGTCAGTTTTGAAGAGTGCAGGCTATAACGCCACATTGCTGGGCAATGACCAGCGACAATTCAACACGGCCGCGTTTCTTGTAATGAGACTGTTTCTTGCGGGAGAAACATCTGCCGATGCTCTCACAGCACAATTGAAACGCCGCCTTGGAAATGCGGCCTCACTTGACCATTCCTGCCAATCAACGCCGGTGCTTGTCATCAAAAGTGTCCCACGCAACACTATATACGTCTTGAACTTTTTCAGGAAACCGCGTGATCGCTCGATTGACGGTTGATGAACAGACCTGGACGACAAAGGCCGGTCGTAATATGCGATCCCGTATTTAATCACCTTCAGGGCGCCAGAACTCTCGTCAGGAAAGAGTATTTGATTATGAAAGAACGAAAGACATACAGTGAAATCACCTTCGCGAATCCCTTCGTGCTGGAGGGCTTGGTAATGCCTTTAGAAGCTGGAACATATCGTCTAGTCGTTGATGAACAACTTATTGAAGGTCTCAGTTTTCCTTCGTATCAACCCGTCGCAACGCACCTTGAGATACCTGCTATCTCCGCCCAATTAGTGACGCGCCAGTTCTTGCAGGTGTCCGCGGACGAAATAGAGGAGGCGCTGAAAAAAGATACTGAATCCCAATGCGGCTAGTCCAACCAGTGATCGACGATTAACAAGTTGGCCTGCGAGTGCGCTGGTCAGTTTGTGCGCAAGCGGTAGTACAACGCTACTTGTACGCTGCTTAGTTTTCTCCAGCAGAAATCCAAGGCAACCGTTCCGAACCGCGTTCTCGCCTTTGCACGCCGGGGGATAGTCTACTCGAACCGCATCACCGATTTCAGCGGGATTTTCGCGATCAAAACACCGTCGCCCCTGACAACTTCAAACTCTGCGCCATCTACGACTTCGTTCTTCAGAAGTTTCTCCGCTAGCATCTCTCTAGCTGCCTGCGCAGCTTCGGCGAGGGCTCGCTGGTCATCTGAGAGCATGGTGCCAATCAGATCAACCGAGAGACCGTCAGCTTCCCGTACGTGGAAGAAGTACCGCTGCATATTTTAAGTCCTGTATTCGCTCTCAGCCCTAACCATCAGTTTGACCCGTTTGTTCCTGTGAGGGTCATTGGCGGAAGGCCGCGTGCAATTTTCGGGAACCACTGACCGGCATTTTGGTTCTGGTCGTGGCGAACGATACGATTTCGTTGTTATGCTTGCCTTTCCACTCAGAAGCTGATGGTTGTGTGGAGGCGAAGGAGAGACCTTCACCGTCGTTGGGCGTGGAGGCCGCACCAACCTGAGCGAGGACATTCTCGTGCTACGGCAATTCAGAGGCAAGAAGCTCCTAAATTGTGGAGGGGCGACTTATGATGACTGCGGCATGCCGGCTAGTGAACGCGGAGGCAACTCATATAGGGCCACTTCGATAACTGGCAGACGTTCTGGATGCATTGATGGAGGGAGGCGTGGACGCCGCGATCCTTGACGTCGGCACCCATGATGAAACCCTTGTTTCAGCATCCATTATTCTTGAAGGGGCGAACGTGCCGTGAGGTGGAGCGGATCCGAACTGTTGCTTCCGTCGTGGCGTAGGCGGCAATTAGGGTGTACCATCGATGACGAGTTCGCGTGTCCCAGCAACTCTACCCACACGACCACTGGCAGGAAAATCGAGCAAACGACGGGAATCGAACAATCGTTCACCTAGATAGTGACTTTGGTGGAGTTCATTTGACTAGCAGTAATTTATTTCTGCAATGACAGCGAGTACCGGGTATGCCGACGTTCACCCGTACGCGTCAGTGCACCGATCTCCACGAGTTGCTGAAGGTCGCGTGTTGCTGTAGCGCGGGATGTATCTGTGATCGAAATGTAGTTTTCGGCACTTAGCCCCCCCTTGAAGCCAGCCGTGCCTTCCTTGAAGATGCGCGCGACTACCTTTTCCTGCCGCTCGTTCAACTGGCCCCGAAAACGATCATAGAATTTTGCTTTCTGAATGAAGAAATCGATGCGCTCAAGCGTCGCCCGTTGAGCATCAAGGATCGTTTCTGAAAAGAAAATGATCCAGTCGGTGATATCAAGCGTGCGTTGGTGCCGCTCAAGCTCGGAATAGTAGGCCTTCCGGCTCTTTTCGATTGTGAAGGCGAGTGAAATGAGGCTTGGCTGCCCTATGTTTTGCGCCAGGGATTTCTCAGCGAGCGCGCGTCCAATTCGGCCGTTGCCATCCTCAAATGGATGTATGCTTTCAAAGTACAGATGGCCTACGGCTGCGCGCGTTAAAGCATGAAGCGACATTTGACCACCTGGCCCGGATCGATTGAACCACGCGACGAAAGTCTCCATCTCATCGCTAACCTGGCGAGACGGGGGAGCCTCGAAGTGGATGGTGGGCTTGTCCAATCGACCCGACACGATCTGCATGGCGTCACCATGCGTGCGGTAAGCACCAACTGTTTCAATATATCGGTTTCCCGCCATCAGCATTGAATGCCAGTGGAACAGTCCCTCATGACGCAGCGGCCCATGCCAGCTTCGATAGACATCCGCCATCATCTCGGCGATCCCCCGCTCCTGGGGGCCGATCTGTCTGTCATCAGTGTTTAGCCCGAACTGTCGGCGGAGTGACGACTGGACACTCACGCGATCCAGAAATTCCCCCTCAATCTCTGAGGTCTTGACCGCTTCGTCGCTCAGCAACTCAATGCGAAGTTGGTTGCTGTCGTCCTCGTTGAAATGCCGGACAGCACCTATCACCTCGCCAGCGGACTGCAGGAATTTCTGCTCCAACGGTACCAGGCTTGCGGTGTCGTGCCTGAAGTTTGGCCAATCCGTGTTTTACCAGTTCCATTTCATGAGTTATAGCACCCCTCTCTATAACTCATAATTATTGCCATATATGAGCTATTGCAAGTCCGTCTATCGCTCAGTGCCACAAGCTGCGGCTCTCCATTCAAGACGCAGCGATCAACAGATAACCTCTTGCCCTAAACATATTTTGTTAACGGGCGCCCCCTATTCCCGCTCGCCCTCGGCACTGGTGTCGAGAGAAACGGAATGAGCATGACCAAACACGACCTTTCATCACGTCATTTTCAGCGAAAAATTTCGGAATTCTGCGAGCTTCGTATCGCTCCAATCGCATCCAGGCGAGCGTTGGAGAATATACGGCCCTATCTGGTCAGTTTGATTGTCGACCGAAAATCGCCACCACTTCTGAATGGCCATATCGACTGGACGATGATCGGTCAGGCCTGTGGGGTCGAAGCCGAGCTGACGGCAGAGCTGAAAAAGCAGCTCCGGCCAGGGCTGGATGCCATCATCAGATGGCTCGGCGCACCACCGGCAGCCGAAGAGCGACGGCCACCAAAGTCAAAGGCTCGCCCGAACAAAATTGTTCCCGCAAAGAAGGCAGTTTCCGCATCCTCGATCAGAAAGCCGCAACGCGCGGCGACCGACGGTGCCTTTGCCAGGTCTGCGTCGACACAGCGCGGCCCTGAACCAAAACCGATAAGCCCGTTCCCCGAAGCACTATTTGAAGCGACAGAAGATCCGGCGAGCTTTCAGGACGCATTGGTCTACCATATGCGTCGGTTCGGCGACACTTATTGGCAGCTCTACCGCGCCGTTGTTCATCTGGATGAGACATTCGATAACAAGACGCTGCTATCCTGGATGCAGGGGGAGCGCGTTCCCCGCTCCGTTGCCAGCTTTAATATCCTGCGCCGCATTGAGCGGCGCTATCGGTTGCAGGAAGGATATTTCAAGGACAAGCTACCGCACCAGGCGCGCTCCCTTTATGGTCATGAACTCGGCGATATCAGCCCGGCTGAGCGGCGCAGGATTTCAGTGCATCTGCCAGATGACTTCAGCAGCCTGCCCTTTACCAAGCGCGAGGAGATTCTCGATTGGGTGCGCCGGGTGATCATTTCCGGATCGACAGAGTATCGCCGATATCAGGCAGCGGCCAGCAAGCAACGTTATGCCATCCGCTTTCCCGGTGTCACTTATGGCGGCAGTTCCATATCACCCCGGTCCTTTGCACCCGCCGTCGGCACCAATCAGAATCCAGTGGTAGAAAACGATGATCCGGATTTGCTGTCCGGGGTTATCGATGCACCGCCAAGGCTTGCAATGGAAATGGCAGACCTTATCCGTTTCAAAACATCGACCCTAACTGCCATTGGCTTTCAACGGAATGGTGTCTGGGGAGAGGAAACGGCCTCTCAGAAGATAGAACATCTCGGCTTGATGTTCGGCGCACTAGCTTCCTCACCGAATGGCGCAGTAAGAGGTTTCGGCGTACCGCTTAGCCAGTTGAGCTTTGGGCTTCTCGTATTCCCCGGTGTTTGGGACTGGTATCTGCAGTGGCGGGAACAGCGACGTGGTTTCTATACCAAGTGGGAAGAAGACATGCTGATGGTCGCCCAGGCTCTTACTCGCGCGGACGTCGGCTGGATACGGCAGCACCCGGAGCTGCTTCGGAATGTCAGGCCCATCGCGGGTTTGATTGAGCAGGAGGAAATCGAAGTCGCGGCCCGTGATTGGCACGGTGCGTGCGACGCATTTCATCGGCATGCAGCCAACCGGTCGAAGGAGATCCAGCGAGTGATGCGCGTGCATCGCGATCCATTCGAGCCGATCATGTGTGTACTTGAAGCGGACAGTCCGTTAGCGGAATATCGCAAGATCACGGACGAGATCGTGAGACGTATGCCGGATGAGAACAGATACCCCCGACCGGCGGCCGAAGCCGTCAGATCATTCCTGTTGCTGCGGCTTGGCCTGCACCTTGGGCTCAGACAAAAGAACCTTCGCCAGTTACGCGTTTGCCCGCGCGGACACTATCCGACCTCGGAACGCCGGCTTGAGGATATGAAATGCGGTGAGTTGCGCTGGAGTGATCGCGACCATGGGTGGGAGGTCCTTATCCCGTCGGTCGCATTCAAAAACTCCGGTTCATCCTTCTTCGGACAGAAACCGTTTCGGCTGATACTGCCGAACCTGCTCGACCTCTACGAATATCTCGAAGCCTATATCGACCGTCATCGTGGTGTCCTCCTTGGAAGAGCCAAAGATCCCGGAACCCTGTTCGTCAAGACGGTGAAAACGACCAGCATCGACGCAGCTTACAACTCGACCACATTCTACGAGGCTTGGAGGACCGTCATCCAACGCTACGGCATTTATAACCCTTACACCGGGCGAGGTGCCATCAAGGGCCTGTTGCCGCACGGACCCCATAACCTGCGGGACATTCTCGCGACGCATATTCTGAAGCAGACCGGATCCTACGAGCAGGCAAGCTATGCCATTCAAGACACGCCCGATGTCGTACAGCAACACTACGGTCGCTTTTTACCGCAAGACAAGGCGGCCTTAGCTGCCAAAATACTAAATCAGGTTTGGGAAGCTGCGTAAGATCAGATGAGATATTCGGCTCGGATAGTGATGACAGTCCCCGTCCGGGCCGACCTCTTCGTTTCGCTCTTGAAGGGTTACGAACCGCAGACCCCGCTATTCTGACCAAATCAGCTCGTCAACTACGCCACGATCATTCCCTAGGGCGACTTGCAGAAATCTCAGCATCTGGCTATATTACTGGAAATATCCGGAGGGTACCATGGCTAGCTCGCAGACACGCGCAATTCAGAATTATAGAAGACGCCTAGGCGACCGCGGTCTCGCTCGTTTTGAGGTCCTCGGGCGTGAGAGTGATCGCGGCTTAATTAGATCACTTGCCCGCCGATTGGCCGAAGATGGCCCGGAGGCGGCCAATCTACGCGCCTTTGTAAGCGAAACTCTCGCCGGAGAGCCGCCGAAAAAGGGAGGGATTCTCGCGGCACTCCGCCGATCGCCACTGGTTGGCGCAGAGCTAGATACAGCCCGTTCACGCGAAGAAGGTCGCGAGATAGATTTGTAATGCGCTATTTGCTCGACACCAACATTCTAAGCAATATTACGAAACCAGAGCCTTCAGCGTCGTTGTTAACGTGGATGGCTGAACAAGTTGACGATGATTTGTTCATCGCATCACTCACTATCGCCGAGATACACCGAGGAATACTCGAGAAGCCGGCAGGTAAGAAGCGAGCTGCTCTCGAAACTTGGTTTGGAGGCAAAGAGGGCCCCCAGTCACTCTTCGCAGGTCGCATTCTTCCATTTGACGAGAAGGCAGCTCTCGTGTGGGGAGAGCTGATGGCACAAGGAAGGACAACCGGCCGCCCCCGTAGTGCGTTGGACACGATCGTGGCCGCCATCGCTCAATCGAATAGCTGTGTTGTTGTCACCGACAATGAGCGAGATTTTCAGGGGATTGAGATCATCAACCCCCTCCGTGCAAGCGCAATCTAAAACGATTGCTAGAGTTAAGCTCTTGATGAGATTCGAACCCAAGCACCCCGGCAGAAACCAGATCCAATTGATTTCCTTTAGTAAATTGAATACATCCCTTCTCATTAAGCGTTCTTTTCCTGTAATAGGATTCGGAACTTTTCTATTTCATCAGCCGGTAGAATGCCGAACGTGCGATGGACGGACGGTTGATATTGCCGCTGGATGGCATCAACGCCCGCTGTGATCGCACTTCTCCAAGATGGACCCCTGCCCCATGCTTCGCGAAGAGCATCTGCCAGATCGCGGCCGGCTCCGGTTTCCTGCAATGCCTCAAACAGCATTCCGGCTTGACGCAAGTCCTTTTCTTTCTTTGCCCTGCCACCGGCATCATCTTGACGCCGGCCGGCCACGATCAGTTTGTGAACGGCGAACCGTGATGGGTCGGGCACCACAACCGAGACACCGGCACCATGCAGCAAGATCGTCCGCACCGGATCACGGATGAGGAAGTCCATATATCGCAGAGGTTCGGCAGACGCGCCGCCGAGAGCCGGCATTTGCGCCGGTTGATCCGCGTAATCTTCCGATCCCCGGTTTGTCGTCAGGAACTCTACTCGGTAACCGGTCGAGTTGCGGAAAGCATTGGAGCGAGGGGAACCGGAAACATGGGGTACGGCCCGGAATGACGGATCGATGGACTGTAGGAGAGCGACAATCGGCGGAATTGAATCTTCGACCTCGCTCGAGATCGCGTAATCTTGAGCCAGATCCGCGTCACCCGTCAGGATCGCAGCCATAGGCAGGCGGATACCGAGATGGGCCGCATAACATTGGAACGCGACTGTGCCGACGAGGACACCACGGAGCCGGAATAAACCGGCCGATGCCAACGCCTCAACAACTGTGCCTGTGAAGCGATCCGGAGCAATTAGACCCGCTTCGCGCGTCAGTGCCGCCACTATCTTTCGCCGGTTCTGGTAATCGTCCTTTTCGCCCCTGAAGGCTTCAACCCGGGTTGTGATCTCGTCATCATCAGCAGGGCCGACATAGCGCCGCTTTTGACCACCTTTGCCATCCGGTTGGTCGAAATACCAGTATGAGCGGTTGTCGACCTTGACCGAGACAAAGCGACCAGTGGGTGGGAAATCGGCCGACCACTGCGCATCAAAAGTCCGTTGCTGCAACTCCGCGACCATCGTCCGGAACATGAGGTCGATTTGCTTCATTTGAGGCACCCTATAACATTTCCTCAAATCTAGTATAGTCAACCTATTTTCGCAAGCCGGACAACGGGAATACGACATAGGCCGTTGAGATTTTCAACGGGCCAAAATCGTCAATCTTTTCCAGGCGAACGTAATCTGCAACAATTGAAAAATTCAGCGTTACCTTAAAGGGAACCATCAACCTCGCTATTCCAAAATAGTTTTTTGCTCTTGAACCGAATCAAACCTACGGCCGCGCTATCGTTTCGCGTCGATCTCATCCGGACTCTTCGGGATGTCAGAGACTTAGAAATCCCAGTCCTCGATCGCGTTCGCCAGTGCCTCGTCAATCATAGGAGGACCGTCTCGAATTTTTGAAAGCTGTTGTCCTCGCACATCTTCTCTCGTCTCGCTGCAAAAGTGTGGGTCCGCTCGAGGTGAAAACTGATCAGTATGGTGGCGCACGATTAACCGTCAGATCTCACAAGCTCTGCCGTGAAAATTGGATGGAAATGGATAAATAAATGGTGCATAACAGCGCTTCAGGAATTGGATGGGAATAGATGGGAAAATGGAAATTCTAAAAACGGCGACCGTCCGGATCACGCCCGAAATCCTGTCGCTGATCGCCGAAATCGACGAATTCAAAGGTGCTTGGCGTGCGATCGGCCGGATTGCACCTGAGCGGTTATCCAGCCTGAGACGTGTCGCCACGATCGAAAGTGTCGGCTCCTCCACACGTATTGAAGGGGCACGCCTCACCGACCGAGAGGTCGAAAAGCTGCTGGCAAACATTCGGCTGGGGTCGTTTACCACACGTGACGAGCAAGAGGTTGCCGGCTATGCGGAAGTGATGGAAACCATCTTCAGTGCTTACGAAACTATTTCGTTCACCGAGAATCATATCCGTCAGCTACACCGCGACCTTCTTGCGCATTCGACGAAAGACGAGCGGCATCGCGGTGCCTACAAAACCCTTTCCAACAACGTCGAAGCGTTTAACGAACAGGGCGAGAGCCTCGGTATCGTTTTCGAAACGGCATCGCCGTTCGATACGCCGCGTCGAATGGAGGACCTTATCGCCTGGCTGGATGAGCAAGGGCGAGAAAAGCTGCTCCATCCACTTTTGCTCATCGCCATCTTCGTCGTCGTTTTCCTTGAAATCCATCCCTTTCAGGATGGTAATGGCCGCCTGTCGCGCGTTCTAACCACCTTGTTGCTTCTGCGGGCCGGCTACGCTTACGTCCCCTACAGCTCGCTCGAAAGCATCATCGAGCAAAGCAAGGAGAGCTATTACATCTCGCTTCGCCGCACGCAGGGAACTATCCGCAGCGCCGAGCCCGACTGGAATCCCTGGATCGAGTTCTTTTTAAGAGCCCTGCATCGACAGAAGATCAGGCTTGAGAAGAAAATGGAGCGCGAGCGTATTATCCTCGCCGACATGCCGGAATTATCCGTCGCATTGCTCGAGTTGGCGCGCGAGCACGGGCGGATCACGGTTGCGGAGGCTGTCCGGATCACCCATGCAAGTCGTCACACCATCAAGGATCATCTTAAGGCACTCGTGGATCAAGGGCACCTCGTCCTTCGCGGTGCTGGCCGCGGCGCATGGTACGGTCTCGCCTAATTAAGGAGGTGTCAAGCTCATCTGAATGGGTTTAGCTCTTGATAGGAGTCGAACTGCCGACCATTACGCTGCCAAGTCAACCACGCGTCCGTGCGGAGTTCGGAACGGCGGCGCCCTGCGTGCCTTGTTCAGCCGCGCCAGGGGGCCACGAGAACAACGCCGGTTTCCTTGGAAATCTTGAATGTTGCGTGTGACGACAACTAGACCGTGCACGATCGCCGTGGCAGCGATGAGTGCATCAGCTTCATTACTTTTAAGCTCTTGAGCAGAATGAACCCTTGACACCAAATTTGTCTGCGCCACTTCGAACGAAATCAGCAGCCTGGCGTTCGATGCGATGATGGTCTATTCACTAAACGGAAGTTCAATATCTTCGCGGTTTTTTTTGCGCCATCGATTAGGACCGTTTTGAACCGGTCCGCATCTGGTGCGGGCAGCATCCCCGCCCCGACTCGGATAGCTTCCTGCCACGCCGGCCCGCGCTCCCATGCTTCGTTGTAGACGAGGGCCAAGTCGGCGGATCGCCTTGTCTGCTGCAGTGCCTCAAAAAGCAGCGCGGCCTGGCGAAGGTCCTTCTCGCGCTTCGCTGGCCCCTGCCCGTCAATGTGGCGGCGGCTGGCGACTATGAGCTTGTGGACCGCATATCGAGTTGGATCGGGGACAACGACTGGGATGCCGCTTCGGTGGAGCAGTATTGTACTTACGGGTTCCCTGATGAGAAAGTCGAGAAAGCGAAGTGGATCCGCGCTGGCGCCGCCAAAGGACGGGCATCTTCGCCGGCTGATCGATGTAGTCGTATGAACCGCGGTTCGATGTCAAGAATTCCACCCTGTAGCCGTCGGCATTCTGAAATGCCAACGAAGCCGCTGATCCCGATCTATGTGGAACGGGTCGGAAGCTGGCGTCGACGTCCTGCAGCAACTCCACGATCGGCGGCAGAATATCTTCAACCTCTCGACTGATGGCATAATCCTGAGCGATGTCCGCATCGCCGGTCAGTATGGCAGCCATGGGGAGGCGCACGCCCAGCAGCCCTGAATAGCATTGAATGGCCACCGTGCCGATGAGAACGCCACGAAGTCGAAAGAGACCCCCCATTGGCTAGAGCTTCGACGATATCGCCTGACATCGCATCGGGAGAAATCATCCCGCCTTCGCGGGTCAGGGCATTTACCAACCGCATCGGCCTCTTCCAACTGGATAGGCGCTTCGGTCGGAACAGTGGACCCGGCCGCACCTCGACGCGATGATTGATC
Source organism: Agrobacterium sp. V1 (assembly GCF_030518355.1). NCBI lineage: Bacteria > Pseudomonadati > Pseudomonadota > Alphaproteobacteria > Hyphomicrobiales > Rhizobiaceae > Agrobacterium > Agrobacterium sp. V1. Next base: position 273,736 of record NZ_JAULSF010000003.1, read on the forward strand.
GCATCACCGACAATCTGGGCGGGCGCATAAAAGTCCATCGGCTGGCTGTTGAGAAGTGCTGCGCAAAAGAACATCGGGATAATGGCATTTGATGTAGTTCGAAGCGTAGGCGATCGGTTCAAAGGAGGCTGCATGGCTCTTCGGAAAACCGTAGGAACCAAAACCTTCGAGCTGCGAAAACGTCTTTTCGGCAAACTCCGATGAATAGCCGTTCTTCACCATGCCGGAGACCGAGCTTGTCCTTGAAACGCGAAACGCCTCCGGTGAAATTGACGTGGCCATCGATTTGCGCAGCTAGTCAGCCTCACCGCCGGTAAAACCGGCGTAAAACATGGCGACCCGCATCGCACTTTCCTGAAACAGGGGCACGCCGAGCGTCTTGTCAAGGACGGCCTCAAGTTCGGGTGCTGGATACTCGACCGGTTCATTGCCCTTACGCCTGTGAAGATTGATGCATCATAGTTGATCATGCCACGCGGTTTATTTGCATCCAATCAACAGCAGGTAAAACCGCCGTCGATGGGCAGCGAAGCACCTGTAATCATCGAGGCTGCGTCGCTGAGCAGGAAAACGATGGGGGCGGCAATTTCCGCTTCGCTGGCCCACCGTCCAAGCGGCATCTGCTTTAGGAAAGGCTCGGCCACGTGCGGCTGGCTCCAGTGGCCGGACGAGATCGGCGTCATGACGACGGTTGGATTGACGCTGTTGACGCGGATATTGTAGCGGCCAAGCTCCAGCGCCGAGCAGCGGGTGATATTGTCGAGAGCTGCCTTGGAAGACCCATAGGAGATATGGCCCGGCAGTGCCACAAGAGCTGCCTGGCTAGACACGTTGACAATGGCGCCGCCCTTGCCAAGCCTGACCATGGATTGGGTGGCGTATTTCGTCACCAGCAGCGCACCACGCGCATTGATGGTGATGACCTTGTCGAAGATGGCGATATCGGTATCCATAGGCGTGGCGATTTCGCCGCCGAAACCTCCGCAATTGACAACGCCCCACAGGTCCAGTCCCTCCAGCGCGGCGCGGATTTCCTCGTCGCGGGCAAGATCGAATGTCAATGTGCGGCAACCGGTTTCTTTCGCGATGGCATCGAGCGCTTCCTGCGAACGCCCAGCCGCGATGACATCGGCCTTGGCGCGCACGAGATGGCGCACCGTTTCTCCGCCAATACCTCCGCTGCCGCCCGTTACAAGGATCGTTCTGCCCTGAAAATCCGTCATTCCCGTCTTCCTCCCTCATCGTGCCGGATATGCGGCACCCCTTCCACATAGTTTCAATTGATCCGAACATGTACCGGTGCAGTCTCTTGTGGGGTCTTCATATCCCGCGAAATCCTCTGCCCATTTGCATCGAACAGATGGCAGGCGGCGGCCGGAAAAGACACGACGATCCGGTCACCAGCCCTCGCCATGCGGCCAAAGCTGTCGCGTATTGTGATCGTTTCCTCGCCTTCGCGGACATGGATGAAGGTATCGCTGCCGAGAAGCTCGACCATTGTCGCTTTCATCGGATGCGACTGCCCGCCCTGCCCGTCACCGATTGCGATATGTTCGGGCCGGATACCGAGCGTCACCTCGTCACCTGGTTCGAGTCGCCTCAAAACCGCAACCTCACATGAAGGGCCTGCTGCGAGAGATACGGTGGCGACCCCTTCAGCGACCGAGACGACGCGTGCTTTGAGAAGGTTCATCGCGGGCGAGCCGATGAAACCCGCGACGAAAATATTGGCGGGGCGTTGGTAAAGCTCCAGTGGCGAGCCGATCTGCTCGATGCGTCCGCCGTTCATGACGACGATCTTGTCGGCAAGCGTCATCGCTTCCACCTGGTCATGCGTGACGTAGATCATCGTGCAGCCGAGTTCTGCCTTGAGCCGGGCGATCTCCACTCGCATGCCGACACGCAGTGCCGCATCAAGGTTGGAGAGCGGTTCATCGAGCAGGAACAGCTTCGGCTTGCGTGTCATCGCCCGGCCGATTGCGACGCGCTGGCGTTGACCGCCGGACAGTTCCCGCGGCTTGCGTTTCAGATAGCTCGAAAGCCGCAGTTTCCCGGCCGCACGGCCTACCCGCTCGCCAATTTCAGCTGTGGGCGTTCGGGCGATTTCCAGCCCGAAGCCGATGTTGCGGGCAACATCCATATGCGGATAGAGCGCATAGGACTGGAAGACCATGGCCACACCACGTTCGGGCGGCTCGGCATCGCTCATATCCGCGCCATCCACGAGTACACGTCCGGAACTGATCGGCTCCAGCCCGGCGATGATGCGCAGCAGTGTGGATTTTCCGCAGCCCGAGGGACCGACGAGCACGCAGAATTCGCCGTCCTCGATGGTCAGCGACAACTCGGGAATAACCGTCAGGCTGCCGAAAGCCTTGGTGATTTTATCGATCGAAACCGTCGCCATGTGTCTAGCCTTTCACCGCACCGGCAGTCAGGCCACGCACGAAGGCGCGCTGAACCAGCACATATAGAAGAATGAGGGGAAGCGCGATCAGCGTCAGCACCGCAAACAGCGCGCCGGGATTGGCCATATAAAGGCCGGAATATTGCATAGGCACGATGGTAAGCGTCTTCATCTCGCTTTTCGTCAGCACGATCAGCGCGAGGAAGAATTCGTTCCAGGTGACGATGAACTGCCAGATGGTGACAAACACAAGCGCAGGCCGCACCAGTGGCAGCGCCACGTGCCAATAGGTCTGCCAGGCATTGCAGCCATCCACCCGCGCCGCCTCGAACAATTCTCGTGGTGCGTCCTCCATGAAGGATTTCAGGATGACCATGGCAAACGGCACCCCAAGTGCGGCATAGGGCAGTATGAGACCGATATAGGTGTTCACCCAGCCGAAATTCTTAAGGAGAATGGCAAGCGGCAATACCATGGAGGCGAGCGGCACCATCAACGTGGTCAGAAGCGTGGTGTACAGAAACAGCGTGCCTTTGAGCCGAAGGATGGCAATGGAAAAGGCGAAGAGCGAGGATACGGCGACCACGATCGCCACCGTTGCGATGGTCACGATCAGACTGTTCAAGAAGATGCCGCCGAGCGGGTTGTCGCGGATAATGGTGATGAAATTGTCGAAGGTAACCGGCCATGTGAAGAGCGCGGCATCGAACGCCTGGGCCGGAGTTCTAAGGCCCACCGACAGCATATAGACCTGGGGGATCATCCAGATGCCGAGCACGATGAACAGCACCGCATGAACGAGAAGGCCGCGTGCGCGGTTGCGGGCAAAAGCCGTCATGACCGATCCTTTCCGGCAGGCGTCAGCCGCGCGCCGAGTGCTGCGATCTGCAGTAGCGAGAGGCCAAGCGCCACGACAAGAACGATCACGGAAAGCGCCGCACCGCTGCCGGTATCGCCCAGCACAAAGCTCTGCTTGAAGATGAAGGTGCCGAAAACCTCGCTTGCCCGGTTCGGGCCGCCACCGGTCATCAGATGCACGATGGGAAAGGTCTGAAGTGTGCCGATGACGCCGAGCAGCAACAGCGATTTTGTAGCAGGCGCCAGCATCGGAACCACGACATTCACCGCGAGTTTGAAACCCCTAGCGCCGTCGATGCGCGCCGCATCCAGCACCTCGGAAGGCATGTTGGCGATGCCGGCGATATACATCAGCATGGAAAATCCGGTCCATTGCCAGATGTTGACGACGATGAGCGCGTAGATCGCCGTTTTCGGATCGCCGATCGGCGAGGTCGCCATGACGATGCCCGCATATTTCAGATATTCCTGCGCGATGCCGTAATAGGGCGCATAAATCTGCACCCAGACAAGGCTGACCACCGAAACGGAGGTGACGACGGGCAGGAAGAACATAGTGCGAAAGAAGCCGCGCAGCCGGTCCGTGTGCCGTTCGATGAACCAGGCGAGCACCCCGCCAACCAGCATCTGGACTGGAATTGTGATGACACCCCAGAGCATCATGTTGCGCACGACAATCCAGAAGGTGGGGTCACCAAGAACCATGGCGTAATTCGAAAACCCCGCAAAGCTGCGTGCCTCGCCGGAAGCCGCATAGAAGCTCTGTCCCGTCACCCAAAGGATTGGATAGGCAATGAAAACGACGAACAGCAGAACGGCAGGAAGGGCGAAGACATAAAGCATGGACGTCCTCGAAACTCTGCTGCGTTCAATGATAACAGGCGTAGCGCCGGCCCTTAAAACTTCTGCACGCATGGGTTCTCACCGATTGATAATCACGCCGCCACCAAACGAAACGGCATAGAAAGGTGTTGAAGCGCACCTGGGAGGTCTTGTCGTGGTCGATGCGCTTCACGCCGGGCGCATTTGGCAACGCCCGGCATCTTGAGGCCGCCTGTCACTTGGACGCGAGCGCTTTCTTGGTCGCCTCGTCCACCTTGGCCAGCGCGGCCTCGGCTTCGATGCTGCCGGCGGCTACACCCGCCAGTGCGTTGTCCAGCGCCTCGGCCACGGCCGGGGAAGAAAAGCGCTGGTTTTGGGCCTTGGGCAGATCTGCCATGAACCGCGCCGACAATTGCTTGACGTGGTCGGTAATATCGCCCTTCGGCGTATGGCCCTCGAAGGCCGGCAGATCGTTCAGGTCGTTCAGCGCCTCCTGCAGACCAACACCGTTGGTCAGCTCGGCAAGGAAAGTCCATGCGGCGTCATTCTTGCCGCCATTCTTCGTCAGGCCATAACCGATGTCGATGCCGCCAACCGGTGGGCTTGCCTTGTTGCCCTCCTTGACGGGAGGCATGTAGAAAAAGTCGAACCCGTCCATGTTCTGTACATATTCGGAGAGCGGCGGCGGGAACTTGCTTTCCTGCATCCACCAGGAGCCAAGCGCCATCATCCCCACCTTGCCCTGTGCGAAGAGCTGCGCGCCGGTCGGATAGGCGTGCGCGCCAAGCGCACCCTGCTGGAAGATGCCGTCATCGAACAGACCCTTCCACGCCTTCATGGCGGCCACCAGCTCCGGCGCGGTCCACGGCGTTTCACCCTCCTGCGCCTTGTCGACGATGCCGGGGGAAAACTGGTTGGCGAGCATCAGGAAGACGTTTTCGTTCTGCCAGCCGTCCGCAGCGCCCTGAAACATCGGGATGAGGCCGTTATCGCTCAGCGTCTTGGCGGCAGCCTTCAGTTCCGCATAAGTCTTCGGCACAGCGATATTGTGTTTTTCGAAGAGCTTGCGGTTGTACCAGATGCAGAGAACCTGCGATTCCTGGGGAATGATGTAGAAATTCTTGTCGCCGGCGGGGTTGCCCATCAACATCTGTTTGCGGTTGACGGGGAAAATCTTCTCCTCCCACGTTGCACCCCATTGCTTGGCGGCGCTGTCGTTTACGGGCTCCAGATTATCGCGATATTGCTGCGTGAGGGACCCCGGCTGCAGGCCGATGATGTCAGGCAAACTCCCGGATGCCGCCGCCGCCTTCAGCGCCGTGATATATTCCGGCGAATAATTGTAGTAGGTGTAGTTCACCTTGACGTCTGGATGGGCCTTCTCGAAGGCCGCGATCGACTTCTTCATGGTGCTTTGCACGAACCATGACCATACGGTCACTTCTTTCTGGGCAGCATTCGCGACAGCAGCGGACAGAACGGCAGTCAGAACTGTCGTTGCAAGAAACAACGTCTTCCTCATCATATTCCTCCCTTTATTGTTTAAAGACGCATTGTTTAAAGATGCCGGCGGACCTGCCGCCCGATTTTGTCGCGGCCCTCCCCAGAGCCGCGTTCACTCGAAATCCCGGCAGCTCTCAGGCCCCCTTGGCTGCCGCCGCTTTCAGCACATCCTCGGTAATGACGCGGTCGTCCGCGAGCGGGCGTACCGGGGAAAGCCCCAGTGTCTGCAGCTCGCCATGATAGGCGCGAACCGCCTCTTCCGGCTTCAGGGCGCCGTCGGCAACCGCGCGCATCAGCACGATCAGATTGAGCGGTGCTTCAGCCAGATTGATCTTACGCCCGAACAGCGCGAGCCGCGCACCGTAACGCTCCGACTGCGCCACCAGCTCAAACGTATCGCGGGTGGTGCCCGCTCCGCCGCCAAGCACTCCGACGATCAGTTCGGAATCGAACGAGGCGAGTTCCTCGAGCGCCTTCGGCCCGTTATAGGGCATCTTGAGAAACAGCGGCCGTTCGGCACGCGGCACGCTCGCCAGTGACTTGATGATGTGGTCATTGACAAACTCGCCGGTCTGTTCGCGCGTCAGGCCGATATCGATGTTCGGGTTGAAGACCTCGTAGAAATATTTGAAATTGTGCTTCGATGCTTCGGCGCGGAACTCGGCAAAAGCTTTCAGCGTGCATATGTCGCGGTCGAGGTCGTTGGTGAAGCACACCGAATAAAGGCAGAGATCAGTGCCCGAGGTCGGGTAGTTGGCGATGGCGCGGGCAAGGCCCGTATCGCGGAAAGGCACGGATGGCGACTGTGTATAGGTGCCATGCCGGACGCCACCCCAGCACATGCTTTCGAGATTGCCGCGAATAGCCGGTTTCACATCGCTGCCGGAAAACGCGCCGCGCTCGTCCAGCAGATCGAGATTGGACTGCGACACCAGCATGATGTCGACCACGTCCTGATCGATGATCTCCTCGATCTGGGTGATGAATTCCTGGCGGGTGCGACGGCGGGGCGGCTTGACGGAATAATCGAAACCGGTGGCGGAGACCCCTGCACCGACATCGCTATCCTTCGCGTCGGCAATGATAAAATCAGTCGGTTTGTAGCGCCCTGCGCGAATATTCGCCAGTTTTCTGTCGAGTCTCGTGACCATCGTAGCCCTCAATGAATGTTGGAGTTCGGCTGCCAGCGCTTCGATTGCGACCGCAGACTTGCATTCATAAACGGCCGCTTCTCATATTCTGTCAATAGCTATCTTTTTCTCTCTAAACGACGGGAGCTCGCCCCATAGTCTTTACCGAAGGATGAAATCCAAACTCATAAAAATTCAAATTTTATAACAATAAATCAATATCTTAAATATTTTATTCAGACATCTTTCGGCGCTTTTCCATGTCACACCAACAAAACATCGGGCCATACTGGGCATCCATCCATACGATTGAAATATCTTTATTTTTCGCAAAGTCGACAATCATCGCGCCACCCAAGACGTTCGCATGCGCAAAACATGTGCTGCGCCGCTATAAAAATGCGCTGCATTGCGCAAATTCTAGCAAAATAGCATTTTCAGCATAAAATCTCGTTGACGATTTGAGAGATAATGGTAGCAATTGACATCATTGCCGCGTGAGGAGGAGATACTCGGCTATGGGTGACGTTTTTACAGGCGACTGGGGGGAGCGTTATGCCGCGCTTGCGGATCCGCGCTCCGGTCCGATTGGAACATCGGCGCTTTCGCGGGCGGGGCTGTTCTTGTGCGGCATGTCCACCTGTGTCGATGCACGGGTCGACATGCACAATATGCAGCCGCTTCTCGATGCTGCAGCCGAAACGCCGGCGGGTCAGTTCGCCGCCATGTTGCTGGCGCGCGCCGCAAAGGGCATCGGCGGCGAAGTACGCGCCGACTGGGTAGACGGCCCGCAATGGCTGCGCGACCATCTGGATGTTCGCTACGCGCTGGGCGGCACCGGGCCGCAGGCCGCCTGGGTGCTTTCGCGGCTCGGCGTTGCCTCTCTTGTGGCGCTGGAGGACCGCCACGAGCAGCAGCTTCGCCAGATCCCGCCGGGCGTTTTATTGGCCGAGGGCCATGCGCTCAAAACAGCGGCGGGAGTGACGCCGACAGAAAGGCATATTCCCGAAATATTCATCTTCGAATTCACGGCGGGCAAGCCTATCGGTGCGCTCACCCCCAATCGTTCGACACGCATCATCGTGCGTTTTTGCGATCGCGGTATCCAGCATGATGCGGCATTCGAGGCGGTATCTCGAAAGCGCGCCTCCACCGCCGCTGCCGGCCTTCTGTCCGGCCTCAACGACGAGGCCGCGGAGAATGTCGGTGCCGCCGCCCGCCATGTCTTTGCGCTCAGCCACGACTGGATGGATGCGGGCTTGAAGACGGTGCATTTCGAGCTTGCCGGTTATGCTTCGCAGAACGCCGTAAGCGAGCTGCTCGATCACGCCAGTGGCGCAATCAGTTCGCTCGGCATGAGCCATTCGGAACTGCTGGCAATGGATGGCACAGCCCAGCATCCGATGGAGGCGCTGATCGCTCTCGGAGACCGGCTGAATGTCGACCGCATCTGCGTGCATGCCGACACCTGGGCGGCCGCTGTGACACGCAACGACCCCGACGAGGAGGAACTGGCGCTGATGGCCGGATGCGCCATTGCCAGCGCCCGGGCCGCCAATGGGGAACCGGCAAACGCGATCCGTACCGATGCGCTGGCGCAGTTCCACGCGTTGCCCTTCGACAATCGGGTGCGGAAAGGCCGCTGGACCTTTGTTGCCTGCGCCTCACCCTATGTTGAAAAGCCCGTCACCACGCTCGGCCTCGGCGACAGTTTCACGGCCGGATGCCTTCTCGTTCTCGGCAATCGGGGCGTCGCGACCGCCCCCGCCGCCCTCAAACAGGCCTGAAGGAAAAAACGATGTTTCTCGAACGATTTCGTCTGGATGGAAAAACTGCCTTCATCACCGGCGGCGGGCGCGGCATCGGCCTTGCGACAGCGCAAGCGCTGGCGGAAGCAGGCGCGCATGTCATCATTTCCGACATGAATGCCGAAGTACTGGAGGCGGGTCTGTCGGAACTGAAGGCACAAGGCCATGCGGCGGACGCCATGCAGCTGGATGTAACGGATGCGAAGGCCGTCGCCGAGGCCGCGCGGGCCGCCAACGACCGCTTCGGCGCCGTCGACATCCTGATCGCCAATGCGGGCATCGCTTGGCCCGACACGCCGGGCGAAGAGATGAGCGATGAGGTTTGGCTGAAGGTGGTGGATGTCGATCTCAACGGCGCTTACTGGTCATGCCGCGAATTCGCCCGACCGATGCTGGCGCGCGGACACGGTTCCATCGTCACCCTCGGTTCAATGTCCGGATTGATTTCCAACAAGCCGCAGCGGCAGGTGCATTACAACACGGCCAAGGCCGCCGTTCACCACATGACGCGGTGCCTCGCGGGCGAATGGGCTGAGCGCGGCGTTCGGGTCAATTGCGTTGCGCCCACCTATGTGGATACGGTCATGTCGCGTGGCGGTTTTTCAGACGAAACCCTGATGCCGGTCTGGATGGAGATGACACCGATGAAGCGCGTCGCAAGGCCCGATGAGATCGCCGCGCCCATCCTGTTTCTGGCTTCGGACGCCGCCAGCGCCATGACCGGCACAATCGTTGCTGTGGATTGCGGATACACGATTTGGTAGAGCTTGACGGACATTGGAGAGAATCGGCGAGTTTCTACGGGCCGAAAACCGGGTGATTGCATGGAGTCTTCGAGCAAGCGTGTTGATATGGTTCCCGCCAAAAGACGGGCGCTCATTCTGGAGCACCTGCGCATTAATGGCGCGGCGGGCATTCAGGAGCTCGCGGATACGATCGGCGGATCGCAATCGACCGTGCGGCGTGATCTCGAACATCTGGTGGAAAAGGGCTATCTCGAGCGCACCCACGGCGGCGCGCATCTGTTGCAGCCGATGCGTGCGACCTTCGAACGGGAGATGACGGTGAATGCCGCGCTTCAGCACGCGGAAAAGGTTGCGATCGGTCACGAGGCGGCGGAGCGGCTGAGTGCCGGCGACAGCGTCATCTTCGACAGCTCCTCGACGGTGATGGAGGCGGTGCGGGCCGCTGCCGAACGCGACCTTCCGTTGACGGTGGTGACCAATAGTCTGCAGATCGCCGATTTCGCCGCCGACATCAAATCCTGGCGCACCATCCTGCCGGGCGGCACGGTTCGGCCGGGGCACCGCCACTTGGCGGGCGAGCCGGGGGAAAGCTTCATCAAAACGCTGCATGCCGATATCTGCATGACGGGCGCTTCTGCGGTTACCGGCACGCTGCTGACGGAAACTTCGCTGGAAGTGGCCTCGCTCAAGCGCGCCATGATCGCCGCGGCCCGCAGGACCGTGCTTCTCGTCGACAGCTCGAAATTCGCGGCGCCCGGTTTCTGCACGCTTTCGGATATTTCACAGATAGATGAGGTCATCACCGATAACGGCATTTCGCAGGATGCGATGACCTCGCTCAAAGCTACGGAGTGCAAGGTGACGCTGGTTTGGCCCGCTGCCCCTGCGCCACTGGCCTGACGAACCGCCATTTCCATCGCCAAATTCACTGTGCCGCCTCGGCGTTCGGCGATTGCGGTTGTGAATTTGCATTTTGACGTGCGGCAAACAGATGAAGCGAGCGCATGGTCCGCCGGAGTTCCTCGTCGGCCGCAAGCCGGCGATATTCGGCATAAAGCGTCTCGTATTTTTCGAAATGGCGCAGGTTCGGCACAAATTCGCGTAGGCTGCGCGCACCGAGCCTTTCAGACCCCTCGGCAAAAGAGCCGACGATCCCGGCCGCCACCGCCGCATGGATTGCCGCGCCGAGCGCCGTCGGGTTCTCCACATCAGGAACCTCAATCGTACGTCCGAACACATCCGCCATCGTCTGCACGAGAAACGGGTTGCTGCGGGCCAGACCGCTCGTCATCACGATACGGCTGATCGGCACACCGCCCGCTATCGCCATGTCCAGAATGGATCGCGTACCGAAACACAGCGCCTCGATCAGCGCCCGGTAGATTCCGGCCGAGGTCGATTTCAGGCTGAGGCCCACCAGCAACCCCGTAAGCATGGAGTCGGCCAGCGGAATGCGGTTGCCCGCAAACCAGTCGAGCGCGAGAACACCGCCTCCGCCCGGACTGACCGCCTGTGCCGCCTCATTGTGCAGGGCGAAGTTACGGGAAAGGTCTTCATCGCGCGGAAAGGTTTTCACATACCAGGCCAGCATATCGCCGAACGCCGCCTGCCCCGCCTCGTAACACCACAAATCCGGCAGGGCGGCACCGAACGCAGCCCCTTCGAGACCCGGCGGCAGGCCGCGTCCCTCGCCGTCCAGAATGAGAAAACCGGCGGAGGTTCCGAGCGCGCCGACAAAAACACCGGGACTGACGGCGCCGACCGCAGGGAGCACGACATGGCTGTCGATAACCGAAACCGCAACGACGGCCTCACCTGTAATCCCGGTACGGCGACGCCACTCCGGCGTCAGGGAGCCGGCGGGGCTGCCGACCTGAAGCGGTTTTGAAAGACGGTCCGCAAGCCCCGGCACCACGTCTTCCGGATAGCCGGCTTCCCGGGAGAACTGCGCCTTGTAGGACGCGAAGTCGAGGCTTCGCGCCTCCTTGCCGGTAAGTTGCCAGACCAGCCAGTCTCCCGCCTCGATGAAGCGTCCGGTTTCGGCCCACAAAGCGGGTGCTTCAGCGCGCATTTGCGCTGCCTTGGCAAGCATCCATTCACCGGAGAGCTTTCCGCCGAAGTTTCCAAGATAACCACCGCCCAAGGCATTGATCGCATCGGCATGAGCCTGCGCCGAATGTTTCCAGAGCTTCACATAGGCATGTGGCTCATCCGGATAAAGCACTGAAAGCGCCGTGCCATCGGCGCGTGCGGGCATGGGGGAAGATGCGGTGAAATCGATACCTATCCCCGCAATGTTACGGCCTTTGCCGAGCGCCGACAGAATGATCTTGGCGGCTTCCGTGTAATCGTCTGCGACCTGAAGCACGAAATTGACAGGCAGGCTTCGACCGCGCAGCGAATGCGTCAGAATGCCGTTGCGATACGGATGGACATGGTGGCCTTCCTGCGCGCCGGTGCGGGCATTGACGAGAATGCCGCGCGCCGATTCCGAGCCGAAATCCATGCCGATCATATAGGTATCGGTCATGCTCTCACGTCCCCCGACAACTGCTGACAAGTATGGTGTGGGTATCAATCAGGGGCATGGGATCTCGCAATTGGGTGGAAGTGGAACACTGCCATTCTTCACATTGTCGGGCTGGCAGGGGCATGGGCGCGCCGGCCCGGCGGATCGAGATCGCCAGCAGCCATGGCGCCGGTCATGATCGCAACGGCATCCGACATGGTGACGTCTTCCGGACTGACGACGGCCGCCCGCCTGCCGAGCCTGTGGATGTGAATACGGTCGGCGATTTCAAACACATGCGGCATGTTGTGGCTGATAAGCACGATCGACAGACCCTTGTCGCGAATGCTAAGGATCATGTCGAGAACCTTGCGGGATTCCTTGACCCCGAGAGCGGCGGTCGGCTCATCGAGAATGACGACGCGCCCACCGAACGCACAGGCACGGGCGACGGCAATACCCTGCCGCTGCCCGCCGGACAGCGTTTCAACGCTCTGGTGAATATCCTGCACCGTCATCAGACCGAGGTTCGACAGATGTCGCCGCGCTTCGCTCGCCATACGGGCGCGGTCGAGCAGCCGAAACACCGATCCGTTGACGCCGGACACACGCAACTCACGCCCGAGAAACAGGTTATCGGCGATGGAAAGCGCCGGTGAGAGCGCAAGGTTCTGAAACACCGTTTCGATACCCGCGGAGCGCGCATCCATCGGCGTTCTGAAATCGACGCGCTTGCCTTCCAGCCGGATTTCCCCGCTGTCGGGGATAATCGCACCCGCAAGCGCCTTGATGAGGGTGGATTTTCCGGCGCCGTTGTCACCGATCACGGCGAGAATTTCGCCACGGCGCAATTCGAAATCCGCACCGTTGAGGGCAACGACATTGCCGTATCGCTTGGTCAGGCCGCGCCCTTCGAGCGCAAGTTCGCGCGTCATGTCGAAACCCTCCGAATCCATTGGTCGACGCCGACGGCCGCCACGATCAGAATGCCCACCGAAAATTCCTGCCACAGCGCATCGAGACCGGCGAGCGCGAGGCCGTTGCGAAAGACCCCGACGATCAGGGCGCCGATCAAGGTTCCGACGATGGTGCCACGCCCACCGAACAGCGATGTCCCACCGATCACCGCCGCGGTGATCGAATCCAGATTGGCGGTCGATCCGGAGGTCGGGCTGATTGCGCCGACACGGCCGATCAACGCCCAGGCGCCGATGGCGGAGATGAGACCCGCACAGACATAAACGGCCAGCAGCACGCGGCGCGTATCGATGCCCGCAAGCGCCGCCGCATCCGGGTCGTCACCCGTTGCATAGACATGGCGGCCGAAGGCCGTGCGGTTGAGCACGTACCAGGCGAGAGCGGCAAGAGCCAGCATCAGCACGGTGCCGAGCGTGATACGCGCGCCGCCGAACTGCATCGCGGCTCCCATCCATTGCAGGATCGGTGCAACCTCCGCAACTTCCTGGCTGCGGATCGTCTGGCTGCCGGAATACCAGAGGTTCAGCGCACCGAAGACGCTCCAGCTCCCGAGGGTGACGATGAAAGGCGGCAGACGCACATAGGTGATGAGAAACCCGTTGATGAGGCCGCAACCCAGCCCGCCGCCAAGGCCGATAAGGAAGGCAAGTTCCGGTGGCAACCCGGCCGTAACGGCAAGGCGGCCCATCAGTGTCGAGGTCAATACCATGATGGCACCAACCGACAGGTCGATGCCCGCCGTCAGGATCACCAGCGTCTGGGCGATGCCGATAATGCCGATGATGGTGACCTGCTGGAGGATGAGCGAAAGATTGAAAGGCTGAAAGAAGCGGGAGCCGACAACCATGGAAAAGACCGCGATGCTGGCTGCCAGCACGATGAACGGCACCACTGTCGGATTGCCGTGCAGGAAGCGTTGCAGCCTGCGAAGCGGGTTCGTGTCCTGATCCTCGAATACGGCGTGCGATGTCTCGCTTCCTGTCAGACCGGCCTCAAAGCCTGTCGGACCCGCCGAAGCATGTTTGCTGGGTTCATTCATGGAGATACACCCTTCGCAGGTCTGCGGCACCGGCCCGGATACCGGATCGCCTGCCGGAAAATGCGATGCACAGATTCAACACGGTTTAGCGCCTTTTTTCATATCCACGGGACACACGGCGTTTTGTTACGGTAAAGTTTGCAAGACATGGCCGTTTGGTTTCCGGGCCGAAAAGCCATGCCTTGCTCCCGGGAGTTGTCCGGAAGGACACAAATCTTGCCGGGAATGACGCCCCGCAGGCAGAGAGAGGACGGGGCGTCAAGGCCACTCAACCCCAGCAGGCCTTCAGAGCCTCGTCGGAGGTGATCGATTCAACGCCGGCGACAGGCTTGTCGGTGACGAGCGTGACGCCGGTGTTGAAGAACGGCAGGCCGGGGCTGGCCTCGGGCTTCTTACCGGACTTCACATATTCGACAATCGCCTCAACCCCAAGCGAGGCCATCTTGAGCGGATATTGCATCGACGTTGCGCCGATGACGCCCGCCTTCACGTTTTTAACGCCGGGGCAACCGCCATCCACGGAGGTGATTATGACGGAGTCCTGCTTGCCGGTTGCCTTCAACGCTTCATAGGCGCCAGCGGCGGTCGGCTCGTTGATGGTGTAGACGACGGACAGATCGCTGTCTTTCTGAAGAAGGGTTTCCATGCCGGTGCGGCCACCCTCTTCCGATCCCTGCCCCCACTGGTGACCCACGATGCGCGCGTCGTCTTCATCGAGGTAACGCGTCACATCCTTGGGATCGATACCAAAGCCTTTCATGAAGCCCTGGTCGCGGGCGACATCCACCGTCGGCTGGTTTTCAAGCGCATCGATAAAGGCGACCTTCGCCTTGGAAGCATCGGCGACCGTCTTGGCAGCCCAGGAGCCGATCAGTTCCCCAGCCTTGAAGTTGTCTGTGGCAAAGGTCGCGTCTGCGGCATCGGCAGGTTCGAGTGGCGTATCGAGCGCGATGACGAGGATACCTGCCTTGCGGGCCTGCTCGACCACTGGCACCACAGCCTTGGTGTCGCTCGCCACCATCAGAATGCCCTTTGCGCCGGCGGAGATCAGGTTTTCCACGGCGGCAACCTGACTTTCATTGTCACCGTCGAACTTGCCGGCGAAACTCTGGATCTTCACGCCGCCCAGTTCCTTGGCCTTCGACGTCGCGCCTTCGCGGATCTTGGCGAAAAACGGATTGGCTTCGGTTTTGGTGATGACGCCGATGAGGATGTCCTCGGCCTGTGCGCTCACTGGAACAAAGGCCAGGCTCACACCAAAAGCGAGCGCTGCAGGACCGAGACGTCTGGACATGGCAAAATTGCCCGCAGAAGCGGGTTTTACAAAAAACTTCATGTGAAATCCTCCCAGATTGCCAAGCGCTCCCTCCCGTTCGGAGGACATAATCGGTCTTGGCGCGATTATTACTGACCGTGATTATGCATACTGTCAACATTATCTGTTTATTCTTTTGTATTTTTTTATACATATATCATGAGTAAGATTGCAAATTCCGGAATATGTCTGGATTTTATGCGAAATCCTGGCAGGCAGCCTCGCAAATCGCTCGGCCGCGTGCCAGACACTCGGAGACGCTCTGAGGAACGGGAACTGGCA
>NZ_JAULSF010000004.1:0-170114 GCF_030518355.1 Agrobacterium sp. V1
ATGCCGCTCGTCGCACAGCAGGCACGCCGGCTTCGCAGGGCTTTCGCTCCGCTTGCCCGCATACCTTCTCTGCTCGATCCGGCCTGCCCGGACCCTGAACCGCCCGGCTTGCGCCGGTTCCTTTCGACCGCACCGAAGGACAGGACGGCAAGGGGCCGCACGCTTCGGACGAACCGAAAGGAAACCATTATGGCAAAGCCCGCAACCTCTTCCCGAAATGCTGCTCGCCCCTCCGCTCGTGTCGTGCAGCTCCGCAAGGGCGCCACGATCGAAATGGTCCGCCTGACATGCCCGGATGAAGCCCAGGCGCTGCGCATCGCCGAAAGCTTCGGGACCGCCATCCTCGACAGCGACGGCATCCGCGACATGCACGAACGCCTCATCGTCGAGACGGCCACCGGCCTAAGCGACGGCCTTGGCGAACGGGCGATGCAGATCCATCTCCAGCGCATTGTCGGAGCCTATGTCGGCTCGGCCCACGGCGCCGGCCAGTTCTACAGCAAGGCCGTCACGGAGGCGCGCGACGCCACCGCCAAGAGTGCCGCTGACGCCCGCGACGAGGATCTCGACGGACCCGTCGGATATGACAGCGCCGCCCAGCGAAAGCGCGAATTCGCAGCCGACATGGGCATTCAGGCGCACGCGCTCAGGATGGCCGCTGAAGGCGCCGTCGCCGCATACGAGCAGGTCGTCGGTGAGGCGTGGAAGCCGTTCGATCGCCCGGTCGACAATCCCGGCCAGACGCTCGACCGCAAGGCCGCCGCAGCGCAGATGTCGGCCTTCGACTGAAATCGATCAATCATGGCGGGGTTCCGGCCCCGCCTTCATTCCGTCCATACGAAGCCACTTCCACATGGGGGTGGCTTTTTCCCGTGTCGATGCCACGACGAAGTGACAGGTGGGGAAAAGAACGAGGAAAGCAAATCGGGACCGAGACAGCCGCAATCGCGGCCGTCCCGTTCGTCGGTCCTGCAGGAGCCGGCGGCAGACGCAACAGCTGCGCCGTCCTTCTCTCCGTTCCGGCCGTGCCGGTGCGTCTGTCCGCCCTGCTGCTCCTGCTTTTGGCCCTCCGCGACGGGGCCGCGATTGGCGCGGCCTCATGACAAGGAGGTTTGGAAATGAACAGGAAGAAAGAAGGCGAACGCGCCGACATCTACGCGCGGATCACCGACAGTATCATCGCGGATCTGGAAAAGGACGTGCGCCCGTGGGTTCAGCCATGGAGTCCCTCCAACGCGAATGACCGGATTACCCGGCCGCTACGCCATAGTGGCGAACCCTATACGGGGATGAACACCCTGCTTTTATGGTCGGAAGGTATTGCCCGGGGTTTTGCCTCGCCGATGTGGATGACATTCAGGCAGGCGTTGCAGCTGAATGCCTCGGTGCGCAAGGGCGAGAGCGGTGCCACTGTCGTTTTCGCCAGCCGTTTCACCAAGTCAGAGACCGACGGAAATGGCAGCGAGGTCGATCGGCAAATCCCGTTTCTGAAAGCGTATACAGTCTTTAACGTGGATCAAATAGACGGTCTGCCGGAGCTCTATTACCACCGGCCTGAACCTGTCATCGATCCGGTCGAGCGGATCGCCCATGCCGACCGGTTCTTTCGCAACACCGGTGCGGTCATTCGGCATGGCGGCGACAAGGCATTCTATTCGCCGGCGACCGACCACATTCAAATGCCTGCGTTTGAAAGCTTTCGGGACGCTGCGTCCTATGTTGCTGTTTTAGCACATGAAAGCGCCCATTGGACAGCGCATCCGAACAGGGTCGGCCGCGATCTCAGCCGCTATTCGAAGGATCGAACCGAACGCGCACGCGAGGAACTCGTCGCGGAAATTTCAGCAGCACTGGTTTGCGCAGACCTGAATATTACGCCGGAGCTGGAGCCGCGTCCAGACCACACCGCCTATATTCAGACGTGGCTATCGGTCCTTTCCAATGACCGCCGCGCCATCTTCCAGGCAGCGGCGCATGCGCAGCGGGCGGTCAATTATCTGCACAGCCTTCAGCCGCAGGCGGATGCCGGCGAGAAGTGACACCGCCTGTTCTTGTAATGGTCGCTCTGGTCCCTCGGGTTGCCCGCGACCGGGAGGGCCGGGAAGACCCACCTGCCGAAAGGGGCAGCGATCATCGATAGGCATCGCGCTTCGGGCGGTTCCAGAACAACATGTATGCATCTTCGCTTCCATTGGCTCGGATCGCATTGGTCGGAGCAGGGACCAGGATGGCCGCCAGCATTGCCGTGCGCAGAGGGATCCATCGCCGGGAACTGCTGGCATGAATACCGCCCCATCAGCTCGCAGATTGCCCATGACCGTCGTGAGGAAGCAAAAAGGCAGCGCATTCGGCCGGAAGTCGGCAGGCCTCCGGATGGAGAACGAGAGAGTGCGGACAGCGGCAGGGGTGTTTATCGTTGGACGGCAAATTCCACCGATAACCGATGGCCGCATTGCGAGATCATCCGTCTGAACACGGGCGCGGCCAACGCGGCCTCGATTTGACATGTCTGATCGAAGAACGGCTGCGCCTCGATCGTTTTTCCGCAACGGCCGTCCGCAACTTTCTTCCCCTGTCGGCTGCGCCGCCATTCCGCGCGGAACAAGAAAGTCGCTCCCGTCCGCCCTCCACTTTGTTCCGGCCCGACAAGCCACCCCATTGCGCAGGCGCAATGGAGACCCCGGGGGTGCGGCCCGATCGTCTCCGATCAATTCGACAGTCATCGAGGACGCGATGGTCGCGCCCCGATCAACCCGAAAGGATCTCGAAAATGGCAGTCATCGGCGAATTCACCACCAACGGCAACACCATCCTCGGCCACGTGCGCACTTTGACGGTCTCCATGAAGGCCCGCTTGAACCCGATCGAACGCACCTCCCGCGACGCTCCTGACTTCCGGATCATGTCCGGTGCAGCGGAAGTAGGCGCGGCATGGAGCCAGGTTTCGGGCGATGGCGAACCCTACATCTCCGTCAAGCTCGACGATCCGAGCTTCCCGGCTCCGATCAACGCGGCCCTGTGGCCGACCGAGAAGGACGGCGATTACACGCTGGTCTGGAACCGCCCGAAGCGCGATGCCTGATCGAAGACGGGCCCTGCCGGAAACGGCGGGGCTCTTCCCCTGTTGAAATCAAAGAAGGAACCGGCATCGAGCCCGCTTCCTTCTTCCGGTCGCGATACGGAGAGGTGGGGTCTGCTCAGAGTGACCAATCGTGCCGTGAGGAAATGCCGGCCTCAAGGACTTCGCGGCACCTCCAATTTTCAGGAGCCGCCCTGAAAGGCGCCACCGGAAAATCGGCTCCTCCGCTCGCCGCCTCAAGCGGTCGCTGTCGCGATCCTTGACCCCGTCATTTCCTCACGCCCCGCGGCGTCATCTTTTTCAAACGTCAAGGAGATGACGATGCTGCTGGAACAACACATCGAAGAACTGCGCCGCGAGATGAACCATTGCCATCCGGACGAGCGTCGCCAGGTTGCCGCGGAGCTGGAACTGGCTCAGGCTGAACTGGCGGTCATCATGGCCGAGCAGGACGGTTCCATCGACGCCGAGCCGCCCTTCTGAGGGCGGCAATCACCCGCACTGGCAACCGCCGCTATCCGGTCCGCATGATGGCGGGACGTTTCATCCCCTTGTCGAGGACGGTCATCGACTATCGGGGATCGTGCATCCCGCGCAGTCAGGCCGCAACCTTTCGCCACCGGAATGTTCCCCGCCGCAAGCGGCTCCTCGCGGTCCAAAATTCAGGTGTTCAAAAGGTCCTCCACTCTCGTTCCGGCCAGCCGGTGCAGCCTGCCTTTCCGGTCTGCATCCTCTCCCCGCGATAACCGCAATCGACAAGGAGAAACCGTATGAAACGCCTCGCTCAATTCCTCAGCGCCACCGGCCGCCGGCTCCGCATCCTCAGTAAGGTGATCTGTCACTTCTTCCGGGGTGGCAAGTTCGCCCTGAAGTTCGCAATCAAGATCCCGTTCTTCGTCGAGATCGAGATCAGTTTCGAGCGTGACGGTAAGCGGCGCCAATGACGCTCGGCAGGGAGCCGCTCCGGCGGCTCTTCGTGGCTATTCCGCCCACCCTGGCGCGGATCACTTGTTCAGTGCATCCTTCAGGGCTTTCGCAGGCTGGAAGGTCAGCTTCTTCGCAGCGGCCACGTTGATGGTGGCGCCTGTCGCCGGATTGCGAGCCTCGCGCTCCGGTGTGTCCTTGATTTTGAACTTGCCGAAGCCGGGGATCGACGTTTCCGCGCCAGAGGTGGCTGCCGCCGCGATCGATGCGAACACGGCCTCGACAATCTTCTTGGCTTGCGCCTTGGTCAGGCTCTGTTCGGATGCGATCTTGTCGGCGATTTCATTGGTGGTGGTCATGATGGTTTCCTCGTTAAAGACGGAAAACCTTCTCAGCCGATCTGGATATTGTCATGGGGCGATGTCCGCAGAATGGCGCTGCTGTTGGGGTTTCCACAGCTTCTTGCTGGTCTGTAGCCCCTTTTTCGCTTCTGCAGCACCAGTTCGAGAAAGCGCGAGACAGCATCCTTCTCCGCACTGAAGACCTCGGTCATCTCCCCGCCCGCCTTGCCGATACGTCCCCATGCCCGCACCACGGCTGTTTCCCCGAAGAGAGTGGGCTGGATCGCAAGCATGTAGTAGCGCGCCATGTTTCTCTTGGCGTCGATCTTCTGGCAATAGAACTGGTAGTGGTAATTACCCATGCCGCATCGTCGCCGATGTTCATAATATGGTCCAACGACACTTATGAATCGAAGGGCAGCTTCCGATTCATTTCTGTGATGGGTATCAGTGACTGGCCGAGAGATGTGCGGGCGAGACAGCTTCGCCGCACGGCTCTATGCGCAAGCGCACCGGACCCGCTGATCGCAGTTTCGTTCCAGTCGGATGACGATCCTCTCGCTGGTGTTGGGGAAAGGAGACATCTTATAACACAGCGCAAGATCAAGTACATCGACGGTGGCAGCCCGGAATACCCGTGATCACGTACTGACCGTCGCGCTGGCAGCAGGAGCATCGTTCCCCTCTTCCCGTCGCCTGCGCTTGCCGGTCGTCGAGCGAATCCGGTTGAGCAGGGGCGGCAGGAACGGCACATCTTCCCAGACGACATCGCCTTCGAAAAGCGTTTCCGTGTTGCGGTTACGCCATCTGACCTCTTCCCTGGTCACGAATGGCGGGGCGATCTCAGCGAGGGTCGCCAACGGCACAAACGCAGCCGTACAGATCAAAGCAACGATCCTCAGCAACAAATCCGCATGCTGCGGGAATACGTCGAGGCTGATGATCGCTTCGACAAGGATGATAGGCGTGATGGCCATGAACGCGGCCCAGATGATCAGCGGTCCCCTCAGGGAATACCAGTCTTTTTTCCAATGCATTCTTTGTTGCCCCTTTCGAACTTGTGAACGGCGGGGAGTGTCGAAGTGATCCCCACGCCACGTTACGTCAACTATTCTTTCAGATGAAACCTGTTCTGTCCGACACAGGCCTTCATGTCGTCACGCCGGAACCAGATGGCGCGCCCGCATCTGAGCGGCGGATTGCCTGCCGTGAAGACGATCTGTTCGTCACCGCGCATGCGCAGGACCTCGTGCGGCATGATCAGCGGCCGACGGCTGAGTTGCTTCGATCGTGAGCGCGATGATCCCTTCATTCCCGTGGAGCGGTTTGTCTGGTCAACCTCGACCGTGGTGTCGCCGCAGCGCTTCGAGATGTAGTCCGCCGTATCCGGGTCATTGATCGCCGCGAACGATATCCATGATGCGGACTCGAACCATTTGCTTGTCGCGTCACGGCCGCCATAGGCTTCGCGCGTCTGGCCGATCGACTGGAAGATCATGGTGAGCGTGATGCCGTATTTCCGGCCGGCGTCGCGGGCGGTCTCAAGGATGCGCAGATAACCGAGGCGGGCGACCTCATCGAGCAGGAAGAGCGTGCGTCCCTTGACCTTGCCATTGCGATTGTAGATCGCGTTCAGCAGCGAGCCGATGACGACGCGCGCCAGACCCGGATGCGCTTCCAGTACCTTGAGATCGAGCGCTATAAACACGTCCGCGTCGCCTTCCGCGAGATCGTCGGTCGAGAAACTGTCGCCCGACACGAGCGCCGCATAGTTCGGATAGGACAGCCAGTGCGTTTCCTTCACCGCATTGGCGTAGACGCCGGAAAAGGTCTCCGGCGTCATGTTGACGAAGACGGCAACATTCTCTTTCACGAAGTCGGACTCGGACTGTTCATAGATCCGCGTCAGCCGCTCGCGCAGCTTCGGCTCCGGTTCGGAGAGATTGGCTCGAACGCGGCGCAAGGTCTGGTCTTTCTCGTCCGTGTGCCCGGACAGGCAGACGTCGGCGATCAACGCCGTCAGGAGCTGCATGGCCGATGCCCGGAAGAAGTCGTCGCGGGCCGACGCGGTGCGCGCATTGTCGGTCATGATCCACGTCGCCACCGCGACGATGTCCTCTTCCTTCGTGTTGCCGTGGCGGCCGATCCAGTCGAGCGCGTTGAAGCCGATCGCGGGCGTGGCGGGATCGAGCACGATCACGTTTCGGCCGGCCTTGCGCCGATGATCGATGACCATCGGCGCGACCTCGCTCGACGGATCGAGCACCACCATCCCGCCGCCCCATTTGAGCGCCGTCGGGACCGTCACGGATGTGGTCTTGAAACCGCCGGAACCGGCAAAGACGATACCGTGCGACGAACCGAACGAGCCGTCGAAACACAACAATGGAGACCTGCCGCCGGCGCCCCAGCTCTTCGTCTCACCGGCGCGAAAAGACAGGCCCGCCACGCCGTCCTTGTCGACGCGATACCGTTCGCCGATCACGATGCCGCCGGTATGGGGAAACAGCTTGGCAGCGTCGGCCATCTTCATCCAGTCGGCCTCGCCGTGCACGGCCCGCTTCCCCGCGATCCGCCGTGGCGCTGATTTCGCGAAGGCGGCATTTCCCCTGATCGCGACTCGCAGTGCGAAGATGCCGGCAAGGACGGCGGCGCATGCGCCAAGCATCGCCGACGGGTCCGTGTAGGCGAACACCGACTGGCTGTGAGGCACCCGGTCGGCAAGAGCATACAGCCGCCACCCTTCGCGTGCGATCGCTGCGATGCAGGCGACTGAAGCACCAGCCAATACGCTTAGACCGGCAGCCTTGATGTTTGCCGCGCCCGCCGTCGCGAACAGGAAGATAACGCCGATCGCCGCCGCCGCGGTGTAGGGCAGGGCGAGGCCGACCCGTCCGAGCAACAGCTTCGCCTGAGGCGACGTTCCAAAACCCGAGAGCCAGTTCTCGATGCCTGATATCGCCAACATGGTGGCGATCATGAATGCCGCGGGCAGGATTGTGAGGAGGAGCCTATTCATTGTCGCGACCGAACGCCTCCACGCCGATTGCGGTCAGGCGCGAGCGCTCCGTTTCGTCACCACGGAGACGTCCGGCGGCATCGATCAACAGGCCGAGCAGCAGCGCCCTTTTTTCATAGCGCAGGCCGGCCTTCACGATCAGGCCGCCAAGTTCGATCTTCTCGCGCGTGTCTTTCTTGCGGGCATCGGTCGATGTGGTTCGCCGCATCCGCTCAAGCCTCGCCAGCGCCGCCCGCATCCGCGCCAGGCGCGAGCGCCGCGGATGTCTCGCCGCCGGTCCTGCCGTCACCGGCATTCTTCTTTCCGGTCGTCTGCCCCTTGCCTCCGCGAAACCGCCCGGCGATGTCCTCGAACGCCGCCTGAAGTGCGGCTTCCTCGATCTCGATTTCGCCGAGACCGGCCTTGAGCGCGATCCGGCCGATGCGCTCGGCCTCGCGCGTCTCGGCTGCTTTGAGCTGATCCTGGAGCCTGGCGATTTCTTCCCTGATCTTCGACGACGGTTTCTTCATTCCGGTGGCACTCCTTTGTGGTTTTGGCGCTGCAGGTGCGACGCCAAAACTCCTCCGGATGCATGCTCAAGGAAATGTGCAGATTTGCACGTCGGCAAAGCCGACACTTTGGAGGATCATCCCGGCCGTTCCGAAGGAGCGGTTCCAAGGGCGCAATTATACGTCGCTGATGCGACGCCTTGCGTAGAGGCCCTGGCAAGGGGCCGGGTTGGCCTGCCGCTCCCGACGAACGAGGTTCGAACCAGGAGCTTTTGTCGCCGTGGCCATCGCCCATTTCTCAGCCAGCATCGTCAGCCGCGGCGACGGCCGCAGTACGGTGCTGTCCGCGGCCTACCGGCACTGCGCGAGGATGGAATATGAGCGCGAGGCCCGCACCATCGACTAGGTGAGGACGCCGTCGCGCTGCAGCAGGGCGTAATCGTCGACCCGCATGCCATTGGCATACATGTACTGGCCGATCACATAGGGCTTGCGGATAAACTCGCGCACCCGCTCGAAATGCCCCGTCATCCAGAGGATGGCGAAGAATGGCACGACCAGTGCCACCTTCGGCAGCCGGTTGGGCCGCGAGATCGCGAATTGCACGACGAGCAGGATGGTGACGACGGTGATGACGGCGATCTGGAGGAACTTGGTCTGCCAGTCGACGAATTCCAGTGTCGCCAACGAAACGCCGAGATTGTCCTTCATCGCGTCGGGAACGGAGGTGTAGTACCACCAGCCGGCGACGGGCACGAACGGGGCAAAGGCCAGCGTCCATAAACCCACGGCCCGCAGCGCATCGTGTCGGAAGCCATCTTGTCTCTTCGTGAAGAAGAGGATCAGGAACACCGCGATGATGCCGGCCATGGCGGCGGCAAGCGGCGTGCGGAACGCGAGTTGGGGGACGTAGAGCGGGTTCATTACGCCCGTCCAGAAGCTGCGGTCCGTCATCCAGTTACCTGGATCCATCATGAAGCCGAGGATCGCGACGATGATCGCCATTGTCACCCAGGAGGCGAACGCTAACGCAAAGCCGAGCCGGATGTGCCGCTTCTTCGCTTCCGGGCCTTGGCTGCTCCACTTCTTCCAGGTCAGAGTGTAGGCGAGGATCAGGCAGACCTCGGTGACGAACACCAGCCATTCGGTGAACCAGGCCCAGAAAAAGACGCGGATCAGGCTGGCGATAGAATAGGGATTAACCAGCGAGACCGAGAACCAGATGCCGACGCCGGTAAGCGCGCCGACCGTCGTGGTGATCAGGAAGCAGAAAAACAGAATTTTATAGGCGAGCCTGTCCCAGCGCGGATCTTGTTTCTTGTGTCCGTACCACTCCATGGCGGCGACGAGCGGCATCATGCCGACGGCTAGGCCGTGATTGATCAGCACATGCAGGATGGCGATCGTGGCGATCAGCCAGCGATTGCCGAAGAAATCTAGATGAAAGACCGGAAAATCCATCAGGCGGTCTCCACCGTTTTGGCTGAGGTCCCGACAAGGTCGGCGCCGGCAATGGCGAGCATGGCCACCTCGGTCCCGAACAGGGTCAAGCCAAGAACATAACCAAGGCTCAGTGGTTCGCTGCTGGTGACGAGGTAGAGGCCGACTACAGCGAGACCGAGGGCAAGAATGCCGGGTATCCAGATCAGCGCGATCTGGTACAAATTGGCGCCAGCCCAGGACCGAACGGTCAAGCTGATCGCGCGAACGAGGAAATAGGCACCTGCGATCGCGACGGCACAGCCGCCCACCACCTTGAACAGACCGGCACTACCGGCCATCGCGAGCACTCCAGTCAACATCAGAATATTGATGACTGTAGTTCGATGATTCTTGGCGCTAAGCCAACGTGATATAGCATTCATTTTACCTCACCAGCCGAACAGTGGAATTTTCCACTTTTGATAGTCGGCATGGTGCCCGATAGGGGATTGGACAATCGGTCCAAGGCCACGACGGCCTTCAGGTAGCTATGACGATGTCGGGCACTCAAATCCTTGATACTCGCTGGCGCAATCGGCTCGACGGCCGCTTTCGCACACGCCACGCTGGCGAACCAGCAGGCGCCGGTCTCGTTGAGCTATAGGGCCGTCTTCCGCGTCGGCCATAATTGCGATGGCAAGCCGACGATCAAGGTGCGGGTACAGCTCCCCGAAAGCGCATCTCCGTGAAACCGCAGCCGAAGGCCAGTTGGATGCTGGAGAAGGTCAATTGCAGCGACACAAGCGCGAGAATTACCACGGCCAGCTGACTTCGCAGAGACGAGATGGCACGGCTGCGTCGGCGGTTGTCCTTCGGCGTCAAACGGCCATAGAAACGCCAAGGTCAGGACGAAGTTGAAGGTACCATTGGCCGAACAGCCGCCTCGGATTTGGCCGAGACGACTTCCTTTGTAGCCTCATCTCCAAAGTCAGGCGGAGACGTCGTCCAGCCATTTTTCGACGCTGCGTGGTGATAGACCGAGAAGCCGCTGTGCGCTCGTTTCTTCAACGATCACATTTTTATCGAGCTTTGAGAGGGCTTGATAGAAGGCCGCAACATTGGCGGCGGCTGGGCCAAACATTGGTTCCAGCAATTTGCGGAATTCTTCCGGCGACTGTGCTTCGAATTGAACTGGCCGGTTGAACCGCGCCGAGAACCCATCAGCCAGTGCCGCACCGTTCATTCCGGGCAGGTGTCCGACACCGACGATACCGGTGACCGTATGGTCCGCCAGTAGTCTTTCGACAACTTCCGCGATGTCCAGATGGGAGCTCCAGGATACCGGGAGGTCCGCGCGGATCGGATATAACAGAACACCGTCTTGTTTTACCCTGCCCACCACCATGGGCAACAGCAGATTTTCCAAGTATAGGCGAGGGGCCACGACGGCGTAGGATATCTTGCTGTCGCTGATGCCGCGCACAAGCATTCCCATGGCACTGTCTTCGGACACCTGAACTGATGATCCGGGCTGATCAATGACGGCGCCGCTGGTCGAAAGCACCACACGCTTGGGTTTTGCTATCTTGATCGCTTCCAAGAAGTTGAGGGCATATTCCACCCGTACAGGCTCCGGGGTCTGCGGTAGATGAAAGAAGACCCCGTCCGAGCCATTGTAGGCGGATATCAGGGAATCCAGGGAACTGTTGTCGACAGCGATACATGGTTTCCCATCGGACTTGGCCGGATCGCGAACCGCTGCGAGTACAGCTTCCCCTTTGGATAGCAGGAGATCAAAAAGCGGGCCGCCTTGTGCCCCCGTCGCGCCGTGAATGATGAAAGACATAAACTGCTCCATTTCCGTTGAAGGTCGGAACCCATTGGTGCATGATGTGCATCAGTTACGTCAAATGCACTAATGGAAGAAAATTCAGTGACCGTAAAAAAACTGCCGTGCTGCGGGGTCGAGCGATTTCTGCTTCTTCTCGACGGCCCCTGGGCTACATTGATCGTCCGTGAGCTGCTGGGCGGGCCGCGTCGCTTTACCGAATTGCGCGGCAGGCTGCCTGGGATCAGCGCACACACACTGACCTATCGCCTCAGGCGTTTTGAAGAGCACGGTTTGGTGACGCGCATGGCATACGCCGAAACGCCTCCGCGTGTAGTCTACGAACTGACCGAACTTGGACTGTCTTTGCACGACATTTTATATGCCATGAAAGACTGGGGTGATGCGCTTCCAGATGAGATCCTCAAGCACAGCACTATCTCATCCGTCGACCAACAGCGCGGAGAGCTTGGTCGTTGACTTGACGAAACGAAGCTTCCCCTGGGGCGGGTCAACCGGCAAAGGAGCACAATCTTCATATGAAAGGCTAATCCCTTGGCATTCCTGCAGCCACCGAAGGCTTCGTGCCTCCGCGAAAGTCACAGCTATGCCCGGAATCGCTGGCGATATGCTCCCGACGTCAAGTCGACAATTGGTGACGAGCGCATCGCGATAGTGGAAGGGATACGTTCTGGCAGTATAGACGCGATCAAGAGGATCGGGCAACGCCGCCGACGGTCGTTCGGCCATCGCCGCCCCGCAGCAGGTGCTCGCCGCCGGTCGCGTCGCAAGGACTTCGCGGGAGCTGGCCGGGGCTGCCAATGGGTGCGCAGAACGAGCAGCGCCAGCAGATTCTCCGGCAGGCGGAACAGGAGCGCCAGTGCAGCAATGATCGCGATGGCGCGGAGCGGTAAGCTAGGTCCTATTCTTCCATCAGGCTATCGAAGACGGGCGCCATAGCGATCCATAGTTGTCGCTGGTTAGCGACCGCGCCGATTCGGCTCAATCCACCAGCGCATCTAGGCCTCCCTGCCTTCGCCAGGAGAAGGTAAACGTGAACCTATTTTCGGCGTCAGGACGCTCTTCTTGATTTCCCCAAACACGAAATTCGTCTCCCAGGATCCGATACCCGGCAGCTCTGAGAGTTTGTTGCGCACGAATTCCTCATAACTATCCAATGAGGCGGTGAACACCTGAAGTAGATAATCCTGCCGTCCCGACATGAGATAACAGGCGGTGATTTCGGATGTTCGGCGAATACCCAGCTCGAATTCTGCCATGGCGTTTTTGCTCTGCGCCGCGAGCCGGACAAGAATGAAGGCGATGATCGGCATTCCGAGAGCCCTATGGCTGAGCCGCGCACCATAACCTTCGATCACACCGGCTTCTTCCAAAAGCCGGACGCGCCTGTGGCACGGGGAGGGTGACAGATTCACGCGTTCGCTTAACTCTTGATTGGTAAGCCGGCCGTCTTTTTGCAGCTCGATGAGTATCTTGAAATCAATCTCGTCCATTTCGTCGTTCCTTAGTGGAATCTGCCACTGATTCGCAGCATCAGCTAGAACATTAGTAAGAATTGTAGCAGCTTGTAGATTAAACTGCTTTCAACGCAACGATGTCCAGCGCAATCCACTCACGTTTCCTGGTTAGTCTCCAATGCACCACGATTTCGACCGCCTGATTTCCCGTCTCGATAGCAATGCGTCCGCAGTGGAAGGATATGAGAAATATCTCTTCCCGCAGGGTACCGTGCCGGTCGTGCTCGATCGGCCGAAAGAGGAGATCATCCAGATGTGGGTGGCCGATATGCAGTTCGCTGCCCCGCAAGCCGCACTGGATGCCATGTCGGATCGGTTGAAGCATCCGATCTTCGGCTATACGATGAACTACGATGACCACCTTTATGATGTCTTCCACGCCTGGTGTCAGCGCCGGCACGGTTGGAGCTTCCCGCGCGAGCAGCTGGTCCTGTCGCTCGGTGTCATTCCTGCACTGTTCGGCCTCGTCAACTATCTCTGCGGACCGCATGACAAGGTGCTGACTCTCAGCCCGTCCTACGGTTATTTCAAGCACGCTACGGTGAAGAGCGGCCGAACATTGGTCACATCGCCACTCATCAACAATGACGGCTACTACGAAGTCGATTTCAAAGATTTCGAAGAAAAGGCGGCGGACGGCTCGGTCAAGGTCTTCTTCCTATGTCACCCACACAATCCCACCGGGCGGCTGTGGAGCGAAGCCGAGTTGCGGCGCCTCGCGGAAGTCTGCTTCAAACACGGCGTGAAGATCATTTCCGACGAAATCCATTGCGACCTGCTTCGCAGCGGGCTCAAACACACGCCACTCGCCAAGCTTTTCCCGGAAAGCCGCGATGTCGTCACATGCATGGCGGTGAGTAAGACCTTCAATCTCGCCGGCATGATGATTGCCACAATCGTCATCCCCGATGAGGCGCTAAGAGCGGTTTGGAACGAACTGCACTATCCGTTCATCAATCCGATCAGCCTTGCGGCTGCCATCGGTTCCTATCGCGGGGGCGAAGCTTGGTTGGACGACCTACGGGTCTACCTGGATGGGAACTTTGCGCTCGCAGATGAGTTTGTGCGGACGCATCTCCCGGATGCAAGGTTGCGTATTCCCGAGGCGACCTATCTTGCCTGGATCGACATGCGCGCCTATTTCTCAGGTTCGATCGACCTGACGCGCTTCTTCCTCGAACGGGCCGGTGTTGTCATCGAGGGTGGCGAAATGTTCGTAGACAGCGGCGAGGGCCATATCCGGCTGAACCTTGCTTGCCCCCGTTCCGTCTTGCAGGAAGGACTCGACCGGATTCGAAACGCAATTTCAGCTAATCGATAGTTCGGGGTCGGTTTGGTAGCGCGCTAACCGGGAAAATCCGCAGTTGAAGTCTTAGGTCACGCGAGGAGTGTTGCATGCATTGCGCGGTTGTTCACCGCGTAGTACGCGAATGACCTCCTCGCAAGCTCGTGTGCGCAGTTCCACCATTGCAGCAGTCGATGCGTAAGCGACATGCGGTGTGATGATCACATCCGTTCGGTTGAGGAGCGATTGCGGGGGAGAGGGCTCGCCATCAACGACGTCGAGGGCGGCACCTCTGATCATCCCGGCGTCGAGCGCCACGGCAAGAGCTGCGTTGTCCACCAGCCCGCCTCGGCTCACATTTATAAGCAGCGGGCGCTTTGCGCATTTCGACAGGAAACGTGTGTCGATCATCCCGGACGTCTCGGCGTTCAAGGGCGCGTGCAGGATAATCACATCTGCCAATCTAGCGAAATTATCTGGGTCGACCGGCTCCGCCAAGCTGCTGTCGTGGCTTCCAGTGCGTGCCATGGCGATGACCCGGCACCCAAACGCCTTCAGCTTGCGTGCGGTCTCCGATCCGATCCTTCCAAGACCGACGATGCCGACGGTTAGATCCGAGACACGTTGCAAGCCGGCCCCATCAGAGCGCCAGCCGGTTCGCTTCACCTCGGCATCGAGTCGGACGATGCCGCGACAATGGGCCAGCATAAGCGCGACCGCGTGGTCGGACACTTCCCCGACGCAATAGTCCGGGACGTTGGTTACCCAAATTCCGCGATCGGTGGCAGCTTCGACGGCCACGTTGTCCACGCCAGCGCCAAGCCGGGCGATAACCCTGAGCTTTTCTGCTTCATGGATCATACCAGGCGAGATTAATGCCCAACAGGTAATGATGGCCGCCGGCTCGACGGAGGCTAGAAGTCGGGCAAGGGTCTCTTCCTCGGCCGGCGCGCGAATAAACTCCAACCCGGCGCTGCGAAAGATATTTTCCTCCAGTTCCGTATCAACCCAAGGAGCATCGGTCAGCAGCACACATGTATCTGAGCTTAGCGTCATTGGCATCCGGTTCCGTCAAGTTGGCATGCGAGGCCCGTGGTCGCCGCCACGTCCAGCAAGCTACCAAGGGCGGCGTCGAGTCCAGCCTTTACCCCCTCATATGGCATGAATCCACGCGCTATCATCTTATACCGCGTTTCACTCTGCTTCAGGAGCAGTGCGGGAAAGCCCTGTACGCCAACATCGCTCACCCATCGAACACCATTTAAGACGGTGGACAGAGTTGCCTTATCCACTAGCAGAGACTTGAACTGTTCAAAGTCGATCGTCTTCATGCAGTCGAGCGCACGGTAGCTTTCGGGTAGAAGAAGGTCGAGTCCGTCGTCGTAGTGGGCGCGCTGCATCTGCGAGGAAACCGCCAGTGAATCTGTTACGCCGAGCATTTGCATTACTGCCATCGCCCTTGCGGGAACGAGCGAATTCAACTTGCGCTTCGAGGTTGCATGATTGCGGATATGTTCGAGATAAGGTTCACCGAAATCCTGACCGGACACCTCGCTCACACGCTGATGCAGGCCGATAGGATCCGGAAAGCGTCCGAAGAATTCTCCGAGCTGCATCTCCTGCGGAATCATGCAGCCGTTGACCAGCCGCAAGTCGACGCGGTCGGCATATTCCGTAGCTATACGATCGATTGTTCTTCTGAAGCCATAGCACCAGAGGCAGTAGATATCGGTAACGTAATACAGTTCGGATTTCATGGATTTATACCGCTCGGTTGAGTTTTGGTGACGAACATGAATTGGTGTGCCGGCGAGGAGGGGCTCCCCGCCGGCCACGATCGGTCAAACCAGACGCGCTGCAATCTTGACCGGATTGGCCAGCGTGTCGTGGATCGGGGAATTGTTCGGCAGTTCGCGTACCAACTCCTCGAGCTGCTCGCGGTTTGCCGCGTCGCTGGTTAGCTTGACGTCGACATTGATCGCCTGCGCACCCTTGCGGACCGTCTCGTCAAGACCCAGGAAGCCGTTGAGATCGATATCGAAGCCCAGGTCGAGTTCGAGTCCGCTGAGATCGATCCCTTTGCTGGCAGCCATGGAGGCCAGGGTTACGATATAGCAGCCGGCAAGTGCCTGAAGGACGTATTCAGCGGGGCTGACACCGGTGTCGGTGCCCAGCAGTGCCACAGGCTCATCGCCAATAAGAGAAAACTTTCCGTCACGCGTATTGTCTGCCAGCCCGTTTTGAATGAGGGGACCGGTCTGCGAAGCGATTGCAAGACCGCCGTTGGACCTGCCTTTGACTTTGAACGTGACTTTTCCGAGTTCCGGCTGGTTGCGGACGACGTCCTGCGTTTCACGGATCGCCTTGATGTCGGCGAAGGGCTTCTTCGTAGCAGTCAATTGAGCCTCCTTGGAGTCATTGGTCGATGTTCCGCAGACGGATCTTTCCAGCCTGGGACGTAAGGCCTGCGTTCCGCCTTCTGATGAAAGGTGCGGACGATTGCGATCAATACGTGATTGACAACCTAACACTCTACTAGTAGATAGGCAAGTAATATCGGCATCCAATTTAGTTCTGGGAGGAATGCGGGATGAAGATCGAACGGGTGGAGACGCTTGCCTGTGACGCGGGCTGGCGAAATTACAACTTCCTGAAAATAACGACGGATACAGGGCTCGTCGGCTGGAGCGAGTACGATGAAGCTTACGGTCCGCCGGGATTAACCGATGTGATCCGCCGGTTTGGACAGCGTGTCATCGGCAGTTCGGTCACCGATCACGAGCGGATCTATGGGGTTCTCGCTGCGTCGATCAGGCCCGCACCATACGGTCTGGCGGCAGAAGCACTCGGAGCCATCGAGAATGCTCTCTTGGATATTAAGGCCAAGGATTTCGGGGTTCCGTGCTATGAGCTTCTTGGCGGCAAGCACCGTGACGCCATCCCAATTTACTGGTCGCATTGCGCGACCTGGCGCATTTCACATCCATCGTTTTATTCGCCGAAGATCGATACGCTGGACGATGTGAAGCAAGCGGGGCTTGATGCGCGCAACAGCGGTATCGGTGCGGCCAAGACGAACCTGTTTCTTCACGGAGAGGGGCGACCCAAACAATGGCATGCGGGTTTCGGCGCGCCCTATAAACCCGAACTCAATATCGACAAGACGCTGATCCGCAACGTGCGCGCTCACCTCGAAGCGCTCAAGGATGGTCTCGGTCCCGATGTTGAGCTGCTTGTCGATTTCAATTTCAACGCCAGAACGGAGGGGTATGTCCGCTTGATCCGCGCACTGTCGGATTTCGATTTCCTCTGGTGCGAGTTGGACATCTACAATCCTGAGGCTCTCGCCTACATTCGCCAGCAAAGCCATGCCCCCATCAGTTCCCTCGAAACCCTGTTCGGGGTGCGGCAGTACTTGCCTTACTTCCAGTCACAGGCTGTCGACGTTGCGATCATTGATGTCGTCTGGAACGGTGTTTGGCAGTCGATGAAGATTGCCAATACGGCCGAAGCCTTCGATGTGAACGTGGCACCGCACAATTTCTATAGCCATCTCGCAACGATGATGAACGTCCACTTCGCGGCGGCGGTGCCGAATCTGCGGATTATGGAACATGACGTCGATCGTCTCGCCTGGGACGACGCGCTCTTCACCAACGCACCGATCATCGAGAACGGCGCGATCGTCGTACCGGACCGGCCAGGTTGGGGCTGCGAGCCGATCGAGACGGCACTTGCCGCGCATCCGGCCAAGGAGCGGGGGGGCTATCTCGGCCTGTAACCCTGGGCCGCCATCAGTTCATCAACAATTCGACTCTGGGAGGAAGTAGAATGACATCGTACGATTCCGCGGCGACGGCCTTGCCATCGACAGACACTGACAATCTCTACAAACGGGTAGCATGGAAAATTTTGCCACTGCTGTTCGTAAGCTACATCGTGGCCTATCTGGATCGCGTTAATATCGGCTTTGCTGCGTTGCGCATGCAGCAGGATCTCAGTTTCAGCGATGCTGTCTACGGCTTGGGCGCTGGAATTTTCTTCGCAGGCTATGTCCTGTTCGAAGTCCCGAGCAACCTGCTCCTGACTAAGATCGGAGCGCGTAAGACGATCATGCGGATTATGATCTGCTGGGGTCTGGTCTCCTCCGCCATGATGTTCGTGCAGACGCCGATGCAGTTTTACATCGCGCGCTTCCTGCTCGGCGCTTTTGAAGCGGGCTTCTTCCCCGGCATCATCCTGTACCTCACCTATTGGTTTCCAGCACGCATGCGTGGTGGTATCATCGCCATCTTCATGTCCGCAATCGCCATTGCCGGTGTCGTCGGCGGTCCATTGTCTGGCTGGATCATGAGCCACATGGAGGGCGTGAACGGGTGGCATGGTTGGCAATGGATGTTTCTCATCGAAGGCCTTCCGGCCGTGGTGTTGGGTATCGTTGCGGGTCTGATGCTTATTGACGGGCCGTCGAAGGCAAGCTGGTTGTCCGACCGGGAACGCACGCAAATCACCGAAGACATCAAGAGCCCGACCGATCAATCCGGCCGGCACTCGATGAAAGATGCCATTCGTGATCCGCGGATCTACGCGCTTGCGGCCGTCTACTTCGCCGTGGCGTCCGGTATCTATGTCCTCGGTTTCTGGTTGCCAGGTATGGTGAAGGGCTATGGCATTGCCGACCCGTTCCATATCGGCCTCCTAACAGCAATCCCCTATCTTGCGAGCACTATAGGCATGGTCGTCATTAGCCGGCGTTCTGATGCGACTGGCGAGCGGCGTTGGCATCTCGCGACATGCATGGTGATCAGCGCGACCGCGCTTGTCGCCAGCACGTTCTTTACGACAAATCTGATCATTGGGCTTGCGTGCCTTACGGTCGCCGCGGTTGGTGTTTTCGCGGCGATGCCGGTATTCTGGACCATTCCCACGCGTTATTTGTCTGGGACCGCGGCGGCGGGTGGCATCGCTCTGATTAACTCGCTCGCTCTGATCGGCGGTTTCGTTAGCCCGACGGTGATCGGTGCGATCAAGGCGCAGACGGGAAGCACTGACATCGGCTTGTATGTTTTTGCCGGGGTTCTAATTGCCGGAGCGGCACTTCTGCTGTTGGCGATGCCAGCACGTCTTATTCAAGCGAAGTGCTGAAGCAAGATTCCTAGAGCCGCCAAAAAGGCTTCGCGGATCGGCTGCTAACGCGGCCGATCCTTTCTATAAGATATCAGAATCAAGGATGAACGTTGATGAGCATGACCCGCCAAAGGCTGCGAGACGATTTCCCGCATTTTCCTCTCCTCGATGGTCCAACCCCGATTCAACGGCTACGCAGGCTTGAGAAGGCACTCGGCACAAGCGTTCGGATCTATGTCAAACGCGACGACCTCATAGGGATCGGCATGGGGGGAAACAAGCTGAGGAAGCTTGAGTTTTTGATCGGTGATGCTCTGAAAAATGGATGCGACACGATCATTACGACCGGCGGACTGCAATCAAATCACGCACGTATTACCGCTGCCGCAGCTGCAAAAGCAGGCTTGGCATGTGAACTGATGCTCTCGACCCTGGTACCGAACGAAACACAAGCCTACCAGTCGAATGGCAACCAGTTGCTCAACAAACTGTTTGGCGCAACGGTTCACACCTTCTCAAAGGATACGGACACGTTGGCCATGGCGCACGAACGTGCCCGGGTGTTGCAACGCCAGGGGCGTAAAGCGTACTCTGTCGGCCTTGGAGGCTCGTCTCCTTGCGGCAGCCTTGGATATGTCGATTGCGCCGGCGAAATACTAGAGCAGGAACGATCGAACGACATTAGATTTGATCGGATCTTTACCGCAACGGGCAGCAGCGGCACGCATGCCGGCCTGCTTGCAGGTTTCCGGGCACTCAGCGGCAACAACCGAAATGTCGTTGGATACTGCGTCTTTGATTCTGCGGCGGCGACTGAAGCTCGAACGTTAGATTTGACAGACAGACTACTATCGATGCTCGGTTTCGAGGAGGGTATCCCGCAGGCGGAAATCCACGTTGATGACAGCCAACTCGGAGATAGCTACGGTGTCATGTCGAAGCATGGGAGGGACGCGATCAGCACTCTCGCGCAGACCGAGGGCTTGCTCGTCGATCCCGTTTATACCGGCAAGGCTTTCGCAGGCATGCTTCACGCGATTCGCTCCGGAGTAGTGAAGGACAACGAGAATGTACTTTTCCTTATGACGGGCGGGGCGCCGGGATTGTTCGCTTATCGAGAGTCGTTTGAGTAACTAATCCCTGCGGCTACAGGCGCCCGCGGTTGAGCGGCTCCATAT
Source organism: Agrobacterium sp. V1 (assembly GCF_030518355.1). Classification (NCBI taxonomy): domain Bacteria; kingdom Pseudomonadati; phylum Pseudomonadota; class Alphaproteobacteria; order Hyphomicrobiales; family Rhizobiaceae; genus Agrobacterium; species Agrobacterium sp. V1. Next base: position 20,230 of record NZ_JAULSF010000004.1, read on the forward strand.
AACCGACGTTTTCGTTGCAATTCGTCGTCCGGTTGCCTATCTACTTATCGATAGCTTGCTTGGAAAGGAGATACGGCGTGTCTGAAATGCGCGATGAACTGCTGAGACATGCAGAAAACCTTGTACGCCGCAGGGGGTATTCCGGCTTCAGCTATGCAGACGTATCAGAACGGGTGGGAATTCGGAAGGCGAGTATTCATTATCATTTCCCGACAAAAGAAATAATGGTCTCTACGGTTCTTGATAGTTACAGGCAGCGTTACAAAAATGCCCTGACAAGAATAGAGGCACATTCGGACAACGCACTGGATCGAATAGATGCCTATGGTCGGCTTTATCTTACCGGAGTGGACAAAGGTTTGGGTTGCCTCTGTGCGGCCCTTACAGCCGAACTCGAGATTTTGCCAGAAGAGTTGCGGGCAGGGACTGAAGCATTTTTCCGTGAACATCTTGAGTGGGTACAAAAAGTATACGAAGAGGGTTTGCGAAATCGTCAGGTGAACAGCAATCTTGAAGGCCGCGCTGCAGCGCGCCTTGTTGTCACCTCACTTGAGGGGGCACTCATGATGGAGCGAATGCTGGATGGTGCATCCGGATTCGAATTGACACTTTCCAGTCTGCGGTCAAGCTTGGGGACCGGGGCAAACCCTACGAGCTGATCGGCGTGAGTTCTCGCAAAAGGCCGATCGATCGTGATGAGAATCAGACTGGTCGTTGACTATATTTATTCACCCAATCGCTTCCCCTTGAGCTATATGCTCAAGCAGCAACAGTCGACGAGGGTGCCCCGGTGTCTTCGCCAAGTCTGCCGGAGCGCAGTACCGATCGAGCGAGATCCCGCTGGTATCCCCTGGACTTCTAGTAACGATAGCCAAACGACCCCTGCTCGGTTGTCCATCGCCTGCGGCGGACATCTCCTGTCAGCAATTCAACGTGTCGATACTCGTTAGACATAAGCCTATACCCAAGCCTGTGCTTGAGCCTTCTGCTTATGCCGACTGTCCGGTCGAAATGGGGTGCAGTTCAGGTGGGCACAATGTTGCCCAAAATCGGACAACGGTGACGCCCTCTTTACCTAATACGTAGGTCTGAAAATTGTCGTCATCGGTAGCGGGAATGTTGTTCACCTGTTTAATCCGCCCTATTGAGAGCTTAGCTGCTTCTGCAAATTGCGAGAGCAAGAAAGCGTTCTGCATCAACTGCGGCAATGGCGCCCTGATCGGCCCCAGTGGCTGCTTGTCGGGAAACGTCGTCTATCACGTCGCCTGCTGAAGTCGTGCTAGGCGTTAATCGCCTCTGGAGGAAAGTTCAATGGCAGGTCACTCCGCAAGTGATCAGCTAGAACTTCCCGCATGACGGTCACCACGTCATCTTTTCGATGATCTCGCCCGTGTAGACTGATCGTCGCCAGCGGGAGCGCCTCCAGATCGTGCATTCGTCGAGATGGCCGTAATCCCGCCCCCAAGCACGAAGCTCCCAGCACGCTGATCCCTAAGCCAGAAATCACTGCGCTGCGGACGGACTGAACACTGTTTCCGGTCATGACTTCACGGTGGTTTGTATTCGTTCGCAACAGCGCTTCAAGCGCCGCCTGACGATAGATGCAAGGTGCCTGCATGAGACAAAGATCCAGGGGCTCCTCTGTACTCGTATAGATTTGTTGCCGAAGCTCACTTTGTTGATTTCCACTGAGAACTGACCCGGTATTTCCACCGAGATTTGACCCGCCTTTTAGATATGTTTCGGGTCTGGTGTAGAGGTCAAGTTCCTGTTTTTCTCCTTCGTGTTTTTCGGTTCATGAGCTGAGCTATTCTTGAAGCGGAAGCTGTCGTTTCCGGTTTCGAGGATGTGGCAGTGGTGGGTCAGGCGGTCGAGCAGCGCCGTGGTCATCTTGGCATCGCCAAAGACGCTGGCCCATTCGCTGAAGCTCAGGTTGGTGGTGATGACGACACTGGTACGTTCGTAGAGCCTGCTCAGGAGATGGAACAGCAAAGCTCCTCCCGACGCGCTGAACGGCAGGTAGCCCAATTCGTCGAGGATGACGAGATCGGAATGGACAAGCCGATTGGCGATCTGCCCTGAGCGACCTTGCGTCTTCTCCTGTTCAAGCGCGTTGACCAGTTCGACTGTTGAGAAGAACCGGACGCGTTTGTGATGATGCTCGATTGCCTGGATACCGAGAGCGGTGGCAATATGGGTTTTGCCTGTCCCAGGTCCGCCGACCAGCACGATGTTGTTGGCATCATCGAGGAAGTCGCAGCGATGGAGTTGGCGCACGAGCGCCTCGTTGATCTCGCTGCTGGAGAAGTCGAAGCCGTTGAGATCGCGATAGGCCGGGAAGCGGGCAATTTTGAGCTGATAGGCGGTTGATCTAACCTCCCGCTCTGCCGTTTCCGCTTTGAGCAGTTGCGACAGAATAGGAATGGCAGCCTCAAAAGCTGGCGATCCTTGTTCGGTGAGCTCACCGATTGCCTGAGCCATGCCGTGCATCTTCAGTTGGCGCAGCATGATAACGATCGCTCCGCTGGCTGGGTTATGACGCATGGCGGACCTCCGCAGTCTTCCTCAGGGTATCGTAGCGTTCGACATTGGCCTTGGGCTCGTTGGCAAGTGTAAGAGCTTGCGGCGCGTCGATCGTAGGTGGTGTCGAGGATTTGCCATCGACGAGGCGATGCAACAGGTTTAGCACATGGGTTTTGGTCGGAACTCCGGACGTCAAAGCCATATCGACTGCCGATAGCACTGCCTGTTCGTCGTGCTGGAGAACAAGCGCCAGAATATCGACCATCTCTCGATCGCCACCCGGCTTTTTGAGCAGGTGCTGCTGCAGCGTTCTGAAGGCTTCGGGAAGATCGACGAACGGCGCACCATTGCGAAGAGCGCCAGGTTTGCGTTGCACGACCGCGAGATAGTGCCGCCAATCGTAAATCGTCTGCCCAGGTCCGTCATGCGACCGGCTGATGACGCGAAGATGCTCGCATATGATCAGACCCTCCGCTGCAACAACGATACGGTCTGGATAAACTCGAATGCTGACGGGTCGGTTGGCAAAGGATGCCGGAACGCTGTAGCGATTGCGATCGAAGTGAACCAGGCAGGTTGGGGACACCCGTTTGCTATGCTCGACAAAACCATCGAAGACACGCGCCGTTGGCATCAGAGTTTTTGTTTCCTCGGCCAGGAGGTCAGCGATAGTGCCACGCATCTTTCCATGCGGGGTCTGCTGCCAAACCTCCTTGCATCGAAGCTCCAGCCAGTCGTTCAGGGCTTCCAACGATGGAAAGCGTGGTGTCGGTTGAAAGAACCGATGGCGCGAATCCTGAACATTCTTCTCGACCTGGCCTTTCTCCCAACCAGACGCCGGATTGCAGAACTCCGGCTCATAGAGGTAGTGGCTGGCCATTGCCATAAAGCGGATGTTGACGTCGCGCTCCTTGCCGCGTCCAATCTTATCGATTGCCGTGCGCATGTTGTCGTAGATGCCGCGCCGCGGCACCCCGCCGAAGACACGGAACGCGTGGTTATGGGCATCGAACAGCATCTCGTGCGTCTGCAGAAGATACGCCCGGACGATGAACGCCCTGGAATAGCTAAGCTTTGTATGGGCCACCTGCAGTTTGGTGCGCTCATTGCCGATGATTGCCCAGTCTTCCGACCAGTCGAACTGGAAGGCCTCACCCGGATCAAAGGCCAGCGGAACGAACGTCCCACGTCCCGATGTCTGCAGCTCCCTTTGCAGATCAGCTTTCCATTCCCGAGCAAAAGCAGCAACCCGACCATACGATCCCTCGTAGCCAAGGCTCACCAGATCGGCATGTAATTGCTTCAGGTTGCGCCGCTGCTTCCGGTTCTTTTTGGCTTCCGTCCGCAGCCACGCTGACAGCCGGTCGGCAAAAGGATCAAGCTTGCTCGGCCGCTCCGGCACCTTGAACGATGGTTCCACGCCATCAAGCCGGAGATATTTGCGGATGGTATTCCGGGATAGGCCGGTCCTGCGGCAAATGTCCCGGATCGATATGTGGTCTCGAAAATGCCAGCGTCGGATCACGCTCAGTAACGCCATGTCGATCACTCCGTAGCCCCCGCTGAAAACACGCAGGGCAAGGTTCAAACATGGGTCAATTCTCGATGGAAATATCCTGGGCTACCGGGTCAGTTCTCAGTGGAAATCAACAACGAAACGGCTGAAAGCGAACGAGAAAGCCGAAAACAGCGTGAATTCGACAATGTGTCACCGGCCCGGACGCGCCCATGCCGACCAGCGGGCGTAATCGGAGGCTGGAGCCGACCGCATAGCCGATGATCCCGAAGTTGCCAATGAGGAATGCCGAGCGACCTCGGCACCCGGCCGCACCCTGTCGCGCCGCGCCTCGAACGTTGTGAGGCGGTACGCTAGTGGGGCGTCTCCCTGGAAAGCTGACTCACGCTGAGGAGGAAGCACGCCGGACGGCTTGCGGCGGATGTCCAAAAATACGGATGAAGCTCTGGCGCATCCGGCTCGCATCTTTGAAACCGACCGAACGGGCGATCACTTCCAAGGGCTCTCGACCTTCCTCAATTTTGGGTCGAGCCACTTCGGCTCTCATTCGCTCGATTGCCTTGGCGGGCGTCACACCCGTTGCGGCACGGAAGGCTCGTCCAAACTGCCGCTCGCTCAAGTGGGCGACATCGGCCAGCCGCTCGATCGGCAAGGGGTCGCTGAGATGTGCTCGCATGTAGGCGAGCACCAAGCGGATTCTGTCGGAGTCTGGATCGAGGTCGAGCAGCGAGGAATACTGTTGCTGACCGCCCGCGCGGCGATGGTAAACCACCAACATTCGGGCGATCGCCAACGATGCCTCCCGCCCAAGGTCCTCTTCCACAAGCGCCAAGGCCATGTCGATACCGGCGGTGATCCCGGCCGAGGTCCACACATTGTCCGCCTTTATGAAGATCCGGTCTGCCTTGACGCACACGGCAGGGTGTGCGGCTTGGAGTCTCGCGGCATCCATCCAGTGCGTGGTGGCGCTGACCCCGTCCAGCACGCCCGCGGCCGCCAGGAGAAACGCCCCCGTGCAGACGCTCGTCGTTCGCCTGGCGAGAGAGGAGGCTTGACGGACATAATCGATCATGTCTGGCGCAAAAACCCCTCCAACCAAAGTCCCGCCAACAACAAGCAGTGTATCCAGCGGCTCCTGGACTAGGGGCCTGGTATTGATGGTCAGTGGAGACTCGCTTTCGACATCGCCACCATTCAAGGACATCACGGTGAGCTTATAAGCGCCAGGATTGTCGCGTGCGGCCCATCGGAACACTTCCAGCGGCCCACTCAGATCAAGCAGGTTGAAGCCGGAGAACACCAGAAAGCCTATGTGACGCGTCATGAACGAAAGCGGACCATTGTTGCGACTGTCAACTTCACCAAGCCACCTGCCGGCGCCCTCGTCAACCCGTTGAGGACTCGCTGAGCGGGTCGCCGGCGAGCCCTATGAAAACGACCATTATAAGAAGCGCCTCGCTCACCCCTCGAAGCCCGGATATTCCATGAAGAGTGCAACGTGCCTCGCGGCTTTTCGACCATATGTCTTGGAGATGTCGGTGAGCGCAATGTCGAGCGCGCGGGTCGCCTGATGTGCATCGAGCGGCGCAAGGGTGCGGTCGACCGACTTAGATTCACCCGTAACGAGGTCGGGGAGGACGACAAGGCCATGGGCCAGGCGGAGCGGAGCTTTGCTCGCCGCGATTGCGAGCGCTGTAGTAACGCCTGTGGTGCTATAAGCTTCCGCCGTCAGGGAAAGTGCAATCGCGTCATCGCCTTCTTTCACTGGAATGCCGATTGTTATTTCCGGTTTTGCATTGCCATCTGGCATGTCGGCGTTGTCGGGATCAGCTTTGAAGACGTCGCTATTGTGCCTTGAGTCCCAGTTGCCGATGCCGACATCACGGGCGACCTGAGCGGCTTTTTCTTCGCCCGCGATCGCTTCGACAAGTGCAATAGAGGTCGGCATGGAAGCGGTGACGCCCGCGCTGGAAACGAACTTGCCGTCTGCAACATAGCGGATGTTTTTCTGCCACTTCACTTTCGGGAAACGCTTCGCCCGCATCTCCTCATTGCTGTAGTGCGAGGTTGCCCGATGGCCATCAAACAGACCTGTGTTGGCGACCGGCAAAGCACCGTAACAAATGCTGATAATGGTGCCGCCCTTCTCGCTCTGCGCCTTGACCCACTGTAAGAGGTTAGCGTCATTGAAGTTCGATACCGCCGGTACAAACAGATAATCGGCTCCCTCGGGATAACGCTTGTCGAAATCGTCGATAGTCGATTGCAGTTCAAAGGTGAGAGGGTGCATCTTCACGGGACCGGGCTTTACCGAAACCGACACGACATCGGCTACGTCCGACCGCGCCATCACGCCAAACGGGATACAAAAGTCGCTGATCACGGTGCCCTCGTTGAGGCCGACCACCGCTACTAACGGCTTTGTACGGCCGAACCGCGCTTGATAAGGCGCAATTTTTTCAAGGTTCGGGTTACGAGAAGCGTCAAATGCCGGCGAGGCCTTCGAGGCTTCCTGCGCGGTAACCGCTCCGGCGCCGAGCGCAAGCCCGCCAACCGCCCCGATCCCGGAAATGATTACCGTCCGCCGAGTCACATATTGCATGGGAAACCCTCTCGCCACTGTTCAATGCAAGGACTTATTTTCCATCCCGTCGATGTCGTAAAGGACGTAAATCGGCGTTTTTCGGACACGCCAACGCTTGTGTGGCCTTGAAAACCGCCATGGAGGTTCGCTTCCCAGGTCTCGGCATGGGCGTGGCACTCGACATCGGCTCGAAGGTAGCCAAGGGCGAAATGAAGTGGGGCTGAGATGAGGGCCGTACGATCGGTCATCACGTACGCAATGGTGCAGAGAAGCTTGGGGAGCGGCGGAAATGCCCGGCGCTCCCACCAGAAGTGGCTTAATCTGGATGCTTTTCAGGCATAGCTGAGGAATGATGGGACGAAATCAGCCATTTGTCGTCCTTGAACTCATAGGTGAAGGTGTAGCGCGCTGGAACCTTGCTGCCATCCTTCAAAGTGAAGGTGTAGATGCCCGTGTCGAGCGCTTCGTTACAGCCCAGTTTAATCGAACGGCTATCGATCTCGCCGTGCGGATGCTTCTTCAGGAAGTCCACGAAATATTCCTTCCGTTCCTCCTGCGTTAGCCGCGGCTTGTTCGACAGGGTCGGCAGGAGGACGGCGTCAGAAGCATAGTTGTCGACGACCTTTTCGGGATTCAGTGTCGCCAGCGAGGCGTTCCAGCGATCAAACAGCTGCTTCACCTGAGGCTTGGTGATCGGCGCGCATTCCTCTGCAACAGCCGGCGTCGCCAGAAGGGCAATCACGGAAGCGGCAAGTAGATGTCTTTTCATTTCAGTCTCCATCGACTTTGACATTGGCTTTCCGGCATCATTGGTGCCGGCCTGTCAGAGATGGTTCGTCGCGCGGCGCAGCGCGTCTGCCGAATGGCCGCAATCGTATCTGCCGAATGGCCTATGCATTTTAACGGGTGGCTTGCTATCTAGGATAAGACGAACTGCTGAAGGATCGGGAATGACAGACGCAGACGGCATAACATCGCCCATTCGCGAATTGCGGCGTCTCTATCGCGATGCGGAAGCCAAGGCCGCGCGTCTGCGACTGATCGTGGATGTGCGCACGACGCTCGACCGCGACCCCTTGGATGCCGCCATGTACGCCGCACTTTCCGCCATTGCCGGCTTTGCCGGAGCGACCACGGCCACCATCCGCTCGGAAGCCAACGCGGGTTGGCAGTTTCCTGCTCGGGGCGCGGCTGGCGACGTCACGACCGAGACAACCAACCAGCTATTCGTCGGCAAGGCATGGATGGGCGGGGAGCTGCTGGAACTCCACTTGTCACGCCTTGCCTTCCCTATCAATGACGAGGATTGTGAGACGATCCAGATCGCGGCGGATCAACTCGCGACTTTTCTGGCGGCGGAGAAACAACGCACTCTTAGCGAGCGGCTGACGCTCGACCTCAAGGCACGCGAGCGCGAACTGGCCCGTTTGGTCGCGGCGATGATCGGCGCGCAGGAGCAGGAGCGACGTAGGGTCGCCTACGATCTCCACGACGGCGTGGCGCAGTCCTTGGCGAGTCTGCTATTTCGCTTGGAAGCCGCGAGTGTTGCGATCGAGGATACGCGATCGACCAGAGAGGCGATCGAGGGCAGCACCGAGATTGTTCGGATGTCGATTGCAGAGGTCAGAGGCGCGATTGCTGCGCTTCGGCCGGCGGAACTGGACGATCTCGGCCTCGAAGCCGCACTTCGTGCACGTCTCGACGATATCCAATCGGTGCAGCTTCACTTTGATTCGGATCTGAACGGCCGACGCTTGCCCGGCGCGCTGGAGGTGACCTTTTATAGGGTTGCGCAGGAGGCCTTGGCAAATGCCGTGAAGCATTCCGGATGTAGCCGGATCGACCTGCGGCTTGCATTAGACGACGCGCAGTTTGTTACCCTCTCTGTTACGGACAACGGCCGGGGCATTGCTGACGCGCCTATCGTTCACAAAAGAGGACAGGGCGTCGGAATGTCGGCGATGCGCGAACGAATGGCCCTGATCGGCGGTTCGATATCGATTCGCTCCGCGGCCGGCGAAGGAACCGTCGTCACCGCTCGAGCGCCGATTTCCATATTATGAGGGAACCCTATTGAAACACTGCCGAATATTGATTGCAGACGATCATGAGCTTGCTCGATCGGGTCTTATCGCCGTGCTTGCGAGCGCAAGCGATCTGGAGATCGTGGCGGAGGCGGCCGATGGCGGGTCCGCAGTGATCCTCAGCGAGCGCCTGCGACCGGACGTTGCCCTTCTCGATATACGAATGGGTGACATGGACGGCCTGGAGGCCGCGGCGCAGATCAGGATCCGATCACCCGAAACCCGAATCATCATGCTGACGATGCACGATAGCGTCGACTATCTCGAAGCCGCTATCAAGGCAGGCGCCAGCGGCTATGCCTTAAAAGACATCCGGCGCGACGAACTCCTGCAGATGATCGCCAACGTCGCCGCAGGGCAATCCTTCTTCAACCTTGACCTGATGCGTCGCCTGCTTCGTCGGGTCTCTCCGGAAGCATCCGGAGATTTGGTCATCGAGCGGCTGACCGCGCGCGAGCGGGAAATCCTCGCGCGATTGACCACCGGCGAGACGAACAAGGAGATAGCCAAGACGCTTGCGATTTCACCCGGTACCGTAAAGGTGCACGTCGAACGCATTCTTTACAAATTGGGTGTGGCCGATCGAACGCAAGCGGCCGTCATGGCTGTCAGGGCCGGGCTTGTGGATCGGGAACGCCTATGATCGTCTCGCGCCTTTTCGCCCCCTTGTCAAAGCGGTTTCTGGACCAGCCGCTTGCCCGTAAGGGCTTGATCGTGATCGCCGTGCCGCTGATCTGCTTCCTGATCGCGTTGGCTTCGGTTTTTCTCGCCGACCGCGAGAGCCGTCGGGCGGAAAATTACGTACGCGTGACCTTGGCTATCCAATCCGATATTCTCGAGTTGCACGCACTGCTCGCCGAAGCGGCCTCCGGCGTGCGGGGATTTCTGTTGACGGGTAACGAGGCCTTCCTTGCGCCCTTCAACAAGGCGAGCGCGGAGCTTCCCAGTGTGTTTTCCAGCATGCGCCCGCTGATCAGAGATAACGCCCAGCGTGTGCGACTTGACGAGATGGAGCCGCTGGTAAACCAAAAGCTGCGCGGCCTTAGCGCCTTGCGTGACGCCAGTGGCCGGTCTGGACAACCAGACCCGGGCGGCATTCGGAAGACTATGGTGGACAACAAAGCGCTGCTGGACACGCTTCGAACGAAGATCGACGAGATGCGCGCACGGGAAGATTTTCTTCTGGCCGTGCGCACCGACGAGGCAGACGTCATCCGCGACCGTTCCCAATGGATCACGTTGTTCGGCGCCGTATTCGGCCTGCTCGGAGGCATCAGCGCCAGCGTGCTGATGTCGAATGGCATTGTTCGGCGCGTCGGTACGCTACAGAAAGCGGCGCAGAACTTGGCCGCGGGCCAGGAGCTTAGGTCGTTTCCTGCCGCACGCGATGAACTCGGCGAGCTTGCAGCAGCTCTGCAGGAGGCAAGCCGTCTGCTGAAGGCGCGTGAGGACGCCCTGCGCGAAAGTGAGGAACGCTTCCGCCTGCTCGTCGACGGTGTACATGACTACGGCATTTTCGGTTTGGACGAAACCGGGCTCGTTGTTAGCTGGAATGTTGGCGCTGAACGGATCACCGGCTATACGGCAGACGAGGTCGTAGGCGCACATTTTTCCAGATTCTATCCCGAGGATACGCGGCAAACGCATCCCGCGCGGGAACTGGCCCAGGCGGTTTCCTTCGGCCCGGTCGAAGATGAGGGATGGCGTATTCGCAAGGACGGCGGCCGCTTCTGGGCCAATGTCATCGTCACGGCGTTGAAGGATGAACACGGCAATTCACGCGGCTTCTCCAAAATCACCCGGGACATGACCGACCGGAAGAAAGCTGAGGAAACCCTGCTGGCGGCGCGGCGGGAGGCCGAACGGGCAAGTCACGCCAAAAGCGAGTTCCTATCGCGCATGAGCCACGAGTTGCGTACGCCGCTCAATTCGATCCTCGGCTTCGGCCAGATCCTCGAAATGGACATGGACGATCCGGATGCACAGTTCTCTGTCAGGCAGATTCTGACAGCCGGCCGCCACCTGCTGAGCCTGATCGACGAAATCCTCGATATTGCGAGGATCGAAGCTGGACGGATGGAGCTTACGCGCGAATCGATCGATATCGGCGGCGTGTTGCAGGAGGCTCTGGCGCTCGCCCGCCCTTTGGCGGAGGAGCGGGACATCGACCTGAAATTCGACGACAAGCAAATTGGAAAGATATTCACCGATGCCGATCGCCGGCGGCTGCTGCAAGTTTTTTTGAATCTTCTATCGAACGCAATCAAGTTCAACCACGCCGGCGGTGAGGTCAGGATCACTGGAGGCACGGACGGGCCTGATATGTTGAGGATCGATATCTGCGATACCGGATCAGGTATTTCGCCTGATGGCATCGAGCGCCTGTTTCGGCCATTCGAGCGATTTGGAAAAGACCGCAACGCAATAGAAGGCACTGGGCTGGGACTTGCCTTGTCCAAACACCTGACAGAAGCGATGGGCGGAGGGTTGGAACTTGTGGAAACATCGCCTGAAGGCACCAAGTTTTCGGTGCTCCTGCCCATCGGTGTTCACAAAGAAGCTTTAGACGAAATAGCGCCGATGCAGGCGATAAAATCGGGTCCAAGCGACAGCAAGCTCACCAAAGTGCTGTGCATCGAAGACAATTCGCAAAGTCTCAGTCTGATCGAGAATGTAATGACGCGCCATTTTGGCTGCGACGTGATATCGGCGATGCTTGGCGAATTGGGCTTGGCCTTGGCGGTGCAGCACAAGCCTGACCTCATCCTTCTTGACCTCGATCTGCCCGACATGAGCGGTCTTGACGTCCTTCAGATGCTACGAAGTGATCCCAAGACCCGGGCGATTTCTGTCGTCGTCCTCAGTGCTGACGCCACGGAGGCGACCCGCCAGAAGGCCATGGCGACCGAGGCGACAACCTATCTCACCAAGCCGCTTGACCTGCGCCTCTTCGTAAAGACCGTGGAAGACATAGCATGCTGAACACGACCATCGACATTCCTCCCGACGCGAGATTTCTGATCATCGATGACGAGCCTGCCAACATTGCGCTTTTGACGCGGCTTCTGCAACGAGAGGGCTTTGAGCGGATCTGTTCGACGACTGATCCTCGTAACGCGCTCGAAATATTTCGCGATTTGAAGCCCGATATCGTACTGCTAGACCTTATGATGCCGCACATCGATGGCTTTCAACTACTGGAGGCGTTTTCCCGTCTTATCGGTCCGCGCGGCTTCGTTCCTATCGTGGTGTTGACGGCGGACATTTCCATTACAACGCGCCGCCGAGCATTGTCGTTGGGGGCCAAGGATTTTCTCGTCAAGCCGTTGGATGCCGTTGAAACCGTGCTTCGCATCGTCAACCTGCTTGAGACGCGTTTTCTCTTCCTCGAGTTGCAGCGATTGACAGGAAATGCCGCTAGTACCTCTGCGAAGAGGATTGACGGGTTCGATGGGTTTTAGCTGGCTGCCGGGATCGACAAGCAGTTCGATGTTCTGCGCGAGGCCTGGCTGCCTGCCGGCGAACCAGCCTAACACCGCTTTCGAAACGCATCGCCAAGGTCAGCCATGGGCGGCCGATCGGCTGCCGGGTTTCCTCGCCAACAACGAAGACATCGGCCTTGGTATGATCGATCTGCACGACTTCCAAGGAACGGGACGCGCCGAACGCTCCGGGAACTGCCGGTGTCGTCTTCACGACCTTCTGTTCACTGCGGCGCCTGGCGCGCTTTTGGAGGTCGATGTCCTCGAGGCGAGCGACGATCATTCTGCGATGCGGCCGCCAACTGTGCAACTTCTGCGGCCGTCGCACCGTTAGAGTTGCGCTCCAGAAAACCACGGATCGCATCTGCACGACGGCACGCTTCATCAGTCTAAGATTCGATTCGGTTCAAGAGCAGCAAAGGGAACGATGATGCCTTGGCTGCTTCAGATAAAACTTCTGGCGAGAACGGCAGTCTCGGTATACTTCCTGGATTATCTGTCGCGTGGAAAATGCCAGGATCATGGAGATCTACCAGCTCAGGACGTTCCTTGCCGTCGCACGGTGTCAGCATCTGACGCGTGCATCGGAACAGCTTCACCTCAGCCAACCTGCCGTCTCAAAGCACATAAAGGCGCTGGAGGAGGAATTAGGGCTTTCCCTCTTCGAACGAACCCCGACCGGTGTATTGCTGACCAAGAGTGGCAGGGACATCTTGTCGCTAGCCGAAGTAACCCTGAGTTCGGCTGTTGCGTTAACCAACAAAGCGGCGCAACTTCGGGGCGAAGTGGCCGGTATCGTGCGGTTGGGGACGATCATAGACCCGGATTCTTTGCGCCTGGGTGATTTTCTGGCTCGCATGCTTCGATGGCATCCGATGATCGACATCAGGCTTCAGCATGGAATTTCCGGGGACATCCTGCACCAGGTACGATCGGGAGAGCTGGAGGCCGGATACTATCTTGGAAAAGTGGAAGATCCCTCAATCGCGGCCGTCGAGCTTCGGCAGGTTGTCTATGTCGTCATAGCGCCGCCGACTTGGGCATCGAAGCTGGTCGGTGCAACGGTCCACGACCTGGCGAGCCTGCCCTGGATCGGACCGCATGTTCATAGTTCCCAACACCGTATCTTTCACAAGATCTTCGGCGATGCCGGTATCGCGCCGCCCGCAGTGGCCATCGAGGTCGATCAGGAAGCTTCTATGGTTAGCCTCGTCAAGAGCGGCGTGGGGCTTTGCCTGATGCGTGAGGAAGTAATCCGGGCTGCAGCAAGGGACGGTGAACTGATTTTTTGGGACGGTGCTGTTCCGCTCTGTCCGCTGTCTTTCATCTACCCTGAAAACCGCCGGGAGGACGGAGCTACTGCCGCCATGCTGCATGTTCTGGCGAGTATGGTGGGGGATCCTCCTATCCTCGGCGCTGAAACAGGCGCAAAATAAACCCCCTTTTAAATCAGCAATATATCAAATAAAGCAACGTCATTCCCTTTGCGAATTGCCTCAATTCCGAAAAACGATTGGCGCGCAGTTCACTCCGTTGTTACGCACCAGATATCGACGGGCTGCCTTAGCCCCGATGCATATCTGGGAGGATATCATGCAAAGAGAAACCGCTTTTGCGGCGGAAAGTTCGCTGCCGTTTGATCGTGCGGTCAAAGCCAGTGCTGTTTACAACAAGGTGTTTTGGCGCCTCGTTCCCTTGCTCTTCATTTGTTACGTCGCCTCATACCTCGATCGCGTCAATGTAGGCTTTGCCAAGCTGCAGATGATGTCCGATCTTTCGCTGAGTGATACGGTGTACGGTATCGGCGCGGGCATTTTCTTCATCGGCTATTTCATATTCGAAGTTCCCAGCAATATCATCCTGTCGCGGGTCGGCGCCAAAGTCTGGATCGCCCGTATCATGGTGACATGGGGTGTGATCTCCGCAGCCATGATGTTCGTCACATCGGCAGAGATGTTCTATGTCCTGCGCTTCCTGCTGGGGGTCGCAGAAGCTGGGTTCTTTCCCGGCGTCATTCTCTATCTCACCTACTGGTTTCCAGCGGATCGCCGGGCGCGTATCGTCGCCACGTTTATGACCGGCATCGCTTTTGCCGGTGTCATCGGCGGACCGCTGTCGGGCTGGATCATGCAGGATTTTGCCGGCCTGAACGGCTGGTCCGGTTGGCAATGGATGTTCCTGCTGGAAGGCATTCCCAGCGTTCTGCTCGGCATCTTTGTGTTATTCTATCTCGACGACAGCGTTCGTGGTGCAAAATGGCTCTCTGACGACGAGAAGTCCCTGATCGAGGCCGACCTCGCCAATGACGACAGCAAGAAGCGGACCATGACAATCGGTTCCGTCTTTACCAACGGCAAGGTCTGGCTGCTTTCGGCAATCTATTTCTGCTGCATCATGGGCCTCTACGGTATCAGCTTCTGGCTGCCGCAACTCATCAAGAATGCCGGTGCGAAAGACGTCATGGAGGTAGGTCTGCTAACGGCAATTCCGTACGCGACCGCTGCTGTAGGTATGATCCTAATCAGCCGCAACTCCGATCTCAGTGGCGAACGCCGCTGGCACATCGCAATCTGCGCCGTGATCGGAGCTTTTGGTCTCCTGCTTTCCACGCTGGTGTTGACGAGTATTCCCCTGTCGCTTGTGGCGCTTTCCCTGGCAACACTCGGCATTCTGACGACGCTGCCCCTGTTCTGGACTTTACCGACCGGATATCTAGGCGGTGTGGCAGCGGCGGCGGGCATCGCCATCATCAACTCCATCGGCAATCTCGCCGGTTTCGCCAGCCCCTATCTCATTGGTGCAATCCGCGATGCGACCGGCAGCACCAACGCAGGGATGTACGCGCTTGCCATGAGCCTGTGCATCGGCGCGGTTTGCGTCACCGCATTCATCCCGAAAACCATGCAGCGTTGACTATGCTTCTGCCCGCGCCCGCAGAATTTTGTGGCACGGGCAGATCACATGGCTATCCGTCGATGTCGGCAAATTCCCGGAGAACGAGATGAATAGCACAGTGTCGAATGCTCAGTTCGCAAAGAGCCAGATCCTCATGTCAGCCCCCATTTCACCCGAAGAATGTCTGACGGCAGTGTTTGCTGCCGCTCTGAAAGCCGTTGACCCTCTGGTCGTCGTGCCGCCGTTTCTACCGACCCCGCCGCAGAACGGGCGCACGGTGGTGGTGGGCGCGGGCAAGGCCGCGGCCCGCATGGCCCAGGCCGTGGAGGAAAACTGGCGCGGCGCGCTGCAGGGTCTGGTCGTGACGCGGTACGGCCACGGCGCCGATTGCCACCAGATCGAGGTCGTTGAGGCTGGGCACCCGGTCCCCGACGAAGCTGGCGCGGATGCGGCACGCCGGATTCTCGACCTCGTTTCCGGGCTTGGACCAAACGATATGGTCCTTTGCCTCATCTCCGGAGGCGGTTCTTCGCTTCTGACCATGCCGGCGCCCTGCGTCACCCTGGAGGAAAAGCGTGCGATAAACAGGGCGCTTCTTTTAAGCGGGGCGCCGATTTCCGAAATGAACTGCGTTCGTAGGCATCTCTCGGCCATCAAAGGCGGCAGGCTGGCCGACGCTTGTGGTGGAGCCCGCATCGTCACCCTGGTGATTTCCGATGTTCCCGGCGACGATCCTGCGGTAGTCGCCTCCGGCCCGACCATACCCGACGCCAGCACTTCCGCCGAAGCGATCGCCATTCTTGATCGTTACGGCATCCCCGTTCCTGAGCATGTGCGCACTTTGCTATGCGACCCTTACCAACGCGATGTGACCATATCCAACCCCGCCAACCGCGTGGCGATAGTTGCTTCGGCCCAGCATGCGCTGGAAGCAGCAGCAAACAAGGCCATCGATCTCGGCCTCACGCCTCTGATCCTCAGCAATCGCATCGAAGGGGAAGCACGGGACGTGGCTACGTTCCACGCCGCAATCACGCGGCAGATCCGTGACTTCGGCCAGCCGGTTGCTGGGCCTGCCCTGCTACTATCCGGCGGAGAAACCACGGTCAGGGTGCGTGGCAACGGCCGTGGTGGGCGCAATGTCGAGTTTCTGCTATCACTGGCGGTCTCTCTTGAAGGCACTTCCAGCACTTATGCTCTCGCCTGCGACACCGACGGCATCGACGGATCGGAAGACAATGCCGGTGCGATCCTACGGCCAGACACACTGGCGCGCGCGCAGGCAATGGGTTTGAACGCGGCTGAGTATCTCGCCAACAACGATGCATACAGTTTTTTCGAGCGCTTGGACGATCTCATAGTCACCGGGCCGACCCGAACAAACGTCAATGATTTCCGGGCCGTGCTCATAGCCACTGGCGATTGAGCGGTAGGTCTTTCAATGAAACAGGAAATGAAACTAATGCACAATTTTCGCCGTGCAAAAATCGTGGCAACCGTGGGCCCGGCAAGTGCGTCGCCAAAGATGCTGGCAGCGCTGCATCAGGCGGGCGTCGATACTTTCCGGCTGAATTTCAGCCATGGGACGCAAGAGGATCACGCCAGCGTTCATGCCGCCATCCGAGCACTGGAAATGCAGA
This sequence comes from Agrobacterium sp. V1, assembly GCF_030518355.1. Classification (NCBI taxonomy): domain Bacteria; kingdom Pseudomonadati; phylum Pseudomonadota; class Alphaproteobacteria; order Hyphomicrobiales; family Rhizobiaceae; genus Agrobacterium; species Agrobacterium sp. V1. The sequence goes on from NZ_JAULSF010000004.1 coordinate 36,954, forward strand.
TCGGTCATCCCATTGGCATTCTGCAGGATCTGCAGGGACCGAAAATTCGCGTCGGAACCGTCGCCAATGGCCGCATTGAGGTCAGCAACGGCGATCGGATCGGCTTCGTGCTCGAAGGCAAGGATGGCGACGCCTTAACGATACCGCTGCCGCACAGAGAAATCTTCGATGCGGTGGCACACGGCCAACACCTGTTGATTGACGACGGCCGTGTTCGCGTGCAGGTGACCGGCGTCGACACGCAAAGGATAGAAGCTGAGGTCGTGACAGGTGGCGTGATTTCCAATCGCAAGGGTGTAAACCTGCCGGGCACGGCTCTCGAAATGTCGCCGCTCACCCCCAAGGACCTCGCCGATCTGGAGTTCGGGTTGTCGCTCGGCATGGATTGGGTGGCTCTCTCTTTTGTCCAGAAGGCATCGGATCTTATCGAGGCGCATGCGCTCATACAAGGTCGAGCAGGACTGGTCGCCAAGATTGAAAAGCCGCAAGCGCTGGATCAGATCGATGACATCATCCAGCTCGCCGATGCGGTCATGGTCGCCCGTGGCGATCTGGGTGTCGAAATCCCGCACGAGGATGTGCCGGGATGGCAAAAGGAGCTTGTGCGCGCCTGCCGTCTGGCAGCGAAGCCGGTGATCGTCGCGACCCAGATGCTGGATTCGATGGTCGCTTCGCCAACGCCTACGCGCGCCGAAGCTTCGGACGTAGCGACCGCCATTTATGACGGCGCGGATGCAGTGATGCTTTCGGCAGAATCCGCCAGCGGCAAATATCCGCAGGAAGCCGTGGCGATGATGGATAGGATCATTCGCAGTACGGAGCAGCATCGGCTCTATCGGCCGCTCATCGACGCCGTACCGATGCGCGCGGAACCGTCGCCGCGGCACGCGGTTGCCGCCGCTTCCGCAAATCTGGCGCATTCAATCAACGCAGCCGCCATCGTCGGCTTCACCACCAGCGGCGCAACAGTGACGCGGATTTCCCGCGAGCGGCCGAAAACGCCGATCCTTGCCGTCACGCCGAACGAGAACATCGCCCGCAGACTATGTCTGATGTGGGGCGCAAGAAGTATGCTTTCGGAAGACGTCGGCTTCTACGAGGAGATGGTTGAAACGGCCACTCGGCTCGCCCACGATTCCGGTCTGGTCGAGCCTTGCGACACCATCGTCGTCGTCGCAGGCATTCCCTTCGGGCAAAGCGGTGCGACGAACAATTTGCGTGTCGTACGGCTGGGTTAAAGGTTTGCACAGGACAGGTTTCCACAGGAAGTAAGGCGCGCAACTGTTCAAGAGGTCCTCGGACTGTTGATTTGCGCTGAGAGCTGACCCGGCATTGGAGTGAGCCCCTCGGGCTGGACCATGGGGTACGAAAAAACTGATACGCTCTGTGGGCCTCAATCGGAGAAGGCTCATGAAGTCCCGAGGACCTTATCGACGGCATTCGACGCCGTTCAAGCTGCAGCTTTGCCAGGATATTCGAAACGGTGTCATTGGACGGCGCGTGTTGTCGCATCATAATGGAGACTGTCGATACAGATGGAAAAACTGACAAACGCAACAACCACGACCAGTGATGCGGCGACTAGTACGCGCGTCATGAGATTTGATTTTCGAAACATGTCAATCCCTTCAAACCAATGGGACCGGATCAAACCGCACCGTTGTTGACTACCATTGTGAAACAAGACATGGCCTCCGGGCGGTATAATCAACGCGCATCATGCGGTGTCGAGTTTTGTTTCAGAAGAAGTACAACCTCCTTGGCAACGGCTTGCGGTGCGCTTTTATTGAAAGCGTGCTGGTGAAAATCTCGAAGAGAGAGCGCTCAAAGGCTTGCCGGATACCTCGCCAATCAAAAGCTGTGCCGTGGACGGTCCTAACGTGAAGCCGTGATGGCCATGACCAAAGTTACACCAGATGCCGTCTACCCCAGGCAATTTGCCGATGACCGGCAACATGTCCGGCATGCAGGGTCGCCAGCCAGCCCAGGATTCACGGTCGATCGGGTTACCCACATCCAGCACTTCACGCGCTGCCTTCTCACCCCGTTCAAGTTGTTTTGATGTCTTGGGTGCATTCGGAAAACGGGCGATTTCAGCACCAGTTGTCAGCCGCAAGCCCTGTCTCATGGGGCAATAAAGAACCGCCGCCTGCACATCGAAAAGCGGTCGGGTGGGAAGAGAAGGTGCATCATAGTGGCGGTGGTAGCCACGCTTGTATATCATAGGGAAGACATGCCCGAAGCGGCGCAAAAATTGTGGCGACCAGCTCCCTAAAGCGACCACAACCTGTTCACCCTTAGCCACGCCTCCATCGCTCAACGTCACCTGCCAGCCTGCCCCCGACGAGGCGAGCGTTGCGGCATCTCCTTGTACGAGGCTGCCGCCCCGGCTCTGAAAGAGGTCCGCATAGGCCTGGATCAGAGCGGCAGGGTCGATGCAACTCCGGCTGGCACGCCAGTGGATAGCCCCGACGAAATCGCGTTGCAGCACCGGCTCCATTTTCTGTAAATTTGCGTTGTCGAGGATCATGGTCTGTGTACCATATTCGCGCGTTAAACGTTCAGCGTTTTGCACGTCTTTCTCGAAAGCCGCCTTGCCGCGATACATCTGGATGTATCCGTTGCGTCTGATCAGCCGCTCGGCTCCGGAGGCATGGATGAGTTGATCGTGTGTTGTTCCAGAGGGCTCGATGATGGTGCGGTAGACAGATGAAATCTCCCGATGCCGACGAGGTGCCGAGTTCAGAAAATACCCTGCCAGCGAACCGGCAGCAGCGGGAAGAGCAGCCAACTGGTAGTTTACGGAGTTATCCAGCCCGAAGGCCAGACGGATCAGGCTCAAGGGATCGCGTGGAAAGCCGTAGGGTTCTGTGGCTTCAACCTGGATAATTCCTGCGTTCCCGTAGCTGGCCTCACAGGCTGAGGGATTACGGTCCACTACAGTGACGTGATGCCCGCATTCCTGCAAAGCCAACGCGGTCGTCACGCCAACCATGCCCGCGCCGAGAACGATAAAGTCAGTCATGTGCGATCACAATTCCTGCGCCTGGGCGATAACCGTAATTTCGATCAGTGCATCAAGCACCAGATCAGTGACGATCGTGGTTCTTGTCGGTAGTTCACCTTCTGCGAAAAATGTCCGGTATGCCTGGTTGAAGCCTGCAAAATCATGTTTGTGAACCAGATAGCAGGCGCAAGAAACGATATCCCGGCGCGAAAGGCCAATGTTGGCAAGCGTGGTTTCTATCCGGTTCAGGGTGGTTTCTGTTTGCTGGACAATATCGCCGCCGATCTGGCCTGACGCGTCAAAGCCAAGCTCTCCCGACAGATAGACCGTATTGCCGACACGGCGGAGCGGCGAAAATGGCAGTGTTGATCTTGTCATTCTGATTTGTCTTTCTTGTCTATGTCTTCACGAAATCTGCCGTTGCGGTGACTTCGAACCGCGTTCAGATGTCATTACGTTCATGATAGCTGTGAAGGAACGCTTCCAGACGAGGGTCCGAAGGGTTTCTGAAAATCTCGGACGGACTTCCGGTGGCAACCATTTTTCCTGAGACCATGAAGGCCACCTGATCGGCGACATGCGAGGCGAAACCCATTTCATGGGTGACGACAACCATGGTCATACCTTCCGCTGCAAGTGTCTTCATCACCTGCAGAACTTCACCGATGAGTTCAGGGTCAAGCGCGGATGTAGGCTCATCAAACAGCATCAGCCGAGGCTGGATTGCAATGGCGCGTGCAATTGCCACCCGCTGCTGCTGTCCGCCCGACAGGCGGCTCGGATAGTTCTCACCTTTGTCTGAAAGGCCGACCTTGGTCAGGGCTTCCATGGCCTTATCCTTCGCATCGCGAAGCGACAGGCCGCGCACCTGAACAAGCGGTTCCGCAACATTCTGCAGCGCCGTCATATGCGGCCACAAATTGAATTGCTGGAAGACCATTCCGATCTTGCGGCGCATTTCGCGCAGCTTGGCAGCGGACATTTTCGGGCCGCCGGGGCTGTCATAGCCTATCAGTTCGCCATCGATACGCACTTCACCGGAGTCATATTGCTCCAGAAAATTGATACAGCGAAGCAACGTGGATTTGCCTGAGCCGGAGGGGCCGATGAGGCAGGTCACCTTGCCTGGCGGAACATGAAGCGAGACTTCATGCAGCGCCCTGAAGGTGCCGAAGCTTTTGGAAACCTTCAAAAGGTCAGCCGAAGACATGGACATAACGGTTCTCACTTGATCAGATAATGGGTGACACGGGTTTCGAGCATCCGCCCGAAACGCGATATGGCTTCAACGAAAATCCAGAAAAAGAGCGCCAGTGCGATGTTCGCTTCAACGAAGGCAAAGGTCTCTGCCGACATCGTCTGCACCTGGTACAGAAGTTCCGGCACGGTAACGACCGACAGGATGACGGTTTCCTTTGTGAGGATAATCGCAAAATTGGTCAAAGCCGGCAGTGTCGAAACCAGCAGGATAGGGATCATGATGCGGCGAACGATGCTGGCTTCCGAAAAGCTCATTGCCCTCGCTGCCTCGATCTGTCCGTGAGGGACCGACTGAAAACCGGCGCGGAATATTTCTGCGAAATATGGGCTTCCATAGATGATCAGGCCAACGAGACCGGATTCAAGGCTTCCAAGTCGCAGGCCCAGATGCGGGCCACCATAATATAGCAGAAAGAGCTGTACGAGAAATGGCGTGCCTCGAATAACCTCGATATAGGTCTGCAAGATTGCCCGAACAAAGCCGTTCGAGTAGCGTTGTATAATAGCGATCGTGAAGCCGACAATTGCGCCGCCAATGGTGCCGATTGCCCAACACAGGATCGTCATTCCGAAACCGGACAAGAGCGCCGGGCCGTATTCAATGAAGAGGTTGATATCCATCAGATCGCGCTCCTTTTTTCAAGAAAACGCCCAAGCAGCGCGAGGGAAAGATTGATAACGAGATAGACCGCGGCAGCCGAACTGAAGATTTCAAGAGGGCGATAGGTTGCCGAAGACAGGGCCTGGCTTGTTCGGGTCAACTCTGTGATGCCGACAAGCGAGACCAAGGACGATGCTTTCACCAGCAAGATTAGTTCATTGACGAGCGCCGGCAGCGAAATCCGAAAAGCCTGCGGTAGAATAATCCGTGTCCAGATCCGGGCTGGAGCAAACCCGAGCGTAACCGCCGCTTCGCGCTGTCCCGGCGGGATCGCGTTGATCGCGCCACGCAGATACTCTGCGACATAGGCTGATGAACACAAGCCGACCGTGCCGACGGCAGCCACCATTGCTGGAACGTTTAAACCGATGACCGGAAGCATATAGTAGAACAGAAGAAGCTGAACGAGCAGCGGTACGCCGCGGAAAAAGCTCGTGTAGATAGCGCTGGCCGTACGGATACTACTGATCGGCGATATTCTGGCCGCACAGAGAACAGCGCCAAGAACAAGCCCGATGGCCACTCCAAGGACTGAAACCAGAAGTGTCAGCCGCGCAGCCCAGAGCAACTGGGGTAGATTGTCAATGATGACCTGAAATGAGAACATTGTCGCCTCCCGACTGACGGGCAGCTATAAAGCTGCCCGTGACGAAGTCTCTATTACTTGACGTCCGGAAAAGTCTTCGGCAGCTCGATGACCTGTCCGAACCACTTCTTTTGAATCTCGCCAAGTCGTCCGTCGTCCTGCAGCTTGATCAGAATGGCGTTGATTTCCGTGACCAGAGTGGCGCTCTTTTCTCCCTTGCGTGCTGCCCAGGCGTAGTAGGATTTTTCACCGAACGGTGGGCTGACGGTTGAGAAAAGTTCAGGACGCTTGGAGGCGGCGTAAGCACCAAGCGGCGCGCCGTTGGCAACAGCATCAATCCGCCCTGCGGCTAGATCGGCATAGGCATCTTCGGTAGAGGCATATTCCTTGACCGTCACATCTTTGAGCTTGGCTGCAAACGCCTTCAACTCGCCAAGTTCTGCCGAGCCCTTCTGCGCAGCAATCGTCTTGCCTGTGATGTCTTCAGGCTTTTTGATCGTATCATCGCCAGTGCGCTTGACCAGCCCAACGGTCGCGTCGGAAATCGGAAGAGTAAAGGTATAGCGCTCCATACGCTCATGCGTGATCGTGACCGGAGCATTCGTCATGTCGAATTTGCCAGCTTCCAGGCCTGGAAGCACAGCCGTCCATGGAAGGTCCTGGTATTCAGGCTTAACACCCAGTTCTGAAGTTACGAGATCCGCCAGATCGCGGCAGAAGCCTTCGTACTTGCCATTCACAAGCATATCGAAAGGTGGGTAAAGCATTTCGGTTGCGAAATGGATTTTACCGCTCGCCTTGATGTCGGCGAGTTGGTCGGCATGCGCGGATGAAAAACCGATGGCGACCCCGGCAAGGCAGATTGCCGCAGTTTTCACGAATGTTGAAATGCCCATTATGGCGCTCCCTATTGTTGTGAGGGCACTGATGCATCACTTCGCGCGCCCTTATTCGCGAAATGGTCTTTCTCAAAAAAATCACTTTCCTTTTCCCAGAATGATTTTTTTGTTCACTGGCCAATTGATATTATGTATATACCTATTATTCTGTCAATGATGTATTTCTGACTTCGCAATTTTCCTCGGTACCCGGCAGGGGCGACCGCTTGAATGGCGAAACCAGATGTTGTGGCAGGCAAAACTCCTGCTTGGCATGGGAGTGCATCGGAATGAACAACCGGAACGTCATCTTGTGGAAGGTCCAGACATGTCACTAATCGAGGAAAATGCCCTCAAGTCCCGCCCGGAAGTCGCGGCACTTCCTGCATACAATGCCGGAATAACGGCATCTGTCGCCAGGCGGGTCAGCGGGCGGCAGGATGTTGCAGCACTTGCAAGCAATGAGAATCCATACGGTGTTTCACCTGCCGTCACGGCAGCGCTTAGTGGCATAGACCCTTCCCGCTACAGTGATTCAGCCGCATCGACATTGCGCCATGCCCTGTCAGATAAGCTGGGCGTCGGTATTGAGCGGATCACCTGCGGCAACGGGTCCGAGGAACTGATCGCAGCCCTCTGCCGCGCCTATCTGCAAAAGGGTGATGTCGTCCTGACCGTATCCCCCAGCTTCGGGCTTCATGAGATAGAGCCGATGGCAGCGGGTGCACGGGTCGTAAAAGTGCCTATGACGGATAAGCTTGAATTCAATATCGACGCTCTGGAAGAGCAGCTTGCCCGGCGACCGAAGATCGTCTTTATCTCTTCTCCCTCCAATCCTGTCGGTGTAGCCCTTGCACTGCCAGAACTTGAACGACTTCTAGACGCAACGTTGCCCGGAACCCTTTTCGTTCTGGACGAGGCTTACTTCGAACTCATCGATTCCGACTATCCCGATGGTCTGAAGGTGCTGCAAAACCGCACGGGCCTTTCCTGGGTCGTGCTGCGCACCTTCTCCAAGGCCTATGGTCTGGCCGGTCTGCGTGTGGGGTATGGTGTTGCCTCGGATGCCGGCATTGCCCGCGCCATGCGCTCGACACTCACGCCATTTAACGTCAACTCCGTTGCACAGGCGGCGGCGACTGCTGCCTTGCAGGATGAAGAGTGGATGCAAAATGTCACAGCAAGAATCAAGGCCGATAGGGTCATTCTCACAGAACGCTTGCGTAAAATGGGCGTTCGCGTCGTTCCATCCCAGACCAATTTCCTGTTTCTCGATCTAGAAAAAGACGCCGCAACCGTGGCGAAAGCCTTGCTTCAGAAGGGAATCATCGTCAAACCCTGGATGGAGGCGAATTACACCAACTTCCTGAGAGTCAGTATTGGGACGGCAAAAGACAATGACAGATTTGCTCAGGAACTCGAACTGCTCCTCACACTTACATAGTTACAACGGATGACAGTGTCGAAGAAGGATCCTATCTTGAAAAAACGTCCCCTTGGTCGCGCTGCGGCCATCGGGCTCACCCGGGAGCGGATAGTGGAGGAGGCCATCGCCCTCATCGATGATGAGGGCCTAACGGGCTTCTCCGTCCGTGCGCTGGCGCGCCGCCTGCAAGTTTATCCAACCGCTCTATATTGGCATGTCGGTGGCGCGAAGGCGGATCTTTTCGCTGAAATTTCCGGCTCACTTATCGCAACTCTGGTCATGCCGGACGAAATTTCGGACGACTGGCGTGAAACGATCAGGATACTGTTCAGGCGCTTTCGCGCGCGCATTCATGAGCACCCACGGGCAGCACCTCTATTGGGACCGCATATCCGCTCCAATGGAGCACCAAACGCTCCGTGGGTTGAGGTCATCCTGCACGCACTGACCAAAGCAGGTTTTGACGGACAGGGTCTGATCAACGCGTTCAACGCTATAGTCGGCGCGCTTGAAGGTTACGTCACCATCGAGCTCGCCGCAGACAGCGCAGTTCCGGGCTCGGAGTGGGTTACAGCCTTTGACAAGGGGCTGGAAGACCTCGACCGGAAGGAATTTCCGCTTGTTACGCAGCACCTGCCGCAGATGTACAACCGGGCATTCGTCATGCGCTGGCAAAATGGCGAAGCCGCCCCTCTCGATGATGGATATGACTTTTTGCTCGAAACCCTCATTCTGGGGCTTGAGGCACAAGTCATGAATAACCGGGAATAGCGGCCACGCATCCGGAGTCTGTGAGGTTCATAAAGAACCAGGCAGGCTCTGGCTTCTCGCGCTCAGACCGGGGTGATGCGGATCAGGAAGGAATCCACCGGCATATCGGAGGTGATCGTCATGGTGCCATCCAGTATGGCACAATCGAGCGCGCCAAGTTCCTCTGCATGACCTCCATGGTCGATCCGCAGATGGCCGAGAACGAGAAGCAGCGTGACACCACCATCGGCATAAAGATCATGCTGGCCCTCGAATGTCCGCCGCTCCACCTTATGCGTCCATTGTCCGCGCCGGGTCATGATGTTGAGATCGGTGATGGTGCCCGCTACAAGGCGAGCGGATGTTGCAGCATCGGCGGGAAAGGCCAGTGGCTCCGATGCCCGGGTTAACACGACAGGCTGGCGCCCGGCAATATCGAGTTCCATCCCCTCGCCTTCAAGGATCGACAGGGTGCGATCTATCCCGGAAAATACAGAGAAAGGCCCGTCGCTTGCGACCGTTGCCATGCTGACGCGCCAGCCAAATTCAGACAGATCGGCATCCGGTGGAAAAACTGCGATCTCTGTTGTCTCACCGCCACCATTCTTCCATGGCATGCGTCGATGGTCATTGTTGCGCAGTATCTTCATGGTAGCGGCCCAAATGTTTTGACACGGTCGGCCGGGCTTCAAACCATAGCTCGAAGCCCGGGTTTTTGTTTACTTACCGAGAATGCCCGGCAGACGCAGGCCCTTTTCCTTCGCGCAATCGAGCGCGATATCATAGCCCGCATCGGCATGGCGCATGACGCCGGTTGCTGGGTCGTTCCAGAGAACGCGGTCGAGACGGCGCGCTGCATCATCCGTGCCATCGGCGCAGATGACAACACCGGAATGCTGACTGAAGCCCATGCCGACACCGCCGCCGTGATGCAACGAAACCCATGTTGCGCCGGATGCTGTGTTGAGTAGCGCATTTAGCAATGGCCAGTCGGACACGGCATCAGAGCCGTCCTTCATCGCCTCGGTTTCGCGGTTCGGCGAGGCGACAGACCCGCTATCGAGATGGTCACGACCGATGACGACCGGAGCAGAGAGCTCACCACTCCTGACCATTTCGTTGAAGGCCAGGCCGAGGCGGTGACGATCGCCGAGACCGACCCAGCAAATGCGTGCCGGAAGACCCTGAAACGCAATGCGTTCCGCAGCCATGTCAAGCCAGTTGTGAAGATGCTTGTTGCCCGGTGTCAGTTCCTTCACCTTGGCATCTGTCTTGCGGATATCTTCCGGATCGCCAGACAGCGCCGCCCAGCGGAATGGACCGATGCCACGGCAAAACAGCGGACGGATATAGGCTGGCACGAAGCCAGGGAATGCAAAGGCGTTTTCGAGACCTTCTTCCTTGGCGACTTGGCGGATGTTGTTGCCATAATCGAAGGTGGGGATGCCCATGTCCTGGAAGGCGATCATCGCCTCGACATGTTCGCGCATCGAGGCGCGGGCAGCCTTTTCGACAGCTTTCGGATCGCTTACGCGCTTTTCTTTCCACTCGGCCATTGTCCAGCCCTTTGGCAGGTAGCCGTTGATCGGGTCGTGCGCCGAGGTCTGGTCGGTGACCATATCGGGGCGAATACCACGGCGAACCATTTCGGGAAGGATTTCTGCAGCATTGCCCAGCAGACCAACGGATTTGGCTTCACCAGCCTTAGTCCAGCGGTCGATCATCGCCAGCGCTTCATCGAGCGTTTCGGCCTTTTCGTCGATGTAGCGGGTGCGCAGACGGAAATCGATCGAATCCGGGTTGCACTCGATGGCAAGGCATGAAGCCCCAGCCATGACGGCTGCGAGTGGCTGTGCGCCTCCCATTCCGCCGAGGCCACCGGTCACCACCCATTTGCCCTTGAGGTCGCCGTTATAATGCTGGCGGCCGGCCTCGACGAAGGTTTCGTAGGTGCCCTGCACGATGCCCTGGCTGCCGATATAGATCCACGAGCCGGCGGTCATCTGGCCATACATTGCCAGACCCTTCTTATCCAGTTCGTTGAAATGGTCCCAGGTTGCCCAGTGTGGCACGAGGTTGGAATTGGCGATCAGCACGCGTGGTGCATCCTTGTGGGTGCGGAACACGCCGACAGGCTTGCCGGACTGCACCATCAAGGTTTCGTCTTCGTTGAGGTCGCGCAGCGTTTCGACGATCTTGTCGAAATCCGCCCATGTGCGGGCAGCGCGGCCAATGCCGCCGTAGACCACCAGCTCATGCGGGTTTTCTGCGACCTCCGGATCGAGATTGTTCATCAGCATCCGAAGCGGTGCTTCGGTCATCCAGGATTTTGCGGTCAGTTCTGTCCCGCGAGCGGCGCGGACGTCGCGGATATTGTGACGAGGATTGGTCATTTTGTTCCCTTTTTCGTATTTGCCAATGTCAGCGCTGCTGTTTCGATGCGCGTGAGAATGTCTTTGAGGTGAATGCGAAGCTGTTCCGCCTTGCTTTCGTCGTACGCGAAGGGCGGTGTCTCAGTGATCAGATGGGTGGCTTGCGCCAGTTCCATCTGGATTGCATGAACTCTGGTTTCGGGCTGACCATAATGCCGCGTCGTCCAGCCGCCCTTGAAGCGGCCGTTCAGAATGCTGGTATATCCCTGTGCATTCGAAACGACATCGATAGTTGCATCCTGAATTGTGAGGTCGCAGGTTTTGCCCGAATCTGTGCCAATGTTGAAATCGGGCAATGTGCCTTCGAACAGGAACGGGATGCCCGACCGGATCGAATGGCAATCATAGAGCACCGCAACGCCGTGGATTGCCTTCACCCGCTCGATCTCGGCAGCAAGTGCTGCGTGATAAGGCGCATGGAACCCGGCCAGGCGGGATGCGATGTCCGTTTCGGTCGGCTCCTCGCCATCCTTCCAGATTGCCAGGCCATCGAAATCCGTATCAGGAACAAGCCCGGTGGTATTCTGACCGGGATAAAGACTGTTCCCTGCCGGGTCACGATTGGCATCGATGACATAGCGATGGAAGGTGGCGCGCACCGTCGTCACATCCGGCGACAGGCCGTCGTAGAGATGATGGATATGCCAGTCGGTGTCGGCGAGAACCCGTCCGTTGTCGTTCAGCCGCTCCCATATCGCGGGCGGAACATCCGTGCCGGTGTGGGGAAAGCCAAGAATAACGGGGGAGCTACCCTGTCTGACTTCAAAGACGCTCACCTCACGCCTCCAGAACCGGAAGAATACCGCCGGAAACCGCAGCGTTCAGAGCACCGGTCGCAACAAGCTCGCTCGCCGCCTTGAGGTCGGTTGCCATGTAGCGGTCGACGTCCAGTGTCGGAACGACCTTGCGGATCGCTGCGATGGCATTGGACAGTTCCGGGCTTGTGGTGAGGGGGCTGCGGAAATCTATGCCCTGGGCGGCGGTCAGCGCCTCGATGCCGATAATCGCAAACAGGTTGTCGGTCATCTGCAAGAGGCGACGTGCACCGTGGCAGGCCATGGAGACGTGGTCTTCCTGGTTGGCCGAAGTCGGGGTCGAGTCAACCGAGGCAGGATGCGACATCTGCTTGTTTTCCGACATCAGCGCCGCAGATGTCACTTCTGCGATCATCAGGCCAGAGTTGAGACCTGGTGTTTTGGCAAGGAATGCCGGCAGGCCGTAAGAAAGAGCCGGATCGACCAGCAACGCGATGCGCCGCTGCGCGATGGCACCGATTTCGCAGATGGCGAGCGCGATCTGGTCGGCCGCAAAAGCCACAGGCTCGGCGTGGAAGTTGCCGCCCGAGACCACCGAGTTATCGGACAGAACCAGCGGATTGTCTGTCACCGCATTGGCTTCGATTTCGAGTGTACGGGCCACAGAGCGCAGGAGATCGAGGCATGCGCCGTCAACCTGCGGCTGGCAGCGGATGCAATAAGGGTCCTGAACCCGCTCGTCGCCTTCGATATGGCTATCGCGGATTACCGATCCCTTGAGCAGGCCGCGGAGCGCCGATGCCGCATCGATCTGACCCTTATGGCCGCGCAGAGTGTGAATATCAGGATGGAACGGCGCCGAAGAACCCATGGCGGCATCCGTTGAAAGCGCACCGGTAACAAGCGCCGATTGTGCAGCACGATGAGCGCGGAACAGGCCAGCCAATGCGAGAGCTGTGGAGACCTGCGTACCGTTGATCAGTGCGAGTCCTTCCTTGGCTGCCAGCACGACCGGCTTCAGGCCAGCGCGTTCAAGGGCTGTACGTCCGTCAAGCTGTTCGCCGTTGAAGAAGGCTTCACCTTCGCCCATCATCACCGCTGCCATATGGGCCAGTGGCGCGAGGTCTCCCGAAGCACCAACGGAACCTTTTTCAGGGATAACCGGTATGACACCCTTTTCGAGCATGCTTTCAATCAGCCGGATGAGTTCGAGCCGCGTGCCCGATGCGCCACGACCGAGCGAAACAAGCTTCAGCGCCATGATCAGGCGAACGATGTTCTCGGCAAGCGGCTGGCCCACGCCACAGCAGTGCGAGAGGATAAGGTTACGCTGAAGGATGGCCACATCGGCGGCGTCAATCTTGATGCTCGCCAGTTTACCGAAGCCGGTATTGATGCCATAGACGGGCGCGTTTCCGGCGGCGATCTCGGCGATACGGGCCGCGGCCTTTTCGATGCCCTTGTCGAACGAGGGATCAAGCCGGGCCGGATCTCCGGTCCAGTAAATTGTTTCAAGGGTCGAAAGCGGGACAGAGCCCGGCTGAAGAATTAGCGTCATTTTGAAGTCCTCACCAATACACGGGATCTAGACCGTGTGCCTCAAATTCAGTGTCCGTTGCGTATGCGCGCATGCAGCGGGTTAAAGCCCATGCGGTAGACGAGTTCTGCCGGTCGCCCGATATTCCAGATGGCGAAGTCGGCCCGTTTTCCGGCCTCCAGCGTCCCCACTTCATCGACCAGACCCAATGCACGCGCCGCTTCCCGTGTCACGCCGGCAATACATTCGTTCACCGTCATGCCGAACAGGGTCGCCGCCATGTTCATGGTCAGCAGCAGCGAGGTCAGCGGTGAGGTGCCAGGATTGCTGTCTGTGGCAATTGCCATGGCAACGCCCGCCTTGCGGAACAGATCGACCGGCGGCTTCTTCGTTTCGCGAATGAAATAGAAAGCACCAGGCAGAATGACGGCAACTGTACCGCTCCTTGCCATCGCCTCTGCGCCTGCTTCATCGGTATATTCCAGATGATCCGCCGACAGTGCGCCATATTCTGCCGCAAGCGCTGCGCCATGCAGATTGGAAAGCTGGTCGGCATGCAGCTTGACCGGCAGACCGTGGGCTTTTGCAGCCTCAAACACCAGCCGCATCTCATCAGTCGAAAAAGCAATACCTTCACAGAAACCGTCAACCGCATCGGCCAGGCCTTCCGCCGCTATGGCGGGCATCATCTCGTTGATGACTTTGTCGATGTAACCTGCCTTGTCGCTCTTGAATTCAGGCGGCAAAGCGTGAGCGCCTAGGAAGGACGTGCGAACGGTAACGTCGCGCTCTTCACTCAATCGTCGCGCGGCGCGCAAGGCCTTGGCTTCGTTTTCAAGGTCAAGCCCATAGCCGGATTTGACTTCTACAGTGGTCACACCCTCAGCGATCAGTGCATCCAGCCGTGGCAGCGTCTGCGCTACCAGTTCGTCTTCGCTGGCTTCGCGAAGTGAGCGGACGGAAGAGACGATACCGCCTCCCGCGCGGGCAACCTCTTCATAGGTGGCACCGGCAAGGCGCATTTCAAACTCGTTGGCACGATTCCCGGCATGGACCAGATGCGTGTGGCAATCGATCAGACCAGGTGTGATCCAGCGTCCGCCGCAATCGATAATTTCCGCAGCGTTATCAATCGGGAAAGGCAGATATTCTTCAGCGCCGACATAGAGAATGCAACCGTCCCGAACGGCAATGACACCGTTTTCGATGAGGCCAAGCCCCGGCAAAGAAGGGTTTAGCGTTGCAAGCCGGGCGTTTCGCCACAGGCAATCACAGTCGCTTGATGGCTGGCTGTTCGGTGCCGAATTTATGGAAGACATCGTTTTCTGGCCTTTCCTTTTCGTGCCGTTATGTATAGACATAAAGAAAATGAGCGCAAGTGTTTTTTTAAGAGAAGCAGTCAGGAAGGGATGGGTCATGACCAGCATTCATGTGAAATCGGCTCTCACGCCAGCGGGATGGCAGAAGAATGTGCGGCTGAAGATTGAGGATGGCCGCATCGTTTCCGTCGAGGCGAGCACTGCGGCGCAGCCGGGTGACGAGCGCCATGATATCCTCGTGCCGGGCATGCCAAACCTGCATAGCCACGCATTTCAGCGCGGCATGGCAGGCCTTGCCGAAACCCGGGGTCCCGGTGCTGACAGCTTCTGGAGCTGGCGCAATGTGATGTACCGTTTTGCGCTATCGATGACGCCGGATCATGCCGAAGCCGTTGCCAGCCAGCTCTATATGGAAATGCTGGAAGCAGGTTTTTCGCGTGTTGGCGAATTCCATTATCTGCACCACGATATTGATGGCCGCCCTTACGCCGACATTTCTGAAATGGCTCAGCGGATTGCGGCAGCAGCGTCCCATACGGGGATCGGTCTCACACTGCTTCCGGTGTTCTATGCCCACTCGGCATTCGGCGGTGCGGCGCCTAACGATGGCCAGCGCCGGTTTATCAGTACCATCGACAGCTTTGCGCGCCTTCTGGATGATTGCCGTTCCGCGGTGAGGGATTTGCCTGATGGTCGTGTAGGCGTTGCGCCGCATAGTCTGCGAGCGGTCACGCCGCACGAGCTTGCTGCGGTGGTCGCCATGACGAAAGACGGACCAATCCACATCCACGTGGCCGAACAGGTCAAGGAAGTTGAGGATTGTATTGCCTGGTCGGGTGCGCGACCGGTCGAGTGGCTGCTCGACCATGCCGATCTGGACAGTCGGTGGTGCCTGGTTCATGCAACCCACATGACTGATGCCGAAACGCGGCGCATGGCTGAAAGCAAGGCAATTGCCGGCCTCTGCCCGATCACAGAAGCCAACCTCGGTGATGGCACATTCGAAGCGGTGAGGTTCAGCAGAGGTGGTGGCAAGTTTGGTGTAGGCTCAGATTCTAACGTACTGATCGGGCTGCCAGACGAGTTGCGTCAGCTCGAATATTCTCAACGCCTAGCGCATCGCTCGCGTAACGTGCTGGCTGCGGCTGGCCAGTCGACAGCTCGCGCTCTTTTTGACGGCGCGCTTGAAGGTGGGTCTATCGCATTGGCGATCGGCGCCGGCATCGCCGCTGGTCAGCCTGCTAATTTCCTCAGCCTGCGCGTACCGGATGGAGATCTCACCGACGACGCGGTTCTGGATTCCTGGCTATTTGCCAATGGTACGAAGCCAGACAGCGTGTGGGTAGCGGGTCGCAAATTGGTGGAAGGCGGTAGGCACCACAGGCGGGACGAAATATCCGCCCGGTTCCGCAGCGTTATGCATCAGCTTCTCTTATAACTTTCATTTTTTCCCGACGGAAGCTGCTGAATAGTGTCTATAGACAGAAGCGATTCGTAGGGGTGCTCATGTGGTGAAGTTTCAGAACGCTGATCAGGCTGTTGATATGCCACCCGCTGAAGGTACCAGCGGCCTGTCGCTGCACCAGCGTATTCTCGAAGATATAGAGCAACGCATCTTATCCGGCGAATGGCCACCTGGTTTTCGCATTCCCTTCGAAGTCGATTTAGCTGAGCAATATAAATGCTCACGAATGACAGTGAACAAGGCGTTGACACAGTTGGCGCAAACCGGGCTGATTGAGAGGCGGCGCAAGTCGGGCAGCTATGTGACACACCCACGGGCGCAATTGGCAGCGCTGGAAATTCGCGACATCAAACTTGAAGTTGAATCCCTGGGGCTACCCTATCACTATAAGCTCGCTGCTCGAGCAAGGCGCCGTAGCTCGTCCGAAGACCGACAGCGGCTTGGTCTTGAGGTGACGACGCCTGTTCTAGATGTTCGTTGCACGCATTTTGCCGGCAATAGGCCATTTTGCCTCGAGACGCGTCTGATAAACCTCGCGGCCGTGCCTGACGCCGCAGTGGAGACATTTGAAAAAGAAGCGCCTGGCCAATGGCTGCTGAATAGGATTCCCTGGAGTGCGGCGGAGCACAAAATCCGGGCCATTTCTGCTGACGATACAATTGCCGGTTTTTTGAGGATTGGCATCGGAACAGCGTGTCTTACAATCGAGAGGCGCACGTCGAGCAATGGTGACTATATCACCCATGTGCGGTTCATCTACCCCGGTGAACGGCATGCGCTCATAGCCAACTTTACCCCGTCTCAGTTAAAGTGAGAACCTCCAAGCATAGGAGTTAGTGGCAAACTGCGACGCGTATTCTCCTGGCCTGGCCGGCACTTCCCACAGTGAAAGTTGAGCAAATGGTGTACGACGATGGTCAAATGGAGCCCAGCAGAAGAGGCGCAACCTTTATCAACAGAGTATTTCCAAGCCCACGTAAGTCATTGAACAGCGCCCAGTATGTCGGATTTATATTGTAAATCTGACCTAACTTGGCTAGACGACTATAGGTGTCGAGCAGAATCAACGCTCAAAGCGAACTAGATTTGCAGTAGGAACGGAGTGTTCCCGCTAAAGCCCGCGAGTCGTCCTTGAAAGCGCTTCGTTCACTTCAAAAGAGCGAGTTCCGATTTTGTCGATGCCATAATCCTTCAAGCGGGCAGCGTGTTTTTCCGAGTACGCTTTAGCGTAATTTGCGTCCTCAAATAGATATACGCCGCCCGCGACGCCTCGGTCCGGAGCTTCGGTCCAGACCTTCCATTTTAGTCCAGGCTCGTTAGCGATTTCGAAAGCCAACTCCTTAAACGAATTCGCCATCTCCTGCCCCCAGGGCCCGCTGGATTCGAATTCAAATATAAGAAGCGTTGCCATTTGCGTCCTTTCCAGTTCGACAGTTATTTCGGTGTGACGTCTTACAAATCTGGTATCTGCATAGAGTTCTCGATGCCGCTTGCAACTACGAAAATCGCCACTGTGACGACATCGATACTGCCGTCGCGTTTCAGCGGGATTGACGTGCGCGAAAGCGACGGCTAGCGCACCTCACCAGCTTGGAGACTGCGATAAGACGCGGCAGCACCGTCAGCACACGCGGTAAAGACGTCTTTACCGAAAGCCTTCACTTCTTCCGCTAATTCAGGTCCCGCAAGTTCTGGAGTCCCCACCCCAAACACTGGTGTAGGATGATATTCGACATTTAGTTCTTGAAGCTTGGCCGCGTGCTCTCCCTTCAGGCGTGACAGGGCAACGATAGCAGCTTCGAATCCTCCCGTGGCGGGCCCAGCGGTGATAAGCTTGCCGTCCTCTACGACAGATCCACCTTCGACAACATCGCAATCGAATTCATTAAGCCGGTCGATACATTGGAAGTTCGTTGTCGCCCGCCTGCCTTTTAGTAACCCGGCGGCTCCGAGCATCAGTGCTCCTGCGCAAATGCCTATAAGGTAAGGATCATACTCAGCTTGCTCACGGAGGAATGCGTTGGTTTCGGGGTCAGAAAATACCTGCGGTGCCATGGCGCCCATGATAATTACATCTAAGGGAGGGCATTGCTGATACGTCGTTGTTGCCACAACCGTCAAACCTCCCCAAGCGTGGATCGGCTCCTCAGTCTTTCCGACGTGGTAGAGTTCGACCCCAGGTGACATACCGAACACAGCCTGCGCGCCTACAACGTCCATCATCAACACGCCCGGCTCGATGAGGATTCCCACCTTTAGTTTGCCACTGCCTAACACCGCTTCCATATTCGCTTCTCCATGAGCTATTGGTATTTCAACCTTAGATCCCATTCATGGTGGCGGGAATGACAATTACTTGACGATTAGCGCCAACCGCTATACCCCCTTGGTAATTTGGATAGGAGGAAAGGAAGCTGTGGCTGCCAAAAGACACATCCAGCTTATGGCATTCTCGCAAATGAGCTTTCTCGACCTTGCGGGGCCGTTCGATGTTTTCCGCACAGCCAACGAATTCTCAGAGGGAAACGCATATGAGGTTTCTGTCGTATCGCTTGATGGCCCAGTAGATATGGCTGGTGGCGTCTCCATGCAGGTTGCCGAAATCGATGGCCGAACGCCAATACCCCACACCTTGTTTGTTCCCGGCGGCCCCGGCATCATGTCGTTCTGCGATAGTATTAGTTTTCGACGTACATTTGTTCCGTTCGCAGGCCAGGCAGAAAGGGTCGCCTCAGTTTGCACTGGTGCTTACGCCTTGGCGACCGCAAACATGTTGGACCGAAAACATGCGACAACCCACTGGTCGGCCTATGATGACTTTGAAAAACGGTTTCCAACGGTGTTGCTCGAGCGCGGCCCGATATTTGTAAATGACGGACGGATTTGGACATCCGCCGGAGTCACCGCTGGAATAGATTTGGCGCTCGCGCTGATTGAACAGGACTTTGGACAGGCTCTGGCACTGAAAATTGCACGCCATCTCGTCATGTTTCTTAAAAGACCTGGTGATCAATCGCAGTTTAGCACTCCTCTTAATTTGCAGTCTGAAAGCGGTCATTTTGCTGATCTACACGCTTGGATAACGGCGAACCTCGATGCAGATTTATCAGTGGCGGCGTTGGCAGCGAGGATGAAAATGAGCGAGAGAAGTTTTCTTCGCCACTACCGCAAGCATACTGAGAAAACCCCCAGCAAGGTTGTGGAAGCGTTACGTCTAGAAGCGGCACGTGAGCTTTTGTGCAATACGGATCAACCTCTAAAAGAGATTGCCGTGCGCTGCGGCTTTCATAGCGAAGCCACCTTGCTTAGGCGATTTTCTACCAGGTTTGGAAGCACCCCAGGCCAGTACCGCGCTCGATTCCGGCTTAGTAAACCAGCTGTCGCGAACGGCTGGCTTGCCAGTGAAAGCATACCAGAGCGCGATTGAAGCCGTACGTTTGGTGCGGCTAAGTCCGACCTTGCGGCCCAATTTCTACGGCAGCGATTGAGTGCCATCCTCGAGAGTACCTGCCCGGGCCTGAAATCGCTCGCGATATTCCCCGGGCGTTAAGCCAATAATCCTAAAGAAGATCTTGCGAAACGCGCCCGGATCGGCATAGCCGACTTCCCAGGCGATGCGTTCGACGGGACAACCGCGAAACTGCAATAATTCCTGGGCTTTGGCGACCCGCAGGCGTTGAGCGTAGTCGGTCGCTGTCATACCTGTGGCTTTCTGGAAGCGACGCAGGAAGGTGCGTTGTTCCAGCCCTGCTTGTTCGGCCAGGATAGCAAGCCGAGCCTCCTTGCCCTCCTTTGCCTGGAGAAAATGCTGCGCCTTGACGATGGCAGCGTCCCCATGGTTCAGCCGTGGTGCGAACCGGCTGTAAAAGCGTTGCTCGCGGCCCGGCGGATCAATCAGCAACATGCGCGCGGTCCGCACCATCGTCACAGGACTGAGAAAGCGCTCTACCAGCTTTAAGCCGAGATCGGTCCACGCCATCAGTCCGCCTACCGAGATGATATCACCACTATCAATAATCAGCCGATCTGTATCGAGTTCCACCCCGGGGAATCGGTTGCGGAAGGCATCGGCAGATGCCCAGTGGGTCGTAATCGTTCGCCCAGCGAGAAGCCCGGTTTCTGCCAGAAGGAACGCGCCGGCACAGACGGAAGCCAGTGCCGAGCCCTCACCATGACGTGTCCGCAGCCAGCGTGCAAGCGGTGCGGCGGCCTCAGCCGATATTGGTGGCTCCAGCGAAGGGGGCAGAATCAGCACGTCGGAAGGGCCTGTGTCCTCCCCGGTTGCATCGGTATCGCTGTCGAATACAACGACGGGCTCTTCATCGTCCTCGATCCGTAAATGCCGTACCCGCAGACGCAGCGTAGCGGAATCGGCATTATCAGCAACCCGGCAGGCGACCTTGAACATGTCGGTCAGCCCCAACACCGCCGATACCTGCGCGCCTGGGTAAAGCAGGATCCCTATCTGCACCGGTGCCATTGTCGATATTGCCCTTGTTTGTGTCGTTTTCGCCAATTGCGGCAACACTCAACGGAAACGATATTCAACGCAAGCAATAAATAACTCTGAAAGGATCTTTTGGCATGTCAAAGCGCGCTATTCTCGTTGTCGACCTTCAAAATGAATACTGGCCATCGGGCAACCTCCCGCTCCATGGCATCGACGCAGCCGCCACTAATGCCGCCCGCGCTTTGGCGCATGCCCGCGCGAAAGGTGATCTGGTCGTTAACATTCGCCACGAAATGTCCGACGCGCCGTACTTCGTACCCGGCAGCGCAGGGGCCGAGATCAACGACGCCCTACGGCCTGCGACTGATGAACCCATCATCACCAAGCACTTCCCCAACTCTTTCCGCGAAACCGTGTTGAACGATCTGCTTCAAGAACACGGGGTTGAGGACGTCGTGGTCGTCGGCGCGATGAGCCATATGTGTGTTGATGCGACGGTGCGTGCGGCCAACGATCTAGGGTACAAAACAACGACGATTCACGACGCCTGCGCCACGCTTGATCTGACCTTCGACGGTATCACGACTCCAGCAGTTCAGGTGCATGCAGCAATGATGGCAGCGCTTTCCATTGGTTATGGCGACGTGATCTCCACCGAGTCCTTCCTCGCTCACTAACAACCTCTTCCGGAGAAGACTATCCATGACTACACGCAGAGAGCTTTTTGTCCTATCGGGCGCTGCGCTTGTCGCCAGCGCCTTGCCGGCGGGCGCAGAGGTTGCCGCGCCGCAGGACAGTGTGAAAATAACGCAGATACGCAACGCAACACTCCATATCGTCTATGGCGGCGTTCGTTTCCTTGTCGATCCGATGCTTTCGGATCGTCACTCCTGGCCAGGTTTTGAAGGCTCGGTGAACAGCGAGGAGCGCAATCCTCTCGTGCATCTTCCTATGACGAAGGAAGAAATTATCGACGTGGATGCGGTGATCGTCACCCATCTGCACGAAGACCATTGGGATGAGGAAGCGCGCAAAGTTCTTCCGAAAACACTGCCGATTTTCGCGCAGAACGACGCGGATGCTTCAATCATCCGGGGACAGGGGTTCTCCGATGTGCGCGTGCTATCGGGTACATCCGACTTCAATGGAGTGCAGCTAGTCAAGACGGGCGGACGTCACGGGACCGAGGCCCACTACGCCAGGATTGGCAATCTTCTCGGTGAGGCGTGCGGTGTCGTGTTCAAGAAAGCCGAACTGAAGACCGTCTATCTGGCTGGCGACACGATCTGGCACGAACGGGTAGCGGCAGCTCTGAAAACGCATCGTCCAGATGTGGCGATCCTGAACACAGGCTATGCGATGGTCCTAGGAATCGATGGCGGCATCATCATGGGAACGCAGGATGTGCTTTCGGTCCACAAGGCGGCCCCTGAAACCCGCCTGATCGCCAGCCACATGGAAGCGGTGAACCACTGCACTGTGAGCCGGGCGGACCTTCGGGCTTTCGCCCGCGCCAACGGTTTCGCCGATAAGCTTCGCACTCCTGGGGATGGGGAAACCATTATCGTTTGAAGTGTCATACCGTGGGCCACCTGAGTATGGCCGTTGCCCAACGCTGAGCCTCCCCCGACTGCCGCTCAACATTTGCAGTTATTTCTCCGATTAACACAAGAAACAGGAGCATAATTGAGATGCATACTCACGATGAGAATCTGAAGTATATGCCCGATCTACAGGATGCCGCGCCCGAGATGGTGGCCGCCTTTTTCAATTTCGATAAAGTGGTGTTCAACAAGAATGTTGGTAGCCTAAGCCTTGCCACTCGTGAGTTGATCGCTGTGAGCGTAGCCGTCACAACGCAGTGTTCGTACTGCATTGCCGATCACGCGAAGCGAGCTGTCCAGGCTGGTGCGTCGAAAGAGGAGGTCGCGGAAGCCATCATGGTGGCTACAGCGCTTCGCGCCGGAGGAGGTATCACCCATGGCTGGCAGGCGATGAAGAGTATTTCTGAAGGGAAATGACACGTCATAACCCGCGACGGGCCAGGCATCCAGGAGCTTCGCCACAGGCGATATCATGTGAGCCTTTGCCGGCCATCCCCGCCCAACCAACGCGATTGGGGAAATCGGTCTACCGTGCGGTTGAGGCCGCCGGCCTATGTGAATCCCTACGTCACGCGCTACAAGACGGACGCCGCTGATGCGGAGGCAATCTGCGAGACGGTCACGCGCCCCACGATGCGTTTGGGCCATCAGCTTCTATTGACGGCACTCGAGACCGCTCAAGCTATAGCTTTGCCAAGATATCCGAAATGGTGTTATCGGACGCCGTGGTGCACAGCGCACTTACGGTGTCTCGGCCAACCTTATCCAGTAATGGCCGACGCAGTTTCATCACGACGAACTCAATGATAAAGAAGGCGAAATCATTGTCATCGTCGACCGTCTGGCATCTGGCTGAGGACGGAAGCCATGAAGCCTCGCAAACAGAAGCACACCATGAAGCGGCTGCATGCCGACCTGATGAGTCGTGGCTATGACGGTTTCTTTGATCGTGCCGCTGAGCCTTGAGCGTGGCAAGGTCTTCAGTCTGACTGGTCCGAAGACCGTTTGATAATCGGCAATGAACGCACCGAATCGCAGATGACAACATCGCAGTCTGGAAGAAGCTTCGGTAGGAGATGAAATATCGTTTGGAAAAACGGAGAGTGGCCAGTCCAGCCACGCGTCATATGCATATACGAACGTGACCTTCAGCTATCCTGGAAACGGGTTTCCAAAGCTTGAGAGCGTTGGCGGGGCGCTCCGCGGCAACAGACATTAGTCCCAGCCGATGTCAGCCATATCCTAAGCTCTTGAACAAGCGAACATAAAACCTGAAGAAGAAACGAGCCGTCCACCGTACATTTTGAGCCTGGGGCCGCCGCTACTCACTGGCCCACCGAAGCCTAGTTTCGGTATGTCCCCGGAAATATGACGTCCTGATCAACCAGCACGTTGAACTTGTAACCCGGTCGAATTTCGAGCGTCGGCTGGATGTTGAGGTTTCTGCTGATAGTTTGTTCTGCCACGCTGCCGAAGCTCTCCGCGAAATTCCGCCTTGCGGCATCGGAGGCCGTATCCTGCGTAGCAAGCGTCGAACTCTCCGGCAAGGACGCGTCGATCCCTGTTCCAACGAGTGCGATCAGCGCCGCCGACGCGAATGTCCTCCAATAGTGATTGTTCACCTTGTCATGGAAGCCGCCAAAGCCTTGCGCGTCCGTTCCCGCCATGCCGCCGATCTGCAGCGTGGCGCCGTTTGGGAAGATGATATCCGTCCACACCACAAGCACGCGGCTCTGACCGAACGACACCTTGCTATCGTAGCGTCCGAACAGTTTCGTTCCCTGCGGAATGAGGAGGCGATGCCCTGTGGCGCTGTCGTAGACGTTCTGGCTAACCTGGGCGCTGATCCGGCCTGGTAGGTCCGAATTGATGCCGGTAATCAGAGTCGCCGGAATGACCGAACCGCGTTTCAGTTCAAAGGGTGATTGCTGCGGCACCACGCGGTTGGGGAGATATCCGAGGTCCTTGAGATCAACATTGAAGAAATCCTCCTTGGAGGACTGTCCGTTCGGGTCGATATTTTGCCCGCCGAGACCGGCCCGCAACGCGGCGGCATAAAGATCAAACGTGGCGCCGGCGGTTGTCGATGATGGAGTGCTGGTCGTCGTTCTGGTGTCGTCAGCCCTCGCCTCCAGCTTGCTGCGGTCGATGGCGAGTGGTGCGTCATAGGCCGCGTCATTCGCCTGCAGCCTGGCCATGCGCTGGCGATGCCGCTCACGCAGATATTGCTCCCGCTGCTCGCGCTCGAGACGGGCACGCCAGACCGCTTCGGGTTCCAGCTCCTGCCCGCGCTGCTGTTCCTGGTTTTGTCCCGGCTGCGGCGTGAAGGGATCGTTCGCCTTCTCGTCCTGTTTGGTCTCGACGGGTGTCGGCTGGAATGTGGTCTGTTGCTGCGGCTCGCCGATGATGCCGTCCGTCACGCCGCGCTTGATCTGGTCGGCGAAGGTCGAGGCCGGATTGCCGGAGCTCGTTTCCGGACCGCGGTCCTTTCCGAAGTAGAGTCCGCGGGAGGCAAGCCCATAGAAAATGACGCCAAGAAAGGCGACGATCAGCACGATCACCACGATGATCGGCAGGCGGTTGATCCGCTTGATGCCGGCTTCCGCTTCGTCATTCGCAGCGCCGCCGAGTTTGAGGGATTGTACCATGGTGCTCTCCCTCAGCCGCGCCGCATCAGCGACAGCGCGCTCGCCGGCGTCGCGCCGCTTGAGGTGACGGCGTAAGCCCGGCCCAATTCGATGCTATTGGTCGAAAGACGCGCCAGCACTTGCCCGTCGAATGGCACGATCACATAGGCGAGCGGGATGATCTTCGTGCCGATGTCCGTCTTCTGGTCGGTGACTACGGCATAACCCCATCCCTTGAGTGCTGCTTCGAGCGCCTGACCGAACGGCGAGGCGTCCGGCTTGAGCGCAACGGTCGCCTTGCCGGGTCCGATCTGCTCGGCAAGCCGGCTGACCATATCGCCGGCAATGGCGCTCGCAGCCGGGCCGGAGATCTCCGGCGGCGCGTTGCTGGTGACGAGACCGTCAGTCGCCATCGACTGGCATCCGGAGAGGAGGATGGCGAAGCTGCCGGCTGCGGTAAGGGCACGGATGGGACGGAGGTGGAAGACGCGCATCACCGCCCTCCCCTTCTGATCGTCACCTTTTCCTGCCGCCAGCCGACGCCCGAGACGAGGACCGCGCGATCGATATGATAGTCGACCACCATCATGTCGCCCTTCATGCGGTAGTTGACGATCCGGTTCTGGCCTCCTGAGGTGACGAAGATCACGGGCGCATCCTGGCCGGAGATCGAGCGCGGGAACTGGATGTAGGTTTTCAGGCCATCGGAATAGACACGTGTCGGTCGCCAGCCGGCTCTGCCCGATACGGAATACGAGAAGTTCAACTGCTCGGCCGAAACGCCGGCGCCGGGGATGGTACTCGCCTCGAGACGCGCATTCATGTCAGCGAGCTTCGCCGACACATCTTCCGGATATTCGAATCCGACGCGGGCCATATATTGCGTCGAATGCGACTTGAGCTGGATGTGATAGGTGCGCCGCGACGTCGTCACTACCATTGAGGTGACGAGACCCGGCTCCGACGGTTTGACGATCAGATGGATCGCCTGGCCACCCGCCGCCCCCGAAGTCGCTGGCTCGACCTTCCACCGCACCGTGTCGCCGACGAGCACATCACGAACCACCTCGCCGCCCTGTAGCTCGATGTCGCAGACCTGAAGCGGCGAGCAGACGACCGAGGGCTGAACCTCGCCATAGAGAAAGATCACCTTGCCGTCGGCCCCTTTCGTCACGAGGCCGCGCGATCCGCGCCACTGGGTGGAAATCCCCATGCCCTTCGCCTCATTGGCGGTGACGCCGTCGGCCGCAATGGCATTGAGAGGCGCAAGGGCGGAGAACGCCAGCGCCGCTGATATGATGGCGCTGGCAGTCAGCATGGCCGAATAGTTCTCAAGTCGGATGTTCATGTTCGGGGCCATGCCTTTCAAAGCTGCGCTGTCCAGTCGAAATCGCGGAGATAGAGACCGATCGGGTTGAGACGGATGACGCCTTCGTCCTGCGGCGGAGTGAGGGTTACGGTGGCGATGCCGCGAAAACGGCGCACGGCCGTCTCCTTGCCGCGGCGGTCGCGCTCGAACTCGGTCCAGTCGACCTGGTAGGACTGGTTCGATAGTGCAACGATGTTGTTGACCTCGACCGCCACCGTCGCGGTCTTCGCCTTTTCGAAGGGAGAATTGGAACGGAACCAGGCATTGACCTTCTCGGTCGCTGCGTCCGAGGTCCGAAGCAGCGCATAGGTCCGGTCGATATATTGCTTCTGAACGACCGCATCCGGCGTCACGCTCCGGAAATTCGAGACGAAGCTGCCGAGCGTCGCGCGCACCACACGCGGGTCGGCATATTCGATCTGCTGCGGGAAGCCGGCATTGGAGGAGGTCCCGAGCTTGTCGACTTCGACGATATAGGGAACGAGCTTCACCTGCGTGCTTTGATAAAGCGCGTAGCCGAAGCCGATCACCGCCATGACCATGCCGGTGACGCCGACGATGCGCCAGGCCGCGGCTGCTCTCACATAGGAGCCATAACGCTCGTTCCACTCGTTGCGTGCCGCAAGGTAAGGGTTGGAAACATGGGAAGTATTTGGCGGATTGCGTCCGGCCATGGGTGATCAACCTCCAGCTATTTGTTCTCGTTGATGGGCGGGGGTGGAGGTGGCGGCGTGGACCGGTCCGACTGACGCGTCTGGTCGAGCTTGGCGTTGGCGAGGCCGAGCAGCGATCCGGCATAGGCGCCGGGAGAGGCGATCGCCTTCTCCTTTGCCGCTGATCCGGTAGCGTGAGCGGCATTACCGATTGCTGACGCCATGCCGCGGAGGGCGGCTCCAGCCATCGAGGAGCCCCCTGCCCTCGCCGAGCTGGCCGTCTGCGCTCCTTTCGATGCGGCACTCGCACCAAGGAAAGCGCCGCCAGCCGCGAATGTCGCGGCCTGGCCGCCATGACGGATCGCTTCCATTCCGCCGGCGATCGAGGCGCCCTGGACCACCCCCTGCAGGATCGGCGGCACATACATGGCGATCACGAAGACCACGACCGAGATGCCGGCGATGGCAAGCGTGGTGATGAACTGCTCGGAGGTCGCCGTCGGCGCCTCGGCGAGCCCCAGCAGGATGTCCGAGCCGATCTTGGCGATCATCACCAGAGCCATCAGCTTCATGCCGACGGAGAAAGCATAGACCAGATATTTGACCGCGAAATCCTTGGTGAAGGACGAGCCGCCAAGCCCAAGCATGATCATGCCGGCGAGCAGGCCGACATACATCTCGACCATGACGGCGACGAAAATTGCGGCAACCAGCGAGAAGGAGACGACGACCACGACCATGGCGAAGACCGCGGCGATCGCCAGTGCATTGTCTTCCCAAAGTCCGAACTTCGCCTGTTCCGACATCTTGGTCGCGACCCGGATGCCGGCGTCGAAGATGTTTGCCGGTGAGGCCGAGCCGCCGCCGGCGCCGATCTGGTAGAGGCTGTCGACAACGGCCTTGGCGAAGGACGGGCCCTGGTCGAGGATGAAGGCGAAGAGACCGATGAACATGATCCGCCGGACGAGTTCGGCGAACCAGCTGTCGAGCGAGGCAGCGTTGATCGCCAGCCACACCGCGGCGATCCCGACCTCGATGCCGGCCAGGATCCAGAACAGCGAGCGCGCCGCGTTCATCACCGTCGTCTCCCAGCCTTTCGCGGCCGTGACGACGGAGTTTTCCAGTGTCGTCAGGACCGACCCCTGTTGGGCAAGTGCCGGTGTCGTCACCAACAGGATGAGGCCGATCGAAATGAACACGAGCTCCAGCTTCCGGGAGGGGCGGACAATCACCATCGCGGCTTCATCTCCTGCCCGCCACGGATGTCGCGATCCGGATCGCCGCTGAAGAACTTTTCCCGGTGCTCCCTGCGTTCGGTTTCGGAGACAGGATGTGTAGCGGCCGCGCCGGAACCGGACACAGGCGCCGGACGCGGCTGGATCACGATCCAGGTGCCGACGCCGGCACCCACTGCGGCGAGCCCCACCAACACGAGGATGACGATCAGACGCGGGCTCACCAGCGGGGCTCCATCGTCTGACCGCCGCGGATGTCATGCTCGGTTCCGCTGAAAAACTGTTCGCGGCGTGCCTGAGCGAGATCCTTTTGCGCCTGCTCGGACTGGAACCACGTACCCATCATGGTCATTTGCTGCGAAACCAGGCCGCGCAGCTTCTGCATCTGCGCCACCTGCTGGGCGGCAATTTGATGCCCGACCTGCAGCGCCTTCATCTGGCCGTCCGCCGATTCCGACATCGCGCGCAGCGACGCCATCGTGCTCTCCTCGGTTGAGAACTGGTCGGCCGTCAGGTTTGCTGCCTTCAGCGTTCCGGCGATCGTGTCGCGATTCGTGTCGGACCAATTCTGGTAGGTCGTCGAGAAGCTCGCTCCATCAGGCAGATTGCTCTTCATCTCGGCAAAGCTCTGGAAACGCTGCTTCAGCACATCGTCGATATTACCCATCGAAAAGGCGACGCCTTCCCCCTGGGCGACGACGTTTTGCAGGCTCTTCAGGTCGCTTTCGACCTGACCCCAAATGTGGTTCGGCAGTTGTGCCGTGTTCTGCAGGAGGTTGTTGTAGATGTTGAGCTGGTTCTGGATCTGCTCGGCAAGCTGGGAGATCTGGGTGATCTGGTTGTTCACCTGCTCCGCCGACTTGCCGACCAGCGAGACGAGCTCGGCATTGTTGGCGAGCTGGGTCCATTCGGTCGCCTGCCCGGTGACGCCTCCGGCATAGGCGGGAACCGGTAGGGTGGCGAAAAGCATGGCGGCCCCGGCAAAAGTGGCGCGCGCCACCTTAATTGGCCGGGAAGAGTGTTTCGGCATGGGCGATCCCCCTTTGCTGGAGCCAGTGGAGGGGCCATGCGGCCCCGTGTTCGGAATGCAGGGCGCGAATGCGCTTCAGATCTTCCTTGCCGGACGCCCCGACGAAGGAGAGCGCGACGGGACCGAGCGCCATGTCGAAGAGCCGGCGGCCTTCGGGCGAGACGACGTAGTATTCGCGCTTCGGGAGCGCCGTCGCGACGATCTCGATCTGCCGCTCGTTGAAGCCGAGGCGTTCATAGAACTCACGTGTGCCGGGGTCCCGCGCAGCACCATTCGGCAGGCAGATTTTTGTCGGGCAGGATTCTTTCAACACGTCGATGATGCCGGAGCGTTCCGCATCCGAGATCGACTGGGTTGCAAGCACGACGGCGCAATTGGCCTTGCGCAAGACCTTCAGCCACTCGCGGATCTTGTCGCGGAACACCGGATGGCCGAGCATCAGCCAGGCCTCGTCGAGGATGATCAGGCTGGGGGCGCCGGTCAGCCGTTTCTCGATCCGGCGGAACAGGTAGGTGAGGACGGGCACGAGATTGCGCTCGCCCATGTTCATCAGTTCCTCGATTTCGAAGCATTGGAAGGCGCCGAGCGCCAGACCGTCTTCCTCGGCGTCGAGCAGCTGCCCCATGGGGCCGTCGACGGTATAGTGATGCAGCGCGTCCTTGATCTCGCGCATCTGAACACCGGACACAAAGTCAGAGAGCGATCGGCCACGCGACTCCGCCATCAGCCCGATCTGCCGGGAGATGGCGTTGCGGTAGTCGGGCGTGATCGTCACGCCCTGCAGCGCCACCAGTGTCTCGATCCATTCGGTTGCCCAGCCGCGATCACCATCGGTCGAGAGTTCGGCGAGCGGGCAAAAGGAAAGCGCCCTCACCTCGCCTTCTGACGAAGGACCGATGTCCCCGCCGATCTGGTAGTGATCGCCGGCAAGGCCAAGCGTCAGCGGCAGCATCGAGCCGCCCTTGTCGAAGGCGAACACCTGGGCTTGGCTGTAGCGCCGGAATTGCGCGGCAATCAGCGCAAGCAGGGTCGATTTGCCCGAGCCGGTCGGTCCGAAGATCAGCGTATGGCCGACATCGTCGACATGCAGGTTCAGCCGGAACGGTGTCGAACCGGAGGCCACCTGCATCAATGGTGGCGAACCGGGTGGATAGAATGGGCAAGGCGCCATCGGGCTGCCCGACCAGACCGAGTTAAGCGGAATGAGATCGGCGAGATTGCGTGTATTGATCAACGGTTCGCGAATATTGGCGTAGGAGACGCCCGGCAGGCTGCCGAGAAAGGCGTCCGTCGCATTCAGCGTCTCGATCCTTGCGCCAAAGCCTTCCGCCTGGATCAGGCGGCGGATCGCCTCGCACTTTTCCTGAAGCGCGATTTGGTCCTCATCGAACAGGATGATGACGGGCGTGTAGTAGCCATAGGCGACGAGTTGCGAAGACGCCTCGGCGATCGCGTCTTCGGTTTCGGCCACCATCGTCATGGCGTCCTGATCGAGCGAGCGCGACTGCGTCTGAAACAGCTGATCGAAGAAGGGCCTGACCTTCTGCTGCCATTTCTTGCGGGTGCGTTCCAGCTTTGCCCTCGCTTCCTCCGCATCGAGGAAGACGAAACGCGACGACCACCGATAGGTGAGCGGCATGAGGTCGAGGCTGTTGAGGATCCCGGGCCAGCTTTCCGCCGGCAGGCCGTCGATCGCCACGACGCCGAGAAAGCGGTTCTCGACCAGCGGCGTCAACCCGTGCTGCAACTCGGCCGTCACCAGCCAGTCGAGATACATCGGGATCTCGGGCAGGCGAACCGGATGGTTCTCGCCGGTGATGCAGAAGCGGATGAACTGGAACAGTTCGTCATAGCGGGCGACCCGGAAACCGCCGCGCTCTTGCGTCTCCCTTGTCATCATCCGGCGGATCGAGACGACGTTGGCGAGATATTGCTCGACCTCCCGGATCGAGGTCAGGAAGCTTTCGAGCGCCTTGTCGGCGTGAGTTGCGGAACGACTTGCCGCATCCGAATAGACATAGCGGGTCAGCCCCGAGCGCCGCGGCTCCGGCGGCCGCCACGTCAGGATCAGTGCGTGCCGGCTCTCGAAATGTCCCCTCTCCTTCTGAAAATGCGCCCGCCGTTCGTCGTCGATCGCCCGCGTAATCGGATCGGGGAAGTGGGATTCGGCTTCTGTCGGATATTCCCTGGTCGGCACCCTGATGGCCTCCACCTGGATCATCCAACCGGATCCGAGCCGCGACAGGATTGCGTTGATCTGCCGCGATACCTCGTTGCGCTCGGCGTCGGTTGAGCTCTCACTGTCCGGCCCGGCGAAATACCAGCCGGCCATCAGAGAGCCGTCCTTGAGCAGGATGACACCGTTGTCGACCAGGCCGGCATAGGGCACCAGATCGGCAAACGACGGTCCCGAATGGCGGAAAGATTTGAGGGCCACCATCTCGATCCCTCAGAACCTGCGCCAGGGCGACGACGTCGCGCGATAGAACGTCTTGTAAGAGATGTGCCGGATATAGACCCTCCGCATGAGAGGATCGGCTTTCGCCATCATGCGGAGTGCGGCCACCGCCACCAGCCAAATCGCGATACCGAACAGCGCCGCGTACCAGGTCAGCACGACGAAGATCAGGATGACGGCGGCAAGGGCCGTGAGCAGCACGAGTTCGCGGTCGGCGCCCATCAGCAGGTTCGGACGCGACAGCGCCCTGTGCACGCGCGAACGGGACAGCCTGGAGCCGGCCTCAGCCATGAGCCCCCTCCCCTTCCGTGTGAAGCATTGCCGTCGGCTCGGTGATGTGAGGCGCCGATTGCGCTTCGGCCTCGCCGATGCTGGCGCCGGTCGCGCCGAAGAGGGCGACGATCTGCGTGGCACCCAGCAGAACCCCGCCGACGAGGGCGACGTAGCAAAGCCTTCTCGCGAAATCATTGAGCTCACCGCCGAAGATGAGCATGGCGCCGGCGATTGCCACAGCTGCCAGAGCGATGAAGCCGGCAACAGGCCCGGTGATGGACTGCTGGATCTGCTGTAACGGCGACTCCCATGGGAGGCCGCCGCCACCCGAGGAAGCCAATGCCGGCTCTGCCAGGGCGAGAGAAATAGCGGCGAGTGTCGCGCAGGCGAGCGTGATCTTTGTCTTATGCGACATGGCTGTCCTCATCGATCTGGGCGTAATGTTCGGTTCGGTAGCGGGCGTTATTGAACCCCTCGACATGGATCACCTCGCGGACCCGCCTGCCCTTGCTCGTGCGTTCGATGGAAACGACGAGATCTACCGCCTCGCCGATAACTTCCTGCATGGGCTGCTGGCTCGCTTCGGCGGTCAGTTGCTCCAGCCGGCGCAAGGCCGACATCGCCGTATTGGAGTGGATGGTCGTGACGCCGCCCGGATGCCCGGTGTTCCATGCCTTGAGCAGAGTGAGTGCGGCGCCGTCCCGGACCTCGCCGACGATGATGCGGTCAGGTCTGAGGCGCATCGTGCTCTTCAGGAGCCGGGCCATATCGACCGT
Organism: Agrobacterium sp. V1; assembly: GCF_030518355.1. NCBI lineage: Bacteria > Pseudomonadati > Pseudomonadota > Alphaproteobacteria > Hyphomicrobiales > Rhizobiaceae > Agrobacterium > Agrobacterium sp. V1. The sequence continues at coordinate 69,505 of NZ_JAULSF010000004.1, forward strand.
GTCGGTCGTGTGCAAGCACACAGCGTTTTCCGCCGCGCACTGGATCTCGGCGGTGTCTTCCAGAATGACGATGCGATCCTCCGGCGCCGTCGCGACGATCTCGGCGATGACGGCATTTGCAAGCGTCGTCTTGCCGGATCCGGTTCCGCCGGAAATGACGATGTTCATGCGGGAGGCGATCGCGCTGCGCAGAGCCGAGACCTGCGCTTCGGTCATCACCTTCGACTTCACATACTCGTCGAGCGGGATGAGCCGCGACGCCCGTCTCCGGATCGTGAACGCAGGCGCCGATACCACCGGCGGCAGCAAGCCCTCGAACCGATGCCCGCCGATCGGCAATTCGCCGGAAATGATCGGTTGCTCGTCGTCGGCTTCCGATTGCAGCGCATGGGCGACGCTGCCGATGACGACTTCGGCGGTGGCGGCACTCATCGCGCCGGCCGGGGCAACGCCATGCCCCAGCCGTTCAATGAACAGCCTTCCGTCGGGATTGAGCATGATCTCGACGACCGTTGCGTCGTCGAGTGCGACGCAGAGCTGGTCGCCGAGGGCGTCCTGGAGTTTGCGCACAAGACGGGGGTGAGAACGGAGCTGGGTCACGCCGCGCTCCTGAATGGACCAGCGCCATCGCGCTCGATGATCGAGCGGTAACCTGGCGGACACACCTGTTCGAAGCTGGCGCGATCGGCCTGCAGGCTGCCCGCGACGGCGACGGTGTTGCCGATCGCGAGCGGGTCGCCGAGCCGATTCATCGGCCATCCTGCACGCTTCAAGATGCGTTCGAAGCGGAGATCGGTCGCTGTGACGATCTCCTTGTATCCGTTGGCCATCGACCATTCGATGATGCCGGCGAACATGGTGAGCGTGACCTGATGGAGGGTCCTTCTCCTCCCCGCTGCCAGGGATGTGTCGACGCAAAAGCGTGAACTCTCGACCATCGCCGGATGGGCATCGAGCAATGCCCGCTCCAGCAATTGCGGAAAGGTTTGTTCGAGCATCGTCGGGCCAGAGGCGGGCAGCAGCCGCGCGCAGCCGACGACCTTGTGTCCAGCCGAGATCGCAAGGATGTAGGTCGGCAGGAGATCATCATACTGATCCCACTCTCCCTCTTCGGTGATGCTGACATCCCATTCCAGGCGGGTGCCAAACACCGCGGCGCGAAGGCGGTGCATCTGGTTCAGGTAGTTGCGGTTACTTGCGTAATCGTCGGCCGAGACGCTCAGAATCTGCATTTGTGATCTCCGCATGAACTGGTCAGGCGAAGGGAAATCATCTCGTGTTGCGTGTGGCTATATGCAGATTTGCATCCGGTGATTCTACCGATTCGGCTGTATAGCTCTCGAAAATCGGACGGAAGGCGGAGTCTAAAATGTTGATAAGAGGTGCAGATCTGCATTTCGCTGTCAGTGGTGCTGGCGGACAAAGCCGGGCTAACATGCGGAAGTCTTTGGATGAATCGATATTTTGTCAGCCTCTCCGGCAGTTCCGTTAACTGCTTGTTAACTTTAAATCTCTTGCGACGATGCCGGAATCGCAGGATAGTTTCGAAAATGATGGCGTTCGAGCCATTTTTTCGAAATTGAAGGCCTCCGGGGAAATAGTTCGCAAAATGAACAATACGCTGCCCAACAGATTTGATATTGAGATTGCCGAGCAAGGGGCGAAGATCTCGAGCGCGTTGCATATGTTGCGCAGCCAGCAGTACCCGCCTGATGCTCGCAAGGGATTGCGCAAGTTTCAGCTTGCTGAAGTTGCGCACTTCATGGGTGTCACCCAGACGCACCTGAGACAACTCCATTCTGACGGGAAAGGACCGGAAATTGAGTCCATCGGTGGGCGCCGATACTATACGGCTGACCAGATGCTCGAGCTTCGGGATTATCTCGAGGCCAACAAGAAGTCCGACAAGAGATATTACGTGCCTAGGCGGAAGGAAGGAGAGCCGATGCAGGTCGTATCGGTCGTCAACTTCAAGGGCGGAAGCGGCAAGACCACCACTGCCGCGCATTTGGCGCAATATCTCGCCCTCACCGGCCATCGTGTGTTGGCGATCGACCTTGACCCGCAGGCTTCACTGACTTCACTTTTCGGGATCCAACCGGAGCTTGATGATACTGCCTCTCTTTATGAGGCCCTTCGATTTGACGACGAGCGGAAGTCAATCACTGACGTCATCCAGCCGACCAACATTCCTGGACTGGATGTCGTGCCTGCCAACTTGGTTCTGCAGGAATACGAATATGACGTGCCACTGGCGATCTCCTCCAAGAAGGGGGACGACGGTCGACTCTTCTATATGCGGATCGCCAGCGCTCTGAAGCAGGTGGATGACAAGTACGATGTGGTCGTCATCGATTGCCCTCCTCAACTGGGCTATTTGACGATTACCGCGCTCATGGCTTCGACCGGGATTCTTATCACCATCCACCCTCAGATGCTGGACATCATGTCGATGAGCCAGTTTCTCATGATGCTCGGGGGAATCATGGGTCCGGTCGCGGAGGCCGGGGCCGAAATGCGTGTTCAGTGGTTCCGGTATCTCATCACCCGCTTTGAGCCCACGGATATCCCCCAGGCCCAGATGGTCGGGTTCATGCAATCGATGTTCGCACAACAAATGCTGAGAAACCACGTTCTGAAGTCCACTGCGATTTCCGATGCTTCGATAAAGAAGCAGACATTGTATGAGGTTGAGCGGGGCGAGTTCGTCCGGGCAACCTACGACAGGGCAATGGAGAGCTTGAACGCCGCCAACGCGGAAATCGTTGAGCTCATCCACGGTGTCTGGGGGAGAAAATGAGGTACTTGTCAGCCGTTTTATTCAGCGTTTTACAAAGTGATGTCAATGACATACCGGCGTTGATAGCAAGTTGGGAGGGCACTTATGTCCCGTGAAAATCCTTTCGCCAAACTGGATATAGCGTCGATCTCGGCAAACCAGATGCCGACAAAACCCGGTTACGGCATGACAGGAGCCGCCAAGACGGTTGTTCGCTCCATTGAAGATATGGCCGAGAACACCAAGAAGCTCATGGAAGGTGAAGTGATCGTGGATCTTGATCCGCGATTGATTGACGTGTCTTTCGTTGCGGACCGCCTTTCAGACGATGGAGAAGAGTTTCAGGAACTGCTTCAGGCGATCAAGGGATCAGGACAGACGACGCCTATCCTTGTTCGCCCCAGCTCCACGGATGCCAAGCGATACATGGTCGTGTTCGGTCACCGTCGTCTGAGGGTGGCTCGCGAACTCGGAGTTCCGGTCAAGGCAATCGTCAAGAAGCTCGACGATATCACCTCGGCGATTGTGCAAGGACAGGAAAACGCAGCCCGTTCAAACCTGTCTTTCATTGAACGCGCCTACTTCGCTCAGAACCTGATCGTCTCTGGAATGACCAAGGAAACGGTTCGTTCGTCGCTTGCCATCGATGAGGCGATGCTGTCGAAGATGCTTGCTGTGGTCGAGGCGGTGCCAGAGCCAGTCATTCAGGCCTTGGGTGCATCGAAGAAAATTGGGCGTGACCGGTGGCTCAGCCTCCGGCAGTTGATACTTGCCCCTGCCCTCTCCAAGGTTGCTGTTGAGCATGTAGCGTCGGCCGACTTTCAAAAGCTTCCTGAAGCCGAGCGGTTTGATAACCTTCATGACTACGTGAAGCGATACAAGGCCAAATCGGCTGCGAAAAAGCCCAAAGTCGATACCGCATCCAAAGACTGGATCTCGTCTGATCGCTCGCTGAATTTCGCGATGACCGCCAAAGCGAAGAAGGTTGCCATCGAGCTCACGAATGTCGAAGCCAAGCCCTTCAGCGAATGGCTGTCTTCTCGCATGGATCGCTTGTACGAGGAGTACAAGGGGTCGCAAAACGAAACCAACGGAGACTAAACAGCAAAAGAAAAAGGCCCCCAAACGGCGAACCGTGGAAGCCTCTCTCGTCATCTCTAGCAGGATCGAGAATCGCATTTCCCGGAATCACAGTCAAGAGTCTTGGCGCCATTTTGGTGAGCGGATTTCTTTTGCCTGAAGAAAGGTGAGAGAAAAATGCAAACGGGAGATGTGACGACGCCCTTTGGGCGGCGGTCGATGTCGCTTGCCCTGGTCAAAAGACAGATGGCGATCAAAGATCCGGATCAAAACACGCGGATTGAAAAGTGGAAGGTGTTTCGCGACGTCTGCGAGGCGCGAGAACGCTTAGGACTTCAGGATCGGGCTTTGGCTGTCCTCGATGCGCTCCTGACGTTTTACCCGCACGGGGAGCTCGATACGAGCCGCGGGCTTGTCGTTTTCCCATCCAATGCGCAGCTATCGGTTCGCGCTCACGGGATCACGGAAAGCACACTCAGACGGCAACTCGCGGCACTCGTTGAGGCCGGGCTCATCTTGCGCCGGGATAGCCCTAACGGGAAGCGATACGCGCATCGTAATCGTGACGGTGAGGTAGAGCAGGCTTACGGTTTCGATCTCGCACCTCTTCTGGCTCGCGCTGGCGAGCTTGCCCAGATTGCGCAGGACGTCGCTGCGGAGCGAACACGGTTCCGCCGGGCAAAGGAAGCTCTCACGATCTGCCGGCGCGACGTGCGCAAGCTCATTACGGCTGCAGTGGAGGAGGGTGCTTCCGGTAACTGGGGGCACGTGGAGGGGCTGTATATCGACATCCTTGCCCGGCTTCCGCGCTACCCGGAGCGTGTCCAGGTGGAACGGGCACTCGATGACATGCAACTGCTTCGAAGAGAGATCCTCAACATCCTGGAAATGCAGTTAAAACCTGAGAATATGAATGGCAATGCCATCCAAGATGACCGGCATACACAGAATTCAAATACCGAATCCATCCATGAATTTGAACCTAGCTCTGAAAAAGAGCAGGGCGGAAGCCTGGAGGGTGAACCTCAAGCCAAGAGCGTGGCGAACGGACGAGAGAAGGCCAAGCCTGAGCCAATAAAAGCCTTCCCACTCGGAATAGTACTTCGGGCCTGCCCGCAGATTGCCGACTATGGTTCCGGCGGACAGATAGAAAACTGGCGCGAGCTCATGAAGGCTGCCGTCGTGGTGCGCTCCATGCTGGGCGTCAGCCCCTCAGCTTACGAGGAGGCGTGCAACGCGATGGGGCCGGAAAACGCCGCTGTGGCTATGGCCTGCATTCTCGAACGATCGAACTTTATAACATCTGCCGGCGGCTATCTTCGGGATCTCACGAGGCGCTCCGAGCGTGGGGAGTTTTCGCTCGGGCCGATGCTGATGGCTCTTTTGAAGCTCAATGACGGCGGAGATCGAAGAACCGCTTGATGCCGGCACTCTGCGGTCAACGGCATTGAACCTCGTACGGCTCGATTCCGTTCGCATCGCTGGATTGAGCACGTCTTGTCAGCCGTTTTTTTCCTTGATTTTCTTTTTTAAGACAGTGGGTTATCGGTGTTGAAGGGCGAATATCCCCATGGGGAAGAGTGCAGCACGATGTGTACTAAAAAGCGACTACAGTTGAATCGTGCAGCCGCTAAGGGCCATTTCGCTAGGAGCCAGCGTCGGTTCAGCATCATAGAAGTGAATTTTCTGTCCAATCTGGTCGCACATTCTGGAGTATTGGCGCAGCGCTCCGGCAGAACCGATGGATCGAAATGCCGCGAGGGCACCAGTCCAGCTGTGCCGCCCCTTGGGGTACTTCGATAACAAAAGTGGTCGCCTCGCATCTTTAGCTACGGCCCGTATCGGGGGATACTATGTCGTCGGCAGCACAAGTAGCTTGTTTATTGAACTTGCAGGGTCCCATGACAACGAAGTGATTTTCCAAGGCTGCGTTTACAACAACCGTCAGCGACGTTCACTAAGAACGAGTTGGTCAGTATCTCAATCGAAAAGTCGGCAATGAATTGCATCGCACGGCTATTCCGTGCGCTAGCTTTGAAGTCCCGATTTGAATCGATGCGTGCGAGGACAACCGCTCGTTTGAAAGCGTCTCTAATGGAGTTTGTCCAATATGAACATCTCCTTAAGGCCGGATATTTCAGCGCCAACAGCTACCGCTGGCAGACGTGATGGACGACATCGCGTCATCCTGCTGATTGGCGGATTTCGGCGTAAATTGTCTCGACCCGAGCGACCTCTGCGTCGCTGAGCGCCGAAAACTCCTTGTCGCGAGCCCGCTTTGACAGTCGCCCTTCGTTCTGGCGTAGGAACCGGAACAAGAGGTCCAGCAAGCGATCGGGCATATCGATCATCTGCTTCATTTCGATCTTGAACGCATCATAGATGCGTAGGAATGCCGTCTCGGCCGGCAGATCCACATCGATCGTTCGGGCTACGCACTCGAACAGAAATTCGGCGTGCGGCGTTGCGTCGAAGTAGCGGTAGAAGTCGGCGGTGTCATTCAGCACCTCGACATTGCCACGATCCGTTGGTTGCCAATGAACAAGCGGCAAAAGGCGGCGTGAGTAGCTTTCCAAGACGGTTCGATAAGCATCAATACGGTCCAGGATGACGGACGAGACCGGAAAGACGAGCCCCGGAGGGTTGAATCCGTGCTCGGCGAGAACATGATGGATCAGATAGCGGTGCAGTCGGCCGTTTCCGTCCTCGAAAGGATGGATGTAGACGAAGCCGAAGGCGAGGGCTGCTGCGGCGAGAACAGGATCGAGGTGCTGTGCCGCGCTGCGGTCGAAAGAGGTCAGGCCGTCGATCAGCGAGGTCAGGTCTTCATGTCGGGCGCTGATATGATCGGGGATCGGTGCGCCTGACAGGCGATCATGCTCACCGATGAAGCCACCCTCGACGCGCAGGCCGAGATGAACGAAGCGCGCATCGCCGATGACAATCCGCTGCAGCCGCTCCAGTTCAGCGCGGTCTATTGGCCGGCGACCGGCTTCACCGATCACCTGGCCCCAGCGTTGGATACGATCTTGCGATGGATCTTCTCCCTCGATCTGGAAGCTCGAGCGCGAATCCTTGAGCAGCAGGAATGCGGCGGTGCGTGCAAGCAGGTCCGCAGGGACTTCGGCGATCAACTGCCGCGCTTCGTCGCCAAGCCCCCGCGCAACGAACGCGTCGAGCGCAAGCGTGCGGAAGATCATCGGGCAGAAAGCCGGTGTGCCGGGCAAATTGTTCTTCACCCGATGTCTTGTCGAACTCGCTCCACCCACCGCGAATTGCCGGTCGGGATCGACGACAAGGGCATAGGTGCCCTGTGCCGCGTCGGGCAGATCGAGCCGTATATCGAGCAGCCATTCGTAGAGAAACCACAGCCGTCGCGCATAGGCGCCAGTAGGCGACGCACGCACTATATTGGCGATCGGCTCAGGACCTGTTGCCCGGAACAGAGCTTTCAATACGGCAAGGTCCAGCCCTTCATAGCGCAGGGCGAAGGTCAGATGTCCAGCAAGGTCATTGTCCGGTTGGTGGCGCGGGGTGTAAATGTTCCAGCCCCCGGCCTGATAGACTTTGTGGCGTGGACCGATCGCGGACAGGGTGATTGGCACAGGCACGGGTAATTCAAAGGCATCGATCAGCGCCGCATAGCCGACAGGGATGGCGGCTTCCGGCATCCAGCGGCCGTGAAAAATGCCGACCGCGCCTGAAAACGGCTTTCCTCGTCCCTGCTCCATGAATCCTGATATCCGGCTCTGAAAATTAGTTTCGGTACGAAGCTCTCATGAAATTTGATTATCGGCAATGAATTTCGATGACAAGAAGGTAGTTTTATGAAAAATGATTTTGGCAGCGCGTTGAGCACAGCCATTTCCAAATTGCAGAGAATGCGGAAAACCGAACAGTTGCAAGCGCGTTTCATGGTCCAAATGCAGCCTCACCAGACTTGAAAAGCGACGTCGACAGGGCATCGGACCGGCGCGGATGTCGACCGTCCTTATCGATCTGATTCACTGCCGCTGCTTCCAGAGAACAAGCCGGTCTCATCCTTGTAGGCGGGCTCAAGAGCAGCATGATTCCGTTCGCTGTACTGGACCACAGCACGCCAAGGCCTTCTGGTTTTCTTCCGTAAGCCAACGATCGCGCGGCTTGCAGCTTGCTGGCCGCGGTACCAGGTCGACATGCACGGCGCTCTTGTGCAGGGCAGGGGCCGCCGCACAATAAAGCTGCACCGGTCGGATGCCGTCACTAACTTCGAAGGTCAGCTTTGCTGATCCGTCCAGCCGCAAATGCTCCGACACCTTGCGGATGATTGCGGCGAACTTTCCCGCCGGCATATGCGGGCGGTCGTCCTCGTCGATGTCCCACAGCTGTACGAAGATTTCGGACCATTCCTCGTGCTCGGCGCCACAGTCGAGTGCTGCGAACTGCCCGGCTTTCACCTCGGTCACGTGATAGCCGCCTTTCACCGGCTGTCCGTCATAGGAGAAGATTAGCGGCAGGTCCCGGACACCGTCGATCGTGTCGAGCAGGCGTCCAAGGCTGATGTCGGTTTCGAGAAGGGGCTTGTCGAGCGCGTTCATTTCGGCTACTCCTGTTTCAATAATTCAAGGATTGTAGAAATATGGAAGAACGTCAAGCCCTGATGTCATTCGCGGCGCTGTCGCAGGAAACCAGGCTGCACATCGTCCGCATGCTGGTTGTGGCCGGTCCGGACGGGATGGCCGCCGGCGCGATCGCCGAGAAGGCCGAGGTTTCCCCCTCCAATGTGTCCTTCCACCTGAAGGAACTGGAGCGGGCCGGGCTTATCAACCAGCAGCGCGAATCCCGCTCGATTATCTACACCGCAAATTACGAAGGCCTGGGCGCACTGGTCCGCTTTCTGATGGAAGACTGCTGCGCCGGCCATCCCGAGATCTGCGCGCCGGCCGCCGATGTGGCCGCCTGCTGCGCTCCAGCCCCGAAGGAGAAGCTGCAATGACCGACGACCGCGTCTACAACGTCCTGTTCCTGTGCACCGGCAATTCTGCCCGCTCGATCCTTGCGGAATCCATCCTCAACGGCGAGGGCAAAGGCCGGTTCAAGGCTTATTCGGCCGGCAGTCAGCCGAAGGGCCAGGTGCATCCAATGGCTCTGGATACGCTACGTGGCCTCGGTTACGCGACCGAGGGGTTCAGCTCCAAGAGCTGGGACGTTTTTGCCGAGCCCGGCGCACCGCAGATGGATTTCATTTTCACCGTCTGCGACAGCGCCGCGGGTGAAGCCTGCCCGGTCTGGATCGGCCACCCGATGACCGCGCATTGGGGTGTTGAGGATCCGGCCGCCGTCCAGGGCAGCCTTATTGAGCAGGGTCAGGCCTTCTCGCAGGCTGCCCGTTTCCTCAAGAATCGTATCACCGCGTTTGTGAGCCTTCCGCTCGCGTCGATCGACAAGCTCGCGCTGGAAACCCAGCTGCGCGCCATCGGCGCGATGGAAGGCATCACCAACCGCAGGGGCGACGTCGCTTGAGCCTCGATCTGTACCAGGAGCCTGTCGGGGGGCATGATACCGACCTCCGCTCTGCGCTGGCTGCCGCTAAACTGCCGGTGGATGACCTCACGGAAGATGGGCGGTCGTTCTATCGGTTCTCCCGGGATGGGGAGACGGTCGGTTTCGGCGGGCGGGAATCCTATGGCGAGTGTGCATTGCTGCGCTCCGTCGTCGTGATGGCGGAGCGCCGGGGTCAGGGTTTCGGTGAGGCAATCACCGGGAAGCTTCTGGCGCAGGCTCACGACGACGGCGCGAAAGCTGTCTATCTCCTGACCGACACGGTCGCACCGTTCTTTGAATCGCTGGGGTTCCGAAACATCGCCCGAGATGCGGCCCCGGCCGCGATCCTGGCCACGCGCCAGGCGGCGAACCTCTGCCCGGCTTCGGCCGCCTTGATGGCAAAGGATCTGTAGCTATGACCACGCACGCATTCCCACGTTCGCGGCGCTTCGCAGCTGAGGCGCTGGGCACTGCGCTGCTTGTCGCCACGGTGGTCGGCTCGGGCATCATGGCGGACAAGCTCACCGCCGATACGGCGCTCGCGTTGCTTGGCAATACGCTGGCAACCGGCGCTATCCTGGTGGTGCTGATCAGTCTGCTCGGCCCGATTTCCGGCGCGCATTTCAATCCCGTGGTGACGCTGGTCTTCACTCTACGCCGGGCGCTGAGCGTGAACGACGCCGTCGCCTATGGCATGGCCCAAATAGCCGGCGGTATCGCCGGAACACTGCTGGCCCACGCCATGTTCGAACTGCCATTGCTGCAGCTGTCGAGCACGGTTCGCACGGGTCCGGCGCAATGGCTCGCAGAAGTGACCGCGACCTTTGGCCTGTTGTTCACCATCCTTGCCGGAATTCGGTTCCGTCAGAACGACGTGCCGTGGCTGGTGGCGCTCTACATCACTGCTGCCTACTGGTTTACGGCGTCAACATCCTTCGCGAACCCGGCCGTCGCCATCGCGCGGTCGCTCACCGATACCTTCGCCGGAATCCGGCCTCTCGATCTGCCGGGGTTCATCATCGCCGAAACTCTCGGTGCGCTGCTGGCGCTTACCCTGGTCGGCTGGCTGCTGATGGAATCCCGCCCCTCCGACAAACCTCTCCCGAAACCGGAAGTCCTGCTATGACCATGAACGCCACCATCTACCACAACTCCGCTTGCGGCACCTCGCGCAACACCCTGGCGATGATCCGCAATGCCGGCATCGAGCCCACGGTCATCGAGTACCTGCAGAACCCGCCCAGCCGCAAGGAGCTGGTGAAGATGATTGCCGACGCCGGCCTCACCGTGCGGGAAGCGATAAGCGAAAAGGGCACACCTTACGCCGACCTCGGCCTCGACAACCCGGGCCTCACCGACGACCAGCTGCTTGATGCCATGCTCAAGAATCCGATCCTGATCAACCGGCCGTTCGTGATTACGCCCATGGGCACGCGCCTGTCGCGGCCCTCGGAACTCGTGCTCGACATCCTGCCCGACACTCATCAGGGCGCGTTCGCCAAGGAAGACGGTGAACAGGTCCTCGATGCGGAGGGCAAGCGCATTGGCTGATTTCCCTGCCGCCGATCTGGCGCATCTGCGCCAGCCGGATATTGAGGCCCTGCGTCCACCGTTCTCCACCCATAAACCGCGTATCCTGATCCTGTATGGCTCGTTGCGAGAGGTCTCCTATAGCCGGTTGCTCGCCCGCGAAGCGGCGCGCCTGCTGGAGCATTTCGGGTGCGATGTGCGCATCTTTGACCCGGCCGGCCTGCCGCTGCCCGATGCGGAGCCGGTGACGCACCCCAAGGTGCAGGAGCTGCGTGAGCTGTCGCAATGGTCCGAAGGCCAGGTGTGGGTTAGCCCGGAGCGCCACGGTGCCATGACCGGCATCATGAAAGCGCAGATCGACTGGATCCCGCTTTCGGTCGGCTCCGTGCGGCCGACGCAGGGCAAGACCCTGGCCGTTATGCAGGTCTCCGGCGGCTCGCAGTCGTTCAACGCCGTCAGCCAGCTCCGCGTTCTCGGCCGCTGGATGCGGATGATCACCATCCCCAACCAGTCGTCGGTGGCCAAGGCGTTTCAGGAGTTCGACGGGGAGGGGCGAATGAAACCCTCGTCCTATTACGATCGCGTGGTTGATGTCTGCGAGGAGCTGGTAAAGTTCACCTGGCTCACCCGCGACGCCTCGGCCTATCTCACCGATCGCTACAGCGAACGGAAGGAAGAGGCGGAAAAGCTGGAGCAACGCGTGAGCCTGAAATCCATATGACCACCCGCACGCCGATCGCCGCAGTGCTGATCCTTGGTCTGACCCAGATCATCGGCTACGGCACCCTCTATTACAGCTTTAGCATCCTCGCGCCTGACATGGCCAAGGACCTGGCCTGGTCCACCGAATGGGTCTTCGGCGCGCTGTCAGCGGCCCTGCTCATCGGCGGCTTGACGGCGCCGTGGCTGGGCAGCCTGATTGACCGGATTGGAGCGGGAAGAGTGATGACCATCGGCTCCGCCGTGGCCGCTCTGGCGCTGATCGCCTGCGCCTATGCGCCCGGCAAAGCGACCTATGTCCTGGCCCTCATTGCTATCGAAACTGCTGCCAATCTGGTGCAATACGGCGCTGCCTTTGCGCTGCTGGTACAACTGCAACCGGCGGCGGCGTCGCGCAGCATCACCTACCTGACCCTGATTGCCGGCTTTGCTTCGACGATCTTCTGGCCGATCACCACAGCGCTTCATGCGCAGTTCAGCTGGCAGACGGTGTACCTGATTTTCGCGGGCCTGAATCTGGCCATCTGCTTGCCGCTGCACGCCTGGCTGTCGTTCGGACTCGCCAAAAGCCGCCGCGCAGAGGCCACCACCGCCGCGCCCTCGGTCGTCGGGATCCTGCGAGCTGATCAGCGGTCGCGCGGATTTCTCCTGATGGCCACGGCGTTCTCCCTGCAATACCTCGCCAGCTCGGCCGTGCTGGTCCACATGGTGCCGTTGCTAGGCGGCCTTGGCCTTGGCGCCGCCGCCGCCCTGGTCGGCGCGCTGTTCGGCCCGTCTCAGGTGGCCAGCCGCCTGATCAACATGCTCTTCGGCAAGAACCTGTCGGCCCTGCACCTGGCGTTGGTCTCCGCTGCGCTGATTCCAATCGGCACGGTGGTGCTGCTCCTCACCGCGCCGTCCGTTCTGGGTGCGATGGTCTTCGCCGTTATCTTCGGCATGGGCAACGGTCTGTTGAGTATCGTCAGCGGTACCCTGCCGCTGGCCTTGTTTGGTAGTGACGGATACGGCAGACTGCAGGGCAAGATGATGGCGGCGCGGCTGATCGTGTCGGCTACCGCGCCGTTTGTCTTGGCGCTGGGGATGGAGCGGCTTGGCATAAGCCTCTCACTGGCACTAACGGCGACGCTGGGGGCAGGGGCCATCGCGCTTTTTGGTGCTGTGGCTTATGTGGGGCGGCGGGCGCAGTTGGACACTGAAGAATCTGGGCGAGCTGTTGCAGGCTGACAGCCGTTATCGTGGTCACGTCACTTGCAGGTCCCAGGATTGACCAGCATAAACGAAAGGCCACAAGCGCGGCGAGGAACGGAGGAATGTCGAGGCGTCTTGCATCAAGCGCTATCGATGAACGTTGAGCTGCCGCTCATATCATCCGACCGTTTCCGCCGTCAGCGTGATGTCGCCAAAGCGTCGATCGACTCTTGCTAGAGAAGCCGTGCCGCCCGTCCGCTGCGCCGTGTCGCGTTGTTGTAATAACTGGACGCCTGCTGAACTGATCGGTGCCTCGATTGCTCCATCGCTTCGGGCAGTGGAACGCCGCGATTGGCTGCCTCAGTCAGATAGCCTGACCGCAATCCATGCGCCGAAAAGTCGCGGCTGTCCAAGCCCGCTATCTCCGCGCGCTGCTTGAGAATGGCATTAATAGATTGGGGATCGAGCGCCCGGCGCGAGACGGTGCCCCATCTTCCGATCCCCCGGAACACACTGCCCTTGTCGATCCTGGCGGCCGCCAGCCAGGCATTCAGCGCCTCGACCGGCCGGCCGGTGAGATAGACGATGTCGTCCTCTTCGCCGGAGGTCGTCTTGGTCCGACCGAGGTGAATGGCAAGGGAGGGGAGGGGAGGGCCATCTTCGACTTCGATCGGTGCCTCGATGCTCAGTTGCTCCTTCCGCAATCCGGCGATCTCGCTACGGCGGCGGCCGCCGGAGGCGAAGGCGACCATCAGGATCGCCCGGTCGCGCAGATCACGAAGGTTTTCGCTTTCGCAGGTCGCCAGCAGCTTGGCCAAAATATCGCCGGTGACCGCCTTGGCACTTTTGCGACGACGCGGCCTAGGGACGGCACGCACTGCCAGCCGGATCGCCTGCTTGAGGGCAGGGGAGGCGAATGCGCCGTCGAGGCCGCGCCATTTGGTCAAGGTTGACCAGCTGGCCAGCCTGCGACGAACCGTGTCGGGCGCGTGCGGGCCAGTGGATTTCAAAAATCTCTGATCTCGCAACAGTTGATCGACGTCGGCCGGCATGCCGTGATCAGGATCGTTCTGGCGTTTTTTGGGATCCCACAGATGATGAGCGACGAATTTCAGCAGCAGCGCCTCGGGCGCCGGCCAGGGCAGGGATTTTTTCGTCGCCGCCAATCCCCAGGCTTCGAGGTAGGCGAGATCGGAGGTCAGCGCCCGCAGCGTGTTGTCGCCCATGCCCTGGTTGACCAGATGTTTTAGCGTTTCGACGTCCTGGTCGGTCAGCAGTTCGGCCAATTCGTCCCGGCGCTCGATGGGCAGCACAGAAGCGATGGTATCGAGCTCGACTGCACGGCGCTCGACGCTGGACAGGGTGTCGGATTTCTTTGGGGTCGCCATCAGTCGATCTCGACGTGCGGCCGCCAGCGGCGGATGATCTGGATGATCTCCGGCTTGTAGGCGTCCGGATAGGAGAGTGTTTCTTCGCGCGCCATCCAGGTAAAGACGGTGACCATGTCGCCGCAGATTTCAGGATCGAGATCGGCGAGGTCAGTCAGATCGAAGCCGCCATGCACGCTGGCATTCCACCAGGCGAGCAAAAAATTGGCGACGCGGCGCCCTTGGCCGGTATCCTGGTGAGCGACATTGAGCAGCTTTTCGAGGGCGAAGCGGACGCGATCTTCCATGGTTGGTAGCCTTTGCTGAGCGTGATTTGGCCCAGGTTAAGTGAATTTACGGGCTTTGTCGATCTACCATCGATAAGGGATACTTATCGATGGTTAGAACCACAACCAGCAATCATACTATATGAGGAACTATAACATTCTTATAGAGTTCCTTTAGCAAATCATTTACCATGATTTCAATGCCTTACGATCTCGCGAAAATCAGCATGACAGCGCTGATGCGACCGGCTTTCGACGCCGGCGTAGCGTTGGCGCGCCTCGACGAGCGGATCGCCCGTTCGCCGGTCGGGCAAGGCTGGATCGAACGATCCCATTTCGCCGATGCCTGTGCCTCGTTGTGGATCGACGGCGAGCTCGTCCATCTCGAGGACCTCGTTCTCCACGATGCCATGAAAGACATTCGTACACCCACCCACGAGCTGACCATTGCCCGCGACGTTTTGAAAGCCCGTCGCCGAATTGCGGCGCAACCGCCGGACTGGGCCTTGTCCGCAGGGGGTATCCGAACTTTGCGACAGACATCGGACATCAACTCGATCGGCGCTGAGGCGGAGGAGCCGGCCAGCGTCGTTCGGCCGGCGGTGGCCATCGATCCGGAAGGGGAGGGGGATGATGGTGACGACACGAGAAATCTGCCCGGCGTCGACTATGCCGCCATCGATGCGGTGCTCGCCCGATCGGAGGCGGCGATCGAGAGCGCCACACGGCCGGGGCACGCCTGGGGCAACCATGCTGCCGAAAAGGACCCGATGATCTACGATCTCGATTGGGACGAGGACGGGCGGCTCGAACAATGGCGCGGTGTGCTGCGCCAGACCGAACATCTGCCGGCGGTGATTCAGGCGATTATTGCCCTCGATGCCTGGAACGAGCTGTCCGTGCTGCAGCACGCCCCCTGGCTCGGTCGGTTGTTTTGCGCCTCGATCCTGCGGGAGGCCAACATCACGACCGGTGCGCATCTGGCCGCCATGAATCTTGGCCTGAAAACAATCCCCGTTGATCGGCGCCGCAATCGCGATCGGGAAACCCGGCTGCTCGCCATCGCCCACGGATTTTTAGCGGCTGCCGAGATCGGCACGAAAGAACATGACCGATTGGCGCTCGCGCGAAAAATGTTCGAGCGGAAGCTGGAAGGGCGCCGAATGTCTTCGAAACTGCCGGAGCTGGTCGAGCTGGTTATGGCAAAGCCGTTGGTGTCGGCAGGGATGGTGGCGAAAACGCTCGAGGTCACGCCGCAGGCGGCACGGCGGATCGTGTTGGAACTCGGTCTCAGAGAGATGACGGGGAGGGGGAGGTTTCGGGCGTGGGGCGTAATCTAACCTACGCATTCAGGCGGCGGCCCGGATGATGTGCAGCCGTCAACGCTCCATTTAAAATGCGATCACAACCTTAATCATTTTGTGACAAGAGAGAACGAAAGTAGAATCACCGAATGATTTGTAGATTTTGGCGAGGTTGTCACCATGGCGATGAATTCGGCGATTGAATGGACCGACCACACTTTCAACCCGTGGACCGGCTGCACCAACATCAGCCCAGGTTGCGACAACTGCTATGCCGAGGCTTGGGCCAAGCGGTCGGGTCAGGTGAAATGGGGTAACTCGCCTCGCAAGCGCACGACAGAGAGCTATTGGAAGGCTCCGCATATGTGGCAACGCAAGGCCGCAGAATTTGCAAGCGTTCACGGTCGCAGGCAGCGCGTGTTTTGTGCTTCGCTTGCCGACGTTTTCGATAACCAAGCTGATCCAGAGTGGCGTGACGATCTTTTCAAAGTCATCCGAGCAACTCCATCGCTCGATTGGCAATTGCTGACCAAGCGCCCACAGAATATCCAGAAAATGCTGCCGGTCGATTGGGGAAGCAAGGGATATTCGAATGTCTGGCTAGGCTTCACTGCTGAGGATCAACTCCGTTTCGATCAAAGGAAGCGGTTCCTCTCCCTCATCCCTGCTCGCGTCTGGTTTGTGTCCTACGAGCCGGCGATAGGTCCGCTTCGGATATCACATGGCGATCCGCGGCCGGACTGGCTTATCAGCGGCGGAGAAAGCGGCCCGCGCGCACGCTCTATGGTGAGCCAATGGGCGCGAGACATAATTGCCGATTGTCAGGAATTTGGTATCGCAGCATTTCACAAGCAATGGGGCGCGCCTGGCAATAATCCGCTTGTACAAGAGCAAGGAATGTCGCCAGCGCAAGTCAAAGAGATTGATCCTCATGGCAAAGGGGGAGGCCTTGTTGATGGCAGGTTGGTGAGGGAGTTTCCCAAGGGCTGCGAAAAGGCAGAAAAGGCCGCCTGAACTTGACAGCTCTACATGTCGAACGCAACTTAGACTTGATTGGCATGGGGAGTCGCGACAATCGCCGAATTTGGATGGAAGCTAGGCAGTGAGCTGCCGCCTCTCAGCGCTCACAGCGGCGCAAAATTGCGTCTCATCGAGACCTATCTTCAAAATTATTTCCCAGCAACGCTCGTCAGTCACGCCCAGGAGAGGCAGCGCATAACGTTGGTTGACGGATTTTGCGGGGGCGGTCGATTTAGTGATGCCGGCGCGCTTATCCGCGGCACACCACTTCTCTTTCTGGATGCTGTGAACAAGGCTCAGGTGGAAGCAAATGTCGGGCGGACAAAGCCGCTCACCATCGACGCCGAATATCATTTCGTCGACAGCAAAAAGGACCATATCGACTTTCTTCGGGAGGAGCTGACGAAGGAAGGCCACCTTGCTGCGATCGGAAAATCGGTCTTTCTTCATCACGCAAAGTTCGAGATCGTGTTCCCGGATATCTGTCGTAGGATCGAACAACGCACGCGCGGCGGTGTGGGGCGCTCGATCTTCCTTCTGGATCAAAAAGGCTATTCCGACGTCGCCTTTGAAACCGTTCGAAAGATACTGCAGTTCTCAGCGGGCGAATGCATCCTCACCTTCGCCGTCGGCTGGCTTATCGATTACCTCACCGACAAACCTGAAACCGTCAACCGCCTTGCGCCGATTGAAATATCCGAACATCAGCTCCGCGAGTTCCTTCGCTACAAGGGCGAGCATGGTGGACGTTATGTCATCCAACGCTTGCTGCTGCGGCATATCTCAGGCATCACAGGCGCGAAATTCCAAAGCCCATTTTTCCTGAGATCAAAAGAGGCTCGGAAGGATCTATGGCTGGTGCATCTCTCGAACCACCTCAAGGCTAGGAACGTGATGGTCGACAGCCATTGGCTGATCAACAACCAGTCCCTGCACCAAGGGCACGGTGGGTTGGAGATGCTTGGCTTCAATCCGAACCTCGATCCCGGCAATGCGCCGGATTTTTGGTTTGGACCCAAGGACGAGGAGGTCATGAAGGATCGGCTCGCCGACGACTTCATGCGCCGGATCCGCGACACGCATGGCGACGCACCTGTATCTTACGGTGACTTCGTGACATCAATCGCCAACGAGACGCCTGCTCGCCTGAGCGATATTGATGAGGTTACGGCGCTTCTGGTAGGGGAGAAGGAATTGAATCTCCGCAACGCGGCGAATTCACCAAAGCGCACATCTTCTCCGATCTATAGAGACACGATTGGTGTCTCTCCGCAAACGCGCTTGTGGCCGGCAAGGACGCTTTGATCTTCGCGATCTCGAACACCGGCATCTGCACCCGGGACACCAATTTCGACCGCTCCATCTGGCAACCAGGCTACGGCGGGTCGCACAACTTCGCCCTTATCTTACGATTTCGGACTGCTCTTGTTTGGCCCGAGCTCACGAAGCTACCCGAGACACCCGTCCGCCGACCCAAGAAACTGGCTATCACCTCCGACGTGTTGCGCACCTGTCGGGGGATCGCCGGAAGTTGCCCAGTGAACAGCTCATTAGAGAGCTACAAATGGAATTTCGGCGGGCCGTCCCAAAAATTCTGTCGGATGATGTTCTGCCAAGATTTCCTATGCTCGCGATTCGTGCTGTAGCTATCTGCTAATGCACGGATTCGTTGATGGCTACCAAGAAACAAGTAAATAACAAAGCCAAGGAGCCGCAGCGGGGAAAGACGCCTGAAACCAGGATCCCGCCGCCGTCTGGGCACAGTGAAAACGTGTTTCCGCTCGTCGCTGTTGGCTCGAAAAAGTTCGAAGAACTTTGTCGAGCGATCTTGAAGCCAGAGTTTAAAGACGTTCTTTGGGTGGCATTGAAGCGCACATCCGGAGTGGAGCAATATGGCGTCGATGTAGAGGGCTTCGATCAGTTGCACGATCCCGTCGTGGTGCTTTCTGCCAAATGTTACCAGAAGGTCGACGCGTGGGAGTTCCGCCCGTGGATTCAGGATTTCTTCGTCCACCTGGATGGTCACTGGAAGGGCAAAAATGTTCGCGACTTCATCCTTGCCGTGACCGTCACCGCCAACGACGACGACATGAACGAAGCTGCACGCACGCTTGCCAATTCTCTCGCCACAAGAGGGATTCGATTTCATCTATGGGATTCCGCCCATATCTCGGACCTTTTGCGAAACGACCCTCGGTTGATTGATCGGTTTTTCAATCGGTACTGGGTGGATGCAATGTCGGCGGAGATCGAAAGCGACAGCCCGTCCGTGAATCCTACGTCTACTGGTTGTCGTTTGCCACTTAATTGTGAGAATGCGGCCGTTCCGGCCGGCTTTGGCACTTAACTTGAGATTTTTCGATGCAATGTTTTCCGTCTAACGCCGTTCAGATTTGGCATAACCTTTTGTGTTGTCCTCATTTTTCGGATCAAGCCTGGCCGAGGCAGCCATTTCGTCCAAAGCGAGGAATCTCACATTAAGTGCCGAATTCGAAGCCAAAATCTCGAATTAAGTGCCTAATCTCAATTTAAGTGCCGGGCTGTCGTATTGAAATTATTGCATGCCGAGTCTTGCGGTTAAATGCAAAACGACAAGTCTCGATGTCTGCGTTATGCAGCATTTCAGATATGAACCTGGTTAGCGGGTGCGCCTCCTTGTGTCGGGAGGGGGAGATCGTCGAAACCCCGACGCGGCTAGCCGCAACTTGGTTGGATTGGGGATCAATCACGCGGGCATAATCCATGCGGCATAGAACACTGACAAAAAGCGTTGTTTGGGAGCAATCTCCCATTGCTAGCCTTCCGGCTTTCCGATTATTAGGAAGTATGGGTGACAATGTCGAACTTCTTATGGCTGCAGGCAAGGCGCTTTATGGGAAGCGTTGGCAAAGTCCCGTTGGTCGCGACCTCGAAACGACGGATCGCACCGTCAGGAACTGGCTGGCGAGAGCTCACCCTATTCCGGAACACGTACCCGTCCGGCTAGAGGTTCTCCTTAGAAAGCGAAAAATAGAGATTGATGCCGTGCTCGAGCAGATCGGACCGGGCATTGAGGAAAGCAGTAGCGAATGACCTTTGGCAAGTCATGCCATGATGCGGCGACAGGACGTCTCGTTTTCGTCGAGCACGGAAGTTGGGGTGGTTATGATTGATCCCGCAGCTGCGGCCGCCACCGTAAAGAGACTTCTGGACGAAACCGGCGTGTCAGGTGGTAAGCCGGTCCTGCTCGTCGGCAGCGAGCAGGACCGCAGTTCGACGATTCAGGCGCTGGCGACGCTCTTGAATACGTCGTCTATCAACCTGAACATCGATCTGGTTCAGGGCCTTATCGACGCGAGCGATGCACGTCTCGACATCATTTCAACTATCTCGGCACTCGAACCATCCTCGCCGGTCTTGCTGCTCGATCGCATCCAGATTTTGATGCTGCCTCAGTTTATGTTCAAGGCTACCGACGTTTTGTGCCGGGTCGCTCGCCGGCGTTCAGTTTGCGCCTCCTGGCCAGGTCGGCTTGATCGTGGGCGCCTGCGGTACGCCGATCCCAATCACCCCGAGTTTCTCGATGAGGATGCGTCTCGTGCGCTCGTCATTGACCTGTCGATCAACGAAGGCGCAAACCCATGAAGTATCGCGATCTCGTCAAGTTCGAGCCGATCGAGTCTGTTATCCAACTGCTTGCCGCCAACAAGGCTGACGAGGGCCGTAGGCTGGTCGCAAGCTATGTCATTTCCAATGCCATGGCCGATCGCATCGCCGACGTGATCTTCCCTCAACTAGGCTTCGATCCCGCTGTAGACCACAAAGGGATTCTCGTTGTTGGCAACTACGGCACCGGCAAGTCGCACCTCATGTCAGTGATCTCCACCATCGCGGAGGATGCCGAGGTGGTGCCGGAGGTCCGCAACGAGAAGGTCCGCGATGCCGCCGGGCCGATTGGCGGCAGGTTTCAGGTGCTGCGCATAGAGATCTCCAGTCGCATGTCGCTCCGCGATATTCTGGTACAGGAACTGGAAGGGTTCCTCGCCGCCAAGGGCGTTACGTTCAAGTTCCCGCCCGAAGACAAAGTTACGCAGAACAAGACCGCGCTCATCGAGATGATGGATGTCTTTGAGCAGAAATTCTCCGGCCAAGGGCTACTCGTCGTCGTAGACGAGATGCTCGACTACCTGCGCTCCCGCAGGGACACCGAGCTCGTCCACGACTTGTCCTTCCTTCGCGAGATAGGCGAGATCGCCAAGAATACCCGCTTCCGCTTCGTTGGCGGCGTACAGGAGGCGATCTTCGACAGCGCGCGGTTCGCCTCCACTGCGGACAGCCTGCGGCGTGTCAAGGATCGTTTCCAGCAGGTACTGATCGACCGCCAGGACATCGGGTTCGTTGTCGCCGAGCGGCTTCTCCGCAAGGACGAGCACCAGCGCGAGGCCGTTCGCAAGCACCTGGAGCCATTTGCCAAGTTCTATGGTAGCATGGGCGACAGGCTCGAGCAGTTTGTCCGGCTTTTCCCAGTCCACCCCGACTACCTTACCATCTTCGAACGGATCGAGTTCGCCGAGAACCGCAATGCGCTGTCGACGCTGTCGGGCACTATGAGAAAAATGCTGGATCAGGACGTACCCGCCGACGGACCGGGCATTATCACCTATGACAGCTTCTGGACCGACGTGCGGACTAACCCTGCCTTCCGTGCGCAGACAGGAGTTCGCGACGTTGTGCGGATCGCTGAGACCCTGCAGGAGAAGGTCGAGGCGGCGTTCCCGAAGGGTAAGGCGATGAGCCGCCCGACCGCGCACCGGATCATCGATGGTCTGGCGATCCAGCGCCTGACCACGCCCGACATCCATGTCGCAATGGGGCCGACCTCCACCGAGCTGCGGGACCAGCTCCTGTTGATGAACCCCATGGCCGCCGATTTCCCTTCGGATGAGCCCGCGCAGGATCTGCTCACCTTCATCGATGCCACCATCGGCGACATCATGAAGGCGGTAAACGGGCAGTTTATCACGCGCGCCACGGGCAGCGACCAAGTGTATCTCGATGTCGCGAAAGACGTCGATTACGACGCGGAGATCGACAAGCGCGGTGAGAGCCTCGACGATGAGGATCTCGACAACGCTTATTACCAGGCCATCGCTCACCTGATGGAGCGAACCGACGAGGCGACGCACCTCCCGGGGCACAAGATCTGGCAGTATCCGCTGGAGTGGTTCGAACGCCGGGTCCACCGCGACGGCTATCTGTTCTTCGGCTCGCCGAACGATCGGCCGACCGCTTATCCGGCACGCGACTTCTACCTCTACTTCGTCCAGCCCTACGATCCGCCGAAGTTCAAAGATGAAGAGAAACCCGACGAGGTATTCTTGCGCCTCGCCAGTAAGGACGAGGCGCTGACCGCTATCTTGCGGCGCTTCTCGTCGGCTTCGGCGTTGGCCGGGCTCAACAGCGGCAACGCCAAGACCGTCTACACCAACAAGGCCGAGGACGCGCTAAAGAGCATGCGCAAGTGGTTGCGCGACCAGCAGACCACCGCCTTCAACGTCACCTACCGGGGCAAGACCCGCACGCTCGGCGAGTGGGCGAAGAGTTTCTCGGTACGCGAGCGCGCCGGCATGAAGGGCGACGAGACCATCAACTTCCGCGAGTACATCAACGTATCGGCCGGCTTCCTGCTCGCGCCGCACTTCGCCGAGCAGTATCCGGAATACCCGACTTTCGGCACGATCGTGACCGACGCCAACCGTCGAACGCTCTGCACGACCGCCGTAAAGACGCTGTCCGGCCCGCCACGGCCGAAGGACGCGGTCATGATCCTCGACGCGTTGAAGCTGCTAAACGGCGACAAGCTCGATCCGCGCCATTCCCCTTACGCCCAGGAAATCATCGCACGCCTCGCCGCCAAGGAATCCGGCCAGGTGCTCAACCGCGGGGAGATTTTCGAGGCCACCTCCATGGCGGAGTCGTTCGCCCCGGGCCGCTTCGGGCTTGAGCCCGACCTCGTCGCCGTCGTTCTGGCGGCGCTGGTACACTCGGGTGACGTGGTCGTGTCCGTCGCCGGCAGAAAGGTCGACTCGTCTAACTTCGGTGACGGCTCGGCATCGCTCGTCGAGGAGCTGGCGGCCTTCAAGCACGTTGAGGCGCCGAAGGACGTCAATGTGGCGATCCTGCGCGACCTTTACGAGCTATTCGGGCTCCCGGCCGGCCAGGCGCAGGCGGCGGCCAAGGGCGACGACGCCGCGGTCCGCAACCTCCAGGACGCGGTGGAGAAGATCATCACCAGCACGCTCACCCTGGGGACGGGGCTTGAGAGCTCGCTCTCCTTCTGGGGTGCCTCCGTCATGTCGCCGGAGCAGGTTCAGGACGGCAGGACGCGGATCGATGCCGTGAGGAAGTTCGCCGAGTCCCACACCGCCTACAACAGTCCGGCGAAGCTGAAGAACCTCCGAACCTCGGCCGCTGAGATCGCCGCGCGGACGGACGACTTCGCTCGCTACCGCCGAATCGCGTCGCTCGTCAGCCAGATCGAGGCCGTGGCGAAGGACGCGAACTATTTGCAGCAGACCGAGATCGTCCTGCGGGATGACGATCCCTGGCTCGAGAAGGCCCGCAAGGCCCGACACGAGTTCGCCGGACAGTTGAGCGATGTGTTGGACGCTGCAGCCATGACCGCGGTCCGCACGCGCCTTGCGACGCTCAAGATGGATTATGTCACCCATTACATATCGCTGCACGCGAAGGCTCGCCTCGGCATGACGGAGAGCAAGAGCAAGGGGACGCTGATTAACGATCAGCGGCTCAAGGCGCTCGAGCAGCTCACGCGTATCCCCATCCTGCCCGGCAACGAGCTGGAGAGCTTCCGCAACGCGCTGGCCGATCTGAAGACCTGCTCGGCGCTCGTAGAGAGCGAGCTGGCAGCGCGTGCCACGTGCCCGCACTGCTCCTATACGCCGAAAGCTGAACAGCTTCCGCTGATGGCACCGGCGTCGTCGATCCTTGCGACGCTTGACGACCGGCTTGACACCCTGGTGGCGGCGTGGACGACCAGGCTACGCGAAGAACTCGACGATCCGATCACGCTCGCTGAGGGGCTTCAGCTAGTCGAGGGCAAGGTTCGCGACCGCATCAAGGATTTCGCCGCGGGCGGCGACTTACCGGAGCCGCTCGACGGGGATTTCGTGGCCGGGATCCGAGACGCGCTCTCCGATCTCGCCAAGGTAGAGATCACGTCTGCCGATCTGCGGGTTGCGCTCACGAGTGGCGGTTCGCCGGTCACAGTTGAAGACATTCGGAAGCGCTTTGAGAAGCTGCTTGCCGACGAACTCAAGGGCAAGGACGAGACGAAGGTGCGCTTCGTAATCGTCGAGGGGGTTAACTGAAAATGTCGGGTCAAGTGCGTATGGACTTTGAGGCGGCAGCGAAGCCCGTCTCGTGTTTGGGCAAGACGTTCGAAAACGAGAACGCTCGTCGTGAGCACTTCCGAGGTTTGCTGCGAGAGCATTTATCTGACCCGCAGTTCCGCGCTACGCCCGGGTTCCCCCAAGGGAGTGACGATGCGATTGTGGAGCTCTCGGATCCTCCATATTACACTGCATGCCCCAACCCATTCATGGCGCAGCTAATCGAGGATGCTGCACCAGACGACGCCAGCCACTACTATCGAACCCCTCTTGCTGTGGATGTGGCTGAGGGCAAGAACGACCCAATCTACAATCTTCATAGTTACCACACAAAGGTGCCGCCACGCGCGATAATGCGCTATATCTTGCATTATACAAAGCCAGGTGATTTGGTCCTTGACAGCTTCTGCGGGACGGGGATGACCGGCGTTGCTTCCCAACTTTGCGGCGATGCCGCAGTCGTTAAAGAGCTGGGCTTGAAGGTTGACGCGCAGGGAAACGTCTTTCAGCACGGATCAACCGATCCATGTTCGGAAGTGGGCGCGCGCGTTCCAGTGCTGCTTGACCTGTCGCCGGCAGCTACGTTCATTACAAACGCATACAACACACCGCAGACTGAGGCGCACTGGCAGACAGTCGAGTCGCATGTGTCGGTTATAGATGGGGACTTAGGCTGGCTCTACCAGACTTTGCATGCAGCGAATGCTGTCACGGCTCAGAAGGCAGCTACGTTTCTTCGCGATAAGGGTGAGGTGTCTGACGATTTTGCGTACGGACGAGTGAATTACATCGTTTGGTCAGACATCTATTCTTGCCCCCAATGCGCTGAGAGCTTTGATTTCTGGACAGTTGCCGTCGATCAGGATGAGGGCAAAGTCAGAGATGAGTTCCCGTGTCCGCGATGCCAGAAGCACCTTGGCAAAGGCGATCTTGAGCCCGTTAAGACGTGGACTGCAGCTCCCGACGGAGGAGAGCCTGTTGCGCGTAAGGCTCAACGCCCAGTCCTAGTTAACTACACATACGGAAAAAAGCGCTTCACAAAAGAAGCTGACGTATTTGATGAGGAACTCTCCAGTCATGTAAGTCGCTTCCCACTGAGTGACTGGGTGCCGACAGATCCTATTTCTCCTGGCGACAAGAGCGTCGAGGCGATTAGAGCCGGGTACAAGACCGTCGACAGCTTCTATACAGCCCGCTCTCTTCAAGTTCTCGCGAGATTACGCAAGCTAGGTCTTCATTCGTGGCCTCCGTTCAGTGCGCTGACGCCTAGAGCGACTAGAATGCACAGAATAGCCGCAAGCCGTATTGGTGGTGAGAAAAAAGGTGTTGGGGGCGCTACCGTAGGTGTGATCAATGGCACACTCTACATCCCTTCCCTATCGGTCGAGATGAACGTCCTGGATCAGGCAAAAGATCGCGTAAAAAACTTCTCAAGAAGTCTTCATGCGAAGCGCCATGGCTTCATTTCAACCCAGTCGGGGACGCATCTAACGTCTATTCCGAATTCCTCTATCGACTACATCTTTATCGATCCACCTTTCGGAGCCAATCTCATCTACTCCGACCTGAACCAGCTCTGGGAAGGTTGGCTAGCGGTACATACGGCCAACGAGCACGAGGCGATAGAGAGCGCTCATCAAGAGAAGACGATCAACTCCTATCGGCGATTAATGTCCTCTGCGTTCGCGGAAGCTTTTCGCGTGTTGAAACCAGGCCGTTGGATAACGATCGAGTTCTCAAACACTAGAGCGAGTGTCTGGAATGCTATTCAAGTTGCACTCCAAGAAGCCGGCTTCGTCGTAGCCAATGTATCCGCCTTGGATAAAAAGCAGGGTAGTTTCAACGCGGTAACAAACCCGACGTCGGTCAAGCAGGACCTTGTCATATCCGCGTACAAACCCAACGGCGGGCTAGAGGAACGGTTCGAAAGACGCAGCTCTGACGTTCAGTCGGTTTGGGACTTTGTTTCCACACACCTCAAAAACCTGCCTGTTCTTCGAACTAGGGGTGACCAGATTATCACTGTTCCTGAGCGCGATCCCAGAATCATTTTCGACAGGATGATCGCTTGGTTTGTGTCACATGGAGTTCCAATTCCACTCTCTAGTGGTGACTTTCAGGCCGAGCTTCGTGAGCGCTTCCCGTCGAGGGATGGCATGATCTTTCTGCCTCAGCAAATCGATACCTATGACCGTGCTGCGCTTCAGAAAGGTGGAGCGTCACAAATTGAGTTGTTTGTCAGCGATGAGAAGAGCGCAATCGACTGGTTAGGTGATCTCCTCCGGGCGCGGCCCTCTTCAAGGCAGGAAATTACGAATGACTTCACGCAGAAGATTGGTGCCGGATGGCGTAAGCACGAGGCAAAGCCGGAGTTGATCGACCTTCTGGAGCAGAACTTCCTGATGTATGATGGTAACGGGCCCGTGCCGACTCAGGTGCATTCGTATCTTTCATCTAATTGGAAAGACTTGCGCAATCTCGACAAGGATGATCCTCGTCTCGTGGAAAGAGCTCGAAATCGTTGGTTCGTGCCTGATCCGAACAAGCAACAGGATGTTGAGGCACGCCGCGAAAAAGCGTTGCTACGCGAGTTCGACCTCTACAAAGCCTTCAAAGGCAAGAAGATGAAGGAGATCCGGCTGGAAGTGATGCGAGTCGGGTTCAAGGCAGCGTGGGCCGCCAAGGACTATCGCACCATCATCGACGTATCGGCAAAAGTGCCCGACGAGGTGTGGCAGGAGGACGAGCGCCTCATGATGCTGCACAGCATGGCCGAGACGCGTCTCGAGGCCGACCGGTGAGCGTTGCCGCCGCATCGGGCGCGGCGGTCGCCCAGCGCGGTGACTGGCTGTGGCACGGTCCGCTTGGCGCCGTGCAGGTGATCGACCGGCTGGACCGCTGGGGCGTGCAGTCGCTCCGAGTGTGGTCACCCACGTCAGGCACGGTCGCCCAGATCGAGGAGGCAGCGACCGAGCCAATTGCCGCCCACGCGCCCACACTGGACACCATCGTGCACCGGGCGGCCGCGGCGCGCGTGCAGGAGGCGCTCGCCACGGAGGTCTTGCTCGCACCCGTACGCTCGAGCGTCACCCCCCTGCCGCACCAGCTCTACGCGCTGGAGCGCGCCATGGAAAAGGGCCGAGTCCGCCACTTGTTCGCGGACGAGGTCGGATTGGGCAAGACAATTGAGGCGGGACTTGTAATCCGCGAGCTCAAGCTGCGCGGCCTGGCGAAGCGCACCCTCGTCGTCGCGCCGAAAGGGCTCACCCCGCAGTGGCAGGCGGAGATGCAGCTCCACTTCGGTGAGACGTTCCGCATCGCCGACCCGGGCGACTTCGACGCGGTCTCCCGCTGGTCAGACGACGACAACGTCTGGCGCGCCGCCGACCAGGTAATCTGCCCCCTCGATAGCGTGAAACCCCTTGCACGGCGTCGCGGCTGGTCCTGGGAGCGGATAGCGGCCTACAACCAGCGGCGCTTTGAGGACCTGATCACCGCCGCCTGGGACCTGGTGGTCATCGATGAGGCGCACCGCCTCGGCGGCAGCACCGACCAAGTGGCCCGCTATAAGCTGGGCGCCGCGCTCGCCGACGCCACACCCAATGTGCTCCTGCTGTCTGCGACGCCGCACTCGGGGAAATCTGACCAGTTCCTACGCCTAATGCAGCTCCTCGACCGCGAGGCGTTTCCCAGCGAGGACTGCATCGACCGTGACCAGGTGGCGCCGTACGTCGTCAGGACCGAAAAGCGGCTCGCCATCGACAACGAGGGCAATCCGCTCTTCAAGCCCCGGCAGACCCGGCTCGTGACCGTGGACTGGGAGCCGAAACACGACGCCCAGCGGCAGTTGTACGAGGCTGTCACCGACTATGTGCGGCACGGCTACAATCAGGCACTGAAGAGCAAGCAGCGCCACATCGGCTTCCTCATGGTTCTCATGCAGCGGCTGGTGACATCGTCCACTGCCGCGATCGCTACAACCCTCGGCCGCCGCCTTCAGGTGCTTGAGGATGCGCCCGCACAGCTGTCGCTCGCGCCTGACATCGACGTCGCAGAAATGGCAGACATGGATGGACAGTCGCAGCTCGACGAGCTGGTGGATTGGCCTGGCTGGCGCTCAGAGAAGGCGGAGGTCGCGAATCTGCTGGGTCTTGCAGAGCAGGCGCTCGGAGGAACTGATGCCAAGGTCGAAGCGCTACTCGAGCACGTCTATCGCATTCAGCAGGAGGAGGACGACCCCGACTTAAAAGTGCTCATCTTCACCGAGTTCGTCCCCACGCAGGCAATGCTCGCCACGCAGCTCCGCGAGCGCGGCTTCGAAGTCGCCACGCTAAACGGGCAGATGGCGGTGGAGGACCGTGTAGCCGCCCAAAGGGCGTTCGCCGGAACCGCCCGGGTGCTGATTTCGACGGACGCCGGTGGCGAGGGTCTGAATCTCCAGTTCGCGCATGTCATGTTCAATTACGATATGCCGTGGAACCCCATGCGCATTGAGCAGCGCATCGGCCGCGTCGATCGCATCGGGCAAAAGCATACAGTTCGCGCCACCAACTTCGTCCTCGGCGGGACGGTCGAGCACCGCGTCCGTGAGGTGCTGGAAGCGAAGCTGGAGGCAATCGCGGAGGAGTTCGGGATCAACAAGGCGGCCGACGTGATGGATTCGGTCGAGGCGGAAGCGATGTTCGACGGACTCTACATCGACGGGATCCTCTCTCCCGACGCGGTCGAGCAAAGCGCCAACGCCAGGCTCGAAGAACTACGGGCACGGATAGTTGCCGACCGCGAACGTCACGAGCTCCTCGGTTCCGACGCCCCGCTCGATCCGGGCGCCGCCCAGAGGTGGCGCCGGCATCCCATCCACTTCTGGGTTGAGAAGGCGGTGATAGCCGGTCTGACCGACGCCGGAGGCGTTGCCCGACGCGATGGTGAAACATGGTGTATTACCTGGCCCGATGGCTCCATCAACAATCGGGCCTGCTTCGACGCATCTGGTGTCGATGCGGCTCCCGACGCGACTTGGCTAACTCTCGACAATGCTGCCGTCCGTGGCGTGATCGATGACCTTCCCGCAGAACCGCCGGGTCGCCCGGTTCCGCGCGTATTTGTGCCACAGCTGCCGGCCGGCGTGGAGGGCGTCTGGTCGCTATGGCGCATCCGGATGAGCACAGTACGGGGCGAAGATCAGCGATACATGCCGCTTTTCGTGCAGAACGGGCGGGCGTTCGCGCCCACGGCCCGCAGATTGTGGGACATGATCGTCACAGGCGAACTCACGACTGACGGCGACTACGCCATCGACGCGGTAGCCGCCCTGGAGAAGCTCGCTGAAGCGCAGGCCGAGCCGATCTACCTGGAGCTTCGTGACGAACATCTCAAGCAACTGGACCGGGAACGCCAGCGCGTAGTCGCGGCGTTCGACGCACGCCGACGGGCGATAGGCCGGATAGGGCTCGAGAACGTCCGGCGCGCACGGCTAATGCGCCTTGAGGAGGAGCATGAGCGTCGCATCCGTGAGCTCCAGGACGCAACCGCGATGATGCCAAGCCTTGAGCCAGTCACCATCGTTGAGGTGCGACCGGCATGACGGCTTGGTCCGACCATATCTTGGCTCCGTTCCAGCGCGAGTTCAGCCATCTGTGGGTCGTCACCGACCCCGACGAGATCCTGCTTTCCCCCACCGTTGCCCCAATGCTGGCGAAACGAGGGTTCGAACTGGTCACCTATCGTGATCCGCTCGCCTTCCGGCACCGCTACGAAGCCGAGATACGAGGTGCGGCTGGAGACGGCGCCTACATCGTCCACGTTCGTGGTGACGCCAGCACGATAGTGCCCTGGGACGTTCTGAACGAGGCGCGCGTACATGCGCTCTCGGTCCCGGAGCTGTTCGGCGCCCTCGACGCGAACGCGGTACGCGCGGTCGGATCAGAACGCTATGACGACCTGTGGCAGATCACGTCTTCGAGGCCAAGCATGCCGACGATAGGCACGGTCGCGACGAAAGACTTCCTGGCGACCAACCTATACCGCGTCGTACCTGACCTACTCCGACGCCCCGCCGACCTCTGGGAGCAAGCGTTCGACATCTTCTTCCGTGGCTCGCCCCTCCCGCACCTCATCGCCTGCCACGTTGCAGAGCGGGCTTGCCGCCCGAACGGCATGTCTGTCGAGGTAGCGGCTTCGATCCTTTCCGACCGGGCGACCTTCGTCGACCGCGTCCAACGGGACTGGAACCTGTTTGCACGGGCTTCGGCACGTGGCGAGGAGCCGCCCGCCGATGTCATCCCCTTCGCGCTGCCCGGCATCCGCGTGAACCTCGACAGCATGGTGCTGGATGGCACCATCGCGCCCGCTAAAGTCGACCTAGTTCCTCCCTCGACACCGAGCTGGATGCTCATCGGGATGGTGCGGGACGATGAAGCCGCTCGCGCCTTGGCCCAGCAGCGGATCGACTTGTTGCGACAGGACATCCCAAAGGACGGCGCCACACACAGCGACTGGCTGCGGTTTGCTGAACGGCACGCCGAGATCGTCGATGCGGGGCGGAGCCTATCCGCCGACGCCACTCGTCCGGATTTGATGGTAGGGATCGCGCCGGCCATCGACGTCTCCCTGTTCCACTGGCTGGAGAGCGGCTTCGATGGGCTGAGCTTCAACAGCTACGCGACCGCTCCCTCCATCGTGCATCAGATCGCGCCGCACATGGCGCATCGTCGACGGTCCGGTGAGCGGAGGCAGGCGCTGATCGTTGTCGATGGGATCGCGCTCGACCAGTGGTTCATCCTGGAGCGCCGCCTTCGCGTCAACCAGCCGGACCTCCTCGTCGACACCCGGTCATGCTTCGCCTGGCTCCCGACGGTGACCGGAGTCTCGCGCCAGGCGATCTTCACCGGTGATCAACCACGGGCCTTCGCCAAGACGATCGGCAGCACGTCGCCCGAGCCCGTAGCGTGGCGGCGCTTCTGGGTGAACGAGGGTCTCGCAGAGAGCCAGGTGTTCTACGCAAAGGGGCTTGGCCAGCCGGGGTCTTGCGCCGAAGTCATCTCCGGCGCCATCGCTGATGGCGCTGAGGTCATCGGGCTCGTTGTGGACACGGTCGACGAGCTTCTCCACGGAGAGCTGTTCGGCAAGCAGGCGCTGGTCGGCCGCATCGAGCACTGGCTCGGGCTGGGCGAATGGGATCGGCTCGTCTGCTCGCTGATCGATGCCGGCTACCGCATCTACCTCACCGCCGACCACGGCAATGTAGACGTCGTCGGCATGGGTCGTCCGTCTGAGGGGAGCGCCGCGGAGGAGCGTGGTGAGCGGGCCCGCATCTACGACAGCGAGGCTCTGCGGCAGAAGTCGTCCGCCACTATCGCCGGCAGCCGGGTTCTGCAGCCGGGTGGTTTGCCCGACACCTATAAGCCACTGTTCGCACCGTATGGGCGGGCATTTATTCCCGATGGCCGCCGAGCCGTCGTGCATGGGGGCACATCCCTGGAGGAAGTCATCGTCCCGTTCGTCAGGATTTCGAGAAAGGAAGAGACGTGAGCACCATACCACCTCGAATCGGCATGGATCGCTTCGTCGATGCCGAATGGATGGAGTTGGCGGCGTCCGTTGTGCGTGGCGAAAGCGACTGGAAAGATCTCCACGCACAACTCGCAGCTGACATCCCAGGACCTCAGGTCCAGCGCAAGGCTGCCGGCATCCTCAATCGGATGTGGTTTCCGGAGGATACGGTCGGTCGAGGCCTTACGATAGACGCCGCTATGCTCGTGCATAATAGTAAGCCAGGGTCACGCACCGCGGCCTTTGTCGCCGTAGCTATCGGAGCGTATCCTTATTTCCGGGAGGTAGTGGAAACCGTTGGTCGCCTACTTCGTCTGCAAGAGACTTGCTCCGCAGGAGAGGTTCACCGCCGCATGTTCGAGCTGCACGGTAAGCGGGCTACGATCGATCAGGCAACCAGTTATGCCTTTAAAACGATGGTGTCTTGGGGCATGGTCCAACGTCAACCTGACCGAAGGCTCTGCCATGCAGCACCTCTGAAGCTTATTCCAGAGGCAAAGAGACTTCTTGATCTTGCTGCCAACAGGTCGCGACACAGCGTCACCCCGCTACAAGCGACTGATCCACTGCTTTTCGCCTTCAATAAAGGTTGATCCGGCGTCTGCCGGTCAAGCGATGAATGTGGGCGTCGGCTATTGTAAAAGGCCAGATAGCGGCCGATGCCAGCGCGAGCCTCGGACACCGTCTTGTAAGCGTGGAGGTAGACCTCTTCGTCTTTGATCGACCGCCAGAGCCGCTCGACGAAGACATTGTCCCGCCAAGCGCCCTTGCCATCCATCGAGATGGCGATTTCCGCCGGTCAAGGCGAATGAGGTGGATCGGTTAGAGAATCCAAATATGCAAACTGCCTTTCATTGACCTATTCCTCTATTACCAACGCACGAAGCTTAGCCAATATTTGTAAGCTGTTTGATACATCGATACTGGCGGTCTCGAGCGTGGTGTCATGTCCACTAATGCGGTATCGAGCATGAATCGCAGCCTCATGGCCAAGGTCGGGATGGTGAGGATAAAGCAGAGTCAGCCGCGGTGCGCCATAGAGCTGAGCATAGGCCATCATCTGATAAACGTCGGCCTGCGAAACCCCCTGCTTGGGATCATCGATCCTTGCAGATATTCGCTTCCATTTCGTATCAATGATATGAATGACCGCGCTTCCCTGTCGGATGAGGATATCGGGCTTGGTCTGGAAGAAGGCGCGCCCGTTGTCCTGCGCGCTCAGACAGAACAGGCGTCCGGCTTGTAGTGAGACGGTAAGGCCTGTACCCGCCAGCGCGCGGATAAGGGACCGACCGACGTACTCTTCGAATAGCGAGTTCATCTCGAACATCATCGCACTGCCCTCGCCGCTGCCACTCGTAGTGGTCTGATAGCGATTCTGTAAGAATAGTCGAGCCATCGAGTAGAGGTCTTGCCATGATCGATTGGTGCGGTCGATCACAACCTGATCCCAACGCAGAGCGGAAACCGGTTCGTCGGTAATCTCAGCATATACGAAAGCCAGCTCACGCAGGTGTTGCTGGTTGGTAGGGCGCCGGGAGATTCGCGCCAAGCGTACCACGGCAGCTTTCATGATCCGATTGAGTGGCATGTCGTTCGACAAAAGGTCGAAGCGGCAAGCAAGTCGCGAAGGATCGGCCGCATGGCGCATAAACTGCCGCGTAATGTCGAGCTGCCCACGCAAAACAGGCAAATCCTCATCGCGGTTGATGTAGCGTCGCGGCATGCCCTTACGTAGGGCCTCAGTTAGCTTGGTGCAGAAGATCCGGATCAGGATTTCTAGGAGAGTCTCCCTTTGCCAAGCGAGATCAGTGATGGCGCCAAGGTCAAGTTTCAGATTGAGCGCAACGGCCAGCATATGTACGAGACGTTTGAGGGCGCAGCCGAACTTTTGAGAACCGCACGCGAAACGGCTCAGATCGGCAAACGTCTTGGCGTTCAGCGCCTCAATCTTCACGGCACAGGCCTCGGGGATCGTGGACTGCCGGTTCAACCTGTCGAGGTCGTCACGGGAGTGATGTGGCTGAAGGCTCAGGAGACGCTACGCCGTATCGTTGACCTCGCGGAAGAAGAAAACGTGGTTTTCACACTGGAGAACCTGAACCTTCCCGTCGATCACCCCGGCGTGCCGTTCGGGCGCGCCGAAGACACGTTGGCGCTCGTGTCGAGCATCGACCACCCGCGTCTGCGTTTGAACCTGGACCTCTATCCCCATGGCCAAAAGCGCCTGCAACTCGTTCCAGAACAGTGTCGAACCTATCGTGCGTTCGTCTTTCTGAACCACAACTACATAGCGGTTTGCCTGTCGCAGACGGAGCAGCACGGGCAAGCTCGTTGACTGGGGTGGCAAGTGTTGTCGGCAGTTCATCAGCGGTGAAACTCCGTTTGTATCGATACGATTTTCGACATCCGGGTTGATGCCAGTGCAATGGCAATATTCGGGGCACTTGACGTTTTTACCCTGCAGTTTGAGCGTTCTCTTGCCTGCCAAGATGGAACATCCGGCGCGGCAGCACGGCGAGGGCCGTTAGTCCCCCGTATGCGATGGCTGCCGCCGCCACGATCTGGAAAAGGGAATTGAGACTTGCCTGAAACCAGATCACCGAAGCCCATCCGACGAAAGCTGCCAGGATCATCCTGACTGTTCCGGCAAGAACCGGGAGAAGAACACGCTTCAGTCCCTGGCTTGCAAAATAAAGCGCCAGTCCCAATCCAACTGCACCATAAGCCGGTGCGACAATTTGCAGATACTGGGAGCCTAGCTGCTGCACATCCGGGTCCGCCGTGAATAATCTCATCCAGGTCATGGGGAACAGAGTGGCCAGAATGCCGATTGTCTGCGTGAGGCCGAATGCGATACCTGCGCCAACCCAGGCGACCCGGCGGGCGCGTTCGATCTGACCCGCTCCGATATTAATCCCAACCATGGTGACGATAGCGGTTCCAAGACCGAAGATGATGGGGATTTGCAGATAATCTAGCCGCGATGCGATGCCGAACCCCGCAATTGCGTCTGCGCCGAAGTGGCCGACGGCTGCCGTTACAAACGTAACCGTCAGATTGACCTGGATCGTGCCGACTGCGGAAGGCAGGCCGACACCCAGAATGTCCTTGAACAGTCGACCTTGCAGCGGAACGATTTTGAACTTTAGCGGGCTGCTTGAGGAGCGCAGGTATAGGGCAAGCACCAGTGCCGCGGTGAGATAATAAATGAAGACCGCAGCGCCTCCGCCTGCCACGCCGAGCTGCGGGAAGGGGCCCCAGCCGAAAATCAACAGCGGGGACAAGACGAGGAGAAGGAACGCGCCGGAGATGATGACGAGGGCAGGCACGTTCACGTTGCCAGCGCCCCGCAGGGCTGCCGAAAGCAAAGCCGTGATCCAGATGGGAATGGAGCCTGCGAACACAATTCCTGAATAGAGGAGGGCGGCCTTAAGGGTTTCTCCAGTCCCTCCCATTGAGCGGTAGAGCGCAGGTCCAAGAAGGATTGCAGCGACTGAGAAAATAGCTCCGAATACTATGGCCAGAACAATCGAATGCCA
Source organism: Agrobacterium sp. V1 (assembly GCF_030518355.1). Lineage (NCBI taxonomy): Bacteria > Pseudomonadati > Pseudomonadota > Alphaproteobacteria > Hyphomicrobiales > Rhizobiaceae > Agrobacterium > Agrobacterium sp. V1. Next base: position 104,787 of record NZ_JAULSF010000004.1, read on the forward strand.
GACAAGCCCATCGGCATCAGCGTAGCGGTTGGCTCCCAGCGCTCGGGCCACAGCCGAGGAAACTCCCCCTCCAATCCCGCCATTCGACATCATTTGCATCAGCATGAGGACCGGAAAGACGAGGGTCACGCCCGCTAAAGCCTCGGTCCCAAGGAAGCTGACGAAGTAGGTTTCCGCGACCCCAACAAAGGTCTGGACGACGAGAACGACGACCGTGGGCAATGCCAGCCGGAACAGTGTGGGCGTGATTGGTCCCTGAAGAATTCCACGTGGTGTCTTCTGTGAAATTGTTGAGACATGAGAATTTTTGCTGTCAGGCATATCGGCCATGGCTGATCCTAAAAAGCTCTCCGAGGCTCTGCTCCGCTCCCAAGGCCATGGGCTCGCAACCGGTTCTCAGAATTTGAAAATAGATTGTTTTCGAAATCTAAATTATATAGAGTGCATTCGCAATCTAAAATAGCGCTTCCGAGCGTGAAACCGGAGCCCGTGCAGGTGTTCAAAACCCATGTTTCAGATCAAGGATCGATAAAAGCTGAAATGGTGGAAAACCCGCTTGTCGGGAATCTATGCTTTGCCGTGCAGCGGACAAACCGCATCATCTCTCGCCAGATCAACGATGCATTGCGCTCGACAGGACTAACGGCAGAGCAGATATTTCTTCTTGCAGCGATTGGTGAAGCAGGTTCCCCTCGAATATCGGAGGTTTCGCTACTTCTTGGCCTTGACCACTCAACCGTCGTTTCAAATCTAAAACCCCTGGTGAGAAAGAACTGGGTGACGATGTCCGTGGATGTGGATGATCGCAGGGCACGAAGGCTTCTGCTCACCGACAACGGGAGCGCTCGGCTTGCAATGGCATTTGAGCGTCTTCAGGAACTTGGAGACGCGCTGATGAAAAAGGTTGGCGGCACGCAGAATACTCTTGGCCTGTGCCGGATGCTTAGCGAGCTATCAACAGCGTGCGCTTGACATAGGCCGCGCGGGCGACCGGTAGATAAGTGCAAGGATACAGCCATCACCCCCTATTTTCCGCGCCGTCTTCCCGCACTACCTCCTCGTGGGGCTGTGCCTTTAATCCAGCCACTTCGGTCTCCAGCCGGGCCAGGCGTTTTTCCAGCGCGATGAGGTAGTCTCCCTGCGGATCGTCGATACCCAGGACGGTATCTTCCCACGATCGCCATTTTTCTCGAAAACGCTTCAACATTTCAAATCTCCATGGCCATCAATTTTACAAATCGGCGCTTGCGGGCCCCAAAGTATGAGCGAACATCACGCCATTCGCTCCGAAAGGCGGATCACCTCTGCCGGTTGCCTCAAACCTGTGGCGACGACTGAAACTCTCAGCCGCCCTTCAAGCGCGTCATTGAATGTCGCGCCGACCACGATATTGGCGTCGTCATCGACTTCCTCGCGAACACGTGTTGCCGCTTCATCGACATCAAAAAGGGTCATGTCCGGTCCGCCGGAGATCGAGACGAGAAGGCCTTTCGCTCCCCTGACGGACGCTTCATCGAACAGCGGATTGGCAATCGCTGCCTCGGCGGCATGTCGGGCGCGGGCGTCTCCCGTTGCCTCGCCCGTGCCCATGACAGCACGGCCCATGTCACGCATGACTGATCTTACATCGGCGAAGTCGAGATTGATCAATCCTTCCTTGACGATCAGATCGATGACAGAACTGACCCCGGCATGCAGCACATGATCTGCCATTTCGAATGCATCCGCGAAGGTCGTCTTCGCATCGGCAATCCGGAACAGGTTCTGATTGGGGATGACGATCACCGTGTCTGCGCATTCACTAAGACGCTCGATTCCCTGCCGCGCTGTTCGCATTCGCTGGGTACCTTCGAATGTGAAGGGCATGGTGACGGCGCCGACGGTCAGTATGCCTGCCTTGCGCGCAGCATGGGCGATAACGGGTGCGGCACCTGTTCCCGTTCCGCCCCCCATGCCCGCCGTCACGAAACACATATGGGTTCCGTGGAGGTGATCCATGATTTCGTCAATCGACTCTTCGGCGGCCGCCTGTCCAATATCGGCCAATGATCCGGCGCCAAGTCCCTCCGTGACGGTCGGGCCAAGCTGGATAAGCCGTGGCGCTTTTGACATGGACAAAGCCTGTGCATCGGTGTTCGCAACGATAAACTCCGCGCCCTTGAGATCGTGCACGATCATGTTGTTGACAGCATTGCCGCCGCCACCGCCGACGCCGATGACGGCAATCCTTGGCTTGAGGAGCGTTATGCCGGGCGGTGAAACGTCAGTCGGTGGTTGCATGGTGGGAGCGTCCTGGTGGAGACTTTGTTCAAAGGGGATCACCCGCGGGGGTTAATCAGCTAATGGCGTACGATTGCCTCTCCTCGGCCAGCGTCGAAACACTGCGCTGGCATTGACGCCACCGAAGCCGAAGCCATTGGATATCGCATATTCAACATCGAGGGGTCGGGCATCGTTTGCGACAAAGTCGATGCCATTGGCTTCAAGGTCCGGTGAACTGAGATTCAAGGTCGGGGGCGCGATCTGGTGCTGGAGCGCCAGGATCGTAAAAATAGCCTCAAGGCCGCCGGCTGCCCCCAGCAGGTGCCCCGTCGCCGACTTCGTGCCGCTGACAGCGATCGACTTCCTTTGGCCGAACAGGCTCTTGATTGCTCTGAGCTCTCCGAGATCTCCAACCGGGGTCGAAGTCGCATGCGCGTTCAGATGGCCGATGTCGTGCGGCGCGATACCAGCCTGCGCGATGGCGATTTGCATTGCCCTGCGGGCGCCGCTTCCATCTTCCGGGCCGGCGGTAATATGATGGGCGTCGGCGGTCGTTCCATATCCAACGAGTTCTGCTATCGGCGTCGCACCACGAGCAAGGGCGTGGCTCAACGCTTCAATGACGAGGATGCCTGCGCCTTCGCCCATAACGAAGCCGTCGCGCGCGGTGTCGAAGGGACGTGACGCTTTGGCCGGGGTTTCGTTAAAGCCTGTCGATAGTGATCTTGCTGCTGCGAAACCACCAAGGCTGACAATGTTCATACAGGCCTCGGTGCCACCGCAAACCGCAATGTCGGCTTCATGGGATCTGATCAGCCGTGCTGCATCGCCAATCGCCTGAACGCCGGCGGCACATGCCGTCACCGGGGCTCCCAGCGGGCCTCTAAAGCCATGCCGGATAGAGACTTGTCCGGCGGCGAGATTCACAAGAAAGGATGGAATGGTGAATGGCGAGAGGCGGCGGACACCGCGTTGGTCTACGGTACGCACCGCCTCCGTTATCGCGGGAAAGCCACCGATGCCCGATGCGATGATTGTCGCCGTTCTCAGTTTTTCTTCTTCGGAAGCTGGCTTCCAGTTCGCCTGCGCGAGAGCCTCTTCCGCCGCTGCCAGCGCAAAGATGATGAAACGGTCGACCTTGCGTTGATCCTTCGAGGACAGGGTCCTGTCAGGATCAAATCCTCCTTCAGGATCGTCTGCCAGAGAAGGGACCACGCCTCCGATTTTTGACGGCAAATCCCCGACGATGTCATCACCCAGCCGACGGATCCCGCTTTTGCCAGCAAGGAGCCGGGACCAGGAGATATCGACATTCGCACCAAGGGGGCTGACGGCTCCCATTCCCGTGACAACGACACGACGCATTTGCATTCCACCTGTCTATGATCAAAAATTTGGCATGCCTTCGGCGTCCGACCGAATGACCGGTCGTGAACTTGGGACATGCGGTTTGCGCTATACTCGCCTGATACGCGTGCGGATTCGGCTGAGCCGTGACAGTTATCGGCGACGAATATCCAAAAACTGTCTGTTAGTCGCTGCGATCGCGGCCAGCAATGCGCCGGACCTCGCTCGCTGCCGCGTTGAGTACGCTCGTCGACAGCAGTTCATCCTCGATGATCCGCGACAGCGTCACCGCACCGACCATCATGGACAATATTGCCATGGCCTTTCCGCTTCGAGCTCTATCGTCACCCTCTCCGATGAGTTCTTCGAGCACCTCGAAATGTGCCCGGATACCATCTTCAAACGGGCGCCGAACTTCGGCTGTTTGACGCGCCGCGTCGGAGCCGAGAGCAACAAGCGGGCATCCTTCTGCCTTCTCGCCGCTATGGTCTTTGGAGAGGTAGAAGCTGATGATCGACTCCAGGGGATCTGACGTGTCTGCTGCGGCATCAGACCACCTTCTCGTGGCGCTCTCGAGAGCACGCCGTGATGCGAGCGCCGCAAGATCGTCTTTCGATGCGAACTGTTTGTAGAATCCACCCTGGGTGAGGCCTGCACCCTTCATCAGGTCTTTCAGGCCGATCCCGTCGAAACCATGCTCTCGAAACAACCGGCTGGCGACGTTTATCACCCTCTCGCGGTTTTCCTCTGCCTGTACGCGGCTCACTCTCATGTGGACCTCCAATTAGATTTCATTTGACATCTATATGTCTTTTAGAGTTAGAGTGCAATCTAATATTTTTGAACAGGCCGTCAAGAAGGGACGATGAAATGAAACGGAAACTTGTTGTCACTGCAGCAGCAGTGCTGGCGCTGGCCGCAGGCGGAGCCGCAGCACTGCTGCTTCCGGCGCAGGCACCAGAGGCAAAGGCTGCCGATCCCCGGACCTTGGCGCCACTGGTCAACCTCGCGACGGCCAGGCTCCCTGGCAATTCGAGCAGCAGCTTTACCGGAACCGTTGGTGCCCGGGTCCAGAGCAATCTCGGCTTTCGCGTTCCCGGAAAGATCGTTGAACGTTTCGTCGACGTCGGGGAGCAGGTGAGCGCTGGCCAGCCATTGATGAGGCTTGACGAGACCGATCTTCGCCTTGCTTTGACGGCCAAGCGAAACGCTGTCATCGCAGCACAGGCGACGTTTGTTCAAGCGAAAGCCGATGAGAAACGCTTTGCCGTGCTGGTGAAGACTTCTGCTGCCTCGACGCAGCAATATGAACGATCAAAGGCCCTGCTGGATACGGCGACGGCACAGTTGGCCGCCGCTCAGGCTGAGGCGAATGTTGCCGAAAACGAGGCCCAATATACGGTTCTTGTTGCCGATGCAGATGGAACCATTGTCGAGACGCTCGGTGAACCGGGCCAGGTGGTAACCGCCGGGCAGCCGGTTGTCCGGCTCGCGAAGTCAGGTCCGCGCGAAGCCATTGTCTGGCTTCCCGAAACCATGCGCCCTGAAATCGGGGTTCAGGCTTCCGCATCGGTGTACGGCAGAAACAATGTGGAGAAGGCCAAGCTGCGCCAGATCTCCGATTCTGCCGATCAGCAGACCCGCACTTATGAAACGCGCTGGGTGCTTGAAGGGGGGGCTGCAAATGCGCCTCTGGGAGCGACCGTCACCATCGAAATCGAGAACAGGGATGTGCAGAATCATGCCGAACTGCCGATAGGCGCTCTGTTGGATGACGGGACGCGAACGGGCGTCTGGGTGATCGATCAGCAATCTTCCGTCGTGAAGTTTCGTGATGTGAACGTGGAGCGGGTGAGCGAAGAGAATGTGGTCGTCACTAATGTCAAGCCGGGAGAGGAGGTCGTTGCGCTTGGCGCACATCTTCTGAAGGATGGAGCGCAAGTTCGCACCAGCGTTGGTACAAAAGAGGCGGCAAACTGATGAACCTCAATCTGTCCGCCCTTGCGGTTCGCGAACGCGCCGTGACGCTGTTCTTCATCGTCCTTCTGTCGCTTGCCGGCGTCTATGCCTTCGTCAAGCTGGGACGCGCTGAAGACCCCTCCTTTACCATCAAGACGTTGACGGTCACGACTGTCTGGCCGGGCGCAACCGCGCGCGAGATGCAGGATCTCGTTGCCGAGCCGCTGGAGAAGCGCATTCAGGAATTGGCCTGGTACGACCGGGTCGAGACAACGACGCGCCCCGGCTTTGCCTATCTTACCGTCACGCTCAAGGACAATACGCCGCCAAGCGCCGTCGCCGAAGAATTTTATCAGGCGCGCAAGAAGCTCGGCGATGAAGCCAGAAACCTGCCGCAGGGTGTTCTGGGACCGTTCGTGAACGACGAATATTCCGACGTCAGCTTCGGCCTTTACGCTCTAAAAGCGCAGGGCATGCCGATGCGCGATCTCGTCCGGGAAGCCGAAAAGATCAGGCAGGACATGCTTCATGTTCCCGGCGTCAAGAAAATCAATATTCTCGGCGAACAGCCGGAGCAGATTTTCGTAGAGTTCTCCTATGAGAAGCTCGCCACGCTCGGCATATCTTCTCAGGACATTGCCGCAGCCCTTCAACGGCGCAATACCGTTACGCCCGCTGGCTCAATAGATACGCAGGGTCCGCAGGTGTTCATTCGTCTCGATGGTGCCTATGACAGTGTTCAGTCTATTGCTGATACGCCCATCGTCGCTTCCGGCCGCGCCTTGAAGCTTTCCGACATTGCTGAGGTACGCCGGGGTTATCAGGAGCCGGCAAGCTATGTCATCCGTCATGACGGCGAGCCGGCCATTATGCTCGGTGTTGTCATGCAACAGGGCTGGAATGGTCTGGAACTTGGCAAGGCTCTCGAGGAGCGCTCCAGCCGGATCGCAGAGTCGTTACCCCTTGGCATAACGCTGACGAAGGTCAGCGATCAGGCTGTCAACATTGATGCGGCGGTGGGTGAATTCATGGTGAAGTTCGCCATGGCCCTCGGCGTGGTGCTCTTCGTCAGCCTCATTGCGCTCGGCTGGCGGGTGGGCATCGTCGTGGCTCTGGCCGTTCCGCTGACGCTGGCTGTCGTCTTCATCATCATGCTCGAGACGGGGCGCTTCTTCGACCGCATCACGCTCGGTGCATTGATCCTGGCACTTGGCCTGCTTGTCGATGACGCCATCATCGCCATCGAGGTGATGGTCGTGAAAATGGAAGAGGGCATGGACCGCATCAAGGCGGCTGCCTATGCCTGGAGCCACACTGCCGCACCGATGCTGTCGGGCACGCTTGTGACCATTATCGGCCTGATGCCGGTCGGTTTTGCCGCCTCTGCAGCCGGTGAATATGCGGGCAATATCTTCTGGATCGTCGGTTTCGCGCTGATCGTTTCCTGGTTCGTGGCGGTGATCTTTACGCCCTATCTCGGCGTAAAGCTGTTGCCCGATATCAAGCCGGTAGCAGGTGGCCATCATGCGATTTACGATACGCCGAACTACAGACGCCTGCGCGGCGCGATCGAATTCACTGTCAAGCACAAGTTCCTGACCTGCGCCATTGTCGGCGTCGTCATGGCTCTCTCGGTCGTCGGGATGGGTGCGGTGAAACAGCAGTTCTTCCCCACATCGGACCGCCCTGAGGTTCTCGTTGAAGTCCGCATGCCAGAAGGCACGAGCATCGAAACGACGACCGCCACGGTCAAAAAGCTCGAGGCCTGGTTGAAGCAGCAGCCCGAAGCGAAGATCGCGACCAGTTACATCGGCCAGGGTGCGCCCCGCTTCTTCTTCGCCATGGCGCCCGAACTGCCCGATCCTGCCTTCGCGAAGATCGTTGTGCTGACATCCGACGCCCATGAGCGTGAGGTGCTGAAACTTCGTCTGCGGGAAGCCGTTGCGCAAGGGCTGGCGCCCGAGGCATTCGTGCGCGTCACGCAACTCGTCTTTGGCCCCTACACGCCATTTCCCGTCGAGTTTCGGATCAAAGGACCGGACGCGGAAGAGCTGTACAAAATCTCCGAGCAGGCACTTGCTCTCATGAGCTCTGTACCTGACGTCAGAAATGCCAACCGCGATTGGGGTAACCGCACACCCGTCGTCCGTTTCGTTCCTGATCAGGATCGCCTGAACCTCATCGGCATGTCGTCCGCCGAGGCTGCCCAGCAGATACAGCTCCTGCTGAGTGGTGTTCCCGTCACGCAAGTTCGTGAGAACATCCGAAACGTTCCTGTCGTGGCGAGAAGTGCCGGTGAAATCCGCCTCGATCCTGCAAGGCTAGCCGACTTCTCGCTCGTGACAAGAGACGGCCGTGCGATCCCGCTCGATCAGATCGGCCACACGGAGGTGCGCTTCGAAGAGCCGATCCTCAAGCGTCGTGACAGAACGCCTGTGGTGACGGTCCGATCCGACATTAACGAGGCGACCCAACCGCCGGAGGTTTCGCAACAGGTGATGACCGCTCTTCAGCCGCTCATTGCATCTATGCCTGCTGGCTACACTATCGAGATGGGTGGCAATATCGAGGAATCACTCAAGGCGAATACGGCTCTGGTGAAGGTGTTCCCACTGATGATCGCAGCGACCCTGATCGTCATCATCTTTCAGGTACGCAGTCTGTCGACGATGACGATGGTGATGCTGACAGCACCGCTCGGTCTTGCAGGCGTCGTGCCGACCCTGATCCTGTTCAACCAGCCTTTCGGGTTTAACGCGATCCTGGGTCTTATCGGCCTGGCGGGCATCCTCATGCGCAACACGTTGATCCTCACCGAGCAGATCAAGGAGAATAAGGCCGCGGGTCTGGACGACTATCATGCCGTGATTGAGGCTACGGTGCAGCGAACGAGGCCCGTCATCCTGACAGCGCTTGCCGCGGTCCTCGCCTTCATTCCCCTGACGCATTCGGTTTTCTGGGGTTCGATGGCCTACACGCTTATCGGCGGAACGGCGGTGGGCACGCTCATCATCCTGCTCTTCCTGCCGGCACTCTATGCTGCATGGTTCCGCATCAAGCCGCCCAAGGCAGAAGTGCATCCGACGGTAAACGCGAACACGCAAAAGGCTCACGATGCGCTTGCCGCGGAATAGTCACCCGCTCCGCAGCAGATGATGCTGCGGAGAGTCCATTTCGCTCGGCAGGACGGGGCTGTGATTTGCTTGGTTAGAGCACCCCTTAAGAAGCCATGATTTCATTCCGCTTGAACCCTGCCCATAAGGAGACTTGACATGAACCCTATCGTCTCAATTTTTAAAAATCCTCCGGATGGGGGCCGAGGATACCACCGCGATATGCGTGTAAGATGGGCTCTCGAGGAAGTCGGACAGCCTTACACTCTACGGTACCTGACTTTTTCCGAGATGCGCCGACCCGAATATCTGGAAATGCAGCCGTTCGGCCAGATGCCGATCTACCAGGAGGGCGATCTCGTTCTTTTTGAATCCGGCGCGATCGTGCTCCACATTGCACAGCGTTTCGCTGGGCTCCTTCCGGATGAAGCGAATGCGCGCTCGCGCTCCATCATGTGGATGTTTGCAGCGGTCAACACGATCGAGCCCTGTATCGCGTCTGGCAGCGTCGGATATCTCAGTCAACGGCTCCAGCAACTGAGCGATGCTCTCGGAAAGAATGAGTGGCTTGAGGGCGCGCAGTTTGGCGTCGGGGATCTTATGATGGTGAGCGTGCTGCGGCCGCTCAAACACTCTGATATCCTGCTGGAAAGCCCAGGCTTGCAGGATTACGTCCAAAGAGGTGAGGAACGTTACGCTTTTCAGCGCGCGCTAGGTAATCCTCCGGCGGCTAAGCGGACGGCGTAACCTCAAGGCGTTTCGATCCGCCATACCCTTAGGCGAGTATTGCCGCTTCAGCTCGGTCGTTCCCGTGTTTGGAAGACCTTTGCCGAGCACGCGTGGTCGCTTGGGAACGCAGGTGAAGTTGTTATCGAAACAACGGCAGCGTTCCAATCTTGACCTTGTTCCACAGCAGATCCGGACGGATCGCGCAAAAAGTTGGTGCGATGTCCGTGCAATATCCATGAAACAGAAGGAAAGCACATGCAGAATACTGGACACACATTTGGAACTAACGGGCCTTCCTCAGGGAAAACGGCATTGATTACCGGCGCATCAAGTGGCTTGGGGCTCGAATTTGCCGAATTGCTGGCGGCGCAGGGAGTGCACCTAGTCCTCGCAGCCCGTCGACAGGAGCCGATGGAGAAACTCGCCGCTAACCTCCGCCAGAAATACGGTGTCGATATACACGTTGAACCGATTGACCTTGCTGTGCCCGGCGCGGCTGCCGATTTGAAAGGGAAGCTGGATCAGAAAGTATTGACCATCGATGTTCTTGTGAACAACGCCGGATACGGTTTGCAGGGCGAGTTCCTCGAAACGCCAATTGAGCGCACGACTGACATGATTCAGCTCAACATCACGGCGCTTACTGAATTGAGCTATGTGTTCGGACGAGACATGGCGGTCAGAGGTACAGGAGAAATCCTGCTCATCGCCAGTCTCTTATCTTTCCAGGCTGTTCCGACCTATGCGGCTTATGCTGCAACCAAGGCATATGTTTTGTCCTTCGGAGAAGCTCTCCACGATGAACTGCGTCCACGGGGTGTCGTCGTCACAAGCCTCTGCCCGGGCCATACGGAAACAGGCTTCGATGCGGCCGCCGGCGCTTACATTTCTCCCATGTTGCGCCGGATGACGATGAAACCACGCCCTGTGGCCGAAGCTGGGCTTAAAGCACTTTCGAAAGGAAAAGCGAGTGTCATTGCGGGATTCATGAACAACATGGTAGCGTTTTCAAATCGCTTTACTTCACGATCAATGCAGCGTGCTTCTATGAAGAAGGTCATGGCGCCGTGATGCCTGTTCAGCGTCAGTAAGGCTTGCTCTCGTGCTCTGCGCGAGGATGGCTCGGAGCCTAGGAATCCTTGCCTTAAAAGGGCTATCGACGCACTTGCATGACGAGAGATTGCGATGACTAAGGCCAATATTGCAGAAAGACGGCTCAGGTTTTGGGGGGCTCGATTATGCGGATCAATGAGTTTGCCGGCAGTCACACCACCCCCTCAAGCGTAAGTCAACAATCAACGCGTCGCTGATTCATATCCTTTCAAGGCCGGTAAATTACAAGTCTCCATGCAGTCAGGCCCCCGCAACCGATATTTACAAATGATATCAAATAGCTCCGGGGCCCCCCGGAGCTATTTTTTTGCCCAAAATCCTCTAGCACAACTCTACCACAAAACCGGCCCCTGATTTGACGCGTCCTTGTCGGCGTGATTCCCTGTTCCCATATCGAAGTGGCGTGCTGCCGGTTTCATGGACATCGAGTTAAGGTGGTCCGGGAACATGGGGTCACTGTTGCGCAGGCTGCTCGTGATCTTGATGTCCCCGAGGATGTGCGCAAATGGATTCGGGAAGGCGGCGACGATCCCAGCCACTCGTTTCCGGGAAAAGGCTAGATGAAGCCTGAGCAGCTTGAGATCGAACGGTTACGTCGTGAAGTCGCCAAGCTGAAAGCGGAACGCGATATCCTAAAAAAGGCCGCAGCTTACTTTGCCAGGGACGCGATATGAAGTTCGCATTCATTGCAAAGCACCGTTCGATCTGGCCCCTATCGTCGCTGCTTTGCAACGACTGCGGGCTAGAGGGTGGCATGGCTCTGCGAAGCGCTGGGAGTTTCTCGTTCAGGTTTCCATGCCTGGCTCAATTGTTCTTCGAGCGAACACACCCGTTATGATGAGGTCCTGCTGGACAAGATCACGCAGAGCTTCAAATCCAGCGATCGCACATACGGTGCTCGCCGCGTGTGGCACGACGTGTTGGAAGCAGGATTGTGGTATGGTCTCCATCGTATCGAGCGACTGATGCGCTCAGGGCTAGGCCACGACGGCGTGGTTTGCCAAAGGATGCCGGTGATCGTGCAGTCATCATGCCGAACGTCCTCGACCGCCAGTTCATGGCAAACCGTCCGAACCAGAAATGGGTGGCCGACTTCACTTACATCTGGACCGCAGAAGGCTGGCTGTATGTCGCAGTCGTCATTGACCTGTTCTCACGCCGTGTCGTCGGGTGGTCGATGAATGCCAACATGACGGTCTCCTCGTCAAAGATGCGCTGATCATGGCGACATGGCGTCGAGGAAAACCGGACGCGCTCCTGCATCATCCCGATCAGGGAAGCCAATATAGGAGCGAGTGGTTCCAGCGCCTCATGGGCGACCATGGCATCACCTGCTCGATGAGCCGCTCTGGGAATGTCTGGGACAACGCAGCAATGGAGAGCTTCTTCTCATCAGTAAAAACGGAGAGAATGGCACGCAAGGTATATCGCACGAGGAATGACGCCAGAGCGGACGTGTTCGACAAACTTGGATCGAACCTCTAAGCCTCCACGGAACCAAAAAGATTATGGTATTTCAGATCATTAGATGGAAAGAATTTGTAGCCTTTGGTTCGCATCCGTTCAAGAGCTTAAAAGGCTGGCAGCCACGCGGTGCCAGAAAGGGATTGCGCGACTAAAATGAAAGCGTTATATGTAGATACGTTTCTACATGGAGGCGACTATGGCTACGACTAGCTTGACCAGCCGCGAACTGAATCACGATGTTGGCAGAGCGAAAAAAGCTGCTGAGGCAGGGCCTGTCGTCATCACCGATCGAGGCAGACCTTCGCATGTGTTGATGACGTACCGTGAGTTTGAGCGTCTGACAGGTAAGCGTCACAATCTTGTCGACGCGCTTTCAATGCCAGGATTGTCGAATATCGATTTCGATCCGTCTCGGTCGGCCATTGCAACTCGCGAAGTTGATCTCTCTTGAAATACTTGCTCGACACAAACGTTGTCTCCGAGCTGCGTAAAGTGGGTGACGGTAAGGCTGATCTGAACGTGACGACTTGGTTAGGTGCCAAGGATTCTCGTGATCTGTATATTTCTGCCATAACAATTTTAGAGCTTGAGCGCGGGATACTCAGCATCCAGCGACGCGACATCGAGCAGGGCTCTCGCTTACGAGCCTGGATGGATAGCCGAGTTCGCCCGGAGTTCGCTGAGCGCATCCTCTCTATCAATGAAGCAATTGCGACGCGATGTGCTCACTTGCATATTCCGGATCGCCGCAATGAAGCAGATGCACTCATTGCTGCGACAGCGATCGTGCATGGACTAGTGGTTGTCACACGCAACATTCATGATTTCCAAGGTACAGGCGTTGTTCTCGTAGACCCATGGCGTGCCTAAAGACCGGCATGCGGGGTGCCTTGAAATTGTTTCTGCGAGCTCGGCAGGAACCTCATTGAGTTTTCGAAATGCAGAGGTCGGCCGTTCAGATTATATCAAGGCGAAATGGCTTCGAGAAACAAGCTCGATACCTCAAAAGATATGTATTTTAACCTGTTGCTGGAGATGAAGGTCATAACGTAATATGCCCAAGGGTAGCGATGTTGCGTACTTCCGGCAGCAAAGGATTGCGGTTGTGGGGACTCCAAATGGCGTGAAGCTCTGCAACACATTCTTCTCGCAAATCCAAGGATCGAAAGATCACATCATCGAAGCAGGCGTTTTGGGTGCCGGCCGGAACTAGCGCCAGGCCGATGCCGGCGCTGACCAGTGAGAGGATGGCCTGAGAATGGGTCATGCTTTGAACGACGCGGGGGGCAATACCGTTCTGCTCCATCAGTCTGGTCAGCTTGTCGTGCAGATAGCGTGCAGGCGGGGAAAACATGATGAAGGGCTCACCATTGAGCGCATCCAGCGCAGGTCGGCGTTTTGCGGCAAGCGGATGCGCGCGAGGGATGGCGAGCATCATGGGTTCGCGCGCAACGCACAGGCTTTCCAGATGATGATTGCCGGTAAGCGGGCGGGAAAGTCCGAGATCGATATCGCCGGCATTGATCGCTTGAAGCTGCTCGGCCGTTTCCATCTGCACCAGTTCGAGTTCGACCTGAGGTACGGCAGTACGCGCCCGACTGATGAACCTCGGCAGGAAACTATAGGTGCTGGCGCCGACAAAGGCGATTTTCACTGCCCCCGCACTCCCGCGTGCTGCCCTTCTTGTCGCGGTTACCGCTGCATCCCCCTGTTCAAGCAGTTTCCGGGCCTCCGCCAGAAACGCTACCCCTGCCGGCGTCAGGACGACGCTGCGGCTGGTTCTCTCGAAGAGTGTGACGTCGAGTTCCTGCTCCAGCAGCTTGATCTGCCGGCTGAGTGGAGGCTGGGTCATATTCAAACGCCGGGCCGCGCGGCTGAAATTCAGCTCGGCGGCGATGGCGACAAATGAACGGACCTGTCCCAAATCAAGCATCTATTCAATCCTGGTATCAATATCCAACAGAAAACAACTTGGACTTAAATTGATTGCCGCGATATCAGTCAAGACGAGGGCCGCTCGGCGGGTGAAAATCAGAGAGGCGAAGATGGATACGCAGCCAGCAAAAACCGGCCACCGGCAACAGGCCCTCGGCGCAGACAGCATTGCCTGGATAAAGCTTTCCTCGATCTTCCTGCCGCTGAAGGCGCCGATAAGCGATGCAAAGGTTTTGACCGGCAGGCAGAGGCCTTTGACCGAAGTCGCTTTTCTCTTTGCGGAAATAGAGACGAAGCACGGCCATAGCGGCATTGGGTTCAGCTATTCCAAGCGTGCCGGTGGTCCGGGTCAATATGAACACGCCAAGGAGATCGCGAGCGTCCTTATCGGCGAAGACCCGAACGACATTGGCAAGCTGTGGAACAAGCTTTGCTGGGCCGGAGCGTCGGTCGGTCGCAGCGGGCTTGCCGTCCAGGCGATAGCAGCCTTCGATGTGGCCTTGTGGGACCTCAAGGCGAAACGTGCAGGCCTGCCGCTTGCCAAGTTGCTCGGCGCCCACCGCGATTCCGTGCAATGCTATAACACATCAGGTGGCTTCCTGTCGTCGCCGATTGAGGAAGTTCTCGATAATGTCGAGCGCTCGATTGCTGCGGGCATAGGTGGGATCAAGATCAAGGTCGGTCAGCCCGATATGGCTGTCGATCTCAAACGCGTCGCGGCGGTGCATGAGCGCCTCGGCGGCAGGGTGGCGATGATGGTTGATGCGAACCAGCAGTGGGATCGCCCCACCGCTATGCGTTTCGGCCGTCTCATGGAGCCCTATAATCTGACATGGATCGAAGAGCCGCTCGATGCCTATGATGTCGAAGGCCATGCGGCGCTCGCCGCAACGCTCGATACACCGATCGCAACCGGCGAAATGCTGGCGAGCGTTCTGGAGCATATCTCGTTGATTGAGAATAAATCCGTCGATTTCATCCAGCCCGATGCGCCGCGCGTTGGGGGCATCACGCAATTCCTGAAAATCTGCGCGCTGGCAGAGTCCAGGAAGCTGCAGCTTGCGCCCCATTTCGCCATGGAAATCCACCTCCATCTGGCGGCCGCCTACGAGCTTGAGCCTTGGGTGGAGCATTTCGACTGGCTCGATCCGCTTTTCAACGAGCGGCTGGAGATCAGGGATGGCCGCATGCTGGTGCCAAGCCGGCCAGGTCTTGGCATTACGCTTTCGGAACAGGCCGATCACTGGACGCGGGCCACGGCGGAATTTGGCAAGCGGCCGTAAGCGCGCTGCGTCAGGCGGTGCCGCGGGCAACGATGTGGAAATCGATATTGATCATGGCCTCCACATTCCCGTCGCCTTCTATCTTTCTGAGAATGGAGCGCGCTGCCTTGGTGCCGATGTCACGGCGATCGATACGGATCGTTGTCAATGGCGGGTGTGTGTAGGGAGCAAAGTCAAAATCGCCGAAACCGATAACGGCGAGCTGATCGGGTATGCTGCAGCCGCGTGCATTTGCTTCCGCTAGGGCGCCGTGGGCGACGACGTCCGATGAACAGAATACGCCGAGCGTGCCCTGCCCACTGTCCAGAAGCTGCGCCATCGCCAATCTTCCGTCCCGAAAGGTAGAGGGTGAATTCATTTCCAGCGCTGGTAACTCGACATCCGCGACCCCTCTGAGGCGACCGACGAAACCGTCGCGGCGCTGAACGGCGCGGGGATCGTTGGCACCGATCTGGGCATAGCGGTCGTAGCCCTTGACCAGCAGATGCTCGGCCGCCAGAGCGCCAACCGCCGCATGCGAGAAGCCGACCGCAGTGTCGAGCGGTGAGGGGGTGGAATCCCATATCTCGACAATCGGCAGGCCCGCGCCTGTCAACATGGCGCGTGTCCCTTTAAGATGCGTGATGCCGGTGAGGACGATGCCATCGGGACGGCGTGCCAAAATCGCGCGTGTCAGTTCCAGCTCGCGGGCATTGTCATAACCGGAAAGGCCAAGCAGCAGTTGATAGCCGGCGGCGACGAGTTCAGCGTTAAGCCCCTCGATAGTCTCGGCAAAGATCGTGCTGGAAACGGTTGGGACGATCGCAGCGATCAGCCGGGTGCGCCGGGAAGCAAGGCCGCCAGCCAACAGATTAGGCACATAACCCGTTTTTGCGATCACCCGCTCAATCACCTCCAGCGTGCGGGGCTTGACCAGAGCGGGAGTATTGATCGCCCGGGAAACCGTGACCGGCGAAACGCCCGCGAGCTTTGCAATGTCGGCGAGCGTGACCGGCCCGCCTGGTGCGATATAACTGCTTTTCTCGTGGTCGGCCATTTTTCATTCCCCTCAAAATGATTTACGCTTTCATTTTGAGCTTAATCAAGATGTTCGTCTAAAGTATTGTGGTGATTCAAGTTAATATGTTGAAACTTAATGATTAAAAAAACACCGTCTGCGGTTGCGGAAGAGATTTTTGGGGCTAAAATGAAAGCGCTTCCATTTCTTCGGGAGGAGGGTTTCGAAGGGTGGTGAGCAGTGCTGGCGGGAAGCCAGAAAAGTGGAGGAATTACTATGAACCTCAAGCGTTTCATGACGTTTGCGGCTGTCACAGCCGCAATATCCGCAATCGGTCTCCAGTCCAGTTTTGCCGAAGACTATCCGTCCAAGACGGTGACCGTCATTGTTCCTTTTGCCGCAGGCGGCAATACGGATACATTCGGCCGCCTTGTGGCTGAAGAATTGGACAAGAGGCTGGGACAACGTTTCATCGTTGAAAACAAGCCCGGTGCCGGCGGCAATATCGGCCTTGGCGACCTCGCGCGGTCAAAGCCTGATGGCTATACGATCGGTATGGGAACGGTCAGTTCCAACGCGATCAACCAGACGCTCTACAAGACCCTGCCTTATGACAAGGAAAAGGGATTTGCGCCGATTTCGCTGATTGCAAGCCTGCCGAACGTGCTGGTTGTCAATCCCGATAAGATAAAGGCGAATTCCGTCAAGGAGTTGATCGCCTTCCTGAAGGCGGAGCCGGGCAAGCACACTTACGCCTCTTCCGGCGTCGGGACGTCCATCCATCTTGCGGGCGAGCTTCTGGCCACCAAGGCCGATCTCAAGATCACGCATGTGCCTTACAAAGGCAGCAGCCAGGCCATTCTCGACGTTGTTGGTGGCCATGTGGACATGATGTTCGATAATATTCCGACCGCTGCCCAGCAGGTGAAGGCCGGCAAGGTCAAGGCGCTCGCCGTCACCAGCCTGGAAAAAGCCAGCTTGCTGCCCGACGTGCCGACCATGGCAAGCGTCATTCCCGGTTTCGAGGCGACCTCCTGGCATGGCCTGTTTGCGCCTCCCGGCACCCCGCCGGAAATCGTCGAAAAGCTCAGCAAGGAAGTCCAGGAGATCATCGCGGATCCGGCGATAAAAGCGAAACTCGAAGCAATGGGTGTGACGCCGGTCGGCAATACGTCGGTCGAATTCCAGGCGTTCATCGACAAGGAAACGACGAAGTGGGCCGAGGTCATCAAGGCCGCGAACGTCCCGCCGCAGTGATGCAGGCTGCCGGCCGGTATGATTTCCTTCGATGTCATTCCGGCCGGCACATTTCCACAGCGAGTATAGTGCCATGCTGAAGATAAAAAACGGTCGCGACTTCGCCGGCGGCGTGACGATGATTTTTGCCGGCCTGTTATTCATCTGGTTCGGTCGCAATCTGGAGGTCGGGAACTCGTTCCAGATGGGCCCCGGTTATTTCCCGACCATGCTCAGCCTGATCTTGATGACGCTTGGCGCGTTCATCCTCATCCAGTCGCTGATGGTAGGCGCTGAGGAAGGTGAGACCGAAACCTGGAACTGGAAGGCCTATTTTCTGGTGATCATCGCTCCCGTCGGCTTCGGTCTCGTGCTGGCGGGGCTTGGCCTTGCACCCACGATGTTCCTGCTCATTGTCGGGGCATCGGCGGCCAGTCGTTATGTCAACTGGCGTCATTCCATCCTGTTGGGCCTGTTCCTGGCGGGCTGCTCCGCCCTGCTTTTCACCAAGCTCCTCGCGCTCCCTCTCCAGGCTTTCGGACCGTGGATCCCCTTCATCGGTGACTTTTTCTAGGGCTCGCCAGTCAGCCCCGAAACCGGATTGGATTACTTATGGACATCTTCTCTAACCTCTGGCTCGGCGCATCCACCGCTTTCCTGCCGATGAACCTGCTTTACGGCTTCATCGGCTGTCTTCTGGGAACTGCGATCGGGGTGTTGCCGGGGCTTGGGCCGACGGCCACGATCGCGATGCTCTTGCCGATCACCTTCGGCTTGCCGCCGGAATCCGCCCTCATCATGCTGGCTGGTATCTTTTATGGCGCGCAATATGGTGGCTCGACAACGGCCATTCTCATCAATCTGCCAGGGGAAAGCTCTTCGGTCGTCACCGTGATCGACGGTTACCAGATGGCGCGCAACGGCCGCGCGGGGGCAGCGCTCGCAACCGCAGCCCTCGGCTCCTTCTTTGCCGGCACGGTGGCGACCATCCTGCTTGCGGTTGCCGCGCCGCCACTTGCCGCAGTCGCGCTCAACTTCGGGCCAGCCGAATATTTCTCCCTTATGGTTCTGGGGCTTGTCGCCTCCGTCGCGCTGGCAAGCGGTTCGCTGCTCAAGGCCTTCGCCATGATCGTCTTCGGCCTGCTGCTTGGCACTGTCGGCACGGATGTCGAAAGTGGTACACCACGCTATGTCTTCGATATTCCCGAACTCTATGATGGATTGAATTTCGTTGCCGTCAGCATGGGCATATTCGGTATTTGTGAAATCCTGCGCAATCTGGAAAACGAGCAGGAGCGTTCGGTTGGCGTCAAGCGTGTGACGGGACTGATGCTGACGAAAGACGATTTCCGGCGAATTTGTGCGCCCGTTTTGCGTGGCACCGCACTTGGGTCCTTCCTCGGTGTTCTGCCGGGCGGTGGGGCTATGCTGGCCTCCTTCGCCGCCTATGCTGTGGAAAAACGGGTTTCTCCCAACCGGGTCGAGTTCGGCAAGGGTGCGATCGAAGGGGTTGCTGCCCCTGAAGCCGCCAACAATGCCGGCGCGCAAACATCGTTCATTCCCATGCTCACCCTCGGCATTCCCGGAAACCCGGTCATGGCGTTGATGGTCGGTGCGATGATAATCCAGGGCATCACGCCCGGCCCGAATGTGATCTCCGAGGAGCCGAGCCTGTTCTGGGGCATGATCGTCTCCATGTGGTCGGGTAATCTCATGCTCGTCATTCTGAACCTGCCGCTGATCGGGCTTTGGGTCCGGATGCTGACCGTGCCTTACCACCTTTTATTTCCGGCGATCATTGGCTTCTGCTGCATCGGCGCTTACAGCATCAACAACAGCGTTTTTGATGTCTTCGTCATGGCAGGTTTCAGCATTGTCGGTTTTGCATTGAGCAAGATGCGTTTCGAACCGGCGCCTTTGCTGCTCGGCTTCATTTTGGGGCCGATGCTGGAGGAAAATCTGCGCCGTGCGATGCTGATCAGCCAGGGCGATCCGACGATCTTTCTGCGCAGCCCGCTTAGCCTGTCGCTGTTGATCTTTGCGGTTGCGGTGCTGGCGCTGGTACTGTCGCCGAGCATCAGCCGCAAACGGGAGGAAGCGTTCACCGAATAGTGAGATTATAACAATCCCATCAGGTCGCTCGGCGACTATCTTGCTGCGGACGATCCGAAGCCGCGTGGCGACGGCCATGAAGGTTGTCCTGTGTGGGGGTATCGATGTATCTGGGGGCGGATACTCATTTGAACCTGCAGGCACATGGAAACATCGCTTTATCTGCCCATCAAAGGCTTTCTTGAAAAGGCGGGTTACACCGTCAAGGGCGAAGTTGGCGGTTGCGACCTTGTCGGTTTGAGCGATGGCGATCCGCCGGTTGTCGTGATTTGCGAGCTGAAACTGAGTTTCAATCTGGAACTCATTTTGCAGGCCGTTGATCGCGCGGCTATCGCCGATGAAGTCTGGATCGCGGCTCGGGTCTCGGCCAGGGGTAAAGGCCGCGAGGCCGACAGGCGTTACCGCGACCTTTGCCGCAGGCTCGGGATCGGCATGCTCGGTATCGCCGATACCGGCGAGGTCAGCATGATCGTTGGTTCGATATCGCCGATGCCGCGAACCAATCCGAAACGGCGGTCGCGGCTCATGCGTGAACACCGGAAACGACGCGGCGATCCAACAGCAGGCGGAAGCACCCGCGCGCCGATCATGACCGCGTATCGCCAGCAGGCGCTTGGCTGCGCTTTGGCGCTGTCGTCAGGGCCGATGCGTGTGCGTCAGGTCAGGTCCAGCATTCCGGATGCAGGGAAGATCCTGCTTGCGAATGTTTATGGCTGGTTTGAGCGGCTCGATCGAGGAGTGTATGGCCTGACGCCGGCCGGATGTGAAGCCTTGCAGCGATGGCCGCAGCAGGACTGCATTTGAGGCCGCGGTTTCACACCACTCCATTCAGATCTTCGGCGTCGGCTTGCGTCCCCGACTCACCTTTTGGGGGTGCTCTTTCCGCATTTGTTCCACCAGGCCGTCAATGCTTCCATGGCAGGACCAAGCCCTCTGGCCTTAAGCGGCCATCGGTTCGATGTCTTCTTCATTCAAATGTTCGACGGTCCACTTCATGATCAGTGGTAGGGGGACCACCGCCACGCCGCTTCTTACTGAAAAGGCGAAGCTGATTTACCAGAGAGGCGCTTGGCTGGCCGGAAAGGCGCAGAATAGCAGCGTTGCTATCATCTTTTTTGTGACAGTTGAGGCAAGCCGGAATATTCGTGCCGAATCTCCGTGGCTTGTTCGGCTCATCTACAACGATTGTGGAATAGCAGGGGCGTCAGTTTGAGTCTTTTCAGAATCCGGACCGGCTGCACAACAGACAAAGCGATGGCGCCTCGCCGGCATAAGTCAACCAGCTACCTTTCGGAATGATTAGATGACGATCACCAGCATCTGAGAGATTGCGAAATTGCGCTCACGGTCAATCAGAACGGGTGGCCCCTTGAAAGCGACCGGCTGCTTTTCCACCCCGAAATCCATAATGCCTTCAACCGCATCGACATCGTGTTCATCCCAGGAACTCCCACAATGGGCCAGAGTTCCGCGAATGAAGAGACCTCGAAACGGAACTGGCCAATAATAAAGGTCGAAGTCGCTTATGTTGTACTCCATTGGTCATGCAAACCACTAACGGGGCTGGTTATTGCTGGTCCCCAAAATGCATTGAGAGCGAACATGGAGCTCAACTGAGCGCTGACCCTTTGTAAGCTGGGGGCCGTGTGATCTCGTTCTCTGCGTCGATTCCGCACCGCTATCGACCGAACTGCTCGGGAATGGTACGCTTAAGACTTACCGGGCCTAGGACACGGCATGTGGATCAATAGGGGCATGATCAACGCTGACAGCCTTCCTCCGGAGTGATGCCTCCGGACGTGTACGGTAGCCCCGCTATATCTCTGCCCATTAGGCGCCGCGGCACGTTCTTGATTTGCGCAACTTTCTGGGGACCCGCATGCTCATTCTTTTCACAATTCTCATAGGATTCGTTGCCGGTCTACGCGCCATGACCGCTCCCGCCGTAGTTGCCTGGAGTGCCTATCTCGGATGGTTCGATATTTCACAAAGCAGTCTCTCCTTCATGGGGTCGATCTGGGCCGTGGCGATTTTTACCGTGCTTGCCATCATCGAACTCATCACCGACCAGCTTCCCAGCACGCCTTCACGCAAAGTGCCCATGCAGTTCGGAGCACGTATCGCGGCGGGCGCTCTCAGCGGTGCGACGATCGCCGCAACTGAGGGCATGGTGGTTGTTGGGCTCCTCGCGGGTGTCGTCGGCGCTGTGATCGGAACATTTGGCGGTGCGGCTGGTCGCGGCTATCTCGCCAACCGGTTCGGCCGTGATCTCCCCGCCGCCCTCATCGAAGATGCGGTCGCCATTGCACTTGCACTGCTCGCCGCGACGGCCGTGTCATGAGGGAGTACGACGCGATCTTCATTGGAGCAGGACAGGCCGGACCGTTCCTCGCCGCCCGCATGGCCGCGATGGGCCGCAAGGTAGTCCTGATCGAACGGAAGTTTCTTGGCGGAACCTGCGTAAATGCCGGATGCATGCCGACAAAGGCCCTGGTCGCCAGTGCCAAGACCGCCGAGGTCGCCCGGCGTGCATCGGAATTCGGCGTCAAGATTGATGGCGAGCCCATCGTGGACATGTCGGCCGTGGCAGCCCGCGCCAGGAAGGTGACCCTAGACGCGAGAAGCGGTCTGGCGGCTTGGTTCGACAGTCTCGAGACGATGGATGTGGTCTATGGCCACGCCAAATTCGTCGCCGCGAAGGCGGTATCCGTGGAAGGGAAGCGCTACACCGCCCCGCAGATTTTCATCAATGTGGGCGCGCGGCCGCATATCCCCGATGTTCCGGGCCTCGCCGACGTGCCTTATCTCACGAGCACGTCGATGATCGCGCTTGAGGAATTGCCGAAGCATCTGGTCATTCTCGGTGGCAGTTATATTGGATTGGAATTCGCCCAGATGTATCGGCGCTTCGGCGCGGAGGTCACTGTCATCGAGCGCGGGCAGCACCTGGCGGCTCGGGAGGACACGGATATCTCGCAAGCCATCGCGGATGTACTGACAAAGGATGGCATCCAGATTCTTCGGGGCCACAATCTGCTATCCATTGCCAGAGACGGCGCAGACGTGGTCGTGCGGACTGATCAGGGCGAAGTTCGTGGCAGCCATGTCCTGGTCGCCGTCGGACGTCAGCCGAATACCGACGATCTCGGGCTCGATCTCGCAGGCG
Organism: Agrobacterium sp. V1; assembly: GCF_030518355.1. NCBI lineage: Bacteria > Pseudomonadati > Pseudomonadota > Alphaproteobacteria > Hyphomicrobiales > Rhizobiaceae > Agrobacterium > Agrobacterium sp. V1. Next base: position 127,506 of record NZ_JAULSF010000004.1, read on the forward strand.
TCGAGACCGATCGGCGCGGCTTCATCACCGTCGATGAGCGTCTGCAGACGACTGCCGACGGTGTCTGGGCACTTGGCGACTGCAATGGGCGAGGGGCCTTCACCCACACATCCTACAATGATTTCGAGATCGCGGCGGCGAACCTCCTCGACGGCGGCGACCGCAAGGTGACCGACCGCATCCTCGGCTATGGCCTCTACATCGATCCACCGCTCGGGCGTGTTGGCATGACAGAGCGCCAGGCGAAAGAGGCCGGCCACCGGATCAAGGTCTCGACCCGTCCCATGAGCCGCGTCGGCCGCGCCGTCGAGAAGGGCGAGACGCTCGGCCTCCTCAAACTCGTGGCCGATGCCGACACCGACCAGGTACTCGGTGCCGCCTTTCTCGGGGTGGGGGGTGACGAGGCGGTCTATGGCGTTCTCGATGCCATGAACATGGAAGCCACGACCGAAAAACTTAGATGGGCCGTACCGATCCATCCGACCGTCGGCGAACTGGTGCCGACGTTGATCGGCGACCTCAGGGAACCTGACGCTTAGCCAGGACCGAACAACATTGAAGCAGTCTGCCAATCTCATTGTTAGGGAAACAGTCCCACCCACTGCAGACCCAGTTCGTGGGGCGGAAATCTTGATTGTGGGTCGTACCTGTTTGGGCGGCAGCCATTTACAATGGGCCCAGAGAATTGGCAGGCTGCTTACTGCCTCTAAAGCAACCGTGACGTTAAACCAAGCTCTTGCTTAGCCTGCCGATCTCGTGCTGAGGGAGTTTGTAATAACAGCGTCGGTGGTTTTGATCCCATCAAGGCGAACGTCCCTGCCACCCGTCTCAACGACAGCGGATCCGAAAACAAAGTAATTTCGCTCGTCTCGATAAGAAGCTGTCGTCGGCCCCGTCCGTGGCAGTTCAAGGCATGGCCGAACGCTGAACCGGCGAACCGCCTTAGCTCGACTGAGCGGCCGCGCTGAGCTTGCGACTTCCCTCAAGCAAATGACGCTGCAAAATTGCACTCGCAGCGTCGATATCCCGATCTCTGCAAGGCTTTAGCAGAGCACGGTGCTCGTCCTGCGATTGCTGGTCATAGTCTAAGCTGGATAGCAACACCCGCACGTAGCGGTATGACGAACCGGAGAAGAAAATGAGGAACGCAGAGCGTACAAGCCCGCTTCGGTACCGTGGGGTATCGACCATCGGCAGCTTTTGCTCTGCATTTTTGGTTTTCGGAGTGGCCACGGCGATGTCAGCGGACATGACGCCGGAGTGCCTTCTCAATATCTGCGAAGCACCATCGTACAGACCGCGATGATCGACGTTTTGACAGAGATAAAATCGTCAGGTCAACGCTCTTATCTGTGCCTATGTCAGTTTGCCTCTATGGTGATGGTGTAGCTTGAGGGGTTGTCCGTATAGGTACGCAACAGATACGTCCCCGCATTCACTTCGTATTCGATGCTGGGTTCATGCGAGAAGGCAGTACTGATCAAAAGGCCATCGACGCCGAGACTGCCAACCACGCGCAGGTCGAATGTGACGTCTGGTTGGTCTGCCGCGATCCTGACTCGGGTAGCGTTCGGCAACGTGAAGGCGAACCAGGCGTCCTTCATTGGCCCTTCGCCGGTTCGTCCCCTGAAGGTCAGGACGCCTTCGACCTTACCCAAATCGGCAGGCTGTTCCGTTGTACCGGCGGTGACGTAACGAGATTCCGCAAAAGCGGGCATATCCGCCGGGCAAAGCAGCGCGATGACGACCGACAACAGGCGCAAAACTGGTAGAAGTCTTTCAATCATTGTTTCCCGTCCGAACAGCCCGCTTCCCCAGAGGTACTCCAGGAAGCCGTTCATGCGCAAACCACCCCTGCTGGACATGTTTACATCAGCCTTTTAGGGTCCGCTTCGGTCAAAGCCAGTGGCATGTTGCCGTTCAGGCATATCCGGCGAAAAGAGGAGAGTGGCTGCCCTTGAACAGCGTAACGTCAGCAGAGTGGCAGGAATTTGTGATCCAGAGGTCGAGGAAGCTTCCTGACCCCGCCGTGGCCGAGGCCCTGTCGAGGTTTCAGCTGGTGTCCGGAGGACCCCAAAACGAAACCGCGGACGCGTGCATTCATCGCGGCGATCTCGCGATTGACGGGGATTTCGTCCCGTCTTCATGGATCACTGTCATCGACGGAAACCTGCATGTCAGCGGCAAAGTCTCAACATGCATCGAAGGGGGCGATGGGCATGTTACCCTCGTTGTCTTTGGCGATCTGAACTGCGGCAGTATCGACAATGACTGGGCCAGCATTATCTTCGTCACTGGAGATGCCGTCGTCAGGGACTGGGTTTTTGCGTCCAGGGAAGACTCGTCGATGGTTGTCGGTGGCGATTTCAGGACGCCGATTTTTATCGGTGCCGATATCTGGGTATCTGTCGGCGGCTCGGTCGAGATGGAATACGGATACGGGTATGCAGTCGCTCTTGCATGGTTCGCTGATGCCTATGGTGCACCCCAGGTCCGGCCGACATATGGTTGGCGCGAGTTGGCAATGAAGCTCGGCTTGGGGCAGGGTCGTATTCGCGAGGAGCAGCTTATGGAATTGCTGGAAGAGCGTTTGCGAACGACAGGAAGCCTGTTGCGCCCGGTGTGAACGCCGGGGCATGATCCTCAACTGGCTGCATCCATCCCGCAACGTTTACTTTCGGACGCGGCGGTCTGATCCCATGGACGATGATGAACCGGAGAAGAAAATGAGGAGCGCAGAGCGAGCAAGTCCGCTTCGGTATCTTGAGATATCGACCATTGGCAGCTTCTGCGCTGCATTTTTGAGTTTCGGGGTGGCCACGGCGATGCCGGCGGACATGACGGCGGAGCGTCTTCTCACTATCTGTGAAGCGCCCACCGTGCAGACCGCGATGACCAAGGGTGACGAACTTGGCTGGCCGCGGCTGACCGATGCGGAAACAGAGGAGTGGCGTCGTAGCTTCGTCGCCCATAATGGCGGCTCGGTGGACGTTGTGGGCTGGCGGCAAGAGAAGGCAGGCGGAGCCGAGTCATTGTCTTTTTGGCTTGCTGCTGGTCCGAACGGACACAAAGCATGCGCATATTCCACGCCAAGGCCTGCCGGTTTCCTGGATGCGTTATCGGAGAGGCTTGGTACACCGGATAATCTGGACAAGAATGACGCGATCGAAAGTACGACAGCCTGGTGGAAACGAGGTGCGGTCGAGTATTCTTTTGTTCAGGTAGGTTCATCCGCCGTCATCAATATCAACTCAAGTCGATGAGATAATGGGAACAGCCGAAGCGTATTTTACGTCGTTACCGAGCAGAAAAATAGACGGAAAAGGTGTCGCGCGTGTCACTTGCCTGACTCAATTGCTGTGGGTTCTCAGGAAAACCAGGCGTCCGGATAGATGGCAATTGCACTTTGGTCGGGGAAGCGGTCAGCCTTTCTCCAGATAGACCGTATAGTCCGCGCCTCGTCGAAATTGGCCGGCACTCTGGAAGGAGCAACCTCTCTTGAAGCGCCCACGCATGGAATAAACCATGCCGGCATCAACGGTTTGGCACTGAAGCCGCCGCTGTCGGCCCGAACCAGCAGCGTCAGGGCAACTTCCTCGCTCGGTCGCCACGGAAAGATCATCCGACCGCCGGGCTTGAGTGCTCGTAGCCAGTCAATTGGAGGTGCTGCCGCTCCAGCATTCACATAGATCACATCGGATTTAGGGAGCCGCTTTTGAGTCGCGTCAGCGTTGATCACGCTTACTCCCTCGAAGGGTTCAAGATTAACTCGAGCTTTTTCAGCCAAGCTCTTGTCGATTTCGAAGGCTGTTACTGTACCTGTTGGCAACACGAGCATCGACAGGATCGCTGAGTAGTATCCCGTTCCCGCACCGATATGCGTGACCGCTTCTCCGCGTTGCGGTGCAACTGCTCCGAGCCAGGCCGCATGAAGCGAAGGCTCCCCGTTGTTGATTCCTTTGTCTGCATCAAGCGCCACCAGGACGTTATGGTAGAGGTAAACGGGATCAGCACTCGGCGTATCGAAATACCGGAGGTTGATCATGACTTTCCAGGGACCAGGCGGGAAGAAAGCTTCGCGGGGCACGACCTCGAAAGCCCTTTCGAGCCGCGGGTCGGACGACCTGCTCGCTTCTACCATCAACCGCGCGTAAAACCCGCGTATTTCTTCGATGCTGGCTCGTTCATTTGCCATGAGCTGGTCTCCTGTCGATGTAGAAAACATCTGACAAACCAATCGGAATTTGCCTTCAATCCGATATTCGGCGTTCGTTCAGGAAGTTTTCGATCTTTTTCGCTTCCTTCTCGTGGGCCGGCTGTTGCCCGGGGGAAAGTTTCTTTGGCGCGACCTCTTTCGGGGTATCAGGGGCTACGCCTGTCCCTGCTGTCTCAGCCGTGAAGTTGAAGCGTACGTCGCCATCGATTGGAAGGACGGCGATCTTTGCTTCGCATTTCAGGATCGCACGAACACCCGCTTGTGCGAATGCCTTATTGAGTGGCCCATCTCCTTTCGACACGACTTTCGGCACGCCTTTCAGTTTCCCATCTTCGAAATGTGCTTCGATGATGGCGGAGGTTGTCGCGCCGGCAGGAACCATAAAGCAGCCGAGGACGGCTTTCTGTAATCTGGCCTTGTCGTGATCGGAGGGTTCCGCTGCCATCGAGACTGATATCAGGAGCGGAAGAGCAAACGATGCCATGACAGTGGGCCGCCAGTGCTGCTTTTGGATTTTGCATCTATATGGTTTGCTCTTCGTGCCGCGCATAATCGATCGCTTCCGTTCGTTGTTCCGCATGTGATCGTAACCGCTCCTCGGGCACAATAACCAGGACGTTGAAACCTTGGTCGATATCAAAGGTCTGCGGGTCGAGCAGTTCGTTTACATGCTCCGAGCTGAACCAAAGCCAGATATTTTGATCGTAGACGGTCGCGACCGCTTCTTTCATGACATCTTTGATGGCTTCGATGATTTCGACCCCGGCCCCGCCTCTCGTATTGAGGTGCATGAGCTTTTTCCGTGCCGGGCTTCCCGCATCGGAAACAGCGATGGACACCCTGTCCTTCATGTAACTTTTGACCCGGACCCGCAGTCGCTTCGGGCGAGACGCATCAAATTGGTCGTTAATGGCTTTGACGCGCGCCTCGATGTCGGCATCGTCCAGGCGCTCCTTGGGCAAAACATCGTCCGCCGGCGCAAGCTCGTCGCCAAACTGCGCGCGTGCCACCTCGGCAGCGTGATGCGCGTATGCGAGATGAGTAACGGGTAGTGCCTTCAGCCATTTGCGGCGTTGCGTGATCGCCATCGACTTTGCCGCTTCCTCACCGAATTTGGCGATGGAGAAGTTTTCTCTTTTTTGCCCCTCACTGGTCATCAGCGTTGCCTGCCAGACATCCCCGTCAGCCGCATCAACGCGCCTCACGCCGGAAATTCCGCTCCGATTGTTCTTACGCAGAAGTACGGCCTGCTCGTGATTGGTGGCAGGCGGAATTGCAAGGATAATGGCATCGCGGTAGGCGCGTGCCTGACGATAGGCGGCATCGCCCGAACCGTAGACACTGTCCTTGAACAGCCTGACGATCCTGTGGCCGCGCCGCCTTAGGCTGACCCACCAGCCAGCACCGCGGTGTGCCCCGGCGGCTTCTTCTCGACGCAAGCCATAGTGGTCGGCGTCGTGTTTTGTCTGTTTCGGCCTTGCTCCAACCGGCACGTCCACCCCCTCCTGTCAGATTTCATCGATGGAATTTTGGCATATCCAGGTTGCGGAATTCATGGTGAATCCATGGTTTCGCCACAATGTTTGATTGCATTCTGTCGAGATTTTGGCAGTTGATTGATATTTTTCCGATCTTCCATCGAGGTTTGCCATGAATGATCAGACTTCTTTTTCCGATTTCATTCAGGCGAGCCGTGTGCTCAAGGTCAAGTCTCCGTTAGGGGAAGATCAGCTTCTGCCGGAACGACTTGCGGTTGACGAGGGCGTATCGCAGCTCTTCGACATTCGTCTGACGGTGCGTGCCAAGAAGGAAGCGGTCAAGCCCGAAGAGCTGATCGGACGGCTGGTCGATATCTCCATCGAGATCAGCCAGGGCGACGGCGATGGCGGCGGTGTTCGCCGCCCCTTCAACGGCCTGGTGACGGAGCTGCATGAAGGCCCGCCGATCACCCGCGGCATGCGCTCCTATGCGCTGACCATACGCCCGCAAATGTGGCTTCTGTCGCGCCGGTCGGATTGCCGTATCTGGATGGACAAGACGGCGGTGGAGGTCGTCGAGACGCTGTTTTCCGAACATGGCATTCCCGCTCCCGACACGTCAGGCATCATTTCGCCTCCGCCTGCACAGCATTACAGCGTTCAATGGAATGAAGATGACCTCTCCTATCTTCTGCGTCGTTTCGAGGAAGATGGCCTGTTCTACTGGTTTGCCCATGAGGACGGTTCCCACAAGCTGCATGTGGCCGATAGCGCCAGTGGCTGGCTTGGGCCGTCGCCGGCCGCGCAAGGGGAGGGGACGGTACGGCTGGCGCAGGGATCGTCGGATCGCAACCATATCAATGACTGGGCGCGGCGTTTTTCCTATGTCTCGGGCCAGCGTGCGGGTGCCGACTGGAATTTCGAGACGCCGGGCATGGTGCCGGGCACGATGACACCGTCGCTGGTGCAGATGCCGGATGCGACGAAGCGCGAGCTTTACGAATATCCAGCCCGCATCAAGACGGTGGAAGAGGCCGAGCGCGCGCAGAAACTGCGCACCCAGTCCATCGAAGCCGATCACGACCGGGTTTTCGGTTCGTCGACCTCGCGCATTCTGGAGGCCGGCCGCCGCTTCACGCCTTACGAGGTCGCCCACCCCGAACACGCCTATGAAGAACATGTGATCATCAGGGCAAGCCACAATATCGTCGATCTCTCTTATGAGACCAATGGCAACGAGCCGGAATATCGCAATCACTTCGAGGCGATCCCCGCCCGTGTGCCGCTGACGCCGCACCGGTCGACAAAACGCCCGCGCATCGAAGGGACGCAGGTGGCGATCGTCGCCGGACCTGAAGGCGAGGAAATCCATCCTGACCAATATGGCCGCATCAAGCTGTGGTTCCCGTGGGACCGCAAGGCGAAGAAGGATGGCACGGATACGTGCTGGGTTCGTGTCAGCCAGGCATGGGGCGGCGGCACTTGGGGTGCGCAGGTCATTCCGCGCATCGGCATGGAGGTGATGGTCGCCTTTGTCGATGGCGACCCGGATAAGCCGCTGGTCATCGGCGTGGTCAACAATCCGGCCAATTCCGTGCCTTACGACCTGCCGGCCAACAAGACGCGCATGGTGCTGCGCTCCAACAGCCACAAGGGCGACGGTTTCAACGAAATCACTTTCGAGGATGAGGCCGGCAAGGAGAACCAGTTCTTCCACGCCCAGAAGGACCAGACGACGCGGGTTCTGAATGACCGGACCAAGCGCATCGATCGGCATGAGGTCGCCTCGGTCGGCGGCAACCGCGCGGTGGAAGTTTCCGGCAACCAGAAACACGAGATCGGCGGCTCGGTAAACACCGTCGTCGGCGGCACGGGGCCGATGGCGATGATGGCGATGGCGGGTGTGCAGGCGCTCTCCGGGCAGACGGCGGGGCTGCTTTCGCAGGCCGCCCAGATCGCCGGCGGCGGTGGCCCGGGTGTCGCGGCCTTCGCCACCACGCTCGCCTCATCCGCACTCGGCTTCCTCGGCGCAGGCGGTCTTTCCTCGCGTGAGGGGGTCGTTTCCGGCCCGAGCCCGCGCGCGGATGCGGGTACGGCGCTAGCCGGCTCCGGCTCGGGCGTCGGTTCCGATGCTTCGGGATTGTTTCCGCTGCCGGGCATCATGAACACGATCGTCAGCACGTTCAAATCCGATAGCGTCGGTGTGGCGCGGGCTGAACAGATCGGGGTCAGCAAGGTTACGAATGTAGGCCAGACGTCGCTGGAGAGCGTCGGAAAGTTCAAGAAGATTGCAGTCGGTGAAGAGTTCGTCATCGAATGCGGCGATTCCAAATTCATCATGAAGGCGAATGGCGAGGTCATCATTCTTGGCAAGACCTTCAATTTCGTGGCGACGGATCATTTTCAGCTTCGCGGCAAGCCGATCGATCTGAACTGACGGAGGCCGGGTCTTGGAACTTCAGAACCGCCTGCCGTTTCCCGCCATGGCTTTCCGTCAGTTCGATGCCGAAGGAGGGCTCGATTGTATCGTCTCCGTGCGTGCAACATTCACGCATGCTCAGGGCGGTTCGCTGGATGTCGCAGCCGAGCAGGAAAGTTTCCAGTGGGAGGATGCCTATGAGGGCGATCCGCACCAGACCGTCCTCCTGCGCCAAAGCGACCTTACCCCGGACAAGCCCGGCACGGATATAACCTTTCTCGGGAATGCGTGGTCTGCGAGTGGCGAGCCGGAGAAATCCTGGCGTGCCTCCATCCGCGTTGGTGGAATTTTCAAGGAAATCGAGGTTTTCGGCAAACGCTTCTGGCAACCTGTCGTTAAGGAGAAATGGGCAGGTTTTACCGCCAGGGAAGCCAAACGTGTGGTAGCGGATTGGAAACTGAGCGATCCTGAACCGGCTAGAAGCGTGGCCATATGCTGGCGCAACGCTTATGGCGGCGCGATCCCTGGCACAGGTGACGCGGGGACGGAAACACCGATTGACGTGGAGCGCCGAAATCCGCTTGGGTGCGGCATCGTCAATCTTGAGATGCCTGCCGACGCCGGGCCTGTTCCAGCTCCGCAGATCGCTGCCGTTGGTGAGCATTCCGATTGGCGGAGCACGCCGGAACCGCAGGGATTTGGGCTCGTTTCGCCTTGGTGGCAGTTCCGTCAGCAATATTCCGGAACCTATGATGATGGTTGGCGGAAGGAGAGGCACCCCCTCTTGCCGCGTGATTTTGATCCACGCTTCTGGCAGGCGGCCCATCCTGATCTCATCGCGACGCCTCACCTCAAGGGTGACGAGAACTACGAGCTCGTTAATCTGAGTTCTGAGCATCCGGTCGCGAAAGGCTCGTTGCCTGGCCTTACCCTCGGTGTCCATTGCTCTCGCGAAGATCGTGATGAATGGCATGTGCTGAAGCTCGATGGCGTGCAATTCGACTGGCGCAATGACGGGCGGGTGCTTCTGACCTGGCGCATCAGGTTTCCTCTTCCCGATGCCGGTGAAACAAAACTTACCCTGACGCGCGTTCGTCTGAAGTCTCCTGAAACCGAAGCGGCTTTAACCGAGAGGGAGACAGCATGAGCATCCCCCGCGACAATTATATCGGAGAGCCCCAATATCCCGGCACATGGACCACGGGGACACCGCGTGAGGGACTGCGTGACATCGATGAGGCGCGTATCGTCTCTTTGGCGCCTGATGTATGCCTGACACCGGTTGGCTCGTCGGTAGTGCCTATTCCCTATCCGGTCGTGGATTTTTGCGGCCATGATAAAAACTATACGCCGTCTGTTCGGTTCACCGGCAAAAAGGCAATGGTGATGCGTTCGTGCACGACACATGTGCACGGCGATGCGCCCGGCAGCCGCAAGGGGGTAAAATCCGGTACGGTGGAAAGCATCTGCGAACCCATCGGGCACGCCGATCAGGTGCGTGCTGAAGGCTCGCATGTCATTCGCCACCTTGATCGTTTTTATATGAACAACAGGAATACCCAGGGTGAGGCGATCTTCGTCCGCAGCACGCAGACCTATGACCCTCCCAAGGACGATGATCCGGTGCGGGGGTCGCTTCGTGCAATTGAAGTCGCCGATGCTTCAGAAAAGCAAAATCGTTCATCTGATGCCGTGCCTTCTGGCGGCGCTGCTCTGGGCTTTCTCGTCACGCCAGGATTTGCTCCACTCGTTCAAGGTGCGGGTGGAGCTGCGGCTGGAGGAGCAAGTACCGCTGCCGCCGGTGCGGCAACTTCTGGCGCTGGGGGGGCTGCCGCGGCAGGAGGCGTCAGTTTGGGAACGATATTGGCGGGGATCGGAATATTCGCCGCCGGTGTGCTTATTCCGACCAACAAGATGAACTTTTCCGATACCGTTCCACAAGACGATTTTGAACAGAAATTGCTTTTAGATGCGCAACGCAGAATCAACGAACTTCCATTCTGGGACAGCGGTACTGATATCCGGAATGAGACGTTTGCAAAAATTCAGGAACACAGAAATAAACCGACGCAGGACCCGGAGCCCAAACCTGTTCCTGTGCCGCCACCTGGATCAAATGTTCGTATTGATGAGGATGAAAATCGTAGATGTCGTTTATTGATAATCTGCTTTATGCCCACAAAAAGTACGATCGATCTCGATGAGTTCAAGCGACAAATGGAATTGCAGGAACAAGGGCTCAACAATATGAGTCCGCAGCAGATGTTGGCCAATCAAGCAAAGTATTTAGCGAATCCGGCGGGCATGCGGGCTTTGTCAGAGCCGCTCCAGGCGAAAGCGCGCCAAGAATATAGGAATGACCCGCGCATCCAGAAAATGTACGTTGATAAATACGGTCCAGTTCAGGGTCCGATAAAATTGGGGCAATATCTGGATTCCGCGGCCGCATTGCATAATCCAGACATGATCGCGGGTGGAAGATATAATTCTGTAGTCGATCAGGCGTTGCCAATTGAAAACCGGATAGGTGGCCTTTCCGAGAATAGCTCTATGGGAAGCCAATGGATCAATCCGAATCGAAACGGAAATACTCGCGCTAGCCGATTGACGGAACATGCGAAGAGACAAGCGGCGAACAACTGTCCAAGTGTGCAAGTTGATCTTCGACTTTGCCCAAGTAACCCCAGTCGTCCCGGTGAGCCATTAACAGGAACATAAAAATGGTAGAAAAGCCGAACTATAACGTGTTTGAAACTAAATGGATTGACGAGCTCCTGAATGCATACGAGATCGACCATATAGTTAAGCCTGACGCGCAATTAATAGAGCGCTATAAGGATCGTTTGCCTGAAATCTTGGTGAAATTCTGGATCGAAAAAGGTTGGTGTAGTTGGTCAAGGGGCCAATATTGGATATGCGATCCCTCTATATTTCAGCCCGTCATCGACTATGTGTTTCTCGGTGATCCTGAGCTTGATCCAACGCGCATGATTGCCTTTGGATATAATGCGTTCGGTAATGTCGATATTTGGTATGGCGATGCGACGATACGGTTGAACCTGCCGAATGGCATGGTCCGCGTGGAGCCCCGCGGATATGACGAAGACCAAAATCGCCAATGGACCGATGAAGTAATGATCGGTCTTAAACTGTCATTCAACGTCTCTCCATATGTTGCGCCATGGGAAGACGAAAAATACCAGAACATGATGCCACAAGCTCTAAAAGCACTTGGAGAGCTCGAACCAGGGGAAGTTTATGGCTTTGTGCCAGCTCTTAGCGTAGGCGGACGAAATACTGTGAAAAATCTGCAAAAAGTAAAACTTAAGGAACACTTACTCTTACTGGCTTCCTTCGATACTCCGACTCTATATGACTACGCTCCACCGTCTGAAGGCGGAAGCAGCATGGGTGAGGTCACCCCACTTCGAAAGATAGGCGCGAAACGCTGAGAGCGTGGTGTACCTTAAACGCGAAGGAATCATAAAGTGACAGACAAGTCGGGAGCGTGGGAAGTTTTACTGGGAGAAGGCATCGGTCCGCTGAGGCTTGGTACATCTAAAGAAGTGATTTCGAAAATTGAGGGCTTTGCTGAACCCGAACTCGTGCAGGATGAGTCAGCGGCAGTTTCGGACTTCGAGAAACTGCTAAACTCGATGGGGCCTGAGATGGGTCTCGATCCTGAGGAATTTAAAGAGATGATTGCGGCGATGCAGGCTGAAGCTGCGGCAGAGGTTCGGTGGGTTCCCAAAACCAAAAGCCTGCCAGTTGTTTTTTTTCACGGAGATATCCTTATTCGTATCGTTTTGTCGGCCGAGTGCCGTCCAAAACTTGAAGGGCGAAATATTTTTGAGATACCTGCCAAAGAATTTTATGAACTGGTGATTGCCAGATCGCAATCCGTCTTCAGGAAACGTAATGAAATAGTCGCGCCCGACATCTCCATGCGCTTCACAGTTCCCAAGAAGTCCGATTTCGAGGACGGAAGACCTATCGAACTGCTCGTTTTAGAGAAAAATAGGACGGATGAGTTGATCGCTGACGGATATAAGCAATTGCCGATCTGAGGCACGAACTCTCCAGTCTCTTGGTCTTTGGACATCTAAAGGGCGGGCTGTTGGAACGAAACTTCGAGGGCTTGAGGCAGTAAGCGATGGGTCTAGAGCACGTCCACTGAACTCGGAATCGGATTGAGGATTCCGTTACGGTCCGATTTCTGATTCCATGATCCGACTGGTGATTTGGTCGGAGGCAATATGACCCGCGCTTTCAGCGATGATCTTCGCAGCCGTGTTCTGGCAGCGGCTTATGATGGTATGTCAGCACGCTCGGCGGCCGCCCGGTTCGGAATCGGAGTCTCGACGGCCATCGCCTGGATAGCCAGCGCACGGCATGGTCAGATGAAGCCTGCTAAGCAGGGACGGCGCGGCGGTTCTCGTCTGGATGCCCATGGCGATTTTATCGTTGGGTTGATCGATGAAGAAAAGGACATCACGCTGAACGAAATGGTTCTGCGGCTCGCCGAAGAGAAGGCCGTTTCCATCGGCCGCAGTGCCCTCGATGTATGGCTGCGCAAGCGCGGCTGGACTTTCAAAAAAAGACCGCACATGCATTGGAGCAAGAACGACCCGACCTGCTGAAACGTCGTCGCGACTGGTTCGATGGTCAGCTTGATCTCGATCCGGCAAGGCTCGTGTTCATCGATGAAACTGGCCTGTCTACCAAGATGTCCAGGCTGCGCGGCAGGTCCCCTTGCGGCGAGCGTTGTCGAGCCGCGATTCCACATGGGCACTGGAAGACGACGACTTTCACCGGTGCGCTCAAGCTCTCGGGCATGACCGCGCCCATGGTGCTCGATGGTGCCATGAACGGCACGGCCTTCCGCGCATATGTCGAACAGGTTCTGCTTCCAACGCTGACAGTTGGCGATGTCGTTGTGATGGATAATTTGCCTGCGCATAAAGCGGATGGTGTGCGGCAGGCTATTGAGAGCGTTGGTTGCCAGCTTCTCTACCTTCCACCCTACAGCCCGGACTTCAACCCCATTGAAAAGGCCTTCTCCAAGCTCAAGGCGCTCCTGCGTGCGCGAGCCAAGCGCAACGTCGAAGCTCTGTGGGACACGGTCGGCGAAATCGTCCCGCTCTTCAAACCCAAAGAGTGCGCCAACTATTTTACGTCGTGCGGATATGACCCCGAGTAAAGTGGACGTGCTCTAGTGAAGCTGGCTGGAGATGTCGGCGCGCGCGCGGTGGTTCGGCGCCATAGGATGTCGATAGTCGACGTCGAGATCGGACCAGCAGCCAGGATGGACCTCGATACGCTCGAGTCGTTGCGCGAAAGGGGCTGGTTGCCCGCCCAAGGTTGAAAAAGCGGGTGCGTCCAGTTCCTGTAGCGTTGGCTGGGATTCAAAGATTGGGTGGGAGAGAAACGCCACCGGTGTCATTCCGCGCAGGAGTGCGGGTTCATGAGCAAGGGCCATGAGTCCTTGCCTAGCAGAGCATCCAATCTTGCGAAAAAAGAATGCCGGCGGGGATAAGTTTCATTGAGATAGCCTGGAAAGCAGTACAATTTTTTTTGTTGCAAATCTTGAATCCGAAAATCGTCAAAACCAAATCGATCGCCGCCAGCCGCTGAAATAAGGGCTGGTATCGCCGGGAGCGCCGCTTTTGGCATTCCCGTACCATGTTGCTTCAAGGAGGATATGGCTATGGCAACATCTTACGACTTCGCACCGCTGTTCCGCTCGAGCGTCGGCTTCGACCGGGTGTTCCATCTGTTGGAAAATGCTCAGCGCGCCCGCTCAATCAGCGACTGGCCGCCTTACGACATCGTCAAGACTGACGACGATACCTACCGGATATCAATAGCGGTTGCCGGCTTCACCCAGGACGATCTCGATATCACCTTCCAGTCCAACCTGCTGACTGTAACCGGCAAGAAACAGGAGGTATCTGCCGTTGGTTACCTCCATCGCGGGATCGCTGGGCGTCCATTCGAACACAGGTTCGAACTTGCAGATCACGTCAGGGTGAACGGAGCGGACCTTAGAAACGGCCTCCTGTCGATCGAGCTTGTTCGAGAGATCCCGGAGGCGTTGAAGCCGCGAAAGATATTGATCCAGAGCACGCCTGCGTTGACGTCCGCCGTTCCGGCGCAGATCGAAGCACAGAAGGCCGCTTGATATCCAGGCTCGTCCAGTAAGCAAGGGTGCCATTGCGATGGCGCCCATCACCATTCCGGGTTGGGAAGGAGAGACCAATGAAACCCGATATGTTCAGAAAACCTGTCACTATCCTTGTCGGCTTAGGCTTTCCTGTGGAAGTACGCGGCATAATGGATGCCTACCGGCATCTTGTCGAATGGCCGACCTCGTTCAGAGACACGGCACACTCGATTGCCCTAAAGGCTTCTCAAGCGGCGCTTCGCGGAGAGATCGAAGCGGAGACCGCGCGCGGCCTGTTTGCCGCATTCGCCGCGAAGCATGATCTTCTGGCCCCGGAGTTGCCGGTAATTAGCGCTTCTCTCATGCATGGCGACAGCGGTCCCCATATAAAGTGAGGACCTGCCCACTGCAAGCGGCCTGCCACGAAACTACGGGTTCTCACACTGCTCGAGCGATGCATAAATCGCATCCATGCCGACATGGATGATCTTGCGGACTGGCGTGTGGCAACGACATTCCTGATGACAACGCAGTTGCCTTGAGAACGAAGGGTGTTGATTGCCACTGAGAACTGACCGGGCGTTGGAGTGAACCCCTCGGCCTGGACCAGCGAGGCACTTCAAACTAAGCCGCTTGCTGGGCGAGTTGAGTTTCAAATTCTGCTGGCGACCTATAGCCAAGGGCCGAGTGCAGCCGCTTGGCATTGTAGACTTCTTCGATGAAGCTGGGCAATCGCTCGGCGACGTCTACGAAAGTTTCGTACCCGGCAGGATAAATGCCCTCTACTTTCGGAGTCTTCATAAAGCTCTCTGCCTGCGCATTGTGATAAGGGTTGCCAACGGCACTCGTGGATCCCTGTAGGGCTGCCGCATCGAGTGCTCGTCGATAGGTCTCACTTGCGTACTGGCATCCGCGGTCCGTGTGGTGAATGCAGCCAGGCGGAGGCGGAGGCATTCTGTTCTCGATGGCCGAATGTAGTGCGGCCAGCGCCAGCGGCGTATCCGGCCGTGTCGACAGGCCATAGCCGACGACTTTCCGGTTGCAGGCGCCGAGAATGACGGCGAGATAGCAACAGCCGATGGCGGTGCGGATGTATGTGAAGTCGGCCACCCAGACCAGTTGAATATGCATGCAAGTGTTGGTCGGTAATGGTAGCGCTTTCTTTGTATTGAAAATGACATTTAACAAGTTTAACGACTCGCATGCGGAGTTGGGGACATACCCTCGGCTGATACGATTCCCGTCAGACCGGTCGCCATCTCCGCAAATTCAAAATCCAGTTGGACCCCGCAACCGGGATTTGCCGGCTATGTGATATCCGGCCTGAGCCTACCAAAAATTGGTATTTGGTGATGCGTCGTTATCGAGATCACGGTCCACAATCTTGTAATTCCCTTTATGTATTTCAGGGAATTTCCTGGTCTGTGTCTTAATCCAACCGAAACACCGAGTAATGTCATCGGCTTCGAAAACTGGACTTTCCTCGCCATCGCATTTTAATATTACGATGTACCGCAATCATCGCTCCATTATGAAATACTGAAAATAAATACGTGTATAGATTTTATTTGAAATTTCGCAACGAATGCCTTCGGTGCAGCAAATTTTACCCTATCTGAGTAGTCTAGAAACCTTCCGATGTACACTTTGGAGCGGCATTTCAGAATGGCCTGCTGCCGAGCATGGACCTCAGCAAAGATGGAATCCCCCCCCCGCGAGCCGCCCCAACGGGACGGCCCCCGACCGGCCGCAAGTTATGATGGTTGCGCCCTTCCGTAACCGGTAGACGCGGCTATGCCAGAACGGACACCGCGCCAAACTCCAGGCGTGGCAACCGCGCGAAATTGCCGGCCGGGTTGCCGTAGCCGACATTCACCATGAAGTTGACCTTGATCGCTGTGTCCGCGAAGAAGCCACCATCTTGGCTACGCTGTCGCGCGACATGTTGAAATGCTGCTGCTCGCCGCTGCGTCATCCCTTCGGAAACAGCCAGGCGAACCCACAGATAAAGTTCGACGGTATAGATCCCCTGTCCCTCCTGCGCTCATTGCAGAAAGAAAATAAGTGGCCGGTTTTTACTCCGCTTGCGGACGGATTATTCCGCTGCGACCGTGGCCGACTTTTCCACCGCCGAGGCTCACGTCACGCGAGGGTCTTGCTTTCCAGCGTCTCGGGCGGCTCGAAGAGGAGCGGATAGCTTATTCGAAGGCGCTTGCCACTGATCCCGCCTGCTACGAGGCCCGCCTGTTCAGCTTGGTGAGATCGATTCCGAACCAAGCAGCGCTTCCGGGGCGCGGAACCTTCCGTGTGGCCAGTCAGTTTTTGTCGGTGAAGCTAGAGGAACTGACAATGCCCAAGAAAATTTCGGCCCCCTCCAAGACGACCGACCCTAAAGAGCAGCCTGTCCGCCCTTCCGAGGACCAGGTGGAGCCCGCCGAGCCGGACGATCGCCAACATCCGCCGCGAGATACAAGAGAGACGCCGGCTCCGAACCCAAACGACAAAGGGCTTCCGAACAGGGCGCCTGAATAAGTCGGAGACCGAAGACTGACTTGAGGCGCGCGATCGGTAAGAGCGTCGGCTCCCCTCCTGCTCGACGCCATGCCCTGAATAACGTCCCAAGTTTGGGATCACCCACAGGTTTGCCCTCAATACTTGAGCAAATCAGCGCGTGAAACCTATGTGCCTAATTTAGTGCATTTCATGCGGTGGCCGCTAGTTCGATTCCCTTCAAGAGCATTTGAGCGCCGAGAGCGGATTATTCCGGCACAAAACTGCATCTGGAAATCGTCATTCAATTGCATTACTATCTCTGAAAATGTAGGAGATAGTCATGGCTGCAAACGCTCTTGTCCAAACACGCATTGATGCCGAAGTTCGGGATCGGGCTTCGGCCGTGCTTGAAAGCATGGGGCTCACGGTATCTGATGCGGTTCGTATTATGCTCACCCGGACTGCTAACGAAGGGGCGCTACCTCTTGAACTTCTTTCTGGGAGTGAAACACACGATGCCTGGTTTCGGACCAAGGTGCTCGAAGCGTTAAATGATACTCGGTCGGATTTAACAGACGACGAGGCCGAGGCGCACTTTGCCAAACGCCGAGCGGCGGCCCGCCTTAAAGTGGGTTCGACAGAATCGTGAAGCTTACTTGGTCGGCGTTTGCGCTATCGGATCGCGACGCCATCTTCACGTATATTGAGGCAGATAATCCTGCGGCCGCTATTCTCATCGATGAGCGGATAGTATCCGCCGCCCGTCGCTTGCTCGACTTTCCTGCCAGTGGGCGCTTGGGTAGAATCGCCGGTACACGCGAACTCGTCATCAATGGTACACCTTACGTCGCCGCCTACGCCACTACCGAGACGACAGTTCGAATTCTTCGCGTACTCCATGGCGCGCAGGAATGGCCAGAATATCTGCTGCAAAACTGATCAACCACAGTCGAACCGGACCGACCAGTATCAACACTGCCGATCGATCCCGCGGCGTTTCGTATGGTCCGTTGTGCAAGCGCGCAATCGGCCCGTCAGCGTAGCGCGATCTAAACCCACCCTGATGAACTGCTCGCGATGACCAGAATTATCGGCTTCCGGGGCAGGTTGGGGGTATCCGGCCGATCTATGAATTTTCGATCACGGGTGCCGCTATCGTCGACGTTCATTACATCGGCGCGTCCTGGAATGGTCCGATACCGTCAGCCTTTTACCACTTCACGCGTAGGCCCACCTGTCCCCTGACGGAGTAACTGTCGCCGAAGTCATTCAGGCTGGTCTGAACCAGAGCTTCGCCATAGATCGAATACTTGTCGTCGTCCCAGCTATAGGTTCCCCCGATCCCCAGACCGCCCCATACACGATCATTGCGGCTGGCGAAGCTCACTCCCTCGACATTGACACTCGTCCCTTCAAGAAACTCATAGTAGAGATTGCCAATGCCGTGGACGTGGGTGCGATTGAGCAGTCCCTCGTCGTTCCGCCACGAGCTTTCGTGGTCGAGGGTCACACCGAGACGGCCTTGCAGGCTTTCTCCACGGTCGAGGCTGACGCGGGCGCCGAATGTATCGGTAAACGCGTCGAAGTCGACATTGGAATAGACCAGCTGGGCCTGCGGCGTGATGGACCAGGCTGGATCGATGGCAATGCGCTTGCCGCTTTCCAACGACAGTGTGTAGCCAAAACCGCCATTGTTGTCGGTGAGGTTTGTACGGGCAAGGAGAGAGTCGAGATCGCTCGTGTACCAGGTCATCTGAGCCTGACCGTCCAGATAGAAACCGCTCTCGCCATACCAGGTCAATGTCCCGCCAAGACCGTAACCGTCCGTGCTGATCTCCCCATCGCCGTAAACAGAACCGGTGTCGGTTTTGCCATGGGCGTAATGGATTGTGAACCCGCCAATCAGCTTGCCGCTTTCCGCTTCTGTAAACAGCCCATCAATACCGGCCTGAAGTTTGAAGATATTCTGCTCGGACTTGGTGCCGGAGGTCGAGAAACGCGGTTCGATGCTGTTATGCACACCTTCAATGCGGCCCCATACACCGTTTCCTTCGATCGCAACGCCTGCTTGTTCGGGAGTGGGATAAGGTGTGCCGACAGAAGCGCCATTACCGGCCCAGAAACGATTACCGACACGTTGCTGCAAGGTTGGCACGCCGTTCAGACCCCGCAATGCCCGGGGGTATGCCTCGTAGGTCGGAACACCGGCCTGATAAAGCGGAGCAGTCGGCGTCGGATTCGACACGGTCAATTGCGAACGCAAATACCAGTTGCCATCATTCGGTGATGAAGTGCCCCCTTGATAAAGCTGATAGGCGTAGGCACCTGCAACGACCGCTTGCCTGTCACCCACCGTGTAGTCGCCAATGAGCGAGAAAACACCGTTGGAAGCACCGTTCACTTCGATGATACGGATACCTTCACTGGTCTGCGCACCCGTGCCACCGACATTGTTGACGCCGACATTTGTCGTGCCCGATGTGTCGCCATTGACGATGACCATATCCGTATTGGAGTTGTCATCACCAAGGGCAACATCGAACAGCATCTGTCCGCCATTGCCGCTATAATTTCCACCGATGATGACGACATCGCCGACAGCATCGTCCACCGTGGTGATGGTTCCGGCGTTGGCCACATCGCCGCTGAACGAATAGAACCCGGTTCCGTTGCCCGTTCCGACTAAATTGGACGTTGAATCAATCGTCATATTGCCGTCGAAGGCGAGTGATGCCATGCCGTCAAGTGTGGAATTGTTGTTCAGGAACACACCGGTCGTTGCTTCGTCCGGCTCGCCGACATGCCATGTGCCGTCGTCGATCGACAGATTGGCACCATCCAGATTGACAACTTCCCAATTGATGATCCTGCCGCCATTCGTGGTCGCTTTCACACCGCGAAGCGTAAGCGTATCGATCATGCCGTCGGCAACCGAGGTATCATCGCCGCCGTCGAGCACCTGAGAACCATCATAGGCCGATGCGCTTACCATCGCTGTATCGGAACCGTCCTGACCGTAGAAGCCGCCAGCCAGAGTGCCGCCCGTCCAGGTGAACGTATCATTGCCTTCATGGTTTGTGACACCGTCGTTGCTTCGAGCGTCGTCTCTGTCGTCACCGTAGATATTACCGATATAGGTTCCCCTAGCCAGATTGAAGGTGTCATCGCCGAGGCCGAGGACCGCATCACCGGTTACGGTGCCAGCGCTGTTAACGACGACATTCCCGCCAATCGTGTCCGATGCAATCGGGTTACCCGCAACACCGCCGTCACGAATGGCTATTCCGGACGTTGCCGTGACCGTTGCGGAAGCTGCGATATCTATTGTCGAGCCGTTCGCTGCAATCGTTTGGATACCCGCGCCCGCACCGCCACTCACCCTACCACCGACGCTGACCAGCGAGGCGCCCGTACCCCTATTCGACGCCAGAATGCCGGTTCTGCCAGCAATAGAACCCGCCGTTTGTCTTACGGTCAGATCGGTGGCGCTGCTGGCATTACGCGAATAGACACCGTAGTCACCGGAGGCGATCACATCGCCGGAAAGTGTAACCGTTGTTGTGCCGGTTCCCGCATTGTCTGCGAAAACACCATAGGTGCCGCCTTTGACCGTTCCGGAAGTCTGGCTTACAACAATACTGTCCGCTGTGGCCGCGTTATAAGCGTAAAGTCCAGCGCGTACGATTGCCGTGGCATCGCCGGAACTGATGATCGTCGTTGAGCCGCTACCCTGATTATTGGCATACATGCCGAACCAATTGCCGGAGATCGATCCCGCGGTCTGGGTAAGAATGATATCTGTCCCGGCTGTGGAATTGTAGGCATAGACACCAAATGTGTCGTTATTTGCCGCGCCAGTCTGGGTCTGGTTGATGATCCCGGCTGTCGTGATCGATATGGCGCCGGCCGCCCAATTATCGGCGCGGATGCCATGTGTATAACCGGTTATCGTGCTGCCGGCTGCCTGGGAAATCGTGATGCCTGTCGCGTTAGCGAAATTTTGCGCCCATATACCGTTTTCGGCTGCACCGTCCACATCGCCGGCGACACTAATTGCGGTCACCCCAAATCCACGATTGGTTGTGGAAATTCCGTTATCCGCGCCAAAAATCGTCCCGCCCGTCTGGCTGACGGTCAGGTCTGTTGCGAAACCGTCGTGGGAAACATAGACACCATTACCGATTGTCCCAATCGCCGTGCCTGAGGATGTGATCGTTGTGGGACCTGTACCGGTATTGATGACATAGATACCGTCAACGCCGGTGATGCTACCGTTCGATGTTATTTCAACCGCGCCGAAAACATCATTGATCGCCAAAATACCCTGCCCACCAGAGGACGTTATGGAGGACGCATTTCCGTCCGTTATGGCGATCCCTCCGATGGTCTCGACTCTGATGGCTTCCCCAGAGGCTGACAAACCAAATCCTGGTTGTGTGACAACCGTTACGGGCGCGGAGGAAAAGATCACCGCCGACGGATCGCTCCCTGTGGCAGCGCCGGAACAGCTCCAGGTTCCAGGGCCAGCGGGATCGCAGCTACCTGCCAGCGATGGCGAAGACCAGAGGAGCACCGATGTAACTGCCGCCGCCGAAATGACGGACAAACTTTCAAATGACAGTACCAAACGCGCTTCACAAGGCGCTATGCCACCGACGATCCTCTTACACTTCCCCACTCGGCCGCCACGGATGAGCATGTTATTTGCTCGATTTGTATCAGAATTATCTAAGAAAGACCCACCCCCGTTAGATGGACGCTTCTTGAAAAATGCTCCAGGTGCGGTCATTCACGGTCCCCATCTTCCGTCCCGATAAAGCTGAAGAGTGCTTCTCGCGGAACCATCTCCCCGAATCGAATTCGCCCAATGGTTGTTCCAGATGATTGAGATCTATATATTACTAAAATATAATCAACGGTGAATTCGAAGTTGCGCAGCCGTTAGAAAACTGGACCGACGCAGCCGAAATGGTTGGTGTTCCGCATCCAGCGGCTACCTAGCGTATTAATTTAGGGTGTCGTGGGTCCACACTACTCTCTGCAGCGTTAACCATATAGGGAACCGCCATCCCAAATCCGCTTCGGTTATGTTAACCCTTGGTAAACAGGGGCGATAGACGGACCAACGACGTGAGCTTTGTGTTGGAGAAACACTGGGAGCGGCTGCTTAAGGAAATCGCGGCCTGCGAAATGGCAGTTCGAGAGATCGAAACCGATCTCCGCCTCAGGGCAATGTCGAACGACGCTGACGACAGAGAGCTGACCTTTCTGCGGCGACTCAAAAATGAAAAGGTCGAACTGCTTTATCGTTGCCAAAACCTGAGAGAAGCGTTCATTGCGTTGCTAGGCGATAACGATATCGCCGCCGAGTAGTTTCTGGGTCGAGATCGCAGGCAAACCCAGTGAACTTTACCTAAAACGCGATTTGCAGCAGTATTCCTCCCCACAAGTCGCAAATACGGCCTCGGTCACCGGAAATGCGCCGCCGAAGCGTTCTGACAAGCCGACCTTTTCGCTGTGCTTAGTCCGTAGGCGCGATGGGGCTGGGTAGATACGCTTATTGCGGAACCAGAGACGGCTCTCCTATCGATGACGTAACGTCCCAAGTCTGGGATCACCACAGGTTTGCCCTCAATACTTGAGCAAATCAGTGCGTGAAACCTATGTGCCTGATTTAGTGCATCACGCGGTGGCCACTGGTTCGATTCCGCTCAAGAGCTAATTGGATGCGAGTCGTTTATCCGCGAACCAAAGTGCGCCGGATCGTAAGCCGAAGTCCGGACTTGAACTTTTAGACACCCGGCGTGATTGTGAGAGACGGACAAATCGGAGAAAAAACACTCCGGTCCTAACTTAATTGGTGTTGGAGTTTACATGATCAGAAAATCGATAATGGCTCTATCGCATGCGGTTCTTGCCGTACCCAATCCCCTCCGCGCCCAGCGACGATGAGCGGACGACGAAGTAATTCTACGCTTTCGGTCGTATCGATCCCTCTACCAGCCATGCAGCAAAATGAGGGAAATGCCGCATTGG
This sequence comes from Agrobacterium sp. V1, assembly GCF_030518355.1. Lineage (NCBI taxonomy): Bacteria > Pseudomonadati > Pseudomonadota > Alphaproteobacteria > Hyphomicrobiales > Rhizobiaceae > Agrobacterium > Agrobacterium sp. V1. The sequence goes on from NZ_JAULSF010000004.1 coordinate 150,311, forward strand.
TTTCCTGCGTTGTAGCTGCCCGATGGAAATTTCGAAGGATATCTCGCTTATAGCCGCGGCCACTTCGCGGCCGAGGCGAGCGCAGAAGTCTGTGAATGATTGGCCCATGAATTGACAAAACTGAATTCCAACAAAGGCGCGAGATGATGATGCCAAAAATGCAGATTGTATTAGGGCTCGTCGTGGCCAGTGTTGTGGCGCTGTCTGGACTGGCTGCACCTGCTATAGGTGCTTCGAGTATTGAACAGGGGATAGATTTACAGTTCACGCCACCTAAGGGTCTTTGTCAGGTCGATCCGTCACGCTCGAAAGCAGACCAGTACCTTTGGACTAGTCTTCCTGATAAAAAGACGGCCGAATTGACACACACATTGTTTGTCGATTGCCTTCCGCTGGAACAGGCGCGGAAAGGTGATTTTTCGGGTAAAATGCCAACGAATGTGATTTTTCTCGCAGTGATTCCGCGTACAATAGACCAGACACCTCCCATCCCATACAATCTGAAAGATTTAGTGTCGGCTTTGGTAGCGAGGGACGCGCCGCGTTATAAGGACGCAAAGCCGTTTTTTGGGTCGCGGAAAGAGACAGCCGACGTTTTCGCATTACTTGGCAGCGACGAAAACGGCGTGTATTACGGCATCCGAAAATTTGACAAATCCGGCAAGGAAATAGGAGGCGGCATTTCGATTTACACGATGATCGAAACATCCCCCATCCTTATCTGGGTGCTCGCTTTTGAAAACACGATTGATGAAGCCAAGTTTGACAGGGCAAAGCAGCTGGCCGCACAATTACAGGCTGAAAACAGCCGCCCCGTAACAGTAAATCTAAAGGGGCTGCCGCACTTGGCAAAAAAGGTACAATCCTGCTTCAACGTGCCCGCCGGAATAGGGGGAAAGGCGGTTGTTTCATTCAAAATTAACGAGGCGGGCGCTCTCGAAGGAACGCCGGTGGTTATCGAGCAGGGTGGTGGCGAAGCAAGCGAGGTCATTGGTAAGGCAGCGATAAGGGCGCTTCAAAAATGTCAGCCGTACCTGGAATTCGGTTTGCAAGGCCAATTTCATCTCCCGTTTGTAATTCAATAGGTGGAGGGTTTCATGACATGTGGCATCCTACAGCGCGACAGCGAGTTAATTCCAGCCAAGGCGGAGTAGAAGATGAGCGGCGGTGGCCGACATATGGTTGGCGCGAGTTGGCCATGAAGCTCGGCTTGGGGCAGGGTCGTATTCGCGAGGAGCAGCTTATGGAATTGCTGGAAGAGCGTTTGCGAACGACAGGAAGCCTGTTGCGCCCGGTGTGAACGCCGGGGCATGATCCTCAACTGGCTGCATCCATCCCGCACGTTTACTTTCGGACGCGGCGGTCTGATCCCATGGACGATGATGAACCGGAGAAGAAAATGAGGAGCGCAGAGCGAGCAAGTCCGCTTCGGTATCTTGAGATATCGACCATTGGCAGCTTCTGCGCTGCATTTTTGAGTTTCGGGGTGGCGACGGCGATGCCGGCGGACATGACGGCGGAGCGTCTTCTCACTATCTGTGAAGCGCCCACCGCGCGGACCGCGATGATCAAGGGTGACGAACTTGGCTGGCCGCGGCTGACCGATGCGGAAACAGAGGAATGGCGTCGTAGTTTCGTCGCCTATAATGGCGGTTCGGTGGACGTTGTGGGCTGGCGGCAAGAGAAGGCAGGCGGAGCCGAGTCATTGTCTTTTTGGCTTGCTGCTGGTCCGAACGGACACAAAGCATGCGCATATTCCACGCCAAGACCTGCCGGTTTCCTGGATGCGTTATCGGAGAGGCTTGGTGCACCGGATAATCTGGACAAGAATGACGCGATCGAAAGTACGACAGCCTGGTGGAAACGAGGTGCGGTCGAGTATTCTTTTGTTCAGGTAGGTTTATCCGCCGTCATCAATATCGGCTCAAGTCGGTGAGGTCGTGGCGTATACCGCAGGTAAATTGTCACGCAACCCGACAGACCGCCCCAAAATGCGAGACGTAAAAGGTTTCAGGTTTTTCGCGAGATAATATCGCTGGAACTGAAGGCGAAGATCGCAATCATCAAGAAGCTAAGCGCGGATGCCACTTGCGCACCCCATGACTGACTTTGAGCGACGAGCATACGTCCCCAGCTAGGTTCAGGCGGCGACACACCGAGTCCGAGAATGTCCAACAGGTATGACAGGTGGTCTATTTCTTTTGATTGCCAGCAAAAGCGGCCGTCAGGCCAAGGCCGATGTAAACGAAGCCGCTAACCCAGCGTTCGGCCTTCAGATAGGCGGGACTGCGCTTCAGCCAGTTGCCGGCCGTGCCGGCAGCAAGTGCGTAGGTGCAATCCGTCAGAACACCAATCAACGTGTAGAGAATTCCGAGAAAGGCGATCTGCATTGCCATATGGCCACGATCGACCTCAACGAACTGCGGCAGGAAAGCCAGAAAGAACAATGCGGTCTTCGGATTGAGGAGATTGACGATGAAGCCCTCACGAAAGATGCGCATGCTGCTTCGCTTCGGCAAACCGCCCTCGACGTCGGGAATGTCCGACGACCCGAGGAGCTTCTTGAGGCCAAGCCAGATCAGGTAGGCCGCGCCCGCATATTTCACCACGCTGAAGGCAAGCGCGGAGGATGCCAAAAGCGCCGAGAGCCCAACAGCGGCGGCGACGACGTGAACAAGTGTGGCGGTATGAATGCCAAGGATTGAAACGAGGCCGGCAGAACGGCCCTGCTCGACCGAGCGCGCAAAGATGTAAAGGACTGCCGGGCCCGGCACAAGAAGCAGCACCAGCGTGGCGCTGACGAACAGGCTGAGATTGGCTGCGCTGGGAATTGCCAAATCCATGATTGTTTTGCCCCCGTTTTCTATTGCACGAACGATAGCATTGAGCTGCCTCCAATGCGAGGTCGTGTTCTGCTTTTACGCTGTCACGTCGCGCCGATTTCTGGTTCAGCGGTCCCTATGAGCCGACATGACCTGACAGACTTTGAATGGCGCGCGATTAAGTCGCTGCTACCCAACAAGCCACGGGGGGTGCCGTGCGTCGATGGCGGCAGGCAAGAACATGACGGACAAGCCGCCGACCATCTGCTCGACCACGATGGACCTGGAACAATCGTGCTGGCGGACAAAGCCTACGATACTGATCGCATCCGGGTATTTCTCCGCGTGAAAATTTCCCGACACTTGAGAACTGTCATCGACGCGTATCGCCCTCGGGATCCGTTCTATGAAGAAGGCGGAGATCACGACGCCCTCGGCGACGAATTCGCTGCCCTATGACCGTTCCCCGTCTCGTGACCTCCGCCGCGAGTTGTGGATTTGGGTGCCTCAGGACGTCGGACCCTACCGCAACCCTTGTGAGTGTTTCACTAGCGCGGTAGGGATTGTTCTCAGAGGCATGACCCCGTCGACATTATCTCTGTTATAGAGAGAGCAATCGTTGCCGGGTAACCGGCTCAGTTCTGCGTGGAAACCAACAGGCAATGAGGCTTCTGCCCATGTCGCTTCCGACTTTGGTCTAATGTTATTCAGGTGCAAAAGTCTCTTAGGCGATTGCTGAAGTCCAAAGGAGGTTTTCTCTTCAGGCCAGGGCTTGACCACTTGCGGTGTCGCGACGATTTGTAAGGCGTTCAAAACCTTGCCGACCGGTTCTCGCGTGCTACCCGTTGCCGGATCCAATCGGTACCTCAGGAGCCAGATGTGTTATTGCGCCGCAAACTGATCGCCGTTTTCCCGTACCTGCTGTTGACCCTCTTCAACACCGCTCTCCCTTATACAATAAAAATTCACGGTATTTCTGCGACATTTGCCGAGCAAGTGGCTGAGGCCAGAAGCGGCAACGGCGGTGGCAACGGGAACGGCGGCGGTGGAGGTAGCGGAGGTGGCGGAAACGGAGGGGGAAGCGGCAACGGAGGAGGCAACGGTAACAGTGGCGGCAACGGCAACGGCAATTCGGGTGGCAAGGCAAACAATAGCGGCCAGTCGTCGAGCACTGGAAGTGCTGCAAAAAGCCAGACTGATGCCGATGACGCAACGAATGAAGCCGGCGGCGCCCTGACCGTTCGCCATAAGGACGGCATCAGTGAAACTGTGCAGCGGGGGCGATACGTGATGAAGGACTCAAAGGGCCGTACAATCGTCAACCGCGATGCAACGGTTGCAGACGAGCAGCGGCTCAGATCCTTCCTTCGTTAACGGCGCCTGTCAATCTCGTCGCGAAACGCCATCGCGGCTTCCGTCCGGTTGCTTACGCCAAGCTTGGTGAAAATCTGTGTCATATGGTGTTTGATCGTCTTTTCGTGGAGGTCCAGTTTGAGACCGATATGTTTGTTGCTTAATCCGGCAGATGCAAGCTCGAGCACTTGGTGCTCCCGATCCGTCAATGCGGTAAAGGGATTGGCCCGGGCACCCGATCCGCTTTCCGAAATCAGGCGTGCGGACAAGGTGGGTGCAACGTAACTGTCGCCTGCCGCGACGCTTCGAATAATGTCGGCAAGTGCACGTGAGCCAACCCCTTTCAGGACGTAGCCCTTCGCTCCATTTCTCAGCGCTGCCATGACGTCATCACCTGCCTCGGAAACCGTCAGCATCACGATCTTCTGACCGGGCACCCGATCAAGTATAAGCGAGATAGCTTCGAGCCCACCGCCCGGCATGGAGATATCGAGCAGCAGGATGTCGGGTTGGTGCTCTACCGCGATACGCAGAGCGTCTTCCTTGCTGCTGCCCTCTCCAACGACATTGAATCCGTCCATTTCCGTCAGGCTTCGGATGACGCCTTCCCTGAAGAGGGGGTGATCGTCCACAACTGCCAGGCTTATTTGTTGCGCCGTCATGCCTGCTCCATTTCCTCGATATTAAGCGACATCCGTACGGTGGTTCCCCGGTCTGAGGAGAAAAGATGGAAGACGCCTCCCAGGCTTTCCACGCGATCCCTGAGACCGGCAAGGCCGAGTTTCTGGGGCGAAACATCACTCATGCTGAAGCCGTGCCCTTTATCCATAACTTCGATGATAATCAGTCCGTCTTGAGATGTTTGCGCAACCTTTTGCCCGATGCCGCCGGCATGGCGATATCCATTGTTCAGCGCCTCCTGTACAAAACGATAGATGCATATCTTTGCCGAGGTGGAAAGGCTCGCAGGCCTCTTGTTCAACGAGAGTTCGACGGAGACGCCTGTGCGCTGCTCATGCGCGAGGACCGCGCGTTTCAGCAGGTCAGCAAGGCTATCCGTTTCTATGTGTGGCAACATCAACCCACTACAAATGCCCCGGATTTCCGTCATTGCGTCGTCGAGACTGGCCTTGATTTTTGTCAAGGACGCGTCGCGTTCTTTGGCGGGAGTTCTAGGGTCGGTGAGTGTCTGGCTGTCAAGTCGTAAAGAGGCATAGGCGACCAATTGTGCGGGGCCGTCGTGCAGGTCAGCACCGATGCGGCGCAAATAGCTCTCGTTGAGGGAGGTTGCCCTTTGGGTGGCGCGCTGAACACGTGCGCGTAACGCTTCGTTCTGTCGCAGCAGTGCGGACAGTTCCCCGATGCGGTCACTGAGTGCCTTGCGCTGGCTGTCGATGGTACGGCTTCCACGCAGGACTATGATCGACAAGAGGGCGAAAAATGTCATCGTAAATGTAGCAACCATTACCCAGCTCAACAGCCGGGCCCGATTAAGGCTCCATTCGAAATCATGGGCCACCTCGAAAAATTCAGAGACGGCGACGACTTTGCCAGACCAGGGCTGTAGGACCGGATTGTAGATTTGCAGAAGTGGCTTGTCACTGTCGCGTTCGGCCTCGCTCTCGACGTCGTCTATCCGATTGAACCTTGCTGCCATTCGGCCGGTAAAGGCCGTTCTGAGGTCATCAGAAAGCGGGAACTGCTTGCCGGAAAGGTTCTTGTCGCTGGAATAGAGAATTGTTCCATCGCTGCGCCAGAGCCGGAATGAAAACAGGCGCTTTCCAAGTGCGCCCTGGCCAAGTGTCTCGTCCAGGGCCCGCGTTATCGAATCGTCCAGAGCCTGGGTGGTTTGCATATCAGGCAGAAGAGGGGCGATCACGCTATCCACATAAAGCGCCGTCGTCGCCGCGGAATTACGCGTCACGGCGTTTTCGATCAGGCTGGAAACGAAGTAACCCACGACAACCATCGCACAGATCGCGACAACACCACCCGCAAAGAGGAACTGCCTTGCGAGGGATTGAGAATTCCAGCGTGCGACCAGTCTTGCCAGAGGCACTTTGTACTCACGGCTTGTCGGCAGAACACGCATGATCAGCACTCATCTCCCCCAACCTTTATAGCTATCCCGCCAAAGCGGAGTGTCAACCGTTGTCTCCCGGAGGAGGCAACGGTTTGTCCCGAAGATGAGCCAGTTCTCCGGTCCATACAATCAGGGACCATTGGGCGCGATCAATCGGACTATGGTCGGAATGCCCAAGGCATAGGTCCGAGCGGAGTAGAAACCTGAAATTTCGGCAATATTGTAGTGCGTAACGATTTGCTGGGACCGCGGCTCTCTAACTGCGGCGGTGCCCAATTTTATGAAGGACCTGCTCATGAACATCCGCTCTGTGATCGGAACCGCAAGCCTTGGTCTTGTCCTCGCCGTTGCCCCGATGGCAGGAGATACCGTCGGCTTCACTTATGCTGCTTTTGCCAAGGACGGAAACGGTGGTGGTAATGGCGGCGGCAACGGTGGTGGGGCCGGCGGTGGCAACGGGGGAGGCCATGGTGGAGGAAAATCCGATGCCGGCGAAAGCCGGGCTTCCTCCAACTCATCTGCGAACAAGGGCTCTTCGGCATCGTTGAAATCGCATCATTCAGACAAGCCCTCAAAAACACACGGCGAGAAATCGAAAACGCAAAGCGCAAAGTCGGGCACTGGCAGCCTGAATTCGATGAAGAGAAATTTTCATGCCTATCTGAATTCCAACGATCCCAAGATGGCGGCGCTTGCAGCTTATGTGAAGGCGTACGCGGAATTCGAAATTCAGTACGGGGTGACGGCCGTGCCCACGGATCCCGCGCTTAGCGAGACTGCGCTGGTTTCGGCGTTGGAACAGTTGGCAAACAGGCCGGTGACCAGCGAGGAGATCGCGGAGGCGAAGAGCATTCTGGGCGCTGGAACAGACACGGGCAAAATCGCGGAGGTTCGCGAGGCTCTCGAAGAGGAAGCCCAGAACTGAAGGTTGCTGCAAGCTTGAGGGCGCTGCATCAGCGGCGAATTTTCAGCAACTGTCGTATGCGAGTTTGACGTCGACCAACGCCATCCCCTTGCCGGAGTAATAACCGGCACTATCGCCGGATCAAGCCGCCCGCCGCGGGCTTGATCCGGCGATATCACATCAGAGAGCGCCGTGGCGCATAGCGCCGGCTAGCTGGATCTTCCAGTCTAGCCTTTGAGGAAAATACCGGCGTTGATTGATCACGATCTGGTCACACCTCCTGCGGAATGGCGATGCGGCAATTTACGATCCGACACGACATCCTTTCCCACCGGCCGCGCAGCGACGGCAGAAGATCTTTCCTCAATCGCCCTTGCAGGCTTATTGCGCGGCCATGCAAATGCGCGAACGTATCCGGCGAACCATTGAAGGTGCTCCTTTGGCGCTCAGCGTGTCCGCCCAACCTTCGAAGGATGAAATGTCAAAGATCACCTACCGGACCAGTCGCCCGTCGAGGCGGTGTCGCAGGATGCCATGGCTGCGACATGTCCAAGGCCTTCTTAGCCATACTTAACTATATTGGTTCCAGCAGTTTTAAGTTTCGTTCACGTAGTGTGAGCAAAACACAGGCGGATACGAACGAATGCTAACCCATCTGCAGTCAAAATGGTTTTGGAGATTTAACCTGCCCATCGTGGTGTCGATGGCCATATGTGGCCTTCTCCTCTTGTCACTCTACTGGGCGTCGGTCGCAAGCGATGCAATCGCGGTGGCAAGACAACGCGATGTCGTTGCCCTCACGGTTTCGAAACTAAAGTCATCAATCGCTCATGATCAGGAAAGTGCCACTGTTTGGGATGATGCGGTCAGGAATTCCATGGTCCGAAACCGCGACTGGATGGACACCAATCTCGGCGTATGGATGAATACCTATTTCGGGCACGATGCAGCAATCGTACTGACAGCGGATCTCAATCCAATCTATCAATTTGTTGTCGATCCCAATGATGCCCGGATCAGCGGTGGTCTATCGGCCGCCTATCTGCCATTGGCAAAGAGGTTGAAGGAGCGGCTTGTTGCAGGCGATGAGGAGGGAACGAGCAGCAAGGTCCTGTCCATTGGCGAAGCGGACATCGTTTACGTTGGCTCACGTCCGGCAATCATCAGCGTTAAACCGATCGTTTCCGACACGGGAGATATCGAGCAGCAGCCGGGACAACAAAATCTGCATGTCGCCGTTCGCTTTCTGGATGGAGATCTCGCGGCAACCGTGGGCCAGGAGTACCAGTTTCGCAATCTGCGCTTCACGCTTCATCATCCGACGGACCCTCGTTTTTCATATCTGACGTTGCAGTCGAGATCCGGATATGTGGTAGGCTATTTCGAGTGGCAACCATTCAAACCCGGACACAAAGTTTTCGCGGCCACCATTCCCGCAATTGCGGTGGCATTTCTTGCTATATTCAGTGCAGCAAGCTTCGGGGGAAATGCATTCTGGAGACGATCGAACCGTCTTCAGGCAAGCCGTGAGCAGTTGCAATACCAGGCGACACATGACGGTCTCACGGGTCTTGCCAATCGTTCCGAATTCCACGCGCGAGTTGCGGTGGCCACGCAAAATGCGAGGGAAGGCGAGGTGCATGCCGTGCTGTTCACCGATCTCGACAGGTTCAAGGAGGTGAACGATTCACTCGGCCATCCCGCAGGGGATAAATTGATCTCCCTTGTTGCTGCGAGACTGACAGGCCTTTTGCCCGACGCGCTCGTTGCGCGGATCGGCGGCGATGAATTCACCGTCTTTGTCAAGCTGAACGAGTTCCCCGAGGCAGAGCAGGTCGCAAAGACCATCGTGGAAGAACTTCGAACGCCTTTCGAAATCGATGGCACACATATCGCCATCGGCGCAAGCGTAGGTCTCGCCCTGAAGCAAGGCGTCTTCGACGCAAACGAAGCTATCCGGCAGGCTGACATTGCGCTGTATCATGCCAAAGCTGCCGGCAGAAATACATACGCGATATTCGGCGACCATATGGATGAGCTGCTTCGCAAGAGGAGGGCTTTGGAGGCTGACCTGCGAAAAGCGGTCAATGACGGCGCGCAGATAGAAACATTCTATCAGCCTGTTTTTTCCGCAGGGGAGGGTGTGCTCTGTTCTTTCGAAGCACTGGCACGTTGGAACCATCCAGAGTTCGGGTACATAAGTCCTGAGCAATTCATTCCGCTGGCGGAGGAGTGCGGCCTGATCCACGAAATCGGTGGCGTTATATTGGAAGATGCCTGTGCGATGATGGCTGAATTTCCCAATGTCGACATCGCGCTCAACGCTTCCGTACTGGAGCTATGTTCGCCTGCCTATCCGCTGACCGTAATAGCGGCGCTCGAAAAATGGCAAATACCGGCTCACCGACTGGAAATCGAGATAACGGAAAGCGTTGTGTGACCGGCGTCGAACTCGATCCGGTGACAGTGCGTATCGTAAAGCTCCTGCAGCCGAAAGCTCGGATTATTGAAGGGGATTTCGCGCGCACTGACCTCTCGCCGATCTACGATCTCGCCATCGGCAATCCACCCTTTTCCGATCGCACCGTCCGCTCCGACCGGCAATACCGCTCGCTTGGTCTGCGTCTGCACGACTATTTCATTGCCCGGTCGATTGATCTGCTTAAGCCCGGCGCCTTCGCCGCCTTCGTCACCAGTTCCGGCACGCTCGACAAGGCGGACAGCACCGCCCGCGAGCATATCGCCAAATCCGCCGACCTGATTGCCGCAATCCGCCTGCCCGAAGGCAGCTTCCGCCGTGATGCCGGCACGGATGTCGTGGTCGACCTCCTGTTCTTCCGCAAGCGCAAGGCTGGTGAGTCCGAGGGCGATCTGTCGTGGCTCGATCTGGAGGAAGTACGTCCGGCGACGGACGACGAAGGCGCCATCCGCGTCAATCGCTGGTTCGCAAAGCATCCCGGCTTCGTGCTCGGCGACCACGCGCTGACGTCAGGCCCCTTCGGCGAGACCTATACGTGCCGCGCCCGTGCCGGCGTCGAGCTCGAAACGGCACTGAAGGCCGTCATCTCCCTTCTTCCGGAAGACCGTTACGACGGCGAGCCGACCGAGATCGACATCGACCTGGAGGACGAGCTCGGCGACATCGTCGACCTTCGCCCCGGAAACGAGAAGGTTCGTGAAGGCAGCTTCTTCATCGATAACCGCCAGGGTCTGATGCAGATGGTCGACGGTTCGCCGGTCCAGATCAAGGTCCGCAAGGGCCGGAGCGGCGATGGCTTGTCCGAGAAGCACATCCGCATCATCAGCAAGCTGATCCCGGTCCGGGACGCGGTACGCGAGGTGCTGAGGTGCCAAGAACAGGATCGCCCCTGGAGGGACAACCAGGTGCGCCTGCGCATCGCCTGGTCGTCGTTCGTCCGCGACTTTGGACCGATTAACCACACCACGGTTTCGATCTCGGAGGACGAGGAAACCGGCGAGGTCCGGGAAAGCCACCGCCGACCGAACCTTCAGCCCTTCCTCGACGATCCCGATTGCTGGCTGGTCGCTTCCATCGAGGACTACGACCTCGAAACGGATACGGCCAGACCGGGGCCGATCTTTTCCGAACGGGTGATCTCGCCGCCCGCCGCGCCGGTCATCACCAGCGCCGCCGATGCACTGGCCGTCGTGCTCAACGAGTGCGGCCGCGTCGACGTCGACCACATCGCCGAGCTGCTGCATCGTGACTCGGAGGCGGTGATCGCCGAACTGGGTGAGGCCATCTTCCGCGATCCGACCGACGGTTCGTGGCAAACGTCCGACGCCTATCTCTCCGGCCCGGTTCGCACCAAGCTTGCCGCCGCGGAAGCTGCGGCCGAGCTCGAGCCTACCCTCCAGCGCAATGTCGCGGCACTTCGGGAGGTTCAGCCCGCCGATCTGCGTCCGTCCGATATCACGGCACGCTTGGGTGCCCCGTGGATTCCGGCGTCCGACGTCGTGGCCTTCGTCAAGGAAACCATGGGCGCGGAAATTCGCATCCACCACATGCCGGAACTGGGATCATGGACGGTCGAGGCTCGGCAACTTGGTTATAGCGCCGCCGGCACATCGGAATGGGGCACCAGCCGCCGCCATGCCGGCGAACTGCTCGCCGATGCGCTGAATTCCCGGGTGCCGCAGATCTTCGACACCATCAAGGACGCCGATGGCGAGCGGCGGGTGCTGAATGTCGTCGACACCGAAGCGGCGCGCGACAAGCTGCAGAAGCTCAAGGAAGCGTTCCAGACCTGGGTGTGGAGCGACCCCGATCGCACCGACCGGCTGGCCCGGGTCTATAACGATCGCTTCAACAACATCGCGCCGCGCAAATTCGATGGCTCCCATCTGAACCTTCCCGGCGCCTCGGGCGCCTTCGTTCTTTATGGGCATCAGAAACGCGGCATCTGGAGGATCATCTCCTCCGGCTCCACCTATCTCGCCCATGCCGTCGGCGCTGGGAAGACCATGACGATGGCGGCGGCGATCATGGAGCAACGCCGTCTCGGCCTGATCGCCAAAGCGATGCTGGTCGTGCCCGGCCATTGCCTGGCGCAAGCCGCCCGCGAGTTTCTGGCGCTCTATCCCTCGGCGAACATTCTCGTCGCTGATGAGACCAACTTTACCAAGGACAAGCGCCAGCGTTTTCTGTCGCGGGCGGCGACGGCGGTCTGGGATGCGATCATCATCACCCACTCCGCCTTCAGGTTCATCGGTGTGCCCTCGACCTTCGAACAACAGATGATCCACGACGAGCTGCAGCTCTACGAGGACCTGCTGACCAGGGTCGATGATGAGGATCGGGTCTCGCGCAAGCGGCTTGAGCGCCTGAAGGAAGGTTTGCAGGAGCGGCTGGAGGCGCTTTCTACCCGCAAGGACGATCTGCTGACCATCTCCGAAATCGGCATTGACCAGATCGTTGTCGACGAGGCGCAGGAGTTCAGAAAACTCAGCTTCGCCACCAACATGTCGACCTTGAAGGGCATAGACCCGAACGGTTCGCAGAAGGCCTGGGACCTCTATGTGAAGAGCTGCTATATCGAGACGAAGAATCCGGGCCGCGCCCTGGTGCTCGCCCCCGGCACCCCGATCACCAACACGCTCGGCGAAATGTTCTCGATCCAGCGGCTCCTCGGCTACGAGGCCTTGCGCGAGCGCGGATTGCATGAGTTCGACGCCTGGGCCTCGAACTTCGGTGACGAGAAGACCGAGCTCGAACTTCAGCCCTCCGGCAAATACAAGCCTGTGTCGCGCTTTGCCTCGTTCGTCAATGTGCCGGAGCTGATCGCCATGTTCCGGGCCTTCGCCGATGTGGTGATGCCGGAGGATCTTAAAGCGCATGTCAAGGTGCCGGAGATCGCCACCGGCAAGCGGCAGATCCTGACCGCCGCCCCGACGCCTGCCTTCAAGGCCTACCAGCAAATCCTCGAAACCCGCATCAAGGCGATCGAGGAGCGCGATCGTCCACCCGAACCTAGCGATGACATCCTGCTTTCGGTCATCACCGACGGCCGTCACGCGGCGATCGATCTGCGTCTGGTCATGCCGGCAATGGACGACGAGCCGGAGAACAAGCTCAATCTGCTCGTCCGCAACGCCCACCGCATCTGGAAGCAGACCTCGGAAAACACCTACCTCCGCCCGGACGGCAAGCCTTACGAACTTCCCGGCGCGGCGCAGATGATCTTCTCCGATCTCGGCACCATCAATGTCGAGAAGACGAGGGGGTTCTCGGCCTATCGCTGGATCCGCGACGAACTGGTCCGCATGGGCGTGCCGCCGTCGGAAATCGCCTTCATGCAGGATTACAAGAAGACCGAGGCAAAGCAGCGCCTGTTCGGTGACGTGCGCGCCGGCAGAGTCCGCCTCCTGATCGGGTCATCGGAAACCATGGGCACGGGCGTCAATGCCCAGCTCAGGCTGAAGGCACTGCACCATCTAGATGTCCCATGGCTGCCGTCCCAGATTGAGCAACGGGAGGGCCGCCTCGTCCGCCAGGGCAACCAGCACGATGAGGTCGATATTTTCGCCTACGCTACGCAGGGAAGCCTCGACGCGACGATGTGGCAGAACAACGAACGAAAGGCGAGGTTTATTGCCGCCGCACTGTCCGGGGACACTTCCATCCGCCGGCTGGAAGATCTGAACGAAGGTCAGGCCAACCAGTTCGCCATGGCGAAAGCGATTGCCAGTGGCGATGAGCGGCTGATGCAGAAGGCAGGTCTTGAAGCCGATATCGCGCGACTGGAACGGCTGCGCGCCGCCCATGACGACGATCTCTTCGCCGTTCGCCGGCAATTGCATGACGCCGAGCGCGAGATCGCGACCGCCACGCGGCGCATCGACGAAATCGGCCAGGACATAGAACGGGTAGTGCTGACGTCGGGCGAAAGCTTCACCATGACCGTGACGGGCAAGCCATTTACCGAGCGCAAGGATGCAGGCCGAGCGCTGATGAAGGAAATCCTCACCCTCGTCCAGCTTCAACAACAGGGCGAGGTCCATATCGCCACCATCGGCGGCTTCGATCTCGTCTATGCCGGCGAAACCTTCGGCCGTGGCGATAACCATCACTACCAGACGCTGCTTCAGCGCACCGGCGCGGACTACGAGATCGAGTTGCCGGTCACCGTCACGCCGCTAGGAGCCATCTCCCGGCTCGAACATGCGCTCGACGGGTTCGAGGAGGAGCGGGAGCGCTATCGCCAGCGGCTGGAGGAATACCGGCGCAGGTTGGCGTCCTACCAGTCGCGGCAGAGTGGAGAGTTCGCCTTCGCCGACGAGCTGGCCGACAAGCGCCAGAAGCTGCGCGAGGTCGAGGAGGCGCTCACGGCGTCGACGCGAGAAGATGTGGAGGCGGAAGAAATCGCCGCCTGACGATAACAGGCCGGTCGCATGATCATATGCGACCGGCTTCTCGTGGCAAGGCAGATAGCGTCCTGCGGGACTATCGCGACAGTCGGTGTTCGTCGTCGATCAGGATCAGGCGGCCGGGAGCCGCACTGCCCCATGTCCAGAGGACGAGATTGAGATCGTCATCCGTGGCGCCGGGGGCGAAGCTCTTCACAAGCAGCCCGCAATAGCCAGCGGCCGCGAGCTGGCGCGCGAAGGTTTGCGTTCTCGCTTCCCCCGAAACCTTCATCTGATCACGCCAGGTCGGATCGGCGAGGGCCACCGCATCCATGCCTTGCGCCCGAAGGGCCGCGTCATCCCGGCAGTCGAACACACGTTCGATATCGGCATCGTAGGAGACCAGCGTCGTCGGTTGCAGATTGCCGACTTGGTTGGCCTCCTTCAGTGCGGTCATGATCGTCAGCGATGTGTAAAGGGCCGGCACGCCTTTCGGGTTGAACCGGCCGCCATAGAGTTCTGCACCGCGTCCCGACAAGGGCTCACGGGCGTAGATCGGGTTGAGCGCCCGATAGAGCTTTCCTTGATAGTGCATCCGCGGAGCTATGCGTGAACGCCGGCGTCGACCGCGTCAATATAGTCGAGCACCTCTTCGGCGCGACCATTGCGGACCAGCTGCATCGCAGTCTGGCCGGAGAAGCCGGACAGCGGCTCTGAGCGATACCAGGCATAAGCCATGAGTGCCGAGCCGAAGCGCGGTTCGACCTTGTTGACGATCTCGATCATCTCGCGCAGCCGACGCTGCGTTCTGTCGGAGCGAACACGATCCTTGCGCTGGATCGCGTCTTTTCCGAGACCGGCGGTGCGGGCGATCTCTTCGCTGGTCGTGCGAAACGCATCGGCAATCTTGCGCGGTGCGAACAGTCCATCGTCTGCATATTCGGCGAGGCCCATGATCCACCTCCATTCAAAATACCATTAATATAGACGCTATATAGCGTCAATTTTGGCGGCCTTCAATGCTTTGCGGGAAAAGAAGAAATGAGGGAAAAAAGAAGTCCCTTTCGCAGACCGGGCTTCCCGGCGCCGCTTCGCTCAACAGCCCCCTGCGCAACCCTGCCTGTCGTTCTCGCAAGGCTTTGCCCCGCTCGCCCTGACGGGCAGGGCCGCTCGGGCGCGGTTGCGCCGATCTTCCCGCCCTGCGGTCCGGGAGATATCTTCGGAAAGAACTGAAGGCAGGAAGGACCGGTGAGGTGCCGGTTCCGATATCCCGGAAGGAACAGATCCCATGCAGATCCTCAAACTCGATCCCCGTGCGCTGAAGGACAATCCCGACGATACCCGCCGCTCCAAGTCGTCCCCGCAAGCCGATGCGCTGCTTCTCGCCACCGTGAAGGCCGTCGGCATCATCCAGCCGCCTGTCGTCTCGCCGCAGACCGATGGTGGAAACGGCTATGTCATCCAGGCCGGTCACCGCCGCGTCAGGCAGGCGATTGCCGCCGGGCTGGAAGAAATCGAGGTGATTGTCCGTGATGCCGCCAATGACAATGGCGCCATGCGCTCGATGGTGGAGAACATCGCGAGAGAGCCTCTTAACGGGGTGGACCAATGGCGCGGCATCGAGCGGCTCGTGGCCCTCGGCTGGACCGAGGAGGGGATCGCTGTCGCGCTTGCCCTGCCGGTGCGCCAGATCCGGAAGCTGCGCCTGCTGGCCAATGTTCTTCCGGCCATGCTCGATCAGATGGCGCTCGGCGACATGCCGAACGAGCAGCAGTTGCGCACGATCGCGTCCGCCTCGCTCGATGAGCAGAAGCAGGTCTGGAAGGCCAACAAGCCGAAGAAGAACGAACGCGCGGATTGGTACAACATCTCGCGGGGGCTCGCGAAGATCCGGATGTTTGCGCGGGATGCGAGCTTCGGTGACGATCTCGCCGCCGCCTACGGTATCGAGTGGGTCGAGGATCTGTTCGCGCCCGCCGATCAGGATAATCGCTATACCACGAATGTCGAAGCCTTCCTCGGCGCACAGCAGGAGTGGATGACGTCCAACCTGCCGAAGAAGGGCACGATTGTCGAAACCAACGGCTATGGCCAGCCGGAGCTGCCGAAGAAGGCCGAGCGCATCTATGGCAAGCCGTCGAAGTCCGATCACGTCGCCATGTATCTCGACCGTGACGGCAAGGTGCAGTCGGTCGCCTTCCGCATGCCGGAAGAGAAGAAGAAGGGCAAAGCCGGTGCGGTCACCGCGGGCGGTGAGGGTGCTGTGCATGATGGCTCTGTCATCGATGCGCCGAAGCAGCGCCCCGACGTGACCCAGAAGGGCCATGACATGATCGGCGATTTCCGCACCGATGCGCTTCACGAGGCGTTCGGCCGCGCGCCGATCGAGGACGACATGCTGATGGCATTGCTCGTTCTTGCCTTCGCCAGCCTGAACGTCCGGGTCGATTCCGGTGCGAACGACAATGTGTTCGGGCCGAAGCGGTTCAAGCGCCATGTGGCACGCCTGTTCTCCGAGGACGGCAAGCTTGCCTTCGATATGGAGACCATTCGGGTCGCCGCCCGCTCGATTCTGATCGAGGTTCTGTCGTGCAGGCGCGGTATGTCGAACAGCGGTGTTGTTTCCCGCATCGCCGGTGACGCCATCGGCGCCGATAGTTTCCTGCCGAACATGGGCAGTGAAGACTTCCTGTTGTGCCTGTCGCGGCAGGCGCTGGAGGCGGCTGCGAAGGAGGCGAACGTGCTTCCCCGCCAGAAAGTCCGGGAAACCCGCTCCGCTCTGATCGAGCACTTTAAGGACGGCCACTTCGTGCATGCCTCCGCGCTGTTTGCGCCGGATGTAGGCGAGATCGCCGATCTGATGAAGCACGCCGACTATCTGGACAGCGAGGAAGGAGCTGCCAGTGCGGATGATGACAGCATCGATGGCGAAGCGATCGAAGACGGCGCTCCGGATGAAGTGCCGGCCGACGAGGCCGATGGCCTTGATTCGTTCGAGCGCGACGTGCCTTTCGAAGAGAATGACGCGAGCGAAGCCGCTCCTGACGACGAGCAGGACGCCTACGGGATCGCGGCGGAATAACCGCGTGCTTCATTTCCCTTCCGAATGATCTGCCGCCGCCGGTGAGTCCCGGCGGCGGCAGTGCTGTTTAGAACCCCCAAAATCAAGGGAGAATTCCCATGTCTGCACATGCAGCATTTTCCGCCCCCGTTGGCTCGCTCATTTCCTGGTCCGATGGCACACCGCGTCCGCCGGAACGGCACAGCAAGAAGCTGGCCATCTGGAAGACCCGCAATAGTCAGGGCCGGTTGATCCGCAAGGAGGACTCTCGAACGCTGGGCAGCTATACCGCGCCGGCGTCCTTCACCCTGCATGAGGGTGACATCGGCAGCCGCGGCACGATCGTTGTCACCATCCTGCGCACTTTCGGTCTCGACAGTACGCTGACCTTCACAGTGGTCGATCGCCCGGCGATCGGCTCGGTCCGCGTGTTCGATCGCCCCGGTCCTTCGCATGAACTGGTCCATCTCGCCGAAAACCCCGAAGCGGCCGAGGCATGGCTGAAGATCCACCGGCATCCCCTGGCCGTTCTCGAAGAAGTGACCGCGGACGAGGTCGCGGCCGATCATGTCGAGGGGAGGGCTGCGGCATGAGCACGCCTGGTTCCCCGGACAAGACCATTGCGTCTACCCGCGAATATTCAGGGGTGGAGTTCGGCGTCAGCGCCGACGGCTTTCCGGTCGCCCGGATCGGTGACATCACGCTTGCCATGCTGCCCTTGCCGGAGGGCGGAGGCTTTCTGGCTAGCGCGTGGCGTGCGAACCGCCCGCTTTGCGACCTGACCCGCGCTGACTTCTACAGCCACCAGGGCCGGCTGACCAACGAGGCTGCCTTCCGTTCCTGCGTGCTGGAAACGGCGGAGCATAAACGCGAATTGGCTCAACTCAATCGCATACAGACACGGATGTCATGCAGCACCCCGTGGGGTGCTTCGCAGATTGCCACCATCTATGCCGATGGGATCGTCTCGCACATGACGGCCAGCCATGGCGGGTTCATGCTCTCCCAGGATCGAAACGCACAGGTCCACCCGACGTTGCGGTCAACGGATGGCGTCTATGAGGAGGATTCCGCCTGGGCAGCCGTTGCCATCACCTTTCCCGACCTGTTCACAGGCTATGAGCGGCGCTGCGCGGAAACGACGCTGAAGGACTGGGAACCCGCCGCGTGGGAGGCGATTTCGAGGCAGGTACTGGCGCCGGGGGAGTCCTATATGAAGGATCGCGAGGCCTTCGAACTGGCGCATGCCGATGATTGGGTGGTGATCTCCGCGCTGCGATCGGATCATCATCCCGGCATGACGGAGGTGATTACCACGCGTGGAGGCAAGCGCGACCATCATGTCGAGGAGCGCCGTTTTCTGGTGCCGTCCACCGAATATGAGGTCGGTCGCTTTGGCTTTGTCATCAATGAAACGCTCCATGCGGCCTATGACGGCCCGTCCAGCTTTGTCTCCTGGTCGGAGAGGAGCGCGGCGTGACCCCGATCAGTCCCCATGTCCTTCTTGCCCGTATGGAGGCGGCGCGTCGCGAGACGCGCCATCATCTCGATCTGGTGCTGCGACAGATTGCAGCTCGTGCCGAGCGCGTCACAGTCACCCAGAAGGCGAAGTCCACCGGTCGTACGCACAAACGGGCCGGGTCACACTGGGCGCCGTCCGATGAACGGCTATTCCAGTCTCATCTTCAGGGATTGGAATTCCAGCGCCGGGGCGAGATCGAAGCACTATCGCGCAAGCTCGTGCGTCAGGAGGCAGCGATCGCCGCTTTCCTGGCGAGGTTAGAATTGCATGGCGATATCAACGAAAGGGATGCGGCATGAAGCGTCACGAACCATCGCCGCCCCTGACGGAACAGGAAGTGCAAGCTCTCCAGGATTATGCCGCCCGGCATGGCCGATCGTGGAAGCGCATCCTGAACTATGCCTGGATGGGCGAGGCGCCCCGCGATGACGGTCAGGTCCTGCGCAAGCTGCGCAACACCCATGGCCCGACCTGGCTCGATCGCTACCGTCTGCCGAAGCGGCCGCTCGATTCAGGGCGGTATCCCGTTGAGGATCCGTGATTGCCGAACTGGCGAACTGCCTATCGCTTGCGCACGAACTCGGTGCGCAGGACGAGACCCTTGATGGCGTCATGACGGCAGTCGATTTCTTCCGGATTGTCGGTGAGCCTGATCGAGCGGATCACCGTGCCCTGCTTCAGGGTCTGGCCAGCACCCTTGACCTTCAGGTCCTTGATCAACACGACGCTGTCGCCATCGACCAGGATATTGCCGGAGGCATCGCGGACCTCGGCGGCCTTGGCCTTTTCCGCAGCGATCTCCGAGGCAGGGCGCCATTCGCCGGTGGCTTCGTCATAGATGTAATCGTCGTCGGCATGCTCGGTCATCTGCTGTTTCCTTTCCCGAATGAAGTTCGTTCTTTGCGAGGTCAGACGCGCCTCTATCGCGGAAAGGCCCCGTGGGCAAATCCGGCGGCCGCTCGGGCTCATCGGGTTGCACAGCGAACCTATCTGGCGGCGTGGCAGATGACTGGCGCATGCGGACAGAATGGCAGCAACGCATCGGATCGGGGCTGGCGTGCGACTTGCATGATTTTCCTTCCGCTTTAGCGTCCTGGACAGCCCCTTACCCGTCCCGTCCTTCGGTTTCGTGGCGGCCTGAATCGGCGCCCGTTCGATTCAAGGCCGCTTTCGCGCCGCGGGGCGGCCGGTC